>JAKACZ010000005.1 GCA_021820965.1 Bacillota bacterium | reverse complement strand
GGATCGTCTCGCGACTGAGATTGCGTTGACCCGGTAGGTACTGTCCGAGATACCGGGTGAGCAACCGGGCGAAGTCGGTCGGTTTCATGATCGGGCACCTCCCCCAGGGATAATACCGGCGCAAGCGTGTTCGACTTGCGTCACGAGGTCGGGATAGCATTCCGCCGTGAGGCGGAGGTAGTATTGGGTCTGTTGTAATCCGGTATGGCCGAGGTACGCCGAGAGATACGGCAGCGCTACGGTAAGGTCCGCGCCCTGGCGAACCCAGTCTTGCAAACAATGGACCGCATAGGAGTGGCGAAAGAAATCCCAACGTTGGGATTTTCTGAGCCACACCTATGCCACTTATCGCCTGAAATCCTGGGCGGAACAGGGGAAGGATCTACTGACCATGCTCCCGATTCTCAAGACATACCTGGGCCATGACAGCTGTCGTGAGACCGCGGACTACCTACGCATGACGGCCGATGTCTTCCCCGATATCCGCCTCAAGCTCGAAGGAAACTTCGGAGACATTATTCCTACAGCGGGAGGCGCACACAATGAGACCGACTGACTTTGCCCGCTTCCTCACGCAGTTTCTGTCCGAGTACCTCCCGGGACAAAAGAATGTCAGCCCCCACACCATTCGGTCCTATCGGGACCGCTTCAAACTGCTCCTCCGATATTTCCATGAACGCGAGGGGATCCCGCCCGAGCAAATGACGATGGCCCAGCTGACGCCAGCACGCGTTACCGCCTTCTTGGGCTGGCTCGAAACGGAACGGGCGTGTGGCGTAGCCACACGGAATCTACGGCGGACGGCGCTGCACTCCTTTTTCCGCTATGCCCAGGCGGAATTCCCGGAATCTCTGCTCCACTTTCAGCAGGTGATGGCGATTCCCGTCAAAAAAGGACCCCAACGGCTCGTGGAGCATCTGACACCTGAGGGCATCCGCGTGTTACTCGAACAGCCCGACCGGAGCAGACCTCGGGGACGTCGTGATCTGGTGATGCTGAGCACATTATATGACAGCGGAGCGCGCGTTCAGGAATTGATCGAACTCCGCGTAGGAGACTTCATCCCCGGGTCCGAGGCGACCCTGGTGTTGACAGGTAAAGGCAACAAGACACGGCGTGTTCCACTGATGACGAATACGGCTAGTCTTTTGGTTGCCTATATTGCCGAACACCCTCTCGATGCACCACACAAGAAGACCTTTCCGCTCTTTGTCAACCGTCAGCATAACCAGCTGACCAAGGAGGGGGTGGCCTACGTGCTAGGGAAGTACGCCGCTCAGGCCCATCACATCTCGAAGGTCGTGCCCCTGAAGGTCCACTGCCACATGCTGCGGCATTCGAAAGCGGTCCATCTGCTCCAGGCGGGCGTGAATCTCATCTATATCCGTGACTTTCTGGGCCATTCCGACATCAAGACGACCGAGATTTACGCGCGGGTCGATACCGAATTAAAACGCCAGGCCTTAGAGAAGGCCTATCCTAACCTGGTGGATCCCGATCTTCCAGACTGGAGCCACAATCCCGACTTGATGTCCTGGCTGTCTGCTCTGTAATCCTGTCAATCGCTATGCAAAGTACTATGGAGGCGACGGTCGCCACACCGCGCCTTTTCCCCATTTACTTTGCATAGTCTTCTGCTTTGCATAGGGGCACCGGCTGCGGTGGGCTGCCACTGGCCTTGTTCGACCACACCGGCTTGCAACCACGCTTGCACCAAGCGACGCGCGGGAAACGTGCCCAGGGCCGCCAACAGCGGCGCCTGGGCGATATGGTCGAATGCCCCCGTTAAGTCCGCATCCAACACCCAAAGCCGTCGGGCGTGAGGCCCGCGGGCCACATGGAAAATGGCCTCGATGGCATCATGGGCACTGCGGCCTGGTCGAAACCCATAGGAGCGGGGTTCAAATTGAGCCTCCCATTCGGGCTCCAGCGCGTTGACGACGAGGGCTTGCCGCGCTCGATCCACGATCACCGGAATGCCGAGCGGCCGGCGTTTGCCGTTGGCCTTCGGAATGTACACCCGGCGCACTGGCTGAGCGTCGACCGCCTCGCCAAGGTGTTGAATGAGGTGGGCCAGCCGGGCTTTGCCGTCCGGCGTGACGATGATGTGCCCATCGACGCCCGGCGTGTTCTTCCCGGCGTTGAGTTCCGTGACTCGACGCACACTGAGCACGGCATTGGCATACGACCGGAGCATGAGTTTCTGCAAGTTGCGAACCTGTTTCCAGTTGCCTTTCTGCGAGGCAGTGAAGATTCGTTGACGGAGACGCTGTACGACAGTGCTCATTCGGGGCCAGTCAATCGCCCGCCAATCGAGCCCTGCGTCCTCAGGTCCGTTCACTCGGGCCGGACGGCCCGAGCGTCTAACTTGTCCGTTGGTGCGAGCATCTATCATCCCGAAATCCTCCTTGGCATTCACCTGTCCCACGTCAGCTCCCTTGCGGGTCGGACCGAGGTCCGTATCCGGCCAGTTGCCCAAAGACCTCGACGGAGGGTCGCGGAGTTCCTTTGGGATTCCTGCTTCCTTAACGGCCGCCGGCATTGGCTTCTTGGGTCATCTTGTCCCCTGGGAGGAATTAGGCTCCGCTTACGCGGGCCCGACCCAGGGATGGTGCCCTGGGGCCCCTAGGGATTGCCACGTTACCCACGGTGGAGAAACGACCGGGGTGGGTGCCTCCTGTACTCCGGGGACGACGGTGCTCGGTCTGACTGACAAAAAATCCCCAGCCAGCGTCTGCCGCCTTGCAACGGCTGGTCCCTGTCCCCCACCTGAAATGCCCATCGATGCGGGTCGCCATAACGGAACATCAACGGAGATGTACTTGCGTTCACCCGTCCGGTCTACCTTTGTGCCCGTGGCCCTGGGATGGTACCAGGGCCCTTCGGCAGTGTCCCTGAGCTCCGCACCTCACCGTTACCGGCAACGCACGTCAGGGCAAGGTCAGGTTGTTGAGCACAAACCTGGGGTGCGCACCCGAACCCTCCGGGCCTCCATTCTACGCACCCACTCCAGCCGTGGGCCCTCGTGTCGCAACTTTTTCTTGGTATCCACCGAAATCACCGGTTGCCCTGCGGCCTGAAAGGCCACGGTCTGGTCATGAATCCACTGAAATTGGGCATCGCGGTCGGGGTGATCCTCGGCGCCCTCCTGCACCTTCCGGGGACTTTGGAGGCTGTAGCCTTGCTGGCGCAAGAGGATCCCCACTGTGTTGGGACTAATAGTGTGACCCATCGCTTGTAGCTCCGCGGCCAGTTTGACCAGGCTTTTCGACGTCCAACGCAGGGGACATTCCGGATCCCCCCGCGTCGCGGGGGCAATCAGGCGATCTCAGTCCGCTAAGACCGTCGGATCCCGGTCCACCACGGTTTTGCGTCCCCCGCCGGGTCGGCGAATGCGATCGGACGGAACCGTGTCCGGCTCTGCCAACTCCGCCATCCCCGCGCGGATCGTGTGTTCCGACAGGCCGAAGGCCCGCGACACCATCGCAATGCCCCCGTAGCCCAACGCCATCGCTTCCGTGGCCGCTGTCAGACGGCGCACCTTTTCATCAAGAAACGGACGCACCCGCTCAAACTTCTGATGTAATTGCTCTTCGATATCGCCGGTATACACCTGGGCATGCCTCCCAACAGATTCGTTGGGAAAACATTCCACACTGGCAAGCCCATTTCCTTTACAAAGAGGGAAATTATTTTGCCGCGCCGCCTTAGTGCAAACGGACCATGGAATTGGCGGGAGTTGATGGGAATCGAACCCATCGCGGACAGTGCTGCCCGCCGGCAGATTTGAAGTCTGCGGGTGACACCAGTCGACCAACAACTCCCGTTGGCGTCCATTACTATGGGTGGGCGGTTATACACGGGATGGTCATCTCTATCACAACCCAAAGTACGCGCTATTGATAGCTTTAAAACGATGCCATGCTAATGGGACTGCTTCTTCTGGAAATATTGCACCCTTTGGACACGCGAACTCACATTCTCCACAGTCAATGCATGACGCTGGGTTGACAACGGCTTGGGATGTCAAGACGTTGATGCTGTTGGTTGTACACACACCGGTACACCTATCACAGTTTGCTGGGCGGCAAGGATCACACACTACTCGGGCCACCAATGGTTCCCCCTTCATCAATCAATATTCCAAGGGATGCTAGCTCCGATAGAAAAGCTTTGACGTCTAATGTGATGCGATCAGCGTCTTCGGTCGGGTATCGCTGCACCAACTCGTTTACGATATCAGACACGTCGGTTATGGAGTTTGACACAAGTGATTTCCAAATATCGATTGCACTCCCCTTTAACCGCATCGGTTCATTCGCGAATAGAATAAGAATGGTGCCCTGATCTTCGTGCCATATTACAGTATCGTGCAGTCTCATTCTGAGCCCTCACCTCCGCATTGGCCCATCAGCACAAATCTTCTCTCGAGACCGGCATTGGACTGGGAGCGAGGGCCGTTTTGGCCGAAGCCCAAATGCTGTGGCGGAGTTGTCGGCGTAAAGAAGGGCATTCCTCCAATAATGTTGCATGAATGTCTCGCGTCCTGCCATAAGCAGCGGCGCGGCAACTTCCCCCACAAATAAAGCGAAATGAGCAGGGGAGGCAATTTGGTAACGTGTCAGTGGTGGTGCGCCGCAGTTGTCGCAACGCTGATGAAAATTCCCAGATCTCCTGTAAAGTGGAATCCTTGAGATTGCCGGCCAGAAATTCCGATTCGTGGAGGAGTTTACATGGAAATACATTGCCTTTGGGGTCTACTGAGAACTCAGCTGCGCCGGCTCCGCAATGATTCCGTATTGCTAGAGGTAACAAGGTCGCATCGGTGCCCACGGGACTTCTGTTTACCAAGTCTGTCTCGTTTTTTAACAACCCTCGCTGTATCTCTGTGCGATGAGACGAGGATATTCCCTGGACATCTACGTCACCACGCCCGATTTCGGTTAGAAATAACGTTTTGTGCTTTACCCCTCGGTCGTGTAAGAAATCGTTTAAGACAAGGTAATCGTCCGTTTGGGTGATATTGGTCAACGTCGAATTCACGTTAACCACTATCGGTGTGTCCAAAAAATATTGTAAAGCCCGCATCGCGAAATGATGGGACAAGTGTCCCCGGTTTCTATCGTGAATTTCAGGCTCCATCGAATCGATGCTTATGGTGATTTTGTCCAAGTTGCCGAGCAGTTGGCCGACTACTAGAGCCTTGGTAATCGCGCGTCCGTTCGAGATTGCATTAGTGCGTAGCCCCAAGGATTTGGCGAAGGCAATCAATTCACCAATGTCAGGACGTATGAAGGGTTCTCCTCCAGTGAATATAACCGTTCGAACACCCAATTGTTTAACCTGCTGCAATACCGATTTGTACTGCGCAGTGGTCAAATCGTCTTGAATAGTCACGTGTGGACCTGACTCCGCGTAGCAGTACGTGCAGCTTAGGTTGCAGCGAAGGGTCATGACCAGGTATGCCGCGTTTGGAACCGGAACGTCCGGCTGATGGTTTAAAGCCGTCCTCGCACGTTCGATCGAGTCTTGTGCGGCTTCGGCCGTAGTAAACGCAAGTCGATTGAAGAGGGCCCGCACGATTACCCGGCTTATCGTCTCGGAGTCATAGTTCAGGTGTTTGGTTGCTTCGCCAACAGTTTCGTAAGTCCGCAAGGTTTGGTATATGAACAATTCTTCCCCGTCGAATAGTCCCCAAGTACTAACCTTGACATTGTGGACAATGTACTCGCCGTTTTCCCAATAGACTGCTACTTCATCTGGAAACGTGAGCCGATTTACCATACCTACCTCCTTCTGAACTTGATCCCGGGGACACGAGTGGCAACCCGGTCCCCAGGGGTCCAACGTCTTTAAGCTCTCAACGAGAGCAGCGAGGAGACAGCTATCACCCACCGCCGCTTCCGGACACAAACCCACACGCGCATTGCGGTTCAGCGGCGCAATAGTTCGGTAAGTGTTCGATTATCGGCTTGAAATATGTCACGACAACACCCCCTTCCGAATCGGCCCAGGTTGCGTGAGAAGTCAGCCTTCTCTGAACAATGAGTTCAACATGTAGTGACTTCTTCCTGCGCGTGTTCGGTCTCAACATTTCTATCCATAGATTCAGGCGGATCTCAATTGTAGAAATTTTGGGGCCCCGTTTAGGAGGATTTCCCCGTGGCTGTGGACAATTTTCCATCATGGAGAAGCAAGGCACGCCAATTGGCCGGGCGCTCAGAGCAGCCCGACAAGAGCAACGCATAAAACTCACGGCGGTTTCACGAGTGGTAGCACCTTCTACGATCCACGCCATAGAACGCGGACGCATGATCCCATCCGTCTCGGTATTGGACGCGATAACAGAGGGACTCGGATTACCGCGCGGAGCCTTGGATGTGGCTTGTCTTGAATCTTCGTGTAACATGAGGCAACGGGCAGAACTGGTTGACCGCATTATACTTACGGGGAAAGTACCACGGCTTCGACTTCAGCGTTTGCTGCGACACGCCGCGCGAGCGGACTACCTATCGTCCAAGCAGCAACGCCACACACAATTCCTAGTAGCCAAGGTGCTAGGAGAAACAGGTCATACGCGGCGTGCAATCGTGATAGCGGAGCATCTTGCCAGGGAGACTTCCTATCATGGACTACAGCGTGTTGAAATACTGGGGCTTTTGGGAAGGTGCTATCTACAAGAAGGAAATCCTCAAGCTGCCATAGGTCCTCTCCGCGAGGCGATAGGCAATACTACACACTCAGACGTTTGGGAGGGCGTCGTATGCAATTTGGGGCTTGCTTTCTGGCAAATTGGAGCATACGACCGCGCTGAGACCCAATGGCAACATGCTATTCGGCGCGTTACCAACCCCATAAGACTGGCGAATGCACACATGGGCATGGGTAATCTAGAATACCGTCGAGACCGGCTGGGTTACGCAATAAAGCACTATGAGAAGGCTTACTCGCTTTACACCAGTGTTGACGCCAATCCGACGCTGATATGTAAGATACTTAACAATATGTTAAAGTGCATGGTTCGGCAGAAATTTTGGGAGAGTGCCACTAGCGTTGCTTCGGCACTGGCGAATCGTACGTGCGAAGATCCTGTAACACAAGGTGAATTCTTGGCGACCCAAGCTGAGTGGGCTTGCACCATTGGCCTCGAAGACAATGCGCGGCAACTCATAGGTAGAGCCAAGGAGTTGCTGGGAAGTTCACTTGTGAGTTCATGGTTTTCAGCGCGTGTTTTAGAATTGGCTATGGCGACTTCGATAGAGTCCCGAGAGGCGTTAGAAACAGATCTAGAACTGGCTCTGACTAAACTGAATGATCGCCAATTAGCGGTTGCAATAAGAATTAGGATAGCTCGAAACATGCTCTACGATAATAATACACGCGGCGCCACGGAGTCGCTGAAGGCCCTTGCCGCACTGTTCCCTGCCATCGATTGAGCCGAAGGGAGTCGGTGAATTAATGAAAAAGTACGTAGCGATCCTCATATTGATCACCTCAGCATTTGCCATTACGACAAATGCTGTGCAGTCGCATCGAAATATCCAACGAGCCCAAGTTATGGTAGCTGACATAAGCGACCCGCCCGTTTCAAGTGGCACACACACTGGTTGATTGCGCGGGCGCACCGCCCCATGCTGTCAGGTTAAGGGCGTCATAAGCATCGGCGTCGGTTTTGCGAGTATTTATTGACTTTCTTGCCCTTGTGACGCGGGGCCGTACGGCCCCGTCGAACCGGGATTAAGGCCCGCTGAACCCGATGGATCACACGTTGAAAGGCCATCTCCCGTTTGCCGGGATCGGGTTCCAATACGGCTTTAATGAGTCGGGTTTTGATCGTCCCCACCAAAATCTTCCGATTCATGCAGCGAGTAGACCCGGGGATTCGCACCCCGAGTCTCTCCCAGAACCGGACGTGAACCTCTCAGCTCATCCGGCTCCCCTACCTCGCCGCAGGCCGCATCCTTGGCCAGTGTGTAAACAGATGTGGTTCGCGTTGGGCCACCCCACCCAGCCAGTGTTCGGCTCGTCGAGGGTGATGTTGCAGCTTCTTGTATTTCCGCGTCGCCCATCGGACCAACGCCAGATTGATGTGCCGCAGAAGGGGATATAGGGCCGAGGGATAAAATCGGCCGTAGTACTGCATCCAGCCTCGCACGATAGGATTGTACTGATGGGCGAGGTCCATTAGGGTGCGCGGCACTTGGAGGTGAAGTCGCCACCCATGCACGGTGTGCCGCATCGTTCGCAGGTTCGCATTACTTACCGCGGGGATGAAGCTAATGAAGTACTCGCCCCGACGATTCTTGGCGCGTCGGGGACGAAACGTATAGCCGAGAAATTAAAACTCGTCTTGACGTATGAGTCGTGCCGATTATCGTCTGGGCAGTACACAATCCGGGTCTTCGCCGGATGGAGTTCCAATCCCCATTCCGCCAAACGCTGCGCCAGGTCCTCGTTGAGCACCGCGGCTGCGGCATACGACCGACAATGCACCACGGAGTAAGTAGCCCGGGGGAATTTCACCCCCAGGCCCTTCCAGAACCGGACGTGAACCTCTCAGCTCATCCGGCTCCCATCATCCAACAGCCGTATCGGCTGTGCTTGGGACATCGGCTCCTCCCTTTCGGTTGACCCATGTCTCAATACAAGATGACGCGTGCAAACCCCAATCAAAGGCATAATGGAGAAACAGATTCGCCAACACGGGACTGACCACCGATCCTTATGTAAAGCAAATGAAAATGGTAAGTAAGTGACCAGGCCGCGCGTCACGCGGCGTTGGCTGCTCGCATTACTTGGCATATCCCCGACCCGAATTTTGTTCGAGAAATGACTGCACGGGACGCAAGGCGCACGTTTCGTCGGTCATTCCGGGTCCGTTTTTCTAGAAACCCGGTGCCTCCGGCTCAATTTGAATGGCGCGTTATGCGAAGTAAATTTGGTGGAGGTCCTGGTGTCAGGCGCGATTCCGGGGTTCTCTACATAACCATTTACTTTACAAGGCGGATAATGTAAAGCTTTACATTACCCGCCCTGCGGGGTGCCGCGGGTACGCGGTTCCTGCGAGCCGTCGGCTCGCTGCAGCCGGGCGACCAGCCAGCGCTCGATGTACAGGAGCACCCACGGGTTGTCGGTGTGCTTGCGCACCCCCTTCACCGGCGGCGGAAAGTAGCTGCCCGAGGACATCCGGTTCCAGATTTTGTACAGGTTGTTCTTGTAGGCCATGGTTTCCGGCCGTTCGGCCAATACGAATCTAAACTCCTCGGTTCGACATCACGTACTCTCTACATCGAGCAACCAGTGACATCCGCGGCTGTATGGGCTGGCCCAATGCCGGCTTTGGACAAACCGACGCCGGTCGTGTGGTACGCAGTTGCGCCACTTGCCCGACACCTGGGTTGGAGCTCTTAACAACATCTGGTCTTCCTCGAGTTACCACCCCAGGGAGGCGGAAAGACCAACCTGGCCCCAACGCTCCAGATTGGCCGCGGGCCGTGTTATCCGTGTGCCCAACTTATTCCATCGCGGCTCCGTTCCCGCCCTGCTCTATGATATGATGTGAGGACAACAAATCCGCAAATGCGCTACAGGTGAGAAATGCCTTAGCCGGCGGGTGGTGCGTCTTGACCCGTCCGTCTTCATATGGTTTAGCGTGCTGAACCCCAATCATTAAGGAGTGGGACCATGGATATAACGGACAAGGTGGCGCTGGTCACGGGGGGCGGCACGGGTCTCGGGCGCGTCATCTCCGAGAGTCTGATGCATCACGGCGCGACCGTGTGGATTAGCTACAACCAGTCGAAGTCCGAGGCGGCCGACACGGTGGCGCAATTGACCGCCCAGGGAGGCGCTGCCCACGCCGTAAAGGCCGACGTCAGCAGTTCAGTTGATGTGGCGCAGATGTTTCAAGCGATAAGAGATGTCTCCGGTGGTGTGGACATCTTGGTGGCTAATGCCGGCACCACGGTGTTTAGGCCGTTTGACGACCTGGATGGTGTCAGTGAAGAGGACTGGGACCGAATATTCGCCGTAAACGTAAAGGGAACCTGGCTTACCGCACGAAGCGCAGCCGAACAGATGAGGGAACGAGGCGACGGGCGAATTGTCACCATTTCTTCCGTGGCCGGGCTAAAAGCCCAAGGCTCGAGCCTCCCATATTGCGCCTCAAAGGCCGCCGTCATTCAGCTGACCCGCGTGCTCGCCCGGGCTCTGGCGCCTCACATCCTTGTGAACAGCGTAGCGCCGGGCCTTTTGGATACCCGGTGGACCCGCGGCCATGACCCTAAAACCATTGACGCATTTCTTAAAAGCTCGCCACTCCATCGTGTCCCCACACTAACGGACGTTGCACGGCAAGTGATGGTATTGATCGAAAGTACCAGCGTCACTGGTCAAGTCGTTCCGGTCGATGCCGGCGTCACGCTGTAAAAGAAGTGATTTGCCGCGCGGTGTCCTGGCGGTTGTTGGAGGGTCCGGGTTCCCCGAATCGAAGTCTCAGGCGGTAAATGTGGCAAGCCCAGGCCAGCCGCATACGCTGCCACCCTGGCCGTACCCCCTTCATGACCACCCGCTGTTCGCTCCCTCCCAATCTCCCAACGGAGCGTTCACTCAGGCCATCTTGACCCCCCGCCCCCCGCACGATCCTTCGGATTATCACCAGGAAACCAGAACTCAACCGCCGCAAATCCCGAACGTCGAGCGCTCAGGCAATGCTGTACCGCGCAAACTGGCGATCCAGGCGAAATCGCGTCATCGTGATGCTTCAACCGGGTTGACCAACGCCCCCATCCCGTCAATCCGCGCCTCGACCGTGTCTCCGGGCACGATCACCGCGGCGCCGGGGGTTCCCGTAGTCAGCACGGCCGTAGCACCGACAGTGGTCCCCGCAGTGATAAACTCCACCAAATCAGCCAAACTGTAGACCATGCCAGACACTTGGTTTTGGGCCCTGACACCACCGTTGACAACAGTGTTGACCCACAGGGGGTCGAGTTCCGGAAATTCGTCCAATGTGGCAATCCAGGGACCAAACGAAAAAAAGCCATCAAAGCCCTTAGATCGGGTAAGAAAGCGCGGATTTTTTCTAAGAATGTCCTCAGTGGTCATATCCAGCACCGGCACCACCCCGAATACCACATCGCGCCACGCTGCCCGCGGGACATCCCGTGCCGTCCTGCCGAAAACCAAAGCCACTTCCGCCTCAGCGGTTGTACGCTGCGACACCCGAGGGATAACGATGGCCTCGCCGGGCCCAATGATGCTGCTGGTGGGCTTTAAGAAGGTTGCCGGCTCTTCAGGCACTTGTTCGTCCAAATCGCTGGCGTGAGCCCGATAATTGAGCCCGATGCCCACAATGCGCTCCGGCTGTCGCATGGGCGCAAGCACACGCACCGCGCCCTCGGTCATGGTTATGGCCTCAGGGCCTAATTTCTGTATTTCCTCCGCGATAAAGGACGCCAGTCCCATGCGAATGATGTCTTCAAGCAGGGTTGGCAATGCCCGGTTAAACCGCCTGTTGACCTCGGCAACGGCGACCACGCCTGCGTCTTTCATCAGTGCGGCGGACTTTGTCCCATCTTCCAGCATAATAGTTCCCCAGCGCATCGACATTCCCCCTCGCACCGTGGTGCGAAACTTTCCCGTCTCGCTCGTGAAAGCCTAGTTATTGCCCTGGTTCCCGCAGTCGCAACGTGCGGCGCTCGACTTTACCGGTCGCGGTGACCGGCAGGGCGTCGAGAAATTCCACTTCCCGCGGGTATTCATGCGCACCCAGCCGTTGCCGAACCAGGGCTTGCACCTCACGCGTGAGTTGATTCTGATCGAACGATGCTGAGGTGGGCACAATGAAAGCTTTGACAATTTCTCCCCTGACCGGATCCGGTTTTCCAATGACCGCAACCATTGAAACCTGGGGGTGCGTCGCAATCACAGCCTCAATTTCGGTCGGGCCCATCCGGTAACCCGCCGAGTTAATGACATCGTCAGACCTCCCTACAAAGAAGACATTGCCCAATTCGTCCTGTCGGGCCAGATCCCCGGTGTGGATGCGTTGTCCCGCGGTTTTTGCTTGTGTGGCGTCGGGCCGGTTCCAGTAACCCAAGAAGGCCACTGGGTCCGGCAGCGCAACGGTTATTTCGCCCACCTCGCCAGGGCGCGCCTCGTTCCCTTCGTCTGTTATTAAATGGATAGCATGACCGTACACGGCTCGGCCAATCGAACCGGGCACTGGGGGAAATATATCCGGGGCGTTGCTAATCAGGAGATTCGCTTCTGTTTGCCCATAAAATTCGGCGGCCACCACGTCGAACACACGCCGGACCCACTCCGTCAAATCGGCCCCCAGCGATTCCCCTCCGCTTGCCAAGGTGCGCAGCGCAATGCCGGGAAGGGGACGGTCGATTGCGGCCCGTAACAAACGCAGAGCGGTTGGCGGGAAAAAAACATTGCGGATGGGCAGTCGCCTCAACAACTCCATCGTATGTTCCGGATCGAACTTTCGTGAACGGTAGGCAACGACAGGAACACCATAATAGAGACTCGGCAGGAGAACATCCAAAAGACCGCCGATCCACGCCCAGTCGGCAGGCGTCCACATGGCATCCCCGGGTAACGGAAATCTCTGGTGTGGCATGACCACGCCGGGAAGATGGCCCAAAAGCACGCGATGCGCATGCAGCGCTCCCTTGGGACTGCCCGTGGTACCGGAAGTATAGATAACCAACGCCGGATCGTCAGCTTTGGAAGGACGAGGGGTAAAGTGCGCCGAGGCCTCGCCGCACACCCGATCCCAGGCCAGAACCTCAGAGCCCATGGCTGTCGACGTATGCGTCAATAACACATGGGTGACGGTGGTCCAGTCCGGACGTATTCGCGAAAGCCGGGGCCAGTCCGTCGCATCGGCAATCAGGAGTCGGCAGCCCGCATCATTGATACGGTAGCTAATGGCTTCATCTCCGAACAGAACAAAAAGCGGAACGGCAACAGCCCCCAAAAGATATGTGGCCAGGTGGCTGACAACCAATTCTATACTTTGCGACAATAAGATGCCGACGCGATCCCCCGGTGCTACGCCTAGATGCATGAGCCCGTTAGCGAGCCGGTTGGCCTCACGGCGCAAGGCACCAAAGGTAAAGGTGCGGAAAGATAAGTCTTCCGCAACGTCCCATAGCGCGATGGCGTCATCCGCCTTACCCGCCACAATTGCACGGCCCATGTTGAATGATTCGGGGATACCCCAGCGAAATCGTCGGGCTTGAGTCGCGTATTGATCCGCCATAAACCGTCACTCCGTCCATCGAGCAATGCGGCGGCCCGGTCTTTTCGGGGCGGCCGTATGCTTACCGTAGGATTCGAGGGAAACATCTCTCGGCGAGACCGCTTAGACGGGCCCACTTCCTCTTCATCTTACCTAATTTTATGCGAATTGGGGTAGTATCCCGAAGATTAGGAGATATAGCGTGAGCAAGCGCGCCGAAAGCCGCGACGGCGCATAACATGAACAAAAGCACGGCTTGAGAGATGGCGGTGCGCCAGGGAGAGACGGGTGTCCGCCGGGTAGCGGCAAGCCCACCGCCGCATGCCACCTGGTTTGCCTAATCCGCGATGTGCGAAGCCACTTCAGCCGCGGTTGGGTCCCCCGTGGGCTCGCCCGTCGCATCAGCCCTACGTCGGCCGGTGTTTGGGACCACATTCCGCTGGGGTTGTTCGTTAACACATAACGTGAAGACGTCGGGGCGTGCGTAATGGCCCGTCACATCAAAGTCAAACCGCGCCTCTTCAATCTGGGTCAGGTCTAATTCTGCGACGAGAAGACCCTCTTGATGGTACAACGGCCCGGCAACATATTGGCCGAACGGATCAATTATCGCGCTGCCGCCTCGACACAATTCTTCGGGCACGTCTGTCAGATCGGCTGCACACGCCAAGTCATCCGGATAATCCCGCTTCGTCACATATTGATTGGCCCCGATGACAAAGCAGCGACCCTCACAGGCGATGTGTTGGAGCGTCGCTTGCCAGGAGTCCCGGGCATCGGCGGTGGGGGCCACATAGAGTGTGACACCTTTGTCATACATTGCCGCACGCGCCAGCGGCATGTAGTTCTCCCAACAAATGAGACCGCCCACCACTCCAAACGGTGTCGGGATAACGGTCAAGGTGCTGCCGTCGCCTTCTCCCCAAATCAGCCGTTCCGATCCGGTTGGTTTCAACTTACGGTGCCGGCCCAAAAGCGCCCCATCCGGACCGAAATATAGCGTCGTGCCATATAGCGTGCCGTGGCCGCCGTGGTCGGCCCGTTCGATCACACCCATCACCGCGTAGGCCTTCGCCCGGGCAATGGCGGCTCCTAAGCGGTCAATGTTCGGACTGGGAATACTCACCGCCGAGCGCCAATACCGCCCCCAATCGCTTCGCCCTTCCGGTCGGCGCGCGCCCACGACACTGCCAAATGCCAGTCCGCGCGGATACCCTGACAAAAAGGCTTCGGGAAATACGATGAGGTCCGCGCCGTGGTCGCGAGCCTCCTCGATGTACCGGTAGGCCTTTGCCACACTTCCTTCTTGGTCCATCAAGACGGACGCTGCTTGTACGACAGCTACCGTCACCCGGTCCTGGTTTCGCATGCGCAATCCTCCCCTTCCGCTGTCCTCGTATCTGAAACATCGTTGATCCCTCAGAACTCCACGACTAATGGAGTCGCCCCAGTTCCGCGGGGTTGCCCGTACCCTTGACCACTGCCGCGAACAACGTGGACCCACCAGGGCGTCCTCTACTACTCGACCGCCACCCACGTAAAATTACTTGAGATCGCGGTCTATTACCTCACCCCGGTTATTTGGGGGCAGGGGCCGCTCACCAAAATTATATGCGTCGTTGGCGAGACCGACAGCAAGTCCGCGGTCCCGGGATTTCGCGGAGGCTTCCATGACCGGGGTCACGAGGCTACCGGTTGTCAGTCGATCACTCTGTTCAGATTAACCATCTACTCGCTAGTTAGGTTTCAGCATACACCCATCACAAACTTCCCGTTGTTAACACTTAGGCATGTTCAGGGAAACCGTTGGGCAAAAACGACCGATTATGTTCCAGCAAGTCGTTCAGTACACGGTCTGATACATCGGCATCGTTGAACAAGGGATGGAGCAACATCGCTTGACGAATCGGGTGAACGCTCCGCTGTTCGGCACCCTCCAATAGGAGGCGGTAAAATTCCGCCATAGTTCGAATCAGCGGAAAGGCATAGGGGGGCAGTGGTCCCGTATCGATAGGCAGGAGTTGGCCTTGTTTGACGACGACCGGCACTTCTACGGCTGTGTCTTCAGGCAACCCATCCAGCACATTCCCGTTTCGAATGTTGATGTAATGGACCGTGTCGTCATTCCGATAAAGGCTGAGCATCAAACGCACGACAACCAGTGAATAGCCGAATCCGCCCCGGTGCTTCAATAAGTCTGGTACCTCCGTGATGGCCGGGTTGTCGTATAACTGAAGGAGTTCATGCTCGATATCCAGTACTTCTTCGCCCCGGGTTTTAGGCTCTCCAAGGAGTTTGGCCATAATTTTTTCTGCGTGCCAATAATATTGAAAATAGGGGTTGAAGATGGCGGGGAACGCGTGAATCACGTTTTCTGTAAAAGGGATGGGGAACGTCTCGGGCACAAATCGGTTCAGTGCGTCGGCCAGTATGTTGTGCCCGTCTAAATAGACCGCGTCGGTCACGGTTAAATGATTCAGTCCGCGAGTTTGCATATAAAAGGCGTTTTCCGGCGCGTCATAGAGCGTAGCTAAGTGCTTGGCCAAAATAACGGGCACATTACACACGCCTACCGCGTTGGCTATGCCGAGCCTGAGCAAGTACTCGGTAAGAGGTCCCGCCGGATTGGCAAAGTTCATCACCCGCGCATTAGGAGCGTATTGTCGAATAAGGTCGGCAATCTCTTCATACATTGAGATGCTGCGCAAAAACGTTCCTAAGCCGCAGACTGATACGGTTTCTACAAATGGGATGTGGAACTTCAATCCAATTTTCTCGTCGCTAATGCGGCCCGCTTGGCTGCCGGCCCGCAACTGGATCAACACAAAGTCCGCGTCTTCGATAGCGTCACGGTAGTCTAGGCTGGTGCGGATAACAAAATCTTGGTGAGCTCGTTTCACCAGACGTTCCGCGAAACTGCGAAGAATTTCTACGCGCGGCTTATTGATATCCATTAATACAACCTCGCGAATCGGCATTTCGTGATTGGATTTGGCCAGCAAGTCGATGAGCTCGGGCGTGAAAACGCTGCCGCCCCCAATTACGCCGATCTTAATTTTTTCCTTTGCCGTCATGATGTCCTCCTGATGGTATTATGCTCCGGTCGGCGGGATGCGTGTCGCCTCGTTGCTCACGAGAATTTCGTGAGCAATGCGTCGGCTTAAATCAACGGTGTGAGCACATGCGTTGGGACTCACATCGTCCCAGCGAATGAACTGGTCCAGATACCGCGGATCAATAGGGTCCTTGGGAGTGATCTCGGCCCAGTTAATGTCCAAAGCAGCGGCCGCCTGATCCCAGTCGCTGTAGACGCCAACAGCGAGTCCGGCCAAAATTGCCGCGCCCAGGGCACTGGTATCCATCACGTCGGGCACTTGCAATGCGGTTTGTAAGAAGTCGGCCTTGCGTTGCACCCACAGGCGGTTTTGTGTGCCCCCGCCGCTGACGACAATTTTCGTGACTTCTTCTCCACTGACGGCGGTGAGGGTCTTGAGAGCTTCCATACTGACGTAACTCAAGGCATCAATCATGGCGCGGCTGACATGTTCGGGACCATGGCGGTCGGATAGTCCTAGCAAGGCCCCATGAGGATGGATGCATCGCTCGGGAAAAAACCGGCCAAAGAGGAAGGGGGCAAAAACCAGGTCGACCATGTCGTCATCGCGCATTCGTGCCGCTCCGTCCAATATCCGGATCCATTGTGCCATGCTCGCCGACTCATCAAGTCCTCCGGTTAAAAGACGCCGTAGCCATTCCAGATGTCCGCCGCCAATGACT
This sequence comes from Bacillota bacterium, assembly GCA_021820965.1. Taxonomy (GTDB): domain Bacteria; phylum Bacillota; class Sulfobacillia; order Sulfobacillales; family Sulfobacillaceae; genus Sulfobacillus_B. The sequence continues at coordinate 127,367 of JAKACZ010000005.1, read as the reverse complement.
TGAAACATCAGGCTGCGCGTGTGGGGATACACATGGGTGTCGTCAATCAGGTCAAGCTCGGAAGGTTGTACAACAGATGCGGAGTGATGCGGTGTCGCAAAAATCTCATAGGTTCCCAACATATTCAAGACCATGCCTGGTTTGGTAATTCCCAGGGCACCGGCGGCGCAGAGATAGTCGTGGCCCCCGACGGCAACCAGGGTGTCTGAGGGCAGGCCGGTGGATTCTTGGAATTGTTGGCTAGGGGGCCCCAGTGCGGTGCCGGCTGGGCTCACCACGGGAAAACAATCGAATCGAACCGGCGTTGACTGGATAATCTGTCGAGCCCATTTACCGCAACCTTGATCCCAAATACCGGTGCCGCTGGCCATAGACGGATCGGACGCTTTCATGCCGCTCAGGGCAAACGTGACATAACTAACGACGGGAAGAATCCCTTTCACCCGGGCAAAGCGCGCGGGATCATGTTGGGCCAGCCAGACCATGGTGACAAATGGGCTGTTGTGAAGGTGATAGCCCGTGACTTCATAGAAGGTTTGGTCGGAGCCATCAAGGGCTGTCTCGTGAATGTCGATGGGCCAGAGGCCGATCACTGGATACACCGGATTGTCGTTCTGATCCAGAGCCACCATGGGGCCGCCCATGCCGGTCACAGCAACCGCTCGGATCTCATACGGCGTTTCGGCTTGGCCGACACGGCGTTGGATTTGCGACAATAAGTCTTGTACAACCTCTAAGAGCAATCGCGGTTCTAATAACCCCGTCAAATGCATGCCGTGGATATGCATCTCGGCCGTCTTTATGCGTTGGGTGGGCTGGCTCACTCTGGCCACAATCCGGCCTGATGGGGTAAAGGCCAGAGCTTTCAGGCTGGTATTGCCAATGTCGAGCCCAATCAGAACCATCTCCACACTCGTGTTCACCCACCCCCCAATGCAATAATATGAAAATGTTCGTCGCATTTCACTCAAGTTCCTGCATGAACCAAAAATATTTGCGCGAAATTCATCACCGGGCGACCTGGTGTATTATGATAATCACAAAACTGCGCAGGGGGGAATTCGGTGGCCGGAGAGTATGTGTACGCATTAATTCGTGACCAAGTACAAGCATGGGAAGGTTTACATACGATACCTGCCGGCTTTTCCACACCAGGCCCGTATCTATTTTTAGGCAGCGGCACGTCCCACTATTTAGCAAAAGTCGCGAGCGCCAAAGCGACGTCTATCGGCCTTTTGGCACAGGCGGCGCCGACATCAGAATTGCTTATGGACCCCGAGGTGTGGACCAGGCATTTCAAAACATTCGTATTCATCTCGCGGTCGGGTGCCACCAGTGAAGCGGTCGCCGCTGCAAAGCTGTTGCGAGACCGCGGACGCTCGGTGATTGCAATAAGTAGTCATCGTGACTCACCCTTGCCCCAAATTGCGAATGAGGTGTTCATCGCCGAGGGAAGCGAAGACGACACCGTTGTAATGATTCGCTCCTTTACAACGATGCTACTCCTGCTGCAAAACCTCGTGAGTGTCACGGGTGGTCTGAAACCACACCCGGTTCAGGCTTTGACCAAAGCTTTTGCCGATGTCTTCCAGCAGTCTAAAGCGATGACGGAGACCCTCACTCAGCATCCTGTACGCCGTGCGTACGTTTTAGGCGGTGGCGTGCGGCAAGGCATTGCCGATGAGGGTGTGTTAAAAATGCAGGAAATGGCAGGGGCGATGGCGCTAGCTTTTAATCCTCTAGAGTTTCGCCACGGTCCGTGGGGCTCGATTACCGAGGACGATGTCGTATTTTTGCTGGGACAACGCCGGCGTGCCACGTACGAGCATGCCCTGTTAAATGACCTCAGGCAGCGAGGCCCTCGCGTCATACCTATTGCACCAAACGCCTGGCTTGATCCCCAATTTGGGCACCATGGAGCGGTAGTTGCGTTGCCGGATGCCGTTGCCGACTCCGATTGTGGGCCGCTGGCTGTCGTTCCGTTGCAAGTTTGGGCTTGGCGGTGGGCCCTTGTCAACGGCGAGAATCCAGATGCGCCCCGCAACTTAACGCGGGTCGTGGTTCTAAAAAATGAGTAGAGAATTAATAGGAACTCGTGCCGGAATAACCGAGCGCCATGAAAAAATTGTGGCGCTTTTAAGGCTACACGGTGCCCTATCGGTTGCGGACTTGGCCAGCCGATTTGAGTGTTCGGCTGCGACCATTCGGCGAGATATCCAGGAACTTGAAGCTCAAGGCGAGATTCGCCGATTTCATGGGGCCGTGGCGTTGGACGGCACAGTCGTGGAGCGGCCTTTTCGAGATAAATACGCTACCCACGCAGACAAAAAGAAGGCCATTGCGATGCAACTGGCGCATTGGATTCCGGATGGCGTGACCGTAGGGTTGAACGGAGGCACCACCGCCACGGCGGTCGCGCTACAGTTGATGGAGTTCAAGCGGAAAATCACCGTCGTGACCAACGCGGTAAACATCGCCCATATCCTCAGCGACGGTGGCACCTCGGTCGTCGTTGTGGGTGGCGCCCTACGACCGCAGAACTATGAAACCACCGGCCCCATGGCACTCTCGTCACTGGCGAATTTGCATCTCGACTGGGCCATTCTTGGGGCCAACGGCGTCGACAAGAAATTCGGGATAACCGCGACGACCGAACAAGAAGCCGCCGTCGGTCACGCCTTCGCCGTGCAGGCTGACCGCGTGGTTGTCGCGGCCGACTCCAGCAAATTGGGACGAACGGCGCTCTTTCGCATGTTGGCCTGGGAAGAAATGCAGTATCTGGCTTCTGACCACGACGCCGAAGCTGAGATGGAAGAGTGGGGAGTTAAGGCGGTGGAACCGGGCGTGTGGGCCAATCGACAGGGATTGATGACGGCTGATTGGCCCATGGGGGACGGTCAACGATGATCTGGTGCGTGACCCTAAATCCTTCTTTAGACATCGTGTACCGGGTTCCTGGACGCTTCCAGCCAGGCGGTATCTATCGGACCGAGCCACTCGAAAGAGCCGGGGGAAAGGGCAACAATGTGGCGCGGGCGGTCGCACGCTTGGGGCATGGGGTAACGTCCGTAGGCATTTACGGGGGACTCACGGGGGCAAATATTCGCGGCCGACTACAAAAGCTGGGCGTCCCGTCTCTGTATCAGGAATCGGGTGAGGAGAGCCGGCGGTGCTTAACGATTGTGGGAAATGAGGACGTTACCGAAATTCGCGAACCCGGACCCCCGATTCCGTTGTCAGTGGGTGCCACGCTGTTGCGAAACTTACTCCAATCCGTGAGCCGCGCTGATTGGGTGACGTTGTCCGGGAGCCTGCCGGCCGACTGGCCCGACGATACCTATTTTGAGTGGATCCAGGCTCTCAAACCCCGCGTGGCCGGTATTGTGCTCGACACCTCCGGTTTGCCGCTGCGCCGCGGCGTTGAGGCCCAACCCACGGCCATTGTTCCCAATCAGGCGGAGTACCAGGAGTTAGACGACAGGGCTATTAAGGGTGTGCATACGATTATCACGGCGGGGCCCCGGGGAGCCATCTGGATCACTCCCTCCCGTGAGCGTCTGCGACTTTCGACGCGCCCGGTGACGGTCCGCAATCCCGTCGGAGCGGGCGATAGTTTTCTTGGCGGTCTAGTCTTTGCTTTGAGTCAAGGGCGCCCCATGATGGAGGCCATCCGCTACGCCGTTGCCGTAGGGACCAGTAGTGTGACGACGGAGGCGGTAGGCGATATTGATCCGGATCTCATTCAACAACTGGTGGAACTTGTTCACGTGGTCAGGAGTGAAGACGATGAGCTTACGTAACCCGCACCGGTTCTTGGGTCACGCCTGGCGATCAGGTCAGGCTATCTGCGGTTTTAACGTCGATTCCTTTGATATGGCAAAGGGGGTGATTGAAGGGATTGAGGATGCGGGCGTTCCGTCCTTCTTACAACTGACGCCAGCAACGCTGGAGTTATGGGGCTGGGAGGCTTTCGCTGCTGGAGTAATGGCATTAATCCGCGAGACGCGTGTCGATATTGCGTTGCATCTTGACCACGCAACCGATGTCGCGGATATTGAGAGGGCAATCGCCATCGGATTTTCATCGGTAATGTTTGACGGGTCAACGCTCGATTTCGCCCAAAACGTGAGAGCGACACGCGATATAATAGCCCGCGCGCGGCCACACCAGATCTTTGTAGAGGGTGAGATCGGGCATGTGGGACGGGATGGCGAAATCGTAGCGGAGAGCTTAACGTCCGTGTCCGAGGCGGTGGAATTTTCCCGTATGACTGGCATTGGTGCGCTGGCCGTAGCGGTCGGAACGCGTCATGGTCATATCCGGGGAGCGAGTGATCTACAGTTCGACCGCATCGTGGCGATCAGGGAGCAGGTCGAAGTACCACTGGTTCTGCACGGAGCCAGCCGTGTGCCCATACCCGCTTTACAGCATGCGGTCACAGCGGGCATCACCAAAATAAATATGGGGACTGAATTGCGTAACATATGGTGGGGAGCCTTGGACCGCGCCAGAGGAGAGAAGCCGCGCGTCGCGCTTAACCGGGCTAGGACGGCTCTCCGAGGATACGTAGCCAACACGTTAAGCCAAATGAGCAAACCTGTAGTCGATGATGCACAAAGTTTTACAAATCATTAGAAACTTGCAGGATATTGAGCGTTTCGTGGCGAATAAGGGGAAAATTCAAATGGGGGGTGCGCTGAAAGTGAAAACAAGACCTATGGCATTAACATTGGGAAGTGTATTGATGATGGGGGCAATCAGCGCCTGCGGCGCGTCCCCCACTAGTGCCACGCAACCGACCGGTTACAAAGCTGGGGCGATAAACCGCCAATATGCCGGAACAACCATCACCGTGTTGGTCCCACCCTATGCGGGCATGCCACAGTCACAGCTGGCTAAGTTTACGAAGAAAACGGGCATCAAAGTGAAGATGGAGACCCTTGCCTGGGCTGACATTCATGACAAGATTGTCACGGCCGAGGCGTCCCACATTTCACCCGCCGATGTGACCGAAGTGGATTGGTCGTGGGTGGGGCAGTTTGCGCAGGCTGGTTGGTATACCCCCCTGAACAAATACATTGCTCCGAACTACTTAAAGAATGCCATCAACCGCGATGTATTCACCATTCATCACCAGCTCCTAGCGATGCCATACAACTTTGGTTTCAAAGAAACCACAATTAACTGGACTGATTTTCAGAAAGCCGGTATTACGACTGTTCCGACCTCATGGGCGCAGATTCTTCAAGATGCTAAAATCCTGAAGAAAAGAGGTGTTGTCCAATACCCGGTGGGTTTTCCGCTATCCATCGGGGAGAGCAATTCCACTAACTGGTACGCACTGATAAAGTCGGCCGGCGGCGAATTGTTCAACGCGAAGTGGGTACCGCAATTCACGGCACCCTCGTCACCCGGCTACCAAGCATTAGCGTTTGAAAAAGCGCTATACCAAGGAGGGTTAATGCCGCCGGGCGTGGTCTCGTTGCACAACATTCAGGTTCAGCAACTATTCGCCGCGGGTCAAATTGCTATCGCCCTGACATCGGGTCCACTCTTCATGAGCATGTTCAAGAACCCCAGCACGTCAAAGGTTGCCGGAGACAACCTAAAAATTATCCCATTACCCGGCAACGACGGTCATCGAACCGGTACCTTTGGGCTGCCTGAGGGCCTGGGCATTCCTAAGTTGTCAACCCACAAGGGGGCTTCCGCCGAATTTATTAATTGGTGGATGGAGACGCCGCAATTGCTGGTCTCGTATAACGATCCCAATATGGGCAATCCACCGCCACAGATTGATGTGCTTCATCAACTGTCCCAGACCCACAAGATTCAAGACGGACCCGAAATTATGTCGATTTTGCCTACAGTGAAGCCCTTGTTCCCGCAAGGTACGCCGGTCTGGTACCCGCAGTTTAGCACCGACGCCGCCACGATGATTCAATCCGTCGTGGAAGGGCACGTGTCTGTCAAAGCCGGCGTAAAAACACTGGCATCCCAAGCGCGCCAAATGGCCCAGAGTGCCCCGTAAGGTGGACCCGTATCAGCGCTACATCTCGTCACTGGAGGTGCCGTTGTGGAAGCTAGGACCGCGTGGGAAAACAGGTACCGAATTGGTACTCCAGGACGCCGCCAGGTTTGGCGGCGTCTAGCCCCATATCTTCTCGTTCTGCCGGCCATTGCCATCATAGTCGGGCTGGTCATTTATCCTCTGTTGTTTAGTGTTTTCAGTAGCCTGCACGTGGATGACTTGCTGTATCCCGGCATCCACACATTTATCGGGTTTAAGAATTATAGTCAGGTTCTCTCCGATCCATCTTTTCAGCTGGCCGCACGCAACACGTTGGTGTACTTCATTTTGGCATCGGTTGGCGTATTAATTATCGGCATGACCATTGCTAACTGGCTTCACCATATCCAGCCTAAGTGGCGAGCGGCTTTTCTTACCGTTGTCATTTTGCCCTGGGCGGTACCGGGTGTGGTCACCGGTCTTTTATGGTCATTTATTTATAACCCGACATCGGGAATTTTGGACGGCACATTGAAAGCCCTGCATTTAATTTCCCAGAACATTGTATGGTTTAACCATCCCGCCATGAGCTTGATTTTAATTACCATCGCACTTTTGTGGCAAATTTGCCCTTTGGCTGCGGTCATTTTGCTCGCTGGGATGGAGAGCATTCCTCCGGCAATCTATGAGGCGGCCTCGGTGGATGGATGCACCTCGTGGCGGCGCCTGCTGTCTATCACCTTGCCTTTGCTGCGCCCGGCGTTGGCCATAGTACTGGTGCAGACGGCGGTATTGAGCATTGGCATTTTCGACCAGGTCTATGTCCTGACCGGATATAACCCAGGCACCAAATCCAGCGTCATTCAAACGTACTTGTATGCGTTTCAAAACCTCAATTTTGGCCAAGGTATCAGTGCAGCTTTGTTGATCACGCTGGCGATTAGCGTAATGGGTTATCTGTATTTGCGATTCATTTATCGGGAGGTCTCCTATTAATGAGGCGGGGAACACAAATCGTTCTAGGGGCCGTGATTATTTTTTGGTGCCTTGCTCCGATTTATTGGGCGCTCGTTGTTAGCTTTTCCACACCGCTTCAGGTTAACGCTGCCCAGCCGTTTTTCTTTCCACATCCCATAACGTTTCGCTATTTTGCTCAGCTAATCTCAGGAAATACCGCCTCAGGCAACTTCTTGCGAATCGGGCTGAATTCCATTATTGAAGCTGGGGCCACCACGCTTTTCACCGTGATCATCGCCACACTGGCGGGTTATGCCTTCGCACGAATGCAATTTCAGGGCAAGAACGTGCTCTTCCTGGTCATAGTGGGAACCATTTCGTTACCCGCTTATGCGGTGATAGTGCCCCTCTTCCAAATGATGAGCCAATTAAACTTGGTTGGAACGTACACTGGCGTCATCCTCGTCGAGATGTCGGCCGCTTTGCCGCTCGCCACCTGGCTAATGCGTAGCTATATCGCGTCACTGCCGCCGTCCATTGAGGAAGCTGCCCGGATTGACGGGGCCAATCTGATGACCGTGCTTACGCACGTGGTGTGGCCCCTCGTCGGACCGGGAATGGCCTCAACCACCATCGTGGTCTTTTTAATGACGTGGAGTCAATTTATTATCCCCTTGACGTTTGCTCCCGCATCGCACGCAGAGCCGCTCACGGTTTTGATCACTCAGTTTGTGACCAAGGATGCAGTGAATTATGGGTTGCAAGCTGCGGCAGGCATCCTGGCTCTGGTTCCGGCCGCAATTCTTGTACTCCGTTTTAATCGGCGTTTGATTAGCGGACTCTTGAGTGGTGCCATGACGTCGTAACAGGCCGCGGGTACGGGGAAAACCATCCGCCATCGAGCCCCGTTCGATCCCGTATGCCGCTTCCCGGCCAGTAAGCCCCCACGGCGCTGGTGTGACCACATCGCACCAGCCCGGCTGCGGTGCGGGCATCGCCACGGTCCACCGGCGCGACTGGTTATAGCGTCTTTTCCAGCGATTGAGGACGGCAGGAGCCATGATACTGAAGAAGTGGGCCAGCACCGCAGCGGCGTAAAGAGGGTGCGAACCATTTTTGGGTTGCCTGGTTATTACCCCGGAAGTGGTCGTTCCTTAATGCGTTTCGGCGCCGGCGTTACGGATGGTCTGTGGTGGAATCATTCCTCCGACGATTCGGCTAATGCACTCGAACTTCAAAATCATAATGGGCGTATTGGTGGTGACCCCAATAACCGGTGATTTCACAGATGTAGTGACCGGCATGCCTCGGCAGCTTAATCGATGATCCGGCCGATGGTGATGTTAACACCTGTATGCCGTTTTCCCACATCGTGAGTTCTGCCCTGTGGGGACGTTGCGAGAAGGACACCCTGACCTGCTCGCCAGCCGATGCTTGATAGGTCTTAAGATGCTGGACGGGGTCGAAAGCGGCATCTGCCACGGAACCACCGTGACCGTTCGACCAGCTGTAACCGCTCATGACAGGCCGGATGTACCGATGGCCCATGACGATTACGGCGGTCGGGGGTAGCGTCCCATGAGCCAACCCCGGCGTGGATCCCACGGTCATGTGCTGAGTCACGACTGTGCCGCATCCTGCCAGTATTAGGGAGGAAGCAACGGAGACCACGACTTTTTTCACAAACCCAACCCCTTCATGCTCCGGTCTCGCGATTTGCGGAAACACGGGTGCCGCGTGATGGACCACCCGCTAATTTGGTGTTCTCCTATCTCTAACGTGATGGGCCGATTATGTGTTTCAAGGTTTTGCAGTAGATGCCTCAACTCGCCACGCCCGTGCCATGGCAAGGCTCTTGTTAAAGCGGCTCGTGCCAACAGTTGCGGGAAGGTCGCTGTCCGAGGAACCAGGGGTAAAATGTCATCCCACGCAAACCACAGCAATCCGGCTATGAGAATCATGGCGTCGTACGCAGTTAGGGTGCCAGAATGGGGAAAAGCCGATCACCAGGAGCAAACAGTACATTGCCCGATAGCTCTCCGTCAATGATTGGGGCGGGTACTTGTCCGCCTCGCGAGGCCGCCACTTGCAAGGCGGCGCCCCGTTTCAGCTACTCGACCTTTCCCTTGGCATCGCCGCGAAGGTTACTGCGTTCCCTGCGTGAGCCTGCGTTCGGGTCCTGCGCCTGCATGCCGGTCACCGAGGGGCGGCCAATAAACAGGTTTCCGCCCCACTCATCGCGGGATAATTCCAAGACCCCGGTTTTGATGACGTCGCTATCCTTTCGACACCTCGTCAGGGGCTCACTGACGTTCAGCTCCCGAACACGTACCCGATCCCGTCTCGCGGGGCCTTTTCCCGTCACGCTCACGACCGGGGCTTTTGGCCCCACCCGCTGACGGTTTGAAATCCCCTCCTGCCAGGCGATTTCAAGGGGCCGTCCCGCATCTCTCGCATAGTTCGGCGACGGCTTGTTCCCACGCCATGCGCCTTCGCAGCGCACTAAAATCCGGATACCCGGCTTTAATGCCCCTTGGGTCTCGTGTTGTCAAAAGGGGTAGAGACCGAGTCGCACCCTCGACGGTGCGTCGGTGGGGATTTGGAGATCTCCCGTCACACAGTGGAGTTCTTCACATTGCTCTATCCAAAGCCGGTTTGCGTGGTAGTCATTACGATTTTGTGCCTCACAAACATTAGTTGGACCCACAAGCGCCCTGGGCTCACCTTGCTCACATCAATTTGGACGATAGGTGGGGAATTCCTCAAGGTATTGTTCGTAAATACGAGAATATGCATGAACATTGTCCGACGGATTGATGCTCGGCCACGCAATGAACCCGTCGACATTGTCTCTGACGCCAACCGCCCGTTCTGCCAACATGGCTGCCCCTCGCGTCACTGCATCGGCGTCGGCAACCTCCAGCGCCATTGCACAAACGTCTGCAATGATCTGAAGCCATAGTTGACTATGGGTTCCGCCGCCGAGAGCAATGATGCGTTTGACCTCAACGGAGTGCACCTCGCTAATAACGCGGCGGATATCGACAGCTGTTCCCTCATAGACAGCGCGAAGAACATGGACGATGTTGTGATGCAGCGATAGTCCACTAATTGAGCCACGAACCTCTCCATTCGGCCACGGACTTCGAATTCCTTGAAATGCCGGATGAACTTTAACGCCGTCACTTCCCGGGTCGATGGCTCGCGCACCGGACTCGAGTGTCTCCAACGGCGTTCCATTTGCCAGATTCTCCACCCAACGCACAACTGAGCCGGTTGACGGCTGGCCTGCTTCAAGCACGTCGATACCATTGTGATACAGATCACGGAAGGGTCCCCACAATCCCGCTGTTGGAACGAACCCACTGCCATGAAATAACTGACAAGACGAACTCCCAAGTATGAGAGCCATATCGCCTTCGTACACTGCGTCGGCTCCAATTGCCCCTGCGTATGCATCGATCATCGAAGCAGCGACGTCAATTTCATAGCCGCTCGGCAGACCAAGTTCACCGCACATCGCTGCTCTAACAATGCCCGCCGCTTTTCCGACACCGACGACGCGAGCCGGCAGTGCGTCAATGATACGATCAAACCGGCGGGCCCAATTGGGCAGAAATGTTGGTGGCTTGCCGTGCCATTTGAGGATAGCGCTCGACTCAGTCCGAGACCACTCTCCTGTTAACCTCCAAGTCACCCAATCGGCAATCTCGACGAGACGATGACCTTTACTGAATAGGTCGGGGTAATGGCCTTCCAGCCACAAGGCTTTGGCCCACGGCAACTCGGGCGACTCCTCTCTCCCAGTCAAAGAGCTCAGAGTTCTGGCCTCCGCACTTGCCCGAATATCCATCCACAAGAGAACATCTGTCTTCGGAAGCCCCATATCATCAACGATGACGATGCTTGATGTGGCATCTAGTCCAATGGCTCTCACGGCATATCCATTCTGGCTACTCCATGCAGCAAGCTTCCGAACGACAGTGGCGAACGCGTTCCAGATCTCATCCAAACTTTGTACCGCCCAACCGCTTTGGGGAGTGTGCGTGTGGAGTGGATGGTGGGCGCGGGCCATCACTTGATTGCGTCCGTAAACGATTCCACGTACTCCTTGCGTTCCTACATCGACTCCCAGATAAATCGCGGACTCTTCCACAGACGCCCTCCTCACTCACTCCTCAACAATTCGATACGATTACAGTGCCTTTAAAGGCCACGTCTTCATGACGCTCCACACCTGATCCCAATCGCGAATGCCCGCGTCCGAACCCAGGCCAGTTGCCACCAACGCCGCACAGGCATTCCCCAAGCTCGCGGATAGCTCCCAGTCATAACCCCTGACCAATCCGGCAATGAATCCCGCTGAGAACGCATCTCCGCATCCTGTCGTATCTACCACGTTTACTTGGTGGGCGGGAACCTTAAAACGCACCCCTTTGGCGGCGACGATGGCTCCGCCGCTTCCGAGCGTGAAGACGCACGTTCCAACCCCTTGGTCGAGAAAAAAACTGGCGACATCATCGACATCGGTATACCCTGACAACACCCTGGCTTCTTCGACGCTAGGCAGAAAGTAGTCAATGTGCGGCAGTAACATTAAGACATTTTCTCTGGCCCTTTCTCGTGCCCCAACCAGGTCGAATGTTGTGATACACCCGAATTCCTGAGCAGCAGCCAAAACCGCCTGCGTGGGAGCCCCGTCCAACGACTTTAGCAGACCCGTACCGCCCATGTGAAAAACTTTAGCGGAGTATACGTCCGTCGAAAAATCGCCCGCCCACAGATAATCGGAGGAACCGCGCGCGTGCACAGCTGGCCTTTCACCGTCAGAACGGACGAACACGATTGACGATGAGGTACGCATTCCCTTTGCCACCCGCAAATACATGCGGTTAACGCCGTTCCGCTTTAACAAACGCCGTATCATGAAACCCGCGTCGTCATCCCCAACCACCCCAACCAGGGAGGTCCGTAGCCCTAGTTTTGCACAATCGACGGCTGTCCCTCCCGCAGGTCCAGCAACGGTGAACCGAATCTGATCAACGAAGTCAACCGTTCCACGGTCGGGGATCTCGGTTACCGGCACTGCCAAGGCGTCAAGGATGACTAAACCGGCAACTGTCACATCAAATTGGGGCATACCTTTCTCTCTATTCATTCAACTTCCTTCGTAATCCGTAATCCACCATTTTTGCTAGCACTCGGTGCATTTCGCTGTCCGAGAGAATTTTAGGCTCTCCTAGCAGCCGGGTAATAACGTACTGTCGCGCGAGATTTTCTGTCTCGGCGGCGCGGTGCATGGCCACCTCTAGTGAAGGCCCGGTTGCGACCAAGCCGTGGTGTTCCATCAGACAGACTGTGTGGCCCTCAAGAGCTGACACTACGTTCTCTGCGAGCTGTTCCGTGCCAAAGGTAGCATAATCGGCGCAAGGAATAGTAGCGCCACCGCCGACCGCAACCATGTAATGAATGGCCGGAATAGTAAGTTTTTGAATGGCCAACGCCGTCGCGAAAAGAGGGTGCGCATGAACCACCGCATCGACGTCAGAACGCATAGAATAAATAGCGCGGTGAATGCGCCATTCGCTAGACGGTTGCAGCGGTCCGGCGAAGGCTCCGTCGAACCGCATTTCGACCAGATCGTCGGGTTCCAGTGTTTCGTAGGGAATGCCCGTGGGCGTGATCACCATGGAATCGTCCCCATGGCGGACGCTGACATTACCGGAGACCCCTTGATTAATCCCCATCGCGTTCATTTTCAGGCAGCTTTGAATGATGTCTGCCCGTGAATCGAAATTCTTATCGGCCGGCATCTGCCTCACCTTCTTTCGCCCGAATCCACTCGATGACCGATTCAAGCAAAATCAATGCCGATTGAGCCCCCGGATCAACATGGCCAACGCTCCGCTGCCCCAGATAGCTTGCGCGGCCCTTTAACGCAACCATATCTTTGGTCCTTTCCGCTCCTGACCGCCCGGCAGTAGCAGCAGCTAACGCTGCGGCTTGGAGTCCTTTCCGCTCATTCTCCTGAAATGCTTGGAGCGCCGGGATCCACACGTCCATCATCGTCTTGTCGCCGACGTTCGCCTTTCCTCGCTTTTGGAGCGATTCTACTGCAATTCGGAAAATCGGCCCCACGTCACCATCGGTTAGCACGTCTTTATCCCTAACAAGTTTGCCGATTGCAAGAAACATGGTCGCATAAAGTGGCCCCACCGTGGCCCCCACCTTATCAAGAAACGCATCCCCCGCTGCGCGAAAGACATCTGATAATCTGGGTTGTTCCAACTGGTGAACGGCTGACTGCACCGCCGCCCATCCAACATCCATAGCAACCCCATGATCGCCGTCGCCAATGTCACGATCGAGGGAACTCAAAAGTCCTCGCGCGTCGTGGAAAACATCCGTAGTGTAGTCGATTAACTTAATCACATCATCTGCTGTCATACGTCGTTGACCTCCTTGACACGCTTTGGGCCAATTACTGGGACCATCCCAGCCCTTGGCATGGCGCCAACAATAACTCGGCTCTTAAGTCGTTTAGATGCATAATCGTAACCGAACAACCTGCCATTTCTTGGGACGTGATATAGTTGCCGATCATTGTTTTCACTTCGTGTGCGCCCTCTGTAGCAAGCCTCTTGTGCAGCTCGCCGTAGAACGTATACAACTCCATAAGGGAGGTGGACCCAAGCCCATTGACGAGTACCGCAATAGGTCCGGAAAGCGTTGTCTCCGATAATAGGCGCTCGACCATAATCTCGGCAAGCTCGCCGGCAGACGCCATAGGTCTTCGATAGGCACCGGGTTCTCCATGCACTCCTAGCCCGATTTCCATGTCGTTCTCGCCAATTTCGAAACTTTTCAGCCCGGTTTGGGGAAGGGTACAAGGAGACCACGCCGCGCCTATGGAATAGGTATTATCGACTGCCTCCTGGGTGATCGTGGCCAGTTCATCGAGGTTCCCACCCCTTTCAGCCATGGAACCGGCAACCTTGTAGGTTAGAATCTCGCCGGCAATTCCTCGTCGTTGGTCCCTTTGCGTGGACGACGCGATGTCGTCGTTAACCACCACGGACTTTACTGGAATCCCTTCGCTTTCCAAGGCCTCTTGAGCCATTTCAAAATTCATGCAATCCCCCGCGTAATTGCCGTAGATCAGCAAGATGCCCTGCCCCGTATCCACTGCGCGCGCCGCATCAACAATCGGACCGGGCGATGGCGATGCAAAGATATTGCCGAGCGCGACGCCGTCGGCCAGGCCTCGACCCACATATCCTAGAAATGCGGGTTCATGGCCCGATCCTCCGCCAATGACAATGCCCACCTTGCCCTTCGTTTTCGTCGAACGGACGAGTGCACGACCCGTAGTTCCCGCCCGTACCAGCATTCCTGAATATGCGGCAAGAACACCACTAACCATCGGCTCGATAAGATTATCGGTTTCAGTAAGAAGTTTTTTCATTGCCTTGTACGTAGTCTCCCCTCATCTGCTTCTCTTTTTCGACTATCTTGTTGACCTTTCTGGTCGATCTACCGTCCTCGAATTCGCTACGAAGCCATGCCGCTACAATCGACTTGGCCAATTCGGGTCCAATGACTCTCGCTCCCATAGTGAGGATTTGCGCGTCATTGCTCTTTCGGGCCCGCTCGGCTGAATAGACATCATGACACAAAGCGGCACGAACCCCTGGCACCTTGTTGGCGGATATCGACATGCCAATACCCGTTCCGCAAATCAAAATGGCCCTGTCATACACACCGTTAGCAACGGCCTCTGCTACAGGAAAGGCCACGTCGGGGTAATCCACCGGCCGAAATTCTTCCGTGCCGTAGTCCTCCACATCCAGCCCATTTTCCCGCAGATACTCCAAAACCACCACTTTAATGGGATATCCTGCATCGTCGCTGCCGATCGCCAGACGCATCTAAGTCCCTCCCTCAACGAGTGCTTCAGCTGTCGTATTCGCGTCAGGGCCGCAGGATGACCTTGATGGCGTTGTCTCTCGCCGTTGCCATCGTTTCAAAACCCTCTAGAAAATCGTCGAGAGGGAACTGATGGGTAACCACACCCTGACTCGGGATCGTACCGTTGGTTAAGCCATTAATTACTAGCGGGTAACAGTACGGCGAGAGGTGAACGCCTAACACGTCCAGTTCCTTCGTGTCACTGATAATGCTCCAGTCCACCGTGGTGGGCTCGCCAAAGACACTCATTTCCACAAATCGCCCCAACCGCCGTAACACATCCAGTCCTTGAATTACGGAAGCCGGCGCGCCGGTGGCCTCTATGTATATGTCAGCCCCGTAGCCCTCCGTCATTTCCTTAACCGTCGAAACGACGTCGACGTCCCGCGGGTTGTATACATGAGTCGCCCCAAACTTCTGTGCTAGCTCTAAACGACTTTCCTTGAGGTCCAACGCAATGAGTGCGCTTGGTCCCCGTTGTAGTAGCGGGCCAATCATTCCTAAACCTAATGGTCCACAACCCGATAGCACGACGACATCACCGATTTGAACGTCTGCACGGATGACGGTATGCATCGAACAGGAGAAGGGTTCAATTAACACCGCAGTTTCTAATGGCAACGCGTCAGGTACCCGATGGACGTAGGGCATAGACTCCGCGGGGATGCGCATGTACTCAGCCATGCCCCCGTTAACATTGTCCTGGAACCCGTAGACGTCGTGGCGCTCGCACATCCAATATTGCCCGCGAAAGCAAAACCGACAATGTCCGCAGGGCACTATCTGTTCGGCAATAAGCCGGTCACCAATGGCGAAGTCATTTACTCCCTCACCGACTGCCGCCACACGGCCTAAAAATTCGTGTCCTGGGATAACCGGTTCCTTGACGTACTTGGGCTGACCGTTTCCGCCCCAGAACCGCGCCGCACCCTGCCAGGTCTTGACGTCACCAGCGCAAATGCCACACGCCTCAACCTTAAGCACAAGTTCACCCGCATGAGCTTTTGGAACTGGAACCTGCTCCAGGCGGTAGTCATGGGGTCCGTGAACTACCACAGCTTTCATTGTTTCAGGCAGACCATTTGCCGCCATTATTCATCGCTCCCCTCTCTCATCTTGCCCTTCCTCTTGTCGGCGATTGCCATGTCTGACACGCGGGAAGGATTGTCCTCGACGGTATCAATCCGTATTCCGGTGTCACGCTCGAACACGTGAAATCGCCGAACTTCTATGACCACGGTCTCCCCAATTTCTAGAGGCCATTGGGGTTCACCACCGATTCGGATGACGCTCGGGCTGGTCGTCCCTACGGTCTCGACGACCACATGCGTCTCATCGCCAAGATACTCAATCGACTTCACGATGCCGCGCAAGGCTCTATCACTGCCCGCCGATCGCCCAGGGCTTATAAACGCCAAATCATCCGGGCGTATGCCGATGGTGACGTCTCCCTTATGTGCCACGTTGGTGGTTAACGCCATGCTGTCGCCTAGGTCAACACGTGTCCCCGACTGCCAGCCATCTACAAAGTTCATACTAGGCTCGCCAATAAATGCCGCGACAAAGAGATTGGCTGGAAATCGGTAAACATCAATCACCGGACCGTTCTGCTGAAGTTTGCCGTCATGCAGAACCACGATCCGATCCGCTAACGCCATGGCCTCACTTTGGTCATGTGTCACCAAAACGGTCGTCAGCCGGGTCTCATGATGGATTCGCTTCAACTCCCGTCGCAGTTGACGGCGTTCTACGGTATCAAGATGAGATAGCGGCTCATCCAATAATAGGAGGGCCGGATTTCTCACAATGGCCCGCGCGAGATTCACACGTTGCTTTTGACCACCGGAAAGCTTGCCCGGCTTCGCATACAAGATCTCGTCGATCCCAAGAATGCGAGCGATTTCGGTCACGCGGTGGTTGATTTCCTTGGTGGGCACCCGTTTGGCCCTCAGGTTGTAAGCAATGTTCTCAAACACTGTGAGCGGAGGATAGAGCGAATAGGTCTCGAACGCCAATCCAATGTGGCGCCGGTCAGGCGGAACGGTATGAATCTCGGTACCGTCAAGCAGAATCCGGCCGGAGCTCAGGTCTTCAAGCCCCGCTATCATGCGCAGGGTTGTAGACTTCCCGCATCCCGAGGGGCCTAACAGGGCAACGAACTCGCCCTTGCTCGCCTCGAAGCTTAAGTCCGACACGGCCCGTTCGCCTGAACGCGCATCGTATATTTTAGTCAGTTCGTCAAGGATCAGATAACTCATTGAACTGTTGCCCCCTCCCAGCGCGTTGAATCGACCTGTTTGGGGTGCCCGACCAGCAACTGACCTAAACCGTCATAAAATAACACTTGACCGAGGTCAAGCACTAATTCGATGTCCTTACCCAGAACTAGCCCGTCCGCCACATCAGGCTGGCAACGAAATTGGAATTCCGCATGGCTGTCACCCACGGTGACTATCGCATATGATCCCTGCTGCTCTACTAAGGCTACAGGGGCCCGAAACCGTGCGCTGTTCGCGCTAGAGGAGCCATTGCCCGCCAGTGTCACGCTAGCACTCGGCATGGCAACAACGATCTGTTCTTCGTCGTTTTCTCGTGGGCCCAGCCAGGCTTTGAATTTGAGGTTCCACGGTCTGACGTGAATGACCGCCACGCCGTCCTCTCCTAGCGCTTCGATGTCCGCAGTCACCAGGCTCCGCGGTGGGCTCCCAAAGAGCTGCGCTACGCCCACAGACGCAGGTGTGCTATAAACCATGGCAGGCTGTCCCTCTTGCTCGATGATCCCATTTCTCAGTACAACTAGATGATCTGCCAGTGCCATCGCTTCGCGATAATCGTGGGTTACGTAGACCACGGTACGTTTGATTTGCCGCTTCATTGCGATGAACTCCGTCCTCATTTCGTTTCGCAGCTTCGCGTCAAGATGCGCTAGGGGTTCATCCATGAGTAATACCTGTGAATCACGGACGATTGCCCGGCCTATGGCCACCCGCTGCTTCTGACCATTGCTGATTTGTGCCGGACTCCGGTCAAGCAAATGATCGATGCCGAGCATGGCCGCCGTTTCGCGTACCTTGTCCCTGATCGTTCCGCCCCCCACTCCTCGTCTAATCAGTGGGGAGGCTATGTTGTCAAAGACTGTCTTGTGCGGATATAACGCGTAATTCTCAAACACCATGGCTACGTCCCGCTGCCACGGCTCCCATGTTATTACGTCTTGACCGTTGATCAGAACCTGTCCAGCTTGGGGTCGTTTCACCCCAGCAACGACATTCAGCATAGTCGTTTTCCCAGCCCCGGATGGGCCGAACACCACTAAAAAATCTCCGTCGTTGACCGTAAGGTTAACGTTTTGCAGGGCTCGGACAGACCCATAGTTGACTGACACGTTACGCAACACCAACTGTCCCACCGCCATCCGCTCCTTTCGGATATTCCGCTTCTCTTAGCCCTTGACCGCCCCGAAGCTCAAGCCGGTAACCAAATGCTTTCGTATAGCGATGGCAAGGAGGACTTCCGGAACTGCCGATATCATCGCCACAGCGCCCAACTCCCCGTAGTGAACGGAGGTGGTGGCCAGATAGTTTAGGGAAATGACCGTGTCAATGGGAAACTGCGAACCACTCAGAACGAGCGGAAATGTAAACGCATTCCAACAAAAGATGAATGATAGAAGCGACGCCGCCATCAAGCCCGGGCGAACAAGCGGTAAGAAGATTTTGATGAACACCTGTCCCCGTGAATAGCCGTCAAGATACCCCGCGTATTCCAGTTCCTCCGAAATATCGGCGAAATATGACCGCAGAATCCAAACGATGAACGGCACAGCGATAAGCTGGTACACCCAAATCAATCCCCAGGGCGTATCGATCAAGCCGAGCTTCTGATACACAATGAACAACGGCATTGCAATCAATAATGCGGGGGCGAACCGGAACGATAAAATAGTGAATGCCAAGGATTCTCGACCCTTGAACCGAAACCGGGCAAGCGCATAGGCAGCTGGCACGCTGACGATCAGCGCTATAACTACCGCCCCCACGCTCACTATGAGCGAGTTCCCCAAAGCCTGCAGAAATGGTGAATGAAACAGTACAACACTATAGTTCTGCAGTGTGGGGCGGAAAAACAGCCCGGTGGCGAACAGTTGCCGAGTTGACTTAAACGAAATTAATAGCATCCACCCCACTGGATACAGAGCAAACACAAGATACGCCAATACACCTAGAATTGCTATAAGCTTTCCAACATGCCCAGTACCCATCCACTCTCACCTCCACACGATTACAGTCCTGCCGCTCGGGCTTGCGCCTTGCCCCAATACACGATCAAGAGCTGGCTGACCAGATAGATAATGATCCACAAAAATAACATGTATGCCAACGATGGACCAAAGCTGAGATTTAAAAACCCTTCTTGATAAGATGCGTTGGGAAGATTCATCAATGTGTTTCCAGGGCCGCCCGCGGTGAGACCATAGATAATAGTAAACTCTTGAAGGGATAACATTAAACGAAATACCAAGGTAATCACTAGTACCGGCATGAGCATGGGCAGCGTTAAGGTGCGAAACCGAAACCACCCTGAGCCGCCGTCGATGCGGGCAGCTTCAAAAGGTGCTTGCGGTAACGATTGTAGGCCGGCCAACGCCAGCAAGATTACAAACGGTGTGTAGATCCAAACATCAATAGTCACGACGCTGAACAAGGCTGTGTTCGGACTGTTTCCCCAAGGAAAGTGGCCCAACCCAACCAACGCGAGGTAATGGTCCAAAATGCCATAGGTCGGATTGGTCATGAGCTGCCACATCAACGTGCCAATGGCCGGCGATATCATTAAGGGAACAATCACGAGTGTCCGTGCAATCTTCATGAACCGCGAATTGATGTTTAGCAATAGAGCAATAGCCATACCCAGTACCATCTCGACAGCGGTGGCGGCAACGGCGTACTTCACCGTGACCAAGACGCTTTGCCAGAACGAAGACGATTCGAACATCTGAACATAGTTTGAAAACCCGACAAAACTAACTCCAATATTATTGAAGGAGAAGTTGGTCAACGAATAGTAAATTGCGGAAACGAAGGGGTAGAGAACCCCGATAGTAAGGATTAACGCGGGCGCAAGTATGAGCAAGGCAAATGTGGTTCGTCCCAACGCGTGCTTCGGTCGACCAAAATCCGATACCGTTGGCGCCGACTGCGCGTCTATAGACGTATCATCCTTCGATATCATGGTGCTCCCCCCTTCTGGCCAGCAACTTCATCCGTTGATCCCCGAACCCGTAACCTTTAACGTTTTAACTTGGCTGTCTATCTCCTGGGCGAGCTGAGTCAACCCCGCCTTCACACCAATCTTTCCCGATTCGATATTCTGTAGCTGAGCCGCCCATTCGGTTCCGATGTTGAGAAAGTCAGGTTCCGGCGTGAAGTCAAGCTTAGTGTACGGCGTTAAGTTCTTATACACCGAGTAGTAGCCGGGATGGGTCGACTGCATAGCAGCCTTAAATGTGGCGTTATCCCAGACGGACTTTCGGGCCGGATTTACGAGCTCCCCCTTGTGCAATGCTCCCCACAAGTCGTGCTGCTTGCCGGTGGCCCACTGTAGGAACAGCCAACTCGCCAGTTTGTGTGACGAATACTTGTTCATCGCCAACGACCATACCCATAAGTTAGAATTCATCATGCCGTTGGGTCCCTTCGGAGGAAGAAACCACCCCAACTTTCCTGCCGCCGCATCAGCACCTTTCACGTCATCCCAGTAGCCAATTATGTCAGCGTCGTACATCATGGCGGCCTTCTGGTCAGCGAGGTCCGTTTGGTTCTGGTACCAGTCCTGGTTAGCCCAATTTGGCGGTCCGGCCTTCCTGACCATGTTGATCCAGATTTTTGTCATTTGGATTGCGGCAGGCGAATTCACCGTACTTACCAGGTGGCCGTTGGAGACCTTGAAATCGCTACCCCCGTAAGCCGCCAGCAACGACATGTAGTCCGGATGAATGGTACCCCAGTTCCGACTACCACGAACGGCAATTCCATAAGATCCAGGACCGTTCCAGCCTTCGAGCTTTTGGGCATCCGCCGCCAGCTGCGGCAGCGTCGTGGGGACTTTGGTAATCCCGGCCTTTTTGAACGCCACCTTGTTATACGTTATTGGATATGCTTCCCACGCCATCGGAAGTTGCCAGACCGGTCCAGTGCCTGCAGGACTTCCAATCTTGAGATTCCACCGGTCAGCATTCAGGACCGGCGTGATGAAATCCTTGATGTCGTAGTTGGGGCTGGTCCACCCTTTTTTGGCAAGGAGTGTCGACAGGTTTTGGATATACCCTGCCGTCGCATAGCCCCACATTTGATACGTTCCGTCCATGAAGACGTCGATTTGCCCATTACGAGGCGCGAGATCTAAGCTTAACTTGGTAAAGTACGAGTTTTCGGGAACAACCTGATAGTGAACCCTAATTCCGGTAAGCTTTTCAAACTGCGGGATTTGCTGCACGAGAGCCTGCTCATACGGGTGCTCGTTCAGAAGAACATTGATGGTCTGCCCCTTAGCAGCTTTCCAGCTAAAGTGCGATGGACCATTTCCGAGAGACGAACCACTACTAGATGGGGTGCCGCACGCAACGACAAGCGTGCTTACCCCGACCATCGATGCCAGAATGGCAGTGGCCTTGACACGTTTTCGTCCACTGACTCTCATTGAATTCACCGTTACTCCCTCCTAAAAGACCTCCTAAAAGATTGCTCTGACCCCGTTTAACAATTTCGGTAATATTGATAAAGTAATTCTAGGGCGTCAACCGAAAATTAGTCAATCAAAACGAATACCCAAACGAAGTTATTTAAGTTGATATACACTTTCGATCGATATCATATCTTTTCGGTCTTGGAGGGAAAATTTGTGAAATCCGAACGGCATGAGCGCATTCTTGAGGAGTTGAGCCGAAAATCGAAGGTTCACGTGTCTCGCCTCGCGGCTGACCTGGGTGTTTCCGAACCGACAATCCGCAACGATTTGGAGATTTTGGCCCAGTCGGGCCTATTAACGCGGGTACACGGAGGTGCTGTTCCCGTGTCACATGCCTCGCTGGACAACAAAACAGATTTCCTGGTTCGCTCTCGGGAGCAGCTAGAGGAAAAGCTGGCCATCGCTCGCTGGGCACTGCGGCTCGTGAAGGATCACGATTCCATTTTGCTTGACGCCAGTAGCACGTGTTACGAGCTTGCAAAACTTCTGGCTCACACCAATCTAAACCTAACAGTAACGACCAACGGCCTTCGAACCGCTAGTGTATTATCGGCCAATCCTAAGCTTAGAATTTACGTGGTGGGTGGCGCACTCCGCAATAACAATGCTATTACCGGGCTTCTCGGGTCAGGATTGTTGCACAAGATACACTTACACAAAGCGTTCGTGTCTGTTCGCGGAATTGACGTGTCGCATGGATTGACGGATTTTAGTTTTGAGGAAGGCGAGCTAAAAGCGTTTATGTTAGCGAAGGTTAGGGAAATTTATGCGTTGGTCGACCATACTAAGTTGGGCAATGTCTCGGTCGTGAGTTTTTGTGACTTGTCACGCGTGACGTCTGTCATCACTGATGGATTTGCATCGGCAGAGCAAATCAAGATGTTGCGCTCTTCGGGTGCACAAGTCGTACAAGTCCCCCGTGATAATTCCCCTTTAGTTGAACAACAGTTGATAGGACGCTATCAACGCGATAGTACTGTAGATGCCCTCGAGCCGGAGTAAGGTTCTGGTATCATCTTTACTCTTAATCGGTCGGGTGCATAGTCGCGCTTCTATAGAGCCAGCATGGACCTTACCCCGTTCTTTGAGGTAAATTCAAGCCGCTCTGCTTTCCCCTGGCTCACATCCCCACCCGAGGTAGCACTTGGGACGTGGACGCGCCTCCTTGGCGTCCCCCGGCGCCCCTGAATTTTCCACCGGCGGTGAGACGCTTCGGTCTAGCAGAGCGTAACGACAGTCGAAGGTGTTCTGGAGGGTTCCGCCACACATGGCCAGCATTACGGTGAGGATGCCAGGTTTTCCGCATACCGGATGTACTCGGCCAAGCTCCCCGGATTGGCCATGGCGTCCACACTCAGCACTTGCTCAGGGGGCTCACCTTGCAAAATCCGTTTTATCGGTACTTCCAGCTTTTTTCCGCTAAGCGTCCTCGGAATGTCGTGCATCGGCACCACCGCGTCGGGTAGATAGCGCGGTGAAAGAACGGCGCGAATCGCCTGGCGAATCTTTTCTTCCAAGGCTTCCGACCACTCCACGCCTGGCATCAGCGTGACGAAAAGGGGCATGAACGACGTCCCCGCTCTGCGTGAGAATTCAACAACCAGTGCGTCTTCAACCTCGGGCACCTGCGCTGCCGCGCGATAGATCTCACTGGTCCCCATACGGACACCGTATCGATTCAGGGTGGAATCAGACCGTCCGGAAATGACTGCCCCACCGCTGGGGGTAATGCGGATCCAGTCGCCATGGGTCCACACGCCGGGAAAACGCGCAAAATAGCTCTTTTTATACCGGCTGGCGTGGTCGTCGTCACCCCATAAAAAGAGTGGCATGGAAGGCATCGGCTCCGTCACCACCAACTCCCCCACCTCATCCAGCAGCGGGCGACCCTGGTCATCGTAGGCCTCGACCTTGGCGCCTAGAATGCGGCATTGCATTTCTCCCCGCCGCACCGGCAGCAGTGGACAGCCGCCGACAAACGGCGAGCATATGTCCGTGCCCCCGCTGGCGGGCGCCAATTGCATGTCGGACTTCACGTGTGCGTATACCCAGTCGTACGCGTCCGGAGTTAGGGGCGATCCAGTCGTTGCCATGGCCCTGAGCGGGGACAGATCATGCAAAGCCCGCGGAGACAAACCCGCCTTCATAAGGCCATGGACAAAGGCAGCACTGGTACCAAAGACCGTGATGGGGATGCGTTCGGCCAGGGCCCACAAATGGTCGAGCGACGGGTACGAAGGGCTCCCGTCATACAAGACGATTCCACATCCCGCCAAGAGCCCCGACACCACGACATTCCACATCATCCATCCGGTGGTGCTGAACCAGAAGAACTGGTCGGCCTTATTTAAATTAAAATGGAATACCTCGTTGACCAATTGCGTCAGCAGCATTCCGCCATGTCCGTGCACGATAGGCTTGGGCAGGCCGGTAGTGCCGGACGAATACAAAATCCAGAGCGGATGGTCAAATGGCAGCGGCTCGAAAGCCAACCCCCCTGCCGACGACGACTGCTGTATGTCCTCCCAGGGTGTGACGCGGGGATGATTGATGGCCCAGGCGTCTTTAGCATTTAAGTACCTGACCGATATCACCTGCTCGACCGACGGCAAGGAATGAAGGAGACGATTGGCCACCTCCCTGCGGTCAAAGGCGTCCCCATTATAGGTATATCCGTCTACGACCAAGAGAACTTTGGGCTCGATTTGCCGGAATCGGTCAAGGACGCTCGGATCACCAAAGTCGGGGGAACAGACCGACCACACGGCCCCGACGCTGGCGCTCGCCAAAAATGCTACCATGGCTTCAGGAATGTTGGGTAGATAGGCGACGATGCGATCTCCCGGCCTGACGCCCCATCCCCGCAAGGCTTCGGCCAAAGCTGACACCTGCCGCTGCACCTCATCATATGTCAGCGTTTCGGTGCGGCCCAATTCGTTTTCGAAATAGATCAGCGGGTCATCCGATCGAGCCCGTCGGAACACCTCTTCGGCGAAATTGACAGTGGTGCCCGGGAACCACTGGGCGCCCGGCATGACTCGCCGGGACAGCACCACCTCAGGCTTGCTCTTGAAAAAATACTCCCACGCCGCACCCCAAAAGGCCTCAATTTCCGTGACCGACCATGACCACAGGTCGTGATATGAGGGAAAAGTGCCATAACCACTACTCTTAAGCCAATCCATGAATTGCGTCAACTGCGCTTGAGACTTCCGTGCTTGGCTGGGTTCCCACAAAACCATAGCATCGTCAGGTCCGCTCATTACCATCCCTCCCACGAGTTGGATATCGAATCGGCCAATACGGTCCCTGTACGGCACGTCGCCTTCGGCTCGAAGAATGCAGCTTCCGCGCGTGCCCAATCTACCCTAAATTCTTCCAACCGCCAGTCATACCACCCTGACGTTGGATACGCCCGAAAAACCGTTCCATCACAGCAGATGCGCACGACCACGAGGAGATGGAGATGGCACCGTCGTTTCCTGGTTGAAACAGAGCTGACCATCTGGGTACCGAACGAACTCCCTATCGCTTTAGACGGATTTTCGTCAACACGGGACGATGGGGTGCCGAAACGTTTCCCCCATTCCTCTCCATCAGCGCGCCTATCATGTGCCGGAGTCATGACGGCCCATAGACAATCGCCGCCACCCGCCCGGGCCCGTGCACGCCCGTCACCAAGGTTCCTTCAATGTCGGCTGTCATGCTAGGCCCCGTTACAATTTTCATTAACGGCGGCATGGCCGGTCGGGGCACCCGCCGTAGGCCATCGGCGACCGTCTCAACCACATCGTCGGCCCGCACCAGTACAAGATGAGAAGGCGGCAGTACACTCGGCAAGAGCCCGGTCTCAGGGGTACTGTAAAGTGCCACGCTCCCGGTGGCGGCAATCGCCCAGGCGCAGCCGGTAATGCCTAACACCGCACGTTCCGTTACCGACCGCATCGCGGTGCTGCCGTCCCATCGAACGACATTGGCCGGAATGAGCGCGGACCAATTAATCCCGTCCCACGACGCATCAGCCCAATAGACGACGGTCTGCAGACCGTCAGTATCGGCGACCACCAGTTCATCCCATGCATGGCGGATACTTTCCGTAAGTTGCGCTATATTTTCTGCACGAAAGAAGAGGCCGCCGAGTGCCTGCCAGCGCCGCCGAAACTCCTCAATTAACGCGTTCGTCTCCTTCATTGTCGCCCGCTCCGCGTGCGCGCCCACCATTCGTGAAACGTTTCAGACGCCACGGGCGGCATGTTCCGCGTCTGAAACCACCCCTTGGGAAGGCCTGGCGCTGATCGAAGCACCCCCTGATTCACATAAAGACGTTGACCCCAGCGGGCCATCCGCACCGATCGCCGGTACCCAGTGGGGGTTGACCAAAACCGCCCCCACCAGCGGTAGGTAGCACGAGTGGCCTGACTATCGAGGTGGCGCTTGACCTTTTCACGCCGCAGACGAACAATGTGGCCGGGCAAGTCAATATCCATGGGGCATGCTTCGCGGCATGCATAACAGAGTGTGCATGCCACGGTGGGTAGCTCGGGGAGTACCGTCAGATTGGTCAGTAACGGCGTCTCGACAATGCCGATGGGGCCCGAGTAAACGCTACCGTAGGCGTGCCCGCCAACTTGGCGAAACACGGGGCAGACATTCAAACAAGCCCCGCAGCGGATACACGACAAGACGTCCTCAAAGGGCGTCTCACGTAGTGCTGACCGCCCATTATCCAGCAGCACGACATGCCATTCCCGCGGACCCTCCGCTGGGGAAGCGCCCGGGCCGGAGATGAATGTGGTATAGGAGGAGAGCCGTTGCCCAATGCCATTCATCGCGGGTTGCTGGATCACATCCATTAGCGATTCCCAATCTTTTACAACTTTTTCAATGCCAACGACCGAGACCAGGATACGAGGAAGGGAAATGACCAAATCCGCGTTGCCCTCGTTGGTAATCAATACGATTGTTCCGGTCTCGGCAACCAAAAAATTGCCGCCTGTTATCCCCATGTCGGCCGACAGAAATTCCTCGCGCAAGCGTCTACGGGCGTACCGGGTAAGGACGTCCGCGTCATCGCCGTCTGGCGGGGCGATGTGGGCTTCGCCGGCATCTTGGTCAAAGAGCTGCTCGATCTCGTGGCGATTCTTATGGGCCGCCGGTGCCAGAATGTGGGAAGGCGTCTCGCCGGCACGTTGGATGATATATTCCCCGAGGTCGGTTTCAATCACATGAAGTCCTGCCTCAGTAAGCCCACGGTTGAGTTCAAGCTCCTCCGTCACCATAGACTTGCTTTTCACGACCCGGTGGACGCCGGATTGCTCGGCAATCTCTCGAACAATGCGAACCGCATCAGAGCGCGACGCGGCCAGGTGGGTCTTCCCCCCGTGAGCCGCCACCGCCGCACGGAACTCCTCCAAAAGGGCATCGAGATTCTGGACCGCGGCGCGTTTGGCCAACACCGCACGCTCCCGGGCAGCCTCTCCTTCCGGATAGTCGGCAAAGACCCGTTGTTGACCTAGTTGAAAGCGGCGCGTGACCAGGCCAATCGTGCGACGCATTGTCACATTTTCCAGGCCGCGATCCCGACGCTCGGGCCACGGCCGGGAATCAGCGGGGAGATGTCCCGTCATCGACGAACCTCCCTTCTCGCTCCAGCACCGCCCGGGTCAATTGCCCGGTCTCGGCTAGATCCACGATTTCCGCCACGTGAAGAACCGGAAACGAGCCATTCTGACGGGACAGCCGACCTTGGAGGTGAAGAAGGCAGCCCAAATCCTCGCCCGTTAGAGCAACAGCGTCGCTGGCCTGCGCCCCCTCCTGAATTGTTTGCCATTTTGCGTCCGCCATTGCCGTCGACACGGCTGGCTCGGTCATGCTATACGTGCCGCCAAACCCGCAACATTGATCTTCGGCGTCCGGCTCTACCAAATCCACACCCACCCGTGCCAAAAGCTGCGTTGGCTCGATTGTCGCCCCGAGCAATCGCCGCATGTGGCAACCCAGGTGGTGCATCGCCGTCATGCGCTGTTCCTTCGGTGCCGGATCGCCCGCGAGTGCGGTCTCCTCCATAAGCCATTGACTCCATTCCCGGGTTCGTTCAGCGACTGCCTGCGCCCGACGCTTCCAGTCGTTCGCCGTCGCATCGGGCTCCCCGCCGGCCAATGCGTCGTCATACAGCAAGGATGGGTATTCGTGAATCATTGCAACACACGATCCGGAAATACCCACGATGGGCCCGGCCACCGGTTCAAACACCTCAATGAAATGCCGTGCTAAGGCGGCCGCCTCTCGGTGATATCCGGCGTTAAAAGAAAATTGCCCGCAACAGGTCTGTCCTTGCGGAAAATTCACCGAGTACCTATGGCGTTCCAGCACGCGCACGGCGGCCTGCGCCGCCTTGGGACGAAACAGGTCCGCCATACAGGTCACAAAAAACTGGACCGACTCATCCATCTTACTCCCTCCTGTCAGTGGGACTCGCCAATAGAGTCACCAGTTCGCCGAGTCGCTCCATGGCACTGGTGATTGTGACTGCAAGGTCTCGGGTGCCCGAGGATGATGCCTTCTCGTATTCCTATCGAAATGATATCGCCCAGTGAAAAGGTTATAAAGTGCGAGTGGTACGAAATGCGGGAGAAATAGGAAAAATAATATCGGTCGAGTTGACCTCCTGCAGGCCTGCGCTGTTCCGCAGCCCTGCGATGTGAAGACTTCCCCGATTGGGATGTCGTCGGGGGGAAGCGGCGTAGTTATAATCACCCCACAGCGCACTGACCTGCCACCGCGCATCCATGCATCCTACGACCATACCGTGCTTCTTTCGGGACGGGGCGGGTCACCTTGCAAAAGTATGCCTGCTTGGGGGCTGGTGCGTGACTCGCCAGAGGCGGTGCATCGTCCGTCGGCGCTGGTTGGCCTGTGGAAGGCAGCCGAATATTTTGAGAGAGTGTTTTCCGCGCGAACCCTTTATCTGGCGCGTGGAACTCGCAAACGAGAATAGGATGCCGTAGGCGGCAATCGATGATTTTTTACCGCTGCCAACAAACTAAGAGGATTCCGCCCCAGAACTTTCCCTTACAGAACTCAAGCCGCGATCCAGCAAGCCCGTATGCCGCCTCGTTTTACCAAGTTGGCAGTCACGTGGTTTGACACGCGGATCTGACTATGAATCGGGGCTGGGCCCTAGCAGGAGTTTCCTCAGTATTCGGAATCGTGCCCAAGTCTCGGGCCGGAGCTCGACCCAGCAGGGCCTCGACGATCACGATGTCTCGTCATGGATGTCCCGGCCGATAAATCGAGTATACTCAGGACCAGCCTCCTTTACTATCGTATGCCTGACTGATCCCCAGTTTTTACCAATCTAGTGGTAATTTCCCGTCATGTGCCGTGTTTTTCGCCCCCGAACTGGGCGCCACGGTCGTGGCACGCGACGGGATGCTCGGCTGAGAGGGGGACCATCCATCTGCCGCGGCAAGTGGCAAACGGCGCAAACGGTCACGAGGGCAGGCCGACGCCTGCCTCCGTCGAGACCGAGGGGAGGCCGAGGCTCAGGATGGGGATGCGGGGGTTAGAACAGCGGTCAGGTCGGAGCCAGCGCTGACCCGACCGACGGAATGTGGTGGGTAAAGTGGGATTGGCGTCGGCAGATCATCCGCCAGGAGAGCCCGCCCTTCATCAGCGCCCAATGCCCCAAGCGCCAGAGCGCATGGGTGCGGTCTGGGACCGTATTCGCCCGCCATTGGCGGGCGTCCCCCCGCACTTCGACGTCCCAGCCCGCCACATTGAGCCAATAATATGCCCACGCAAAGACCAGCCATAGGCGATCCCAGCGCTCGGCCGTGCCCACTTTGACACAATCGAGGTGAAAGCCCTCCCCGGGTTTGTTCTTTTGGTCCTTGTACGATTCCTCGCAGGTAAACCGCTGCCCATAGGCGGCGACAATCGCGCCCCAGGCCTGGTCGGCCAGACCCGCCGAGACCAGCAGAAACCAGGGATCGGGGTGGGTCCGGTCAGCGTAGACGACCAAGCGGCCCGCATACGATCCCCCCTGGGCCTTCTTGCCATACTGCACCGGCCCGTCCAACTGGACCGGACGCACCTTCCCCAACAAGGCTAAGGGACGCCATTGCCGATCCCATTCGACCCAGATGCTGCCCTTGCTGCGGATTATCCAGTCCCAGCCTAATGCGTCTAAAAAGCGAAAAAAGCGCACCGTGGCAAACCCGCGATCGGCCAGCAGAATAGGGTGACAGCCCGCCGGGAGGAGCCGGGCGACGCGGGCACACAAGGCTTCTTCGACCTCGCGCATCCGACCTTTGAGATCCTCCTTGGGGACCGTCATCCAGGCGATTGGGATGGCGCGCCCATGGGCGCGCACATTAATACTCAGGATTTGAAACTGGCCATCTTTGGTCTTCGGATCGGTCCAATCCAGGGTGAGATAGACCTGGCGCGCCGACCCAATGACGGTCTCGATTAGGTCGCCGCAGGCGACCTCCAGATCGATCCGGGCGTTGCCCACAAAGCGGTCCACGCGTTTGATGGCGTGTTTAGCCTTGGCCGTCTTGGCCATCGCCAGACTGCGGCCGATGGCGGCAATCCCGAGCAATGGCTTGCGCATGAGCGCCCAGACGAGGGCGGCGAGCGTCTTGCGTTGGGATAAGCGCAACCGGCCATGCGTGGTAAAGTAGTCGGTGATCGACTGCAGTTTGATCATGGGGGTCCTCCTCGACGAGCGTGGTATTGACTCCTCTCTTCGACATCGGGACCCCTAATTCCTTTGCTCGAATATTATGACTACCATTACCATAAAACTGGGGATGGGCCAGATCGTATGCGGTAACCGACATGGTAGATGTTACCACCGCCATTCAGCGTAGTCCGCGAACGTTGTGATTAACCGGGGCTGGTCATCATGCTATCTAGTTATGTTTGAGTTCCCGCCACCTATTGCTGGAATTCCCGAATCCCGCGTGAAACGGTCGTTTGGGGCTTTCGTCAAATCTTCACTGGACCATCCGATGCCGCCAAAAACGACCCTGAGTTGTATAATACGAGCGAAATGCTCAAGACCGTGATTCTACCGGGGTTCCAGACGTTTTCCATTCACTAACTGCTAGGTCTAAACCATGATCCCGGGAAAATGCCGTCGCAACGTTGTTCTTACAGCGCAAGTCCTTCATTGGGTGGTTCCTTAAAATGTCGAGGTATTCTGCTGTAGTAGCAACAAGCGCTCTCCTCAGGCATGAATCAGTGCGACCCATGCAGTGGTTGGTGTGGGGCGAATTGGCCTGCATTACGTTGATACAGAGAGTTTAAGAGAGGGGTGCAGGGCAATTAGGCATGACCCTACGGCTAAGGTCGTAGTACAATAAACCATCCTTGGGAGATTCCTTGACAACACGCTACTTGCTGATGACCAAACCAAAGATGTGCAGAAGTGATAACACTTTTGCAAAAAATCGGACAGCCACACTCTGTGCTACACTATAAGGTAATTATGCACCGCATCCCGGAAGGAGAGGACTCCATGAGCGACGAGGTGGAACAGCCCCAGGAATCCGGCCAAGTGCTGGGGATGCCATGGGTTCTCATTAGTAACCAGATCAATCAACTAAGCGATCGCTTCACCGACGTTAATTCTCGGATTGACGACATGAACTCCAATCTCGCTCAGCGCATTGACGACGTGAACACGAACCTCTCCAAGCGTATTGAGGATGTGAACACCAACCTCTCCAAGCGTATTGAGGATATGAATACGAACCTTAGCCGCCGAATGGATGGGATGGATAGGCGCATAGACGGGATCGACAAACAGATGGATGGCCTTGAAGGACGGTTGACCAATCGCGTAAGCGTTTGGATCGCCGTTGTCCTTCCTATTCTCGCCATTATCCTTGGGTATTTGTTGGGTCATGTTCGCTTGT
Source organism: Bacillota bacterium (assembly GCA_021820965.1). GTDB lineage: Bacteria > Bacillota > Sulfobacillia > Sulfobacillales > Sulfobacillaceae > Sulfobacillus_B. The sequence goes on along the minus strand of JAKACZ010000005.1, from coordinate 95,759 downwards.
AGACACCTGGCTCGCATTGCATGGTGGAGTCGTTCTGCGCGGGGTCGGCTTCGGTTTTTTGTTTGAGGCCATAGAAGAGATGACACATCGGAACCCGGACCGGTTTGTGTGTTGTCACCCGTTAAACTCGTCTGCATGACTCGATTGACGGTCCATTCCCACCTAAAACCACCTAAATGAAAAGGTTGACAAGCTCTTGGTCGGGGTTCAGACTAATTGGTAATACCACATACCAACTACCTTACAGGAGGAAATCTTGATGGATCTCTCCCCGTTTCAGCGGCGCCGCTATCTCTCCGGTAAGACTCCGATTGAGCACCTGTTCCGGCTAAGCGCGTTATTAGGTGGTCCACAAATTTACGTGAAGCGCGACGATATTATGGGTCTTTCTGCCGGAGGCAACAAAACCCGCAAGCTTGAATTCTTAATGGCGGACGCCATTGCGCAAGGAGCGGACACCGTCATTACATGTGGTGCCGTTCAGTCCAACCACTGTCGGCTAACGCTGTCCGCTGCGGTAAAAGAGGGCATGCGATGCCATTTGGTTGTCGAGGAGCGGGTGAAAGGCAGCTACGATCCCCATGCCAGCGGGAACAACTTTCTCTTCCACCTCCTCGGCGTGTCTGGCATTACCGTCGTTCCGGGCGGTACCGACATGAAGGTTGCCATGGAAGATGTGGCGCGGGATCTCCGCCACCAGGGCTCCAAGTCTTACATCATCCCCGGGGGAGGATCCAACGCGCTGGGATCCTTAGGCTACGCAGCATGCGCCCAGGAGATTTTGGAGCAATCGTTCGATCAAAACACCCACTTTGACGCCCTCGTCTGCGCCAGCGGTAGCGGCGGTACTCATTCAGGCCTTTTGGCTGGGTTCCATGGGAATCACGCGGACATTCCCATCTATGGGATCGACGTAAAGAATCCCGCAAGCACGCAGACGGAACTCATTAATAAGCTCACGCAAGAAACCTGCGATCTTTTGGACTTGCCGCCAATTCCGGCTGACACAGTGCGCTGCAACGACGAGTATGTGGGACCTGGCTACTCGCTTCCCACGGAAAGTATGGTGGAAGCGGTAGATCTGCTGGCTAAGACTGAAGGGATTTTACTGGACCCGGTATACACCGGCAAAGCGATGGCCGGGTTATTGGGCCTTGTGCGCCAAAGCGTCTTCCCAAAGAACGCCAACGTTCTGTTCTTGCACACGGGGGGTTCACCCGCCCTGTACGCGTATACACCACTGTTTTACGAACACTGGCGGGAGACAGAAACCGCCTACGAGCACCGTGCCCAAGTCATGTGATTGAGGACCCAGATTTTTATCCCGATTCTTTCGGCAAGGAGAGCGTATTGGAATGAAAACTGTCGGGATTTTGGGAGGACTCGGACCGTTGGCGGGCGCCTACTTTTACCTGCGCCTATGCGAGTTGACGCCGGCCTCTGGAGACGAGGACCATCTCCCCGTGGTGCTCGACTCAGATCCTGAGGTCCCAAGCCGCGTCAACCACTTGTCAGGGCAGGGACCATCTCCTCTTCCTGCTCTCCGCGCGCTGGCCGGACGTCTTGTAGAGTGCGGTGCCGATTTTGTGGTGATGCCTTCGTCCACCACCAGCTACTATCTGCCAGAAATCCGCGCTTCACTTTCCGTTCCGATGCTCTCCATTGTCGAAGAAGTGGCCGCCACCGTGCATCAAGTCGGGATTCAGCGACTTGGGGTTCTGGGCACCACCCCAACCCGCACGCATCATCTCTACGACGCTACCCTGGCCAGCCGGGACGTGGCCGTTGTGTACCCCGATGATAAATCGCAGCAAGATACTATGGACCTCATCTGGGCGGTAAAGACGTCGATGATGGACCAGCCTGGAAGCGTCAGCACGCCCAGTCGTTCCGACGTGCTGGTCGACATTTTAGGGCGTGCCTGGGCACGCGACGTGGATGCGATTTTGCTGGCGTGTACTGAGCTTCCCGTAGTTGGGCGCTTTTTGTTGACCACCTCCGCGCCAAAGCCGATCCTTCATTCCACAGACATACTGGCTCGGGCTGCTATCGCCTTCGCAACAAGCTAATGCTCCATTACCCAACCTCCAGAACGGTGTGATGAACCGCGGCGACGGTCACGGCTGAGGCACTGAAGTGCATCGGCTGCAGCTCATGGTGGGCCCAGGACGTCTTTTGATCTTCAAAGTGCGCACTGCCGCCTACCCCACTTACCCCAAGCGGCACAATCCATCCCGAGCGATCCCACTCTGCGAGGTCAAATACGTAACGGGCAACAGAAGTTCCGGTAATTTGGAACCCGGAACCGCCAAAGGAGGCGGCCTGGACCGTGTCTCCATCCCCGCCTATGGAAATGGGACGGGGGTTCAGCAATGCCGCCGCCTCAGGAATGGTGCTCGCCAGCGGATGCGTAGGTCGAAGGATGTGGACAGATTGCCACAGGGGTATGGCTTCGGGATCGGGGAACTCTCGACCCGCAGCGTCCAACGCCCGTGCCCAGAGATTCTGTCTCGTTATAGCTCGCGCCACCGGTGACGTACTGTCTTGAAGTAATAGAGAAAGGTGGCCGTTAAGCCTGCCCGCCTGCCATGTGAGCGGCGGAGTTCCGGCCGACTGGCGCAGAAACTCGAGGCTGGTCGCGGACGCCATGAACATTTCGACCACATGGCGACGAATCCAACTGTAAAGCGTCGGGAGGGGACTCTCCGGCGAGAGCGACCCATCCCATCCCGCTAGCCGCTGCTGCAGCGCGCGTCCCGCCTGAGTCTCGGGTATTGCCTCCAGCATATAGGACACCAGATTTAGCGCGCTTAAGGATCGAATGTCGGCGTGGATGCTCCTCATCGCGTCGGATGTCCACCGGGAGCGGGCGGTGATAAGTTCGGCAATCCGGTTTCGGCGGTGCGGTGCGGCAAAGTCCAGCGCCACGTAATGGGGGTACCGATCGTCGACGACCTGATTGTTGGCGGTGACCAGGAATCCGTCCGGGGGGTTGATTATCCGCGCCATCTGGTGAAAGGGGACAAAACCGCGCCAGCTAAAGCGACCCGACTCCGCGTCAACGGGAACCCAAGCGTTGGCCAACGGCCGTATGGGCAGTTTGCCGCGCATGCGGTATCCAATGTTTCCGTCTTGGTCGGCGTACAAGAGATTGTTCACAGGTTCCACCCAGTTTTCCATGGCCGTGTCTAAATCATCAATATTGCGCGCCCCCAACATATCCCAGAGCGCGTCCCAGGTTTTATTGGGCTCCTGCAAGGCGACCGCCTTCAAGGCCAATGCACGCGTGCCTTCGATTTGGATGATTGGACCCTCACCTGCCACGAGAAGCTCCACAGAAACCGTGTCGCCGCCGCGAACCCGGATAGTGTCTTCCTCTCGGTCCACAGGCACCCAGTCTCCCCGCCGTCGGTAGGAGCGGTGGTCGGGGCTTAAGACTTCGAGATAGATGTCCTGGGTATCGGCAGCAGCGTGCGTAATGCTCCAAGCAACTCGCGCATTGTGGGCAAAGTGAGGAAATCCGGGAACTCCCGCAAAGGAGAATCCCGCCACGTCAAAAAGGTCGCAGACCATGTGGTTTTGATAGTAGACGTTGGGAACATCGACGGCACGGTGCGGGTCTCCCGCTAGAATGGGAAAGCCAGATTCGGTTCGGGAGCCCGACACAACCCAGTTATTGCTGCCCCCTTCATCCTCTTCGGTCAGAAAGGTGGGGGTAAAGAGCGCGTCCATATTGAATGGTGGCGGGTCGGACTCAACCAGAAAACGGTACTGCGGCGTGGGCGGGAACAAGAGTTCAAGCGCGGTTGGGCCAAACTGGCGGGCAATGTTCATGCGCCAAATTTTATGTTCCCAGCGGTTCATGTTTATGTGTCGTGATTTAAATACCGCGATGGAGTCCCATGGATCCCATGGTTCAGGCCGATGGGCCAAAAGCTCACACTCCGGAATACAAGGGTTCGTGTGTAGGAAGGCGTTCACGCCAGCGGCATAGGCGGTCAGCATCATTTTTGCATCACTATGAGCTGCCGAAAAATCGTTCTTAGCGTTGAACTTCAAGCGGAGCCGCCGCCAAAAGATATCCTGGTCCAGGCCCTGAGGGCCCACCACCTCCGCCCAGCGACCGTATGCTTTCAGGCGGTCAGCTTCCATTTGCCAAAAGCGGTCCTGCGCGTGGACCCATCCCTGGGCGAAAAATCCGTCTTTTGCGCTCCGGGCCCAGATATGGGGAGCAGCGCTAGCGTCTCGGTAAATATCCACCTGGCTTTCCAGCCCGGACAAACGGTAGTGACCGTCATACGACGGCTTGGCACGAGCGAAAATGTCTTGAACATCAATTGGCATGAGGTATCCTCCTCGTGGGGATGAATCGGCCACCCGCGCACTGAAAATTAGATAATTTTCTGCTTGCCCCATAATAGCATCAGGTGCTATATTTGGCGATAGGTAGGTGGTATTACCAATGTTGATGAGTCGCAGATAGTATGAAAGGAAGGTATTCCGATGGCCCGATTGTGGCGCAAATCGGCTGGTGTCATTGCGTTGATGAGCCTCAGCAGCTTACTCGCGGGATGCGGCTTCGCGTCGGCTCACTCGGCGAAGCCAGCGGCAGTCGCGAATCCAAAGCAACTCGTTGTTGACTTAGACGCGGCTCCGTCCAATTTGGATCCGGGATTGCAGTATAACTCAGAAAGCTACTTCGTCTATCGCAATCTCTTTGACCAATTGCTGACCGACAATCCCTACACGCAAAAAATTCAACCGGACGTGGCGACAAAGTGGAAATCATTGTCGCCGACGGAATGGGAGTTCACCATCCGAAAGGGGATTAAGTTCTCCAATGGGCAACCCCTGACGCCTGTGGATGTCCAATATAGCTTGCAGAGGATTCTAAACCCCGCTTTTAACAGCCCACAAAGCGCAAACTTCTCGCAAGTGAAACGCGTTCGAGTGCAGGGTGATAACGTCATTATCACCACGACATCCCCCGATCCGGTACTGCTTGGCGAATTAACGACGCTAAGCATCGTCCCTAAGGCGTACATTCTTGCCCATGGCAATGCCTACTTTAACCTGCATCCGGTCGGGTCCGGGCCGTATAAACTGAAGCAATGGGTTCAGGGATCGACAGTGACCATGGTGGCCAACAACCACTACTGGCGAGGCAAGCCCGCCATCCAGTCAGTAGAGTTTCGCGCAGTCCCGAGCGAATCCACGATGGTTTCCGATCTGCAGTCAGGGGTGGCCGACATTGCCTATCCGATTCTGCCGGACCAAGTGTCGGTGTTGAAATCGGCCGGCCGGCTAAAAGTGGAAACGATGCCGGTTGACCGCGTCGCCTATCTCGCCTTCAACACCGATATGGGCGTGACGCGGTCGGTTTATATGCGCGAGGCCATTGTTCACGCGCTGAATGTACCGCTGATGATTAAAACGCTCGAGGACGGGTACGGCAAACAGGTCAATAGCACGCTGACACCGATTGGCTTTGGCTACGACCAAAAGATCCCATTTTTTAAGTACGATCCAAGCCTAGTCAAGAGCCTGTTGAAGAAGGCGCACTACCATGGGCAGCCGCTGGTGTTTGCGACCTCGCCGGCTTATCCGCAGCCGGTAGTCCAGGCGGTGCAGCAGCAATTAGAGGCGGTGGGCATTAGGGTTTCCATTGACAGCACCACCCAGGCAACCTATTTGGAGAAGGTGCAAAGTCCGAAACACCAGTGGGGCAACATTCGCATGGGTGCATGGCAGGGAACGTGGCCCGACGCATCGACATACCTCTATCCGATGTTCTACTCCAAGAGCATTTGGTCCAGCTGGTCCAATGCTGCCTTTAACCGAGATGTAACGGCAGCCCAAAGCACATTGCATACCGCGCTTCGGACAAAGTACCTGGACCAAGCCCTGACAATCATGCATGGACAAGCCCCAGCTATGGGTCTCTGGCAGGAAGTGGACATTTACGGCGTGAACAAGTCCGTTACCTGGAAGCCCAATCCGCTCGAGAACTTCTTCATCTACCAGATGCACTGGGCGAATTAACTCGATTTAACGTCAAAGGGGTGATGGGGTGCGGTTTGCGGGAGGTCGGTTCATTCAGGCCATCATTTCGCTGTGGGGCGTCATAACGATAGTATTCTTCGTATTGCACTTGGCGGGCAATCCAGCTCTGTTGATGGCGCCTCCGAACGCCACCGTCGCCCAAATTAAGCTGATTGAGATACACCTCGGCTTGAACAAGCCGCTGTTGACGCAGTACGGAATCTATCTCGGAAACCTCTTACACGGGAACTTCGGGTTTTCGTACGCGCAAAATGAACCGGCTGGCCTGGTCGTGGGCAGCCGTATTCCCTATACGGCTGCTCTGGCCCTGGCGGCTTTTGTGCTAACGGTGCTGGTGGGCGTTCCGGTAGGCGTGGTAATGGCAGCGAATCGCGACAGGTTTTTTGACCGGCTGCTGATGCCGGCAGTGGTTGCGGGGCAAAGCATGCCAGCTTTTTGGTCTGGTTTGTTGCTTATCTATTTCTTCAGCGTGCGGCTCCACTGGTTTCCTTCCTCGGGTGCCGCAGGTTTAGCTTCGGTGATTTTGCCAGCGATTACCCTGGCTGGCCTCTCAATTGCGGCGGTCGCCCGCATGACCCGGTCCACAGTTATCGCTGAAATGCAGAAGGATTACGTGCGAACCGCCAAAGCGAAGGGGACCGCTAACATCACTATTATGTTTAAGCATGTGCTGCGCAACTCTGCGGTTCCCATCGTGACGGTCATTACACTGCAACTGGCGAACCTTCTAGGAGGATCCGTGATCACCGAAACAATCTTTGCCTGGCCGGGGCTTGGCCAGCTCACCATGCAATCGGTTCAGGCTCTCGACTTTCCCGTGGTCGAGACCATCGTGATTTTGGGGGCAACCGTTTACATCACGGCCAATTTTTTGGCTGATGTCGCCTTTTCCATGTTGGATCCGCGGATTCGCCTGACAAGAGGTGCCGGGAATGACTGAAATGATGGAACGCCTTGAGGCTGACGAGACCATTACGGCCCGGCGCAGGCGCCACCTACCCTGGAGACTCACAGGCTACGCAGTGATCTTGTTGTTGTTCCTGTTGTGCGCCGCCATTCCGCACATACTGGCACCCTATGCGCCATCTGCAGGAAACCTGCTGACGCGGCTTCAGCCTCCCGGAACACATTTGGCGGGGCACACTTATGTCTTGGGTACAGACGATTTAGGACGCGACACCTTGAGTCGACTCATCTTCGGGGCACGCATCTCTTTCATTGTCGCGCTAGCAGCGGTAGCGATCGCAGGATTCATCGGAACGACTCTTGGGGTGCTGGCGGGGTACTTGGGAGGCGTTGTTGCGGTGGTGTTTATGCGCATCGCCGACATCATACTCTCTATCCCGTTTTTGCTGCTAGCGATTTTGGTCATCACTGTGATTGGACCAGGGCTCCTGTCCACCGTCTTGGTGCTAGGAGCGGTGCGCTGGCCCATCTACACCCGAGTGGCCTACGGTGCAACCCTCCAAGTTCGCGAGGGGGAGTTTATCAGTGCCGCGCGGTCTCTGGGCGCGTCCAACGTTCACATTATGCTTCGCCACATTGTGCCCAACATTTTGTCGCCGGTCGTGGTGATGGCCACCTTGGAAGTCGGCACCATGATTATGTATGAAGCTGCGTTGTCCTTCCTTGGTCTGGGTATACAACCGCCCACGCCCAGTTGGGGTAATATGCTCTCCGAAGCGCAGAATTACATCACCCAGGCGTGGTGGATGATGCTCTTTCCGGGCTTGGCCGTATTCTTGGTGGTACTCTCCTTTAACCGGGTGGGCGACTACGTGCAGGAGCAACTTGATCCGCGTCTTAGGGTGCGTCGTGTGAACTAGCACAAGAAGGAGTCGTGATAATGAATATCTCGCTTGAGGCAAAAAAAGTGATTATTACGGGGGCCACCGGCATTGTGGGTCGCCGAATTGCCCTGGCGTTTGCGCGGGAGGGGTCGGAGCTTCTCTTGGCTGCCCGCGAGGCGAATACATCGCTGGTTAAGGAAGTTCAGGAGCATGGCGCGCTGTCGGCCCACTACCTCTCCGTGGACTTAACCGACGAGAAGGCGTCAACGGCTATTATCGAGGCGGTGAAGAGCGAGTGGGGCGCGCCGGATGTGCTAGTGAACAATGCCGGCCTGTATCCTCTTCAGCCGCTGCTCAGCATGTCGACTCCCGATTGGGATCGAGTGATGGCTGTCAATTTGCGCACTCCTTTCATCCTGAGCCGTGACGTCGCAAGGGTCATGGTGCAGCATGGTATTCAGGGGTCCATCGTCAACATCTCCTCGGGCGCTGCTTTGAGGACCAAGGTGGGACACGGCCACTACTCCACATCCAAGGCCGGCATCGAGATGCTGACCAAGTCGTTTGCCCTCGAATTGGCGCCTTTTCACATCCGGGTGAACGCGGTCGCGCCGGGATTTTCCCCAGGAAGTTCTGAGAGTTTTCTTCCTGATGATTATGTGGCCAAGATGGCGGCTGGCATTCCCTTGGGGCGCCTGTCAGGCGAGTTTGACGCACCGGCGGCGGTTTTGTTCTTGTGCTCTGCACATGCGGATTTCATTACCGGCGCGACCATTACGGTGGATGGCGGCCGCACCGCAGGGACTTTTAATTCCTCGGATAGAGAGCACCTTAAGGCAGAGTTTGGGGGATCGGGGGTATAGGGATGGCAGCTATACGATGGCCGTATCAAGGATTTTCCTCATGGCCCGAAAACTATCGAGCGGCTGTTTCCATCACGTGGGACGTCGACGATGAAGCGCCGTTTTACTCGCGAGCGGGTGAGAAAAAAGAGGCCAGCGAAGTGGAACAGCGGCGATACGGCATGCGCCGCGGCCTTCCGCTTATTGTGAAAATGCTCCAGGACACGGGGATACCTTCGACCTTCTATATTCCCGCCTATATAGCCCGTCAATGGCCCGACGTGGTTCGCGACCTGAATGCCGCTGACTACGAGATTGGCGGGCATGGGTTCTTGCATGAGCCCGTCGGGGGATTGGATCGCCTTCGTGAAGAGGGCATTGTCCATCGGTCATTGGATGAGTTGCAGGAGCTTACCGACGGGAGGGTGAGGGGGTACCGAACGCCCTCATGGCACTTCAACCACTGGACCGCAGAAGTATTACACGACGCCGGCATTCTCTATGACTCAAGTTTAATGGGCGACATTGCACCCTACGGGGTGGCGGTAGGTGAGGACAAACGGTTGATCGAGATACCCATTCATTGGTACTGGGATGACGTGGAGTATTGGGGGCACACCCAAGTCACTCGTAACCACACCATCTCCCCGCCATCCAACGCCTACGAGATATGGAAGGCAGAACTCGACGGCGTGATAGCCGAAGGCGGATCATTTGTACTAACACTGCACCCCCACGTCAGTGGGCGTCCCGGAATGTTGGCGGCAGTGCGCCAATTGATCGAGTACGTCAAAAGTGTCCCTGGGATATGGGTCACCACTCCGGGCGCGATGGCGGAGCATGTTCAATCGAGGCCGGACGTACCGACGATTGAGCTCATGCCCACTACCCCCGATCCTCATTACGATGATTCACATTGAACACGGTGGGAGGAGCTAATGTCCCCAACATCACTGTTTGAACCATTCACTCAGCGCGGAATAACACTGGCAAACCGGCTGGTAATGTCTCCGATGTGCATGTATCTGGCTGTGGATGGTGTGCCAAGCCTGGGGCATTGGGCGCATCGCGCCGTTGGAGGGGTCGGTTTGATCATACTCGAGTCTACCGGCATGTCGCCCGAGGGTCGGATCACTCCCGGAGACTCGGGTTTATGGAACGACGCCCAAGAATCCGCATATCACGACTTGGTGCAAGGACCGCTTGCATTGGGAAGCAAGGTGGGCCTTCAGCGCTCCCACGCAGGGCGGAAGGTGAGCACGGACGTGCCCTGGCGCGGTGGAGGATACCTTGCCGTTGACGAGGGAGGGTGCCCATTTCAGCCCCATCGCCGCTTCCCTACCGCGCTGGTACACCGACTCCTCAAGAGATCGATCAGACGGAAATCGCGGGGATTATTGAGAATTTCGCTCAATCCGCCGCGTGGGCGGCCACGGCCGGATTGGCCCACGAGTACTTGATTCGTCAGTTTCTCTCATCGCTTGTAACGTCAGGGGTGACGAATACGGCGGATCATTTACCAATCGGGTTCGGTTTCTGCGAAAAGTGGCGGGAGCCACCAGCCGAGCTCTTCCAGATGAGCGGCTGCTCTGCGTGAGGCGGCCCATGAGCGATTGGGCCGAGGGTGGATGGACACTGGAGAATGCGATGGCTGCGGGCTATAGTCTAAAGGAGAGTGGGGTAGACCTGATTGACTGCTCGTCGGGCAGGGTACACGAGGAGTCAAGCCCGTGGAAGAGCCAATCTATCACGGTCCTTCTGCGCGCGAAGGTCGTAGCCGGGCCGGATCGCCACTGGAGTGGTGGGACACATTGGCAGCGCCACGGAAGCGCAGCAGGTATTGGGCGAAGGAACGGGCGACGTGGCTATCGCGGGTCGGGCGCTGCTCCGCGACCCCTATTGCTTGGAATCCCTGTGGCAACTGGCCAGTGCAGTACCTAAGAACCTGGAAGGGATTAGGTGGGGTGTGGAAACCCCTCTTCAGTGGGGGCCGCGTTTGCATTATCTAAAGGCGGATGTTTATGGTAATAGATAGGGTGAAAGGGGATTCTCAATGTTTGAGCCGGTAACCTCCAGTGTGAACTTGAGAGATCGGGTTGTACAGGACATATTGCAGAAAATCAGCAGCGGCGATTTGTCTCGGGGCCAACGACTGCCGCCCGAGCGAGAGATGGCCACGCAATTTAACGTCAGCCGGACCACTATTCGCGATGCGTTAAGAACGTTGGCCGCGTTGGGCGTCGTCAGTATCGAGCACGGGCGTGGGATCTTTATCCGTAGCGGCAATGGAGTGGCGCTGGGACAGGCGCTGTGGAGCCCGCTGATTGAAGGCGAGCATACCATCTCCAACCTGTTCGATGTCCGAAAGAGCCTCGAGACAGCGGCGGCCGGGTGGGCGGCAACCCGCGCTACGGAACAAGAACGACATGATCTCATGCGCATTGTGATCTCCATACGGGACGCAATGATGGAAGCCGGCGATGGGGAGCTGGACGTGATTGCTGTGGCCGACGAGGAGTTCCACCATGCGGTTCTAAAGGCGAGTCACAATCCGGTAGCAAGCCGGATCATGCTAAATCTTCTAGATGTCCTCGGCACGGCACGCAAGCAGAGTCTTTCCATCGCGGGGAGGGCGTGGCGCTCGGTGTTGGAACATGAAATCATCGCACGGGCAATTGTAGACGGCAACATCGAGGAAGCCCAGAGCCGAATGCTGGAGCATCTGGCTGGGGTGGAGCGGGAAATTCTGCGAAGCCTCTCAAACAGCCAAGAAGGCAGTAATTAACTCGGGAGTCGGCAGCGCTCCCGTATTGGCTTGCCGATCTCCCAGCACGTTCACCGTGGCGACCCCCTCTGGCGCCACGCGCTGGCCCGCTCGGGTCTCTCTCAGCCTACATGGGTCAGCGAGTTCTGCGGCCGTACGGCGAATCAAATCGGGACGCCTCAATGGGTATGAACCGTGTTGGAACGGACCATCATTACTCAAGCTCTTATTCTTCCTCCTGATCTTCCCGTTCCGTTGGGCGTAATTGTTGAGGAGAACGGCGACGTGTTGTATATTCCCGAATCAGGACTGCTAAGGAAGGGACTTTTTGCAACTTTTGGAGCACCCAATAGGTTTCGTATTCCATCCGGTCATCCGTAGCCATCGCCCGCTCTTCATTCATTGAGACCGGGGAACGCCCGTGTTGAGGCTAACTTATTTTGTCATGGGTTTGACTCATTCGGTTGTCATCATGGTTTCCGTTGTGAGTACTCGCTATGTTAAGATTCTGGGGATGACCCTCGAATCGAACGCATGCGCCTCCCCCCATAGCATTCACGTTTGGCGCAGGTCGTGGGCTTCACTCGGCAGCCAAATGCGAATCCTAGCCCATTGGGCTGATTCTTCTACATTCCCAGGCCCCCTCTGAACCGCCAATACTCGGCAGATCCTGTGACAGGCATGTTAGTCGAAGTGATCACAATTAGCATTAGCGTCAACAGCCCGGCGAATCACGGCCGTCCCGAGCCCGATAGAGTCGATCCCGGGCCACCCCATCGGCATTGCTGGGAGACCAGTCCAAATCGAAGCCGGTTTGGTGGGCAAGTTGGCACCCAAGGCTTTGATTTTCTGGGGTACAGCATCCGCGCGATACACGGCAAACGGGACGGGCGCTGCAAAGTCATTCTGCGTCCCTCCCGCCGGTCCATTCGTCGCTTTCGCGACAATGTCCGCCGTCTTTTCGCGCGCAGGGGCTACGACCTGCATCCCCTGTTTTGGGCGCTCAACGCATACCTCCGCGGTTGGGGTCAATATTTTGCCGCGGGCGTGAGTAAATGGATCTTTAATGCCCTGGTGGCGGCGGTCCTCCGCCGAGTCAAGCCGCAGTGGCACGCGGTGACGCCCGTCATCAGCGCGATCACCACGCCGGTGCGGCGCCGGGGTCGCCCCAAAAAGGAAGCAGTGCCCGCCACGATGGTGCACTACCGGGCGGGATGGACCGTCACGCCGCCCTCCGCCGCCGCGATCCAACAGGAACGCGAACGACGGTCGACCTTTGTGCTGGTATCGAGCCAGCTCACCCTGAGTGCCCGCACTGCGCTCCAGGAATACAATACACGGATTCCGATGGACCAAGGATCCGATCCACTTGGATGCGTTTTTTGTACATAAGCCCGCCCGCATCGCGGGCGTCGGCTATCTGTTGCTTCTCGCGTTGCAGTTTGTGCGCTTTATGCGGGCGATGGTACGGGAGGCGTTGAAGGACGAGCCGCCCCTCGCATTTCCCCATCGCACGGTCAAGAACCCCTCCGATGAGGTAATTTTGGACGCGCTACGGCCGCTGTGGATCATTCGCGAGGACGACGAGACCGGAGTCTGTCTGGTACCGCTGGGGGGCCGTTCCGGCCCCGGTCCGCCGCATTTTGGACGCACTCGGGGTCCCCGTGATCCGGAAATTCGTGTGGGATCCCTCAGGCTAACCACTTCGACCACTGGCCCATAAAATCCCGGTACTGCCACAAAGTGAGGCGCGGAAGCTGAGTTCTATTATCGCTGGACAGCACAAAACAAGAGGGGGTCGAAACCCGCGCCTAGCCTCAATGGTCGGAAAATCAACGTGTGGGTCAGCCCGGACGAGTATACGTTTCTGACAGCGGCGGCCAAAGCGGCCGGGTTGCCAATGAGCTCCTATGTGCGGGCGTCGGCGCTGGCATTAGCGAAGGTGCAGCGGCAGAAGGCAGGTAGCCCGCAGTGGGATGCGGACGGCCGGGCGGAGTGACCTGCTGATGGGGGGCCGAAGTAGCGCGGGTAGTTCAGTTTTTGAACCAGCCGTAGCCTCTAACCTCGCTCGATCAGCGCCGCTACGCACGAGGCAAGTTGTGCTATCTTAAGGATCACGGAGGTGAAAACAATGGCCCCGTTAGCGCAGGATCGGATCTTGTACACGTTCAACGATGTCGATCGCCTAGCGATGGTGTCGCGGGGGACCGCCAGGCGCTGGCTACTGGGGTATTCTTACGTGCGCCACGGAACTCGATTTACCGCAGCTCCGATTACCGCCGCCTCATCCGGCGCCGGCGCGACTTTTCTCGGTCTCACATCTTCTGGTGCGACTTCATAATGGGCCGCGATGTCGACGATGCTATCTCCTGCCTCCCAACGTTCGCTCAGAATATCTACGCGCACTCCGCGCCGGGCGATGACCGGTTGACCGTAGCCCCACTCCGGGTCGATCCGAATGCCATCTTGCCGCCCTTGAGGCCACCAAGCCGATACGCGGTCTCTGCGGTAATCCAAGTTATCGAGAAACGGTCGCAAAATCTCGTCCCACACGGCTTGGCGAGGAGTGCGCAATACCTCCATAAGCTCGTCGTGATAGTCAACGGGGCATATTCCCTTCCATTGCCTCGGCCATTTGCGCCTCGTCGTTAGGCAGCACTTGGCCGTACACTTGGAGCGTAAAGGCGACATTGGAATGTCCTAGCCGCTTGCTGACGACGACGGGGTTAATTCCCGCGGATAGCCACTGCGTGGCGACACCGTGACGCAAGTCATGCACACGAATACTGTCCAGCAACTCGGCCCGTTTGAGTGCGGCTTTGAAGGCGCGGTCGATTAGCCTCATGCGCCTTCAGAACGGCCACCAAACGGGGTCCCAACGCCAGCGTACGACTACCACTGACCGTTTTCGGTGTCTTTACGATACGCTTGGCTGCGTCACCGCTGATGGCTTGTTGAATCGTCACTGAGCTCCGCGCCCAGTCGATATCACTCCATCGCAGAGCCAACGCCTCTCCCAGTCGACCCCCCGAGGCTGCGAACCACTCCCACAGAGGATATCATCGTGTCGCCTGGTTAGCGCGGATCAACTGCGCCATTTCCTCGGGTGTCGGGATTCGGAGCGCTTTGGTCCGGGTACTCGCCGTGACTTTGACTTTACCCGCCGGATTGGTTGGGATCAGACCCCATTCGACGGCGTCATTCAGTGCCATCTTCAGCACCGTGTGAACGTACCGGATCGTGCGGGGGCTGAGGTGTCGGCTTTGGGCCATGCTGGCATAGAATTGCTGGATCTCTAATGGCATAAGACTTTTGAGTGCGGTGCCGCCCAATTCCCGGATGCTGTGCGCCGCCATCTCTCGGTAACTGGTCAGGGTTTTGTCCGTCAGGTTCAAAGTGCTTTTAATCTTCAACCATCGGTCCAAATAAACACCCAACGTTTCCTCGCTCGGCGGCTTGCGGTTGGGGTCGTCACGGTAGGTCGCGGCTTCCGTTTCGGCCCAATTCTTCGCTTCCTTCTTGGTATCGAAGGTCTGGGTCAGTTCGTGCCGCTTGCCGGTGTCGGGGTCGTAGCGGACCACCCGGCCTTTCCAGCGGCCGGATGGAAGTTTGCGCGGCTCAACGGCGTAGGGGTCTTTCACACACGATTTGGCATAGGGTTTTCATCACCATGAGAAGGGTTCGCGGTGGGGTGAGAAAAGTCCTGCTGGGGTGAACGCGATCCCGGTCACCTGGCATGGGCCTGCGAGTCCTGTTCGTGCTCTCTTTTTGTGATCACAGAAGGGTTCTGACGCGGGCATAGAGCGCAATGCGCATAGCTCCCCTCCTTATTCCGGCTCCCATTCGCCTTCATCGGCGTCCTGGCTCTGCTGGCGCCCATCCTCCACCTGGCGCATCATTTCGAGGGAGCGATCCATCATAAACTGGACGGCCTGAGCGGTGACGTGCACAAACCGATCGGGTTGGCCGTGATACTGAGCCTCTTCCAGGGCATCCAGATACTCCTGGCGTTCGGTCATCGTGTAGAGCGCCGGCGGCCACCCTTCGCGCATCAACAGCCAGTTGACGACCAGTCGGGAGGCCCGGCCGTTGCCGTCGACAAACGGGTGAATGCCGGCTAACTCAATGTGGGCCAGCGCCGCCCACCGGACCGGGTGCTCGCCCGGCGGCTGTTCGCGAAACCGGTCCGCAAACCGCTGCATCAAGTCGGGCACTTTGATCCAGTTGGGCGGCACATGTAACGAGCCGCGGATATACACAGGAACCCGGCGATAGGATCCGGCCTCGTTCCCGAGGATGCCCTGCGTCAACAGGCGGTGCAACTCGCCGAGGGCGGTTTCCGTCAACGGGGCTTGGTCACGCACCATCGCTTCCAGTGCTTGCCAGGCGCTCCGCACGTTGATGATTTCCAAGTGCTCGCGCAAGGTTTTGCCACCCACCGTCGTCCCCTCTTCCAAGAGGACTTGCGCTTCGTGCAGCGTCAGGGTGTTGCCCTCAATAGCCGTCGTCTCGTGCGCATACCGGATCAAAAAATCGTCCATCAGGCTCTGAAGGGTCGCCGCCGGCAACGGCGTGGCCGCGTCCAGCTGGCGCATTTTGGCGTCCAAACCCGCTAGGAGTTCGTCAACCGAAGCCACGGGGCATTCCTCCTCTCTATTCCCCATTGTACCCGGGCGGTGGGGCCGGCGTGTGGCCCTCCCTCGCCATCCGCTCTTCGACGGCTCGCCGGATGTAGGTCGTTCGGCTCTCGTCGACGGCTTGGGCGGCAGCGTCGAGTCGGGCGATCCAGTCCCGATGGGGCGCCAGCCTCTTCGAGGCGAACCGCCGCTACTCGGGCTCGTATTCTTCTTCCGGTTCATCTTTGCTCGTGACCAGTGGGGCGTTTTGAAGGGCACGGCGATACGATGCACACTCCCGAATGATGACGTCTAACGGTGTGGCCTTTTGGAGTTTTTGGAGCACCCAATAGGTTTCGTATTCCATCCGGTTATCCGTGGCCATCGCCCTCTGCTCGTCGAGTCCCGGGAACGCCCGGTAAATCACGGCCACATCGCGGGCCCGATAGAGACGATCACGGGCCACCCCATCTGCATTGTTTAAAGACCAGTGCAAAACGAATCCCGCTTCACGGGCGAGTTGGCGGGTAAACGTGCGCAGAGTGCGGCTGTTTCCTTCACTAAACGGGTGGAGGTAATCGAGGTCGCCATACAGTTGCGCTATCCGTGCCGCGAATTGATCGAGCGATAGACCCGCGAATCCGTAGGGGCCGCCACAGTCGGATAATACGCGGGCGAGGCCGGATTCGACGATGCGGCGTGATGCATACGGCACATAATAATGGTCTCCGGACTCTAATTCACGGGCTTTGACCCAGGCGGTCGCATCCCGTCGAAATTGTCCCGGGCCATGATGAGGTAAATCTTGAAAAATGCGGCGGTGGATTTCACACAGATGAGCCGTATCAAAACGGCCCACAACAGGGGATTCTTCGAGTTCGGAAATCCGGTTGGCTGTCAGCAGCCCTTCATCAATGGGACTGGGCATAAGCCAACTTTCGCACGGCGTCATTCAACTGAGGGCGGGTCAACTCTCCGTTAATATAGCGCGTAAACAACGCCTCGGCGTCTGCGCTAAGCGTAAATCCTTCTAACCGCACACTATTGCGGGCGAATCGTACAGCTGTTTCGCGGCGAGCACGTTCTTGGTCACTGATTAAGCGTACTGTTTTCATCAGTGTGGCTCCCTTCCTCTTTAGTATACCACCCTATCGGCCAATTTCTGCTGATCGTACCGCCCAACGAGTTCCTTAATCGGTACACCTGGGCGCAAAAGAATAGGGGGTCCAAACCCGCACGGGGCCTCATCGGCCGGCGTCGGATCTGGACCCCCGTTTTTCGGTACACCCAGTGGGGACTGTCATCACGAGGATTGGGGTTGGTCGGCGGTTTGGGCGAATCGTTGCAAGGTGGATAGGGCCACCCCGGCTTGCTGGGCCGCCTGCCGCCAGGACACACTGCCCGATTGCAACAAGGGCAGCACGCGGGCTATGTGGGCCTATTCTTGGGAGTCGAATTTAGAAGGAGTTTGCCACTTTTGGGATGAACAATGTAAATGATAAATGGCTAATCTGGATTTCGGGGGATTAGCATCAAATATACGACGATAGGTATTCACTAAAACCTATTTTAGATACCATGGCATTCCGCGGCGCCTCGGGGTGCCATGGGGTGTGAGACCGCTTCTTTTCCCGAAATGCCCCCAGACCACCCTTGGCGATTAGGCTGCGTTGTCGAGTAGCTGAAATTTGAGGGTTAATAGTGATGCTGGTTTCTGTTTGTAAATGAGCGCGGTGATACAATCGCTTGTTTGAATGGCGCAAACGCCGGATAATAGCGGCCATGGTAACGAAGACCATCAAAAGTTAAGCGCGAGCAGCATATTGTAGATACTCTCCGTGGGTTGAGAAAAAGGAGTGTTGCGTGTGCGTGGTCTGCAGTATGTTCGGTTCTCCTGGCCCCCTTTACTGGTATTGGGTTGCATAGTTGTGGCCGCGTATTGGCCGCATGTGGGAGGTCATGTGTCAGCGGGTGTTCCTCAGCGGATGGTTTGGGTGAGTTTTCTCGCTTTGATAGCCGCCATTCCTGTTCTTAGCGTGGTATTCCCCATCGGTCGACCCGCCTATGTTTTGCTGGTCTCAATGATTGTGCTGGCGGCCACGCTGGAACTGGCCGTACAATTGAACGGGGGACTCCATCCTCTTCCATGGAATAGTGTTCATTATCGATGGGTTACTGTGTGGGCAATCCTCACGCCTATGCTCGCGTGGGTATCCATCTCCGCCGTGGCCCGCTATCTTACCCAACGCCACCCACTGGCGACTCGATTAGTCACGGTCGGCGGGCTCTATCTCCTGGCACTCATGGTCATCACCGCCTGCATTGGACCACTTCGAGAACTCTATTTCCTCAGCTTTACGTACGCGACCTTGTTATTTACTTACTTCGAAGGAAACCGCTCTGGTCTATTCTTCCTTCACGAAACCTATCACGTAACCATTGCAATTTCACTCGGCGCGTCGGTGGCCGCGTGGTGCTTTTTGGCAATTAGAGTGTGGACTGCGCGGCGTACCAGGCCGGGCGGCTTGGCCTAACCGGCGCGCGGGCTCCTGCGCCAGTCGGGACACCCTAAGGCGGTGGTAGCGTCAAAGCCCTCCTGAGCCGAGAGGAAGCCGATGCTGAGCGTCTCCCACACGACTAGGGTGCTGGCCCATCCCCAGTTTTATGGTAACAGTAGTCATAATATTCGAGCAAATGAATTAGCGGTCCCCATGTCGAAGAGAGGAGTCAATACCACGCTCGTAGAGGAAGCCCCCCATGATCAAACTGCAGTCGATCACCGACTACTTTACCACGCATAGCCGGTTGCGCTTATCCCAACGCAAGACGCTCGCCGCCCTCGTCTGGGCGCTCATGCGCAAGCCATTGCTCGGGATTGCCGCCATCGGCCACAGTCTGGCGATGGCGTGGACCGCTTTGTGGGCAACGCCCGGATCGATCTGGAGGTCGCCTGCGGCGACCAATCGAGACCGTCATTGGGTCCGCGCGCCAGGTCTATCTCACCCTGGATTGGACCGATCCGAAGACCAAAGATGGCCAGTTTCAAATCCTGAGTATTAATGTATTTGGTCAATAAGAAATCCCCATTTTGGCCAAATAAATTCCCCAGGTCCCTGGGGAATTTTTTGTTCCAGATTTGTCAGATCTTGGAGCTGTCGAGGCCATTAAATTTCCCCAAAAAGACCAGGGGAAAATCCTCCAAAATGCCAGCGGAATTTCCGCCAAACGGTCGGTGAAATTCCCCAGGATCGACTACGAGAAAGGCCCCAGGGAGAGGACTCCCTGGGGTGGGATCCTGAAGCGGTATGACCGAGCACCTGGCCAACGAGTGAGGACCTCCGCCGCCGGCGGCCCGACGGTGTATTCGTCAAGAGAAAATGGATAAAGTCATCAATACAATGCCCCACGGAGGTGGGGAATTTTTCGATCCACATCAGGGGGGGTAACACAATCCAAAGCAAACCCCAGGGGTCTTGCCCCTGGGGCTGCTAGACCCGCTGATGGCTACCGAGAACTTTGCCAGCGAGTGAGGATTTCCGCCGCCATTGTGAGGATTCGAGGGTCGTCTCGGTCGTCGCTTGTCGTGGCCCATACCGCACTAACGTCAAAGTCCTAGCGGAATGACAACCATTTACCGGACATTGAGCTGCTGATCACATCCCCGAGGCCTTCGGCCGTGGAACGAGTTTTGGGCGGAACCAACGGGTATGAGGCCGGTCGTCCGACCGGCTCGGAGGGCGGCGTTACCGGGGGGAACTCCCCCCATTCGATTGACGGCGGTCCGCGATGGCACGAGCGCTTAACCGCTACAGAGCAGGGCGGCGACCTTTTCCGGGTGACGCCCCAGGTCATGGATGGTCCGTTGGATGTTGGTGACGCGGAGGTACCGTAGCACGCTCATCGCGGTGTTACGCAAGGTGGCCATCACCCGGGGGCCATTCGCGGTCCGCACTGGGGACCGATCTTCATCGTACACCCCGTCGCGAACCCAGTGTTCGCGGTTTTCAATACCCAATCTGGCAAGAGCGTGTCGAACGACGTCCTTACCAATGTATCGTGAGTTATTGTGGTGAATACAAAGAATGAAGTCTCTCGCGTTTTCGGGTGAGAACCCTCTAGCCTCGACAAGCTGGCAAATGAGCTCAATCCCCCAAATGAGGGGGACGTCTTGACTCTCGCATTCACGCCGTAAAGGCCGATCATTGGTGACACAAGTCCAATGCTGTTCTTTGGCCAGCAGCACACACAAGTGGTCCTGCATCGACAATGGCCCTCTCGCCTCCGTGGCGCGAATTACTTGTTCGATGTCGGGCTCCACGAGGGTGATTCCGAGCTCGCCGCAATCACCTTCCGTGATTTCCTTCACTTCATGGAATACGGGTGTGGCCACATGAATTCGTCCAACATGGGTCGAAATCAACGGAATAATGGAGCTGTCACAGTGAACATAGTCCACCAGAACGCTTGCGTCGATTATCAGCGACGGCAGTGACTTCCTACTCACTCTGTTCCCCACGATGAAACCCTATCTCGCATCTCATCAAGGTTCAGGCGCAGGATCTCTGCCCCTCGGCTAATGGTGATCTCCTCCTGTTCGATGGCGAGACGCACTAGCATGGATAGCCGGTCTTCTATGAAATCCGATGCCGACAAGGAATCCGGTTCTTGGGAGCGCAACACCTCGGACATGGAATGTTGGAACGAACTGGGTCGCAGTGCCGCCGGTTCATCCACGCCGCTTAAGCTCTTTCCCGTCCGCCTCTTGAAGCTTGCCTGGAACCGCGCCCAAACGGAACTAGTTTGACGTTCCGACAACCGATAAAGCACAGTCTTATAGCTCACCAGGAAAATTCGCTTCACTTTCAGCACCCGATCGACGACCCCCAATCCGTACGTTCCATGCCACTCCAACCAGAACGCGTCATCCGGCATTAGAAAGTAGGAAGCGAAAATATTCGCCTCATTTTCCTGAACCTCATCCTCTTGCGTTTCATCCACCCGATAGGCTTCGAGGTGTAACAACAAATGGCCCAACTCGTGGGCCGCACTAAAAATCCATCGCTCGACCGATATCCGCTCCCACACATTTACTACGATGGCTGGACCGCCATCTTGTGGAGAGACCGACAATCCGAAAAAGTCATTGGATATCAGACTTATCGGGTAGAGTTTGACGCCACAGGACTCGAGCAGGCCAGCAATGTCCCGGATTGGTTCTTTGGGCGCGAGTCCGAGCTCGTCCCTTGCGTGTCTTGCAGCCTGTCTGGCGCGGGATTCCCCTGACGGAACCGAAGCAAGTTGACGAGTAAGCCGGCTTAACCGATAGGGCACTTTTTTGTCCAGTAGGTCTTCAAGATAGTTGAAATCTTCCAACCATCGCCCAACCTCAGTTAGAACTTGCTCCCGACTCTTCATTCGCTTGAGGGCTCGAAAACGCACCTGTTCCAAGGTGCGTACAGGGCTTACGAGATCTTCCAATCTCACTCCTAAGCCTGCTGCAATGTCTTGGAGCGTGGACACCTTGGGCATGGAATCTCCCGTTTCAATGTTGCGGTATGCGGGGCGTGATAAACCACTCAGCTCTGCCGCGCGTTCTTGCGTTAGACCTTGAGCTTCGCGGAGGCGGCGAAGATTGCTACCGATCACATTGGGAGTCATAAACACCATCTGTCTTGTGTGTGTTTTTTTGTTTTATTATAACCAAAGATACGTATTTTGTTACTATGATAAGTACTCTTTACAAAAATTTCTCTTCCTGCTATAACGGAGCTTAGATGGGAGGCACCAACGAAAGGTGCGATCATCGAGGATAGGCAGAAAAAACACGGCATGTGCAAGATGCCGTGTCATTTCGGCCCTTCAACAAGCCGGGGTGATGGGTATCGTAGGCACGGGGATATGGTACTCCGCGTTCGCCAGGTGCTGCGTATATCTTCTTGGCGCGACCCGGCATCCATACCTTGCCTAAGCCTCCAAGGGCAGGCAAATCGGTTCCAGCTTTGGACATTGCAACTATGCGCTCTAAAGCCGTGCTTCCAGCCGAGAGGAAATATTTCGCGTCTATCACGCCATGGCCACACTGGAGCCAGAGGCGAGTTCCACAAACCTCCTCTACGGTAGGGCAGGAGTGTTCCTTGAGATAGGTCAAAGACGTGGCGATGCTGGAGCAGGACATTCGGGCCGGAGCACACATAAGCTGTTTTGACGGCTGTAGCACGATCGTGGCGTGCATTAGTACCTACTGCCGGTCCAGCGATCGATTACCTCTTCCTGATCCGAATGGATCGTATTGGGGGCATACATCCGCAAGCGAACAGTGGAGTGATTACGAGCTACCCCCAAAACATCACGGAACACGTGGCTTACGATGGAAACAGGCTTTCTATTCCGATAGAATGCCGAGGCGGAGGGTCACAGGATAATCGATCATAGAAGGCCGCTGAGACAAAGCCTGTGCCATGGTCGACGATCAACTAGGTGAAGTTCGAATTACGGATGCCGTTCCACTTTTCATTAAACGGCTATTTGCAATCTAGGATTGGATGGTCTCCTGGCTCATCGCGAGTAGTGCGGCCTGTTTTGTGCAAAACCTGGTTGAACTACCCGCCTGAGTTGAGGGTCTCTAATGCGGGCGGGTCGGTCCTGCAAGAACGTCGTTCATGCGTGAATTCGATGTCAACGCAGGGAAATTCCGAAGTCGGTCGGGTATAATAGGGTATAACCAAGTCATACTGCGGAGGTCGACATGAGTAAATCGTTGGTTCGACCGGTCGCGATCAAGTTGGATATTACGACGCACGATCGCTTGAAGCGGTTGGCTGAGGCGCAACATCGAACGCCCCATTGGCTCATGCGCCAAGCCATTGAAGAGTACGTTGAGCGCGAAGAGCGGCGGGACGCCCTGCGCCGCGACGCCATGGCAGCCTGGGAACACTACCAAGCCACTGGCCTCCATCTGACCCAAGCAGAAACCGACGAGTGGCTCACCCGGTTGCAGGCCGACCCACAAGCCGAGCCCCCCGAATGCCACCGTTAAGATGGACACCGGAGGCGTTGCGGGACGTTCAGCGCCTGCGTCTGTTCTTAGCCGACAACAGTGAGCGAGCGGCTGCCCAAGCGGTACACACGATTCGGTCCCATGTGCGGGTCATTGCGGAACATCCGGAGGCCGGTCGTCCGGTAGCCGACATGGATCCTGCCTTCCGGGAATGGCTCATTCCTTTCGGGGACAGCGGCTATGTCGTGTTGTACCGCGTGGAGGGCCAAGCGGCCGTCGTGCTGGCCATCCGCCATCAAAGGGAGGCTGGCTATCGTTAGACCGCCGGCCGCTGAGCGCCGATTCAGACGTATGCAGCACGGATTACGGGCCGACGGTTCTGAACGTTTCGGGGGTTAGCGCACAAGCACCCGCCGTCAACCCATCGTTGTGACCCCCGATTAGCAGGTGCTCCATCACAGTCCGCCCGCTTGAGTTTCCCACCCGCAAGGCAGGCAAATCCTGACAGAACGGAGCGTCCGTTCCAACCTAAGTCGGGGTTGCCGAAGAGGGCGGCGGGGGTTAAAAACGAAAAAATCCAACCTCGGATTGCACATAGCCCATTAAACACCGGCTGACCACGGACCATGCCCAACTACGAAACCGCATTGCCATGGCGCCATCCGAAGTTTGCAAAGTTTCACGTTTGGGGTACGATTTATGTTAAATGGTATTTTTCAGGAACGCGTGTGACATATGAGGGATCCCAAACATGATTGGCGCCCGTTCGGGACGAATCGTTTGGTAAGCGAACCTTACAAGGGGTACTACCACTTTCGACGCTACCGCTGTTCAGAATGCGACGCAATTCTCATTGATCAGCGGGGCGGTGGGTCGATTGTGGCGCCCGAGATGCGGTGTGCTACCGAGGTGGTTTTGAGCGGTCCCGACCGCGAAACAATTGCTAAAGAGTTCCACCGCGCAAGCCGCGACTTCATCGCGAAGCAGGCCCAAGCTCTCGCGGATGCGATGTCACCCGATCCTGACTTGGTGGCGACGCAGTCCCCTTTTGGCTTTATCGAGATCTAGGCGTCACCTAAACACGCACGTGTACCCATGTTATGGTTCCCCCTTTATGGACAAGATATGGGGTAAGTCGACATGTATTCCGCGGAGTGGATGTCCCGCAAGCTCTCTCGGTGGCAATTTCGGTGGCAATGCTCGTTTACCTCCCTCAAAACAGGCCATTAAAAATCCCGCAATCCCTTGCAGGTTGCGGGTTTAAACTTGGTGCGCCCGTGAGGATTTGAACCTCAGGCCTCCTGATTCGTAGTCAGGCGCTCTATCCACTGAGCTACGGGCGCGACTAATTTAGTATACTGCCTGTTTTACCGTACATCAATGTGTTTGAGTGGTACAAAAGTTAATTAATGGCGGAGGGAGTGGGATTCGAACCCACGCTAGGCTGTTAGCCTACTAACGGTTTAGCAAACCGCCCTCTTCGACCTCTTGAGTATCCCTCCGCAGGTAATGTTCATCGTAGCACAGGGCCATGGCCCAGGCAAGCGGCATCTGACGAAGCAGTTATCGTCCGCATGCAGCAACACGAAAACCGAAAAGAAAAATGGCGGAGGGGACAGGACTCGAACCTGCAAGCCTTGTTAGGGCGGCGGTTTTCAAGACCGCTGCGTTACCAATTACGCTACCCCTCCACGAGTATCTCTATATCTCTATTCTACCGGCCGCCAAGATCAAATCCAAGAGTCAGTTTGCACATCAACGGGGGATTGACCGACACTCCATTTTACGACAACATTGTCCGCCCGTCAAAGTACGGCTGAAGTGCGGGAGGGATGGCGACCCTGCCGTCAGCCTGTTGATAATTCTCCAACAATGCGGCAAACGTCCGACCAACCGCTAACGCACTGCCATTCAACGTATGAACGAACTCGGTCTTTTTCGAATTGTTGGGGCGATAGCGGATGTTGCCGCGACGCGCCTGAAAATCACCGAAAACGCTACACGACGAAATTTCCACGTAGCGCTGGTAACTTGGCATCCATACCTCAATATCATACGTTTTTTCCTGGGTAAATCCCATATCTCCGCCACACAATAGCACTGTACGATAGGGCAGAGCCAATTTCTCCAAGACATCCTCGGCGTGGCGCACCATGGTCTCAAGTGCCTCTGCCGAATGCTCTGGCTTAACAAACTGCACCAGTTCCACCTTGTCAAACTGGTGTTGGCGGATAATGCCACGCGTATCGCGTCCGGCCGCCCCCGCCTCGGCTCGAAACGAAGCCGTATATGCGGTATAGCGAATTGGCAGATCGTCTTCCGCGATGATTTCATCGCGGTGCAAGTTGGTTAGCGGCACTTCAGCCGTTGGTATCAGATAATATTCATGCGGCACCACGCGAAAGACATCTTCGGCAAACTTCGGCAGCTGACCGGTAGCTACCAGCGATTCACGATTCACCAAGTAGGGTGGAGCAATTTCCACATAACCAAGCCCGCGGTTGTGGTCGAGCATAAAGTTAATTAGCGCTCGTGACAGTTGAGCTCCCAGGCCTGAAAACACCGTAAACCGGGCTCCCGACAGCTTGCGCCCCCGTTCAAAGTCCAAGACGTTCAGGCTCTCGCCCAACTCCCAGTGCGGCTTAGGTTCGAAGTCGAAATTCGGTACGAATCCCCAGCGGTGAACCTCTACATTATCGTCCGCATCGGCTCCCTCCGGCACGTCCGCTGCAGGCGCATTGGGGATGTTAAGCAGCTCGTCCTGAATCCGCGCCTCCAAGCGGCGCACCTCATTCTCAAAACCGGCTATACGATCGCCCACGCTCCGCATCTCTTCAATTAAAGTGATTGCGTCCTCACCGGCTTTTTTGAGGCGGGCAACGTGACTCGAAACCCGGTTTCGTTCCGCCTTAAGCTGCTCCATTTCTGTTAACAGGCGCCGCCTTTCGGTATCCCATTTGATTAAAGGGTCAAAATCCACCTCGACGCCCTTTTTCGCCAACAGAGCAGCCAACATTTCCGGTTCTTGCCGAATGCGCTTGATATCAAGCATGCCTCTCACCTTCCCTATTGGTGTTGGGTTCATTCTCCATTAACGCCGCTAGCGACAACTCGTAGGGCCGCCGGGCAACGCCGCGATCCGTAATGATCGCGGTGATTAAATGACCGGGAGTGACGTCAAACGCCGGATTATAGACGTATACACCCGACGGGGCCACCGGCACCCCCCGAAAAGACCGGACTTCGTCAGCTCCCCGCTCTTCAATAGGGATGGCGGACCCATGGGCTAGATCCAGGTCAACCGTACTTAATGGAGCCGCTACATAAAAGGGAATACCGTGATAGTATGCCAACACTGCCAGGCCGTACGTCCCAATTTTGTTGGCCGTATCCCCGTTGGCGCAAATCCGGTCGGCCCCGACAATCACGGCATCGACTCGCTTTTGCGCCATCAAACTTGCGGCCATATTGTCAGTGATTAAGGTGGCCGGGATCCTATCCTGCATCAATTCCCAGGCGGTCAAGCGTGATCCTTGAAGTAACGGCCTGGTCTCGTCTACCCAGACGGACCCAATACGACCTTGGCCAAAACCTTCGCGTATGACACCCAGAGCTGTCCCCACGCCGACGGTCGCAAGCGATCCGGTATTGCAATGCGTGAGGACGCGGCTTTGGGGCAAGAGTAGCGGCGCCCCATTTGCAGCAATGCGAACATTCCGCTGTCGCTCTTCCTCGGCCAGGGTCTCTGCGGCCTTCTTCAAAAACCGCGCGACGTCTGCCTGCCTGATTCCCTGAGCCTGTGCCCACACCCTGTCTATCGCCCATGCTAGATTAACCGCCGTCGGCCGCGCACTTTTAATGCGCTCCTTCTCCGCTGCAAGCTCATCCCAAAACTTATCCCTTGGGGTTAGCTTGCGCGACGCTAGCCACAGGCCATAAACGCCCGCCACACCGATAGCGGGCGCCCCGCGCACCGCCAAGGTTTGGATGGCGTGGATTATATCATCCGGTCCCGTGCAAGACAGATACGTGCGGCGCTCCGGAAGTTGGCGTTGATCTAAAATCTCGACAGCGTCGCTTGTCACCCGAATTGGCTCGATCACCATGTTCCTCCATTCGGCCAATAAAAAACTCGTCCCCCACTCGGGACGAGTTACACTCGCGGTACCACCCCAGTTGGCCATGATTACGGCCCGCTTGGCACCGATATCGGGGTGACCGCCAGCTATGCTGGAACCTCAGGAAGCGGAAAGCTTTGGCCCGGCTGGTTCGCACCATCCACCAGCTCTCTGAGTCAAGGCGTCAAAGCATGCTCTTTCGTCATCAGTCGAGTCTATAGTTTCCTCTAATCTAGTCTGTTCATCGGGGGAAGTCAAGACCGCGCCCACGATAGACCTGGGCTCGCTAATTCGCCTCGCTACCGGTCAAACAGGCCATCCACTTCACGGTACAGAATCCACATTCCGGGACGCGACACGTACAATTCAAAAAAACGGCCATCCTGGGTGCGTACTAATAACTGGCGACGATGTCGCCTCAGATACCATTGTGGTCGGAAATCAACCTTGCGGTAATCGGAGAGTATCTCGGCTATCGCAAAGTCGGCGTCGCGCCACCGGAATGATGATAGCGTCCCGTCACGCCAGTTCACGCTCACGGGTTCGCTGATAAGCTGCCCCATCAGGAAATTCACCAACCTTACGCGGGTCAGGCCTTCCATAGCACGAAGGCGCGATCACGACGCGCCCGCGACACGCGTCACGCGCTTGACCTTTTCGACGAAATATTGGTGGATCCGAATGTCGGAGCTCATTTCCGGGTGAAACGAGCTGACCAGAAATGGTCCCGATTCGGCCATGACCACTCCGCCCCGGTACCATGCCAAAGGTGTCACATCGGCTCCCAGGCGTTCAATCTTCGGCGCCCGGATAAATACGGCGGGAAACGGCTCTGGACCCAACACCTCAATGTCAAGCGCCACTTCGAATGAGGCTATCTGACGGCCATACGCATTGCGGGAGGTGTCTATATCCATGAGACCCAGGCGGGCAGGTGACGGCCCAATGACGTTCTTCGCCATCAATATGAGACCGGCGCAAGTCCCGTAGATCGGATAATGGCCGTCCCCGGTCCGTTCCAACACAGCGTCGATGACCCTGTATTCAGCCATTAGCATCCCGATGGTGGTGCTTTCACCCCCAGGGATAATCAGGCCGTCAGTCTTTGCCAGGTCCTGCGCTCGGCGCACCGGAACCGCTTCGGCACCGGCTCGTTCGGTGTGCCCTAGGTGCTCGCGCACGTCTCCTTGTATTGCAAGAACCCCAATCCGCATGCTTAAATGCCCCGATCCTGCATGCGGTCTTTTGCTTCCAATGTGGCCATTTCAAGACCCGGCATGGCTTCACCCACATCTTCCGATACTTCAGCGATAACCTTGGGATCGTTGTAATGCAGGGTGGCGCGAACGATCGCGCGCGCGGTTTTCTCCGGGTTCTGCGATTTGAACACCCCGGAACCCACAAAAATGCCGTCCGCTCCGAGCTGCATCATCAGGGCGGCGTCGGCCGCCGTGGCGACCCCACCGGCACTGAAGTTGACTACTGGTAGCCTCCCCAACTCTTTCACCTGCTTCACCAGTTCCAAGGGCGCCCGGAGCTCCTTGGCCAGGTCGGCGAGCTCGCCTTCCGGGGTGGCCACAACCTGGCGGATTTCATGGTTTACCGCACGCAGATGCCGCACCGCTTCGACCACGTTGCCGGTTCCCGGCTCCCCCTTGGTCCGAATCATGGCGGCACCTTCCCCGATCCGGCGCAATGCCTCGCCTAAGTCGCGTGCCCCGCACACAAACGGAATGTTAAAGCGCCACTTGTCGATATGGTATTGCTCGTCAGCCGGGGTGAGCACTTCGCTCTCATCGATATAGTCGACTTCCAAAGCCTCCAGCACCTGTGCCTCCACGAAGTGGCCGATTCGGACTTTTGCCATCACAGGAATAGAAACCGCCTGCTGGATGGAGTTTACGATGCGGGGATCCGCCATGCGCGCGACCCCACCCGCCTTGCGAATATCCGCGGGCACGCGCTCTAGCGCCATGACCGCCACTGCGCCGGCTTTCTCTGCGATGACCGCCTGTTCCGGCGTGGTCACATCCATAATCACGCCGCCCTTCAGCATTTCCGCCAGACCGGCTTTTACGTTGTACGTCCCCCGTTGTTCTTGCACGATTATTGCCTCCTCTAAACACCGGCTAGGTCTAGTCCCGCCGGTTTACGCCTCGTCTTCAGCCGTAATCAGGGCCACCGCACTGACATGGTGATTGTCCTCCATCCGCATCACGCGAACTCCCTGGGACGCCCGACCTTGGTGCGAAATAGACTCCACCTGTAGTCGGATCAGAATCCCCTCGCTGGAAATCACCATGAATTCTTCGTCGCCTTCCACGGGCAAAATTCCTGCCACCGGTCCCGTCTTTGCCGTCAGCCGCATGCCCATTACGCCGCGGCCGCTGCGGCCGGTGCGCCGGAATTGGTCGATGCGCGTGCGCTTGCCAAAGCCATTTTCGGTGATCACCAACAATTCCTTTTGGTGCGATACGGTGGCCAGCGACACCACGCGATCGTCGTCTTTTATTCGAATCCCGGTAACGCCGCGCGCCGATCGGCCCATCGATCGGACGAGCGATTCCTGAAACCGAATAACCTGACCGCTTCGTGTGGCCAGCAGAATATCGCTCTTGCCCTCAGTAGATTCAACGCCGATAAGTTCGTCGTCGTCATCCAATGAAATTGCAATAATACCGCCGCCCCGCCAGGTATCATAATCGGACAACGCCGTACGTTTGACAACACCGCGCTTGGTGGCAAACACCCAGAAATGATTGGATGTCTCGGTTAAGGTCTGTACGGCCGCGATTCGTTCGCCCGGTTCCATGGCAATCAGGTTGGCCACCGAAATGCCTTTGGCCTGACGGCCGGCTTCCGGGATTTCATGCACCTTGACCCGGTAGATACGGCCGCGATTGGTAAAGAAGCACAAGTATGCATGCGTGCTGGCCACAAACATGTGGGCGATAAAGTCGTCTTGGCGGACGGTGCTCCCGCTGACGCCGCGGCCGCCACGCCGCTGGGGGCGGTACACGTCGGGCGAAAGCCGTTTGATGTAGCCTCGGTGTGTAATTGTCACCACCATATCCTCTTCGGGAATGAGGTCTTCATCAGAAATGTCCTTCACCGACGGACCGAGCTTAGTACGGCGCTCGTCCCCGTATTTTTTTCGGATTTCTGCCAAGTCTTTTTTGATAATATTGTACACTAGCTGTTCATCAGCCAAGATAGCCTTCAGCTGTTCAATCACTGCCATGACTTCTTGGTACTCTGCTTCAATTTTCTCGCGTTCCAACGCCGTCAATCGCTGCAGCCGCATGTCCAGGATTGCGTTGGCCTGCTTGTCCGAGAGGCCAAACCGCGTCATCAAGCCGTCGCGGGCGGTATCCACCGAACTTGACGAGCGGATAATCTGAATAACCTCATCAAGGAATTGAAGCGCTATTCGCAGCCCCTCCAGAATGTGGGCACGCGCTTCGGCCTTGGCCAACTCATACCGGGTTCGCCGCTCAATTACGTTCTTGCGATGGCGAATAAAGTTCTCCAGCATCTCCCGCACCGACAATATGACGGGGCGGCCGTCCACCAACGCCAAAAGAATCATGCCGAAGGTCTGCTGCATAGACGTGTATTTATAAAGCTGATTCATGGTCACCTTGGGCACCGCGTCACGCTTCAGTTCAATGACGATGCGCACGCCTTCTCGATCTGACTCATCGCGAAGGTCCGAGACGCCTTCCATCCGGCGTTCGTGCACCAAGTCAGCAATCTTTTCAATCAGCCGTGCTTTATTGACCTGATAGGGAATCTCCGTAATGACAATTCGCTCGCGCCCGTTGGATGTCTCTTCCACTTTGGCCACGCCGCGAATGGTGATGATGCCACGGCCGGTAGCATAGGCTTGGCGAATGCCTTCGCGCCCCATAATCATCCCGCCGGTAGGAAAGTCCGGGCCAGGCAGTACACTTATTAATTTGTCAAAATCCGTTTCCGGATGCTCAATAAGAAGAGTTGCCGCCCGGCAAACCTCGCTGAGATTATGCGGCGGAATGTTTGTGGCCATCCCCACCGCAATTCCGGACGACCCGTTGATTAGAAGGTTGGGGATTTTAGCCGGGAGCACCAACGGCTCGTTAGTTGACTCGTCAAAGTTCGGGCCGAAGTCCACGGTGTCTTTGTCGATGTCGGCCAAGAGTTCCATGGCAATGGGAGCCAGACGCACCTCGGTGTATCGCATGGCCGCCGGTGAATCGCCGTCCATCGATCCAAAGTTCCCGTGTCCATCAATCAGCGGGTAACGGATGGAAAAATCCTGGGCCATGCGCACCATCGCATCATAGACCGCCGAGTCACCGTGAGGGTGATACCGGCCCAGCACATCGCCGACGATACGGGCGGACTTTTTATAGGGCTGATTCGGGGTGTTGCCCGCTTCCAACATGGCATACAAAATCCGGCGGTGCACAGGCTTGAGGCCATCACGGACGTCCGGCAATGCCCGACTGACGATGACGCTCATGGCATAGTCGATATACGACCGTTTCATCTCATCTTCAATGTCGATCGGCATGACACGACCAATATTCGCCATTTGTTCCTCCGAGTTATCCTACGGTATCGAGGTTGCGTACCTGGTGAGCGTGTTCTTGGATAAAGTCGCGCCGAGACTCGACCTTTTCACCCATGAGCACGGTAAAGATCCAGTCTGCGGCCACCGCATCTTCCAGCTCCACCCGTAAAAGCGTGCGCGTCTCGGGATCCATGGTGGTCTCCCATAGTTGTTCGGGATTCATTTCACCGAGTCCCTTGTACCGCTGAATGTTAATGTTGCTGGCATGACCCCACTCGTTTAGCAGCTGCTCCAACGCCTGGTCATCATACAAGTAGCGTTCCTGCTTGCCCTTTTTCACCTGGTACAGCGGTGGCTGTGCAATGTACACATATCCCGCTTCAATTAAGGGGGTCATATATCGGTAAAAGAAGGTTAATAAGAGAGTGCGGATGTGAGAGCCGTCGACATCGGCATCGGTCATAATGACGACCCGATGATAGCGGGCCTTGGAAATATCAAACTCTCCTCCTATCCCTGTGCCGATGGCGGTGATCATAGCCCGGATTTCCTCGTTACCCAGGATCTTATCCATCCGGGCCCGCTCCACATTCAAAATTTTCCCCCTGAGCGGCAAAATTGCCTGAAACTCCCGATTTCTCCCCTGTTTGGCGGAACCGCCGGCGGAGTCGCCCTCCACTAGGTAGAGCTCTGATTCCGAAGGGTCACGACTGGAGCAGTCAGTCAGCTTCCCGGGCAGCGATGAGGATTCCAGCACGCTCTTTCGGCGTGTCAGTTCGCGCGCCTTGCGCGCAGCCTCCCGAGCCCTTGAGGCCTGAATGGCTTTTTCCAGAATCCGCTTGGCGACAGCCGGGTTTTCCTCGAAATAGGTCGCTAGACCGTCGGTGACAATGCCCTCCGTCACCCCGCGCACTTCGGAGTTGCCCAGCTTGGTCTTGGTTTGCCCTTCAAATTGTGGTTCGGGCAGCTTGACCGATAAAATGACGGTGAGTCCTTCGCGCACATCTTCACCGGCAAGATTTTGATCGGCATCCTTCAACAAACCGAGCCGTCTGGCGTAATCATTGGATACGCGGGTCAATGCGGCCTTGAATCCCGCCTCGTGCGTGCCGCCTTCCAATGTACGGATCGTGTTGGCAAAGGTGAAGAGGGTCTCGACATAGCTGTCGTTGTACTGAACGGCTGCTTCGACCATAATGCCGTCTTTCTCACCGGAAAAAGCAATCGGCTTAGGATGTATGACGTTACGGTTAAGATTGAGATATTCAACGAACGACTGCACACCGCCGGTATAGTGATACCGAACTTCGCGCCCGGTGGCTTCCTCAAAGAGGGACAAGAGAACTCCGGAGTTCAAAAAGGCTTGGTCTCGAAGCCGCGTCGAAATGGTATCAAAGACAAAGTCCACCTCGTCAAAAATACTCGCGTCCGGTCGAAAAATGACTTCGAATCCCGTCTCTTTCGTTTTTGTGATCTCGGTGACCGGGTCGCGCGGCTTACCTTTTTCATAGTGCTGAACATACTCAGCTCCGCCAAAGCGACTATAGGCCACCAGTTCGGATGACAGAGCATTGACGACCGAGAGGCCTACGCCGTGTAATCCTCCTGAGACTTTGTAGCCCCCGCCGCCAAACTTTCCACCCGCGTGCAGCATGGTCAAAACCACTTCCAACGTGGGAATCCCCACCTTGGGGTGAATTCCGGTCGGCACACCGCGCCCGTTATCACGGACGCCCACACGGCCATCGCGATACAAGGTCACTTGAATCCGGTCACAAAATCCAGCAAGTGCTTCGTCAATGGAATTATCAACAATCTCATACACTAGGTGGTGCAGTCCTTTGACGCTGGTCGAGCCAATATACATGCCTGGACGTTTGCGGACAGCTTCCAGACCCTCAAGAACTTGAATTTGACTTTCGTTATATTCCGGATTTGGCTCTTCAGCCATGAATGGGGATCCCCCTTAAACAGACGAATGAGACCCGCCCGGGTCTGGTAAATCCAGTATACCATAGGCTTTTCGCTTATTCGAATCCGAAGTTGCCGCGCTCGGTTCGGCGCCATAAGGTGTGGGGGGAAATCGGCGAGAGGAAAATATGTGTGTCGACTAAAATAATTGTTTTAGCTTCCTCGAAATCGCCCAGGACCTGCCCCTTAAGACGCCACGAGTAAAAAAGGTGGCGAAACTCGGGCGAAGAATCCAGTATTCTTAACGGGAACAGTCCTATGATGGCGCCATGGTCAATCATCCACTCACGGCCGATGTGAAGATACACCCGGTGCACGCCCCCAATTCTAGGATTTGCGCCGCCGCTCAAGTTCGCACACGACACACAAGGAATAACCCTGGGGAGTAGGCGCATGGCATTGCGCACAGGGCTGAAACCCTTCACGTAGCCATCCGCGCACCGCCCGTTCATATTTTTCCTGAACCCGGGCGAACAATTCATGCAGATTGCACGTGGTCGGCGTGGTTCTTTCCACACGGTAATACGGCGATGTTATATTATCTTGAGTTACCGCTCGCGGCTTCAGAGCGTCCGATCGAACCCGGGTACGCACATCTTTAATAGCCTGAACGCCCAAGCTGCGTGACAAGCCATCTAAGATTCGCGGCTTGTAGTACAAGATCTCCTGGGACCAGACCGATGAAGGCACCGCGATTAACAGCACGCCATCGCTGGTTAAGGTCAGAATGTGCGTGTGGTTGTCGATATCCTCGCCGACGATGTCGCGCCAGAGCGCTTTGATCGCCGTGATGGCTTTGGCCTGCTGCCATCCATGTTGTTCCACCAGCCGATCTAAGATGGCGGCGAGCCTGGAGTCGGGCGCTTCGGCCATGATTGCACCTCCCCGGTCGCAACCTGCAGGATCGATGGGTCCAACGCCGCGTAGCTGCGAGGCTCGGTGTCTGTCACAATGGTCTGTTGCCCGGGTTGAGAGACGGTCTCCAAGACCTTTTGACGGCGGCGATAGTCTAGTTCCGACAACACGTCATCCAAGAGGATGATCGGCCTTATCCCCGTCTCCAGCAAAAGCCAGTGCATGGTGGCTAATTTCAAGGTTAACGCCACACTTCTCAGTTGCCCTTGTGATGCATAAACGGTGGTGGCCATGCCCCCAAGCGTCATCATTAAATCGTCGCGATGCGGGCCTACCAACGTGGTAAGCCGGATTTGCTCATCACGTCGCCGGTTTTCGACCGCTGCCTGGTATGCCTCGGCGGTGTCGATCGGTGCGGGGGCGCCACCGTAATGGAGTGACACCGATAAATCCTCACCGGGAGCAATCTCCTCCATGATTTTCTTTGCTTCAGGCACCAGCGCCATCACCGTTTCCTGCCGGCGCCGCCAGAGATATAACCCTTCGCGAATTAAAAGCGGAGTAAAATCGTCCACCAGTTTCTGATAGGTCGCTTCTTTAAGCGCTCGATTGCGCTGCAGTAACACCCGGTTGTATGCGCGCAGTGCGCGTGCATAGCGTGAGTCATGCGCCGACAACAATAAGTCCAAGAAGCGCCGGCGGCGCTCAGGCGACCCTTTGGCCAAATAGACATCGTCCGGGGAAAATAGTACCAAGGGCTGAATTGGCCCCTGGTGTGAACGGCGGCCACTTCCGGGGATGGAGTGACGCCACCTTTCGGCTCGACCCAAGAATTGGCCGCTTCCCGTCAGCAGCGCCGACTCCGCCCCCTGCTGAATGGCTTCGCGTTCTTGCGAGGTTCGGAAGTCGCGCCCCTGCATAAGCAAGTACACCGCTTCAAGCAGGTTGGTCTTGCCTTGGCCATTATCCCCTATCAAGAGAGTCAGGCGGCTCGAAAACTGAACAGATGCCTGGTCAAAATTCCGGAAATGCGATAGCTGAAGCGTGTCGAGCGACATTACACCAGTTGCCGCAGGGGGAGGACAATGTGACTGTACTGTGCATTTTCGGTGTCGCGGAGCCTAAGCGGCGATTGAACCCCGGAAAATTCCAGCACCGCCTCTTCCCCCTCCAGCGATTTTAAGGCGTCCAGTAGGTAATTGGGGTTGAACAGGAGATCCAGGTCCTGACCATGACTGTCGAATTCGACGGTCTCCAGCGTCTGACCAAATTCTGAGGCGGATGCCGATATTTCGAGTAGTCCCGCTTGATGGCGCACGCGCACGGAACTGGTGCGGTCCCTCGACGCGATAAGGTTGGCTCTCTCCAACGCGCCACGAAAGTCAGTCACCCGAATCCGGCCCTGAACAACGTAATCTTGCGGAATGACCCGCTCATAATCGGGATATTGACCGTCTAATAGACGCGACACGATGACGCTGGAGGGTGTGTGAATCTCCACGTTATTGGAGGCGATAGTCATCTCCGCAACATCCGCAGCATTCAACCGCGCGGCCTCAGCTAGTATTTTCGCCGGCACCACACAGTCACGTCCCTCCCCGCGGTATTCAGGGACGGCGATCCAGGTGTGGGACAAGCGGCTGCCATCCGTGGACGCCAGAACCAAACGGCCTACAGCTAACCGGACCGAGACGCCCTTGAGAATGGGGCGGGTCTCATCTTTAGCGCATGCAAACAGAAGTTCCCGGGCGAGACGGCCGACGACACCGGCGCCGATGGTAATCGTGTCACGGCCGCCTTCAAGTGGCTGAATTTCCGGAAGACGCTCCGCTCCGAATCCATGCAGCGTGGCTCGGTTTTTTCCGTATTTGATGACCGCTTTCCCGGAAGCCTCGTCCGTTTCCAATTCCAGTGTCGCGGTCGGGATGCGCTGCACCAATTCAGTTAACAGCGATGCCGGTAAGACGATGTGGCCGGGATTTTTCACTTCGACTTGGATGGTGGACTTAAGGGTGGTGAAGAGATCTGTCGCAGTTAACGTGAGGGATTGACCCTGTGCGTCCAATTGAATGCCGGAGAGAATCGGCATGTTGTTCTGCGGCATAATCATGCGAGAAACACTCGTGAGGGCTTTAGCCAACTGATCTTGGGTTGCATATAAGTGCATCCTGAGACGCTCCTTCGTGATTGGTGTCGTAATTTCGAATCGGCGAAGAATAATACGTTATTGTTTATAAAGATCATCTTCGTATTAAGAGCTGGGGATATGGGGATAACGCGCGCCAACCGCCACCGTCGCTCATTATCCGACAAGGATAACTTCGGGATAATCTGGCTTGTAATCCCCAGCTTTCCCGCCCATCTGGCAAGAGAGGGGGATTGTGTGGACAATCTCCCCCGTTTTCCACAGGAATTCCGCCCGTAACCCACATGGTTATACACCTATCGTGACTGAATCCGCTTCATCAGGGCTTCGAGGATCTGATTCAATAGCGGATCGCGCGCCTTATCATTGAGTACCTTCTCGACAGCATGCATCACCGTGGTATGATCTCGCCCGCCGAATTCCTCCCCGATTTTAGGCAGACTCGCATCAGTCAGTTCCCGTGCAACATACATCGCAATCTGTCGAGGGTGAGCGATGGCCTTGGTGCGTTTCTTTGCTTTCAAGTCCTCCACTCTGAGATCAAAATGACGAGCCACTTCTTCCTGGATGAGGCGGATGGTCACGTGTTTTGGCGGAGACTCTTTGATAACGTCCTTTAACGCCTCATACGCCAGATCTTTAGTGAGGGCTTGTCGCGTGATGGAGGCCAGTGCCATGACCCGAATCAGGGCGCCTTCCAGTTCTCGAATGTTGGTGTCGATCCGGCTGGCGATGAACTGAATGACGTCGTCCGGCACAGAGAGACCTTCAAATTGGGCTTTTTTTGACAAAATCGCCATACGGGTTTCCAAATCGGGCGGTTGCAGGTCCGAGATGAGACCCCATTCAAAGCGGGATCGCAGCCGCTCCTCCAAATACCGGATATCCTTGGGGGGGCGGTCGCTTGACACCACAATTTGACGGTGTGCTCCGTGCAGCGCCTCAAACGTATGGAAAAATTCTTCTTGTGTTCGCTCTTTGCCGCCCACAAATTGAATATCATCAATCAACAGCACATCAATGTTGCGATACCGATTGCGAAACGGCACCATTTTATTATCCTGAATGGAGTTGATGAGCTCGTTGGTGAAGTTTTCCGTAGATACGTATAAGACACGCGA
The DNA here is from genome assembly GCA_021820965.1 of Bacillota bacterium. GTDB lineage: Bacteria > Bacillota > Sulfobacillia > Sulfobacillales > Sulfobacillaceae > Sulfobacillus_B. Next base: position 57,921 of record JAKACZ010000005.1, on the reverse strand, counting down.
CGATGGCTCTTGTTTCAAGATGAGGTGGCCGATGGCATGCATCAGATGAGTCTTACCCAGGCCTACGCCGCCGTACAAAAAGAGCGGATTATATGCCCGGGCGGGCATTTCCGCAACTGCCAGCGACGCGGCGTGGGCAAAACGGTTGGAACTTCCCACGACAAATGCTTCAAACGTGTACTTGGAGTTAAGCCTTCTTTGGAATTCAGAAGGTTCGGAAGATTTATCGCCGCCTTTAGCCTTCGATGGTGAGCGTCCGGGTGATGAACGTTTGGGTGGCCTGACCACCAAGTAGAGGGCCAGAGGCTTTCCGAAGGATTTGTGGACTAAGTCCCGCAACAAATCCGTATACCGGGATGCAATCAGTTCTCGAATGAACTCTGTTGGAACCTCTAGTACCAGAGTGTCGTCTTCAAGAGATTTAGGCACCACAGAGCGTACCCAAGTTTCGAAGCTCGGAGTAGATAACTCCTGGTGAAGCTGATCCACAACGTCAGCCCACAGCGACTCGAGGCCGATATTAAGCATAAATAGGTCCCCCCGGTGAACGTGTACACAAGAAATCCACAAGATTATCCACAGGCTGTTGATATCTCAGCTAAAAATAATGATTCCTCCGGCTGCGGCGGAGGCTAGACTTATGATAGCAGATCCGATAGAGGGGTACAATTCTATATGAGGGAGTTGTTGGATCGCTTTTTGGTCGATGAGTATTTTACCGGACCCTCCGGCATACGCTGAAGTCAAGGGTTGACAGGCCCGACGCGCCCTCGCATTCTTGACCCTCATCTCGGGGCTGGCTATAATGAATAGCGATTTGCCTAGCGTCAGGAGGTGACCCCATAGTATGAAACGGACATATCAGCCGAATCGGCGCCATCGTCACAAAGTGCATGGATTCCGCCAGCGCATGCGGACGCGGGCCGGGCGGGCTGTCCTACGCAGGCGTCGACAAAAGGGACGGAAGCGGATCGCGGTTTAGGCGATGAACTATGTGCGACTTAAAAGGCGCGCGGATTTCGGACAGGTTTTCAAACGAGGACGGACTTACGGGGACCGATATCTGGTCCTTTTCGTTCTGCACCCAGGCCCGGCGCCGAACACCCGCGTGGGATTCACAACACAGCGCAGTGTCGGAACAGCCGTGAAACGCAATCGTGTTCGGCGCAGGCTTAGGGCATTATACAGTGCCTATGCTGATGCAGTGGATGGATGCGGCGATCTGATTTTTGTCGGAAAGAAGAGTATGATAGACGCACCGTGGGACCAGTTGCAGCGCTCCATTGCGCGGGTGTTGAGACAGGCAGGTTGTCTAAAGTAAGGACTGGTTGGGATGAAATATGTGGTGTTGGGGTTGATACGAGGTTACCAGCGGTATGTGTCCCCCATGACGCGGCCTTCTTGCCGGTACATTCCCACGTGCTCCCAATATGCAGTAGAGTCCGTGACCAAGTACGGGGCCTTCAAGGGTTTATGGCTCGCAATTAAGCGTATCAGCCGTTGCCATCCCTTGCACGAGGGCGGGTACGATCCGGTGCCTTAGGGACCGATTAGGAGGATGTTATGGCAATTTGGCATGCGTTTATCCAGTTGCTCACGGTGATTTTCGTCGCATTTTCATCGTGGACTGGAAACTACGTGCTGGGGATTGTGCTGCTTACGCTACTCGTTCGTCTAGTGCTTTTACCGTTGGGTATCACTCAGGCGCGGTCGATGCAGCGGATGGCCAGGTTGGCTCCTAAGCAAAAAGAGTTGCAGCAGCGTCACAAGGGCGATCGACAAAAGCTCAATGAAGAGATCGCCAAGATGTACAAAGAAGAAGGGGTGAACCCCGCTTCTGGGTGTCTGCCGCTAATTCTTCAGCTTCCGGTTATGTATGCTTTGTTTGATGTGCTGCGCCGCTACAAGTACCCGCATCATGGCTGGGAATGGATTTGGTCCAATCTTGGTAATCCGGACCATACGTTCGTGCTACCGGTCCTGGTGGCGGTTTCGACTTTCCTCATGCAGCGGCAGACCATGCAAATGACCCCGACTCAGCCGGAGATGCAGTCGAGCCAGAAGATGATGTTGTACATGATGCCACTCGTTTTTGGATATGTGGCGTACCGATTTCCTGCAGGACTTTCTATTTACTACGTGATCTCTAATGTATTTCAGTGGGGACAAACGGTGGTGCTGTTAAAGCGTCCCATTGATGGCGGCGCGGCGGGAAGCGCACCAGCTACCCAAAAATAAGAATAAAGACGCCATCTTCGACCGCGCCCCAGGCGCGGTTTTTGATTGGAAAGAACGGGGTGGTGCTGATTTCGCCGCTCTTTGGTAACATATGGGTCAGGATGCGGAGGTGATCGATGTGAATGGTCCGTCTCTATTGCGGGAGTTTGGTTTGGATCCTTCCGCGATGGAGCGGATCTCGCGTTTTGTGTCAATGGTGGAACAGGCTCCGCTTAATCTAACGGCATGGCGAGGCGAGACCTTGTGGAGGCGCGGAGTGAGGGAGTCGCTGGCTCTTGGCGCATTGCTGCCGGCCTTGCCGGGTAAGGCGCTGGATATCGGCTCCGGCGGTGGGTTTCCGGGGATGATTGTGGCTGTCGCCCATCCGACTTGGCAATGGACTTTGCTCGAGGCACGTGAGCGCCGAGCCCGGTTTTTGGAAAAGGCGGCTAACACATTGGATCTCAATAACGTCGAGGTGGTCCACGCCCGCGCCGAAACGTGGGTTAGTGAAGTGGCGGACCGCCGGGAAGCCTTTGATGTGGTGACTCTCAGAGCAGTCGCGCCACCGGCCGCCTCACTGGAATTGGGCCTTCCGTTTATGGCGATCGGAGGGTCGCTGCTGCTGGTGCAAGGACACACAGGACCAAGGGATCTGGATGATGCAGCATCGTTGTTGTCGCGCTTAGGCGGGCAACTATCACGGTGGGTTTGTGTGGACGACAATGCGATGGTGGCCGTCGTCACCAAGAGCGCCCCAACACCCCCCCTCTACCCGCGTACCCCTAAGAAGCTGGGACGCTAGATAGGCAACGCCTCGGCTAATTTATTTTGCGGATGCTCTGAGCGGAAGGTTTTTTGCGGACTGACACAGAACATGGATGTATGAAGTACCGTCTTTTGGCGCCGCACGCCCCACAGAGGGCGCTTTTGATGCGTCCCAGGCGGAAAGGGAATCAGCCGGGAGGGGTAAAGTGGGTAGGGTCATCGCAGTCGCCAACCAGAAGGGCGGCGTGGGGAAGACGACCACCGTCATTAATTTGGCGGCATACCTGGCCGATTCAGGCAAGCGTGTACTGGCCGTTGATGTGGACCCTCAGGGCAATACCACCACGGGCCTCGGTATCGAAAAAAGCATGGTGGACGTCTCCATTTATGACGTCTTGTTAGATGGGAAACCCCTTGCAGATGCCATACAGGCAACCCCAGTGGTGGGGCTGCATCTTCTTCCCGCCACATTAGATTTGGCTGGCGCAGAAGTGGAGTTGTCCCACATGTCGGAGCGCGAAGGACTGTTGGACCAACAAATTCGATTGATTCGTGACCGTTACGATTACGTGTTCATCGACTGTCCTCCGTCGCTGGGTCTTTTGACGATTAACGCGCTCACCGCGGCCGATGCGGTCATGATACCGATGCAATGCGAGTTTTTTGCTCTTGAGGGATTGAGTCAGTTATTATCCACCATCGATTTAGTGCGGGAACGGCTCAACCCGCGTCTTAGGCTGGAGGGAGTGCTGTTGACCATGTACGACGCACGAACGAACTTGGCGGGCCAGGTGGCGGACGAGGTGCGTCAGCACTTTCACCAGCAGGTTTACCAAGCTGTGATTCCCCGTGCAGTGCGTCTTAGTGAGGCACCCAGCCACGGGCTGCCTATCCTTCGATATGATCCCAAGTCACGGGGAGCCGAGGGATATCAGAAGCTTGCTCAGGAGGTGATTCAACGTGGCTAAGGCACCACGCGGATTGGGACGCGGTCTATCGTCTTTGATCCCCGAGCGCAACGGTGTGGACGAGCCGAAGCCGGCTGGCGCGAACGGGCAAGGAGCGGTGCAGGTGGAGCTGACTATGGTGTCGCCCAATCCCTACCAGCCGCGGCATTCGTTCCGCGAGGCGGAGATTGCCGAACTGACCGATTCGATTAGGGTGCACGGCATTATCCAGCCTATTTTGATTCGGCCGGTGGCAAACGGGTATCAACTGGTTGCCGGCGAGCGGCGGGTCCGGGCGGCACGACTGGCCGGTCTGAAAACAGTTCCGGCGGTGGTTAAGGAACTGAGTGACCGCGAGGCTATCGAGCTGGCCCTGGTGGAAAATCTGCAGCGTAGTGATTTAAATCCTCTAGAGGAGAGCGAGGCGTATAGCCGCCTCATTGAGGAGTTCCAATGGACCCAAGACCAGATTGGCGCGCGGGTTGGCAAGTCTCGCAGTCACGTCGCGAACTATCTGCGGCTGATGCAACTGGAACCCAGCATACAGTCGCTTTTAGCGGAGCAGTTGCTCACGGTTGCACATGGGAAGGCACTGCTATCGATCGACGGTCCAAGACGGGTGGCATTGGCGGAGCGGTGCGCACAAGAGGGCTGGACAGTCAAGCAGCTGGAGGTCGCCATAAAACGGGGTGACGTGCCCAGGCCGCCGCAGGCCCAGCAAGATGTGCACCTCAAAGCGGTGGAGGCGGGCCTCCGGCGTCGATTCGGCACGAAGGTGGCGGTTCGCGGCGATAGCAACAAAGGGCGGATCGAAATTTCGTACCGGAGCTTGGAAGAATTGGAGCGGCTGCTAGCCATGCTTGATCAGGATTCAGGGCCGGATCCGGAAGGGTTTGTCGTGTAATGTTCCTTGAGGAACATTCTTGAGGAACCAATTATTGGCATGAAGGGTTGTGTACATGGGCCATCTGTTGGGTTCGGTTGTCAACGGGGCTGGGGCACTGATCGGTGCGGTGATGGGTCTCTTATGGGGCGGGCGCCTGAAAGTATCCTTTCGCAAGCAAGCGTTAAGGCTCATGGGCCTGGTGGTGATGGTCATTGGCATTAAGATGGCTACACCCCTTAATGATCCAGTCAACACGCTGATTTCGGTCGTTATGGGCGCGTGGCTCGGCTCGCTTCTGAAAATTAGCGCGCGATTGGAGGCTTTTGGCTCTTGGGTGGAAAGGCGCGCAGGGCGAGCCGGCTTTATGCAAGGTTTCATCTCGGCGGCGCTCATCTTTAATCTGGGCGCCATGGCCATTGTCGGTTCATTGCAAGCCGGTCTATCCAACCACCCCACCATTCTGGAAACGAAAGCCATATTGGATGGGGTTACCGGACTGTTATTGGCGTCGACCGCTGGGTGGGGCGTAGCCCTGGCGGGTCCCCTGACCTTTGTGTACGAGGGTGCCTTGTCGCTGGCGGCGGGCCTTTTACGAGGGTTTTTGCAAGGGGCGCTACTAAACGATCTGAGCGTGGTTGGCGGCCTTCTTATTGCAGCCATCGGAGTCAACTTTGTTACGGAGAAGACCATCATCAATATCGCGGACTTACTCCCGGCACTTTTTCTAACGGTTATACTAGGCTGGTTGAAACTTCAGGGCGTGTCGTTCGTTTAATTCGTGGGGGGACGGTTAGTGGCGCTACCTATAGCGGATTTATTGTACGCAGCCATTGGGCTAGCGATTATTAGTCTTATTTTTGGCATCTGGGGGCTTCAGGCGGCAGCCAACGTGCGCAGGCGTTACTTACGTACGTTTGGTGACGAAAAGCCGGAGAATGTGGAACAGCTGATCGCGAATTTGCATGAACGGGTAGATGAAGCCGTTGATCGTTTCGACACGTTTAGCACTCGACTAGATTCTCTCGATTGGAAAGCGGCGCAATCTCTGAACCGGATTGGGCTGGTCCGCTTTAACCCATTCATGGATACGGGGGCGGACTTGTCGTTTTCTGCCGCTCTTCTGAATGATAACGGCGACGGGATGGTCTTGACCAGCTTGTGGGGGCGGGACGAGGTGCGGCTCTATGCCAAGCCGGTGGACAAGCATGAAAGCCGATATGTGCTCAGTCAGGAAGAGAAACAGGCGATAGACATGGCCAAGAACGCCCGGATCGCGTCGAAGTCGGCGTCAAAAGCCTAAGCTAAACTTTAACGCTTCGGCCATCACTTGAGCCATGCGCATGACCAGAGCCAGCCGGGTGTTCTGCAGGACGTAATAGTCCATAAAGCCCCCGACATTTACGGTTCCGGTGGCATGATAGCGTCCAATCGCCGGCAAGTCCTTGTTCACTCCTGCGCCCGGATGAATTGCGCCCATCCCGACCCAGATGGATCCCACCTCTTCTGGCCGCCCCAGCGATGCGTCAAGCGCTAAGCAGCGGGCGGTCTTGAGCGTAGGATGGGTCTTCATTAACTCTCCCATGTTAGTGGCGTGCAGCGGATGCTCTAAGGTGCCGAACACTTGGCAGGGCAAGCGGCTCCAGGCCATGAGCTCACGGCCCACTAAAGGGCCGAGTGCGTCCCCGGTAGCTCGGTCAGTACCGATGCAGAGAATGACCTCGGGCTTCCCCTCCTGCTGCCATAACCAGCGAAACGCCACAACCAATTCGTCCCGGCATGTTGCCCGGTCGATGCGGGTCCGGTATTCCGTGCTGGTGTCGCGGTGCGGTCCATGTTCCGCCACGGACTCTCTCTCCTTGTTGACGTGGGGTGAGCTGAACGTCGAAATTCTAGACCTATTTTACCTGAGCCGGGATATAGATGTACTGGGAGGCAGGCTCTGCATGAAAGTATCTTGGCTGGGTGTGGCCTTAACCTATGTGGGCGCCGTGGTAGGCGCCGGGTTTGCCAGTGGGCAGGAAATCTACCAATTCTTCGGGCGCTATGGCCAAAGCGGCATCGTCGGAATCGCCGTGGCCGGCTCTCTGTTCGGTGTTCTGGGGTACCTGGCATTAGAACGGGGGCGGCGTGGCCAGACTGGCGGCTTTGTGTCGCTATGGGCGTCATGGTACCCAGCCTGGTTAATTCGCGTCGCTGAGGGTGTCACCACGGCCTTTCTTGTCATCGGCCTCGGTGTGGTTTCATCAGGCGGTGGCGCGGCCATCAATCAAACCGCAGGTGCTCCGCGACTTTTGGGTGCGCTCGTGACCACGGTCGCGGTGGTGCTGGTGGTTGCGTCCGGCACCCGTTCGGTCGTGCGGGCCAACGCGCTCCTTATTCCTTACCTCATTGTTATGGTGCTTATGATAGGTGTACTTAATTGGCCGCACCCCACGGTTTCACGCCCGGCAGCTCCCCCGGGGCAGTGGCTGATGTCGGCGTTGCTATATCTCTCTTATAACATCTTTACCGGGATTATGGTATTGCTGGGCGTCGGTCGGACTTTAACGAGCCGGAGCCAGACCGGTCTTGCGGCCTTCCTGGGCGCCGCCGTCTTGTCCCTGCTTGCGTTCGTCGAACACCATACTCTTACCACACTTCCCGCAATCGGCGCCCTGCCCCTGGTTGACGCGGCAGCTCGCACGCATCGGGCCCTTGCTATACTCTTTGGCCTGTGCCTTTGGGTGGCCCTTTTCACCACGGGGGTGGCTGAAGCCTACGCGCTTCGCGAACAATACGGAAGCCCCATTTTGTGGCTAATTATGGTAACGTTTCTGTTTGGCTTGCTGAGCTTTGACCGGTTGGTGCAAGTGTTATATCCGGCAATGGGAATGGTTGCGGTTTTGTTATGGATTCCGTTAGTGTATAGGGGACCAAAACGCGGTGTGCCGGGAGGATAGCATGGTGGCAGAGTGGGAGGACACAGGTGAGGCGCTCCTTCTGAGAGGACAAAAGGCGTGGGATGTCGGCAACCTGCCTGATGCCGAGACGGCTTTTCGCCGCCTTGTGGAAGAGTTTCCGGACCGTCCCGAGGGCTATAATAAGATAGGAGTAGTATTTGCTGAAACCGGCCATCTGGCGGAAGCCCAGCAGTATTTCTTGCGGGCGCTCGCACAGGACCGACATTATGCTCCTGCCCTGACTAACCTGGGGAATATCCATCTGGAGCGTGGCGATGCGCAGCAGGCAATCCAACACTACCTGTTGGCCTTGCAGAGCGACCCCGAATATCCGCCCGCTCACCGTAATTTAGGTGTGGCCTATCGGCGCATGGGAAAATACTCAGCCTACGTGTCACACTATAAGCGGTCGCAACGGCTGGACAACCGCCGGGCGCGTGATGAGCTGCGCCGGCAGCACCGGGGACAAGCATCCGCCCCCGTGCGGCGCTTGCTCGCTCCCAGCTACCTCTGGATGATCCTGGCGGTAGTGGGTATCGTCATCATTCTATCGGTGGTTCATCGATGAGACCGCGCGCTTGGTCCTCGCCCGGTTGGTTACGAGGCTTCGGAACGGTATTGATTGTCGGACTCCCGATTGCAGTCGCCGCTAACGTCCAACGATATCTGCACGGCCGCACATCTTTGGTCGATTACGTGATTATTTTTCTCTTCGTTGCGTTAGGAGCGCAGGCAGGTCTCATGGTGCGTCGTTGGGGTAATATGAGTTTATGGCGCTTTTTGCTTGACCTGGTCTTGTCAGCCATCTTAGGGGCCGTCTCGTATGGCGTCGTGGAAATGGCCGTCCGCCAGGGTGGAGGCCCGGTAGATCCGTCGTTGGTGGCCGTGTTTATGGCATACTTATTGGCCATTTGGTCTGGGCAGAACCGGTGAGGGGAGGGTTACGGGCATGGGCTGGATCGACTGGGTGCTGGCTGGGTATCTTTTGTTGGGTGCGCTTTACGGACTGCGCCGTGGTCTGGTCTGGGTCGGCTTCAGTTTAGTCGGGTATATTGCCGGCGTCATCGTAGCGGACCACTCGTCGCGGGCGCTCACTCGCATGATTACCGCGGCTGCGCCATTGCATCGGTGGGTCGAACGCTATATTCCCGCACCGGCCGCACACATCCCAGGTGCCCGTGCGCAGGCCTGGCATTTGGCACATAGTATACTGGCCTTGCTGGTTTTCCTGTTAATTGTTGGTGCCCTGGAGTTCGTCGGACGAACAATCGGTGCGGTCGCAAGTCAAGGCGTAGGACTCTTCCGCCTTACTGCTGTGCTCAATAAAATTGGCGGCATTGCCGCCGGAATTGTGGAGCATGGGGTGGTGGCCGGCCTGATCTTGTCGGTCTTATTGGCGGTCCCCGACCTCGGACATTCGGCTATCAGCCGGTCCATTTTTCACGCGCCGTTGGCCGCGGCCTTACTGAGTACCTTTCGCCACATTGCCAAGATTCCCGGCGGACAATACCTATAATGACGCCGGCGGTTGTGCAGCGAGGAGTTATAACCCTTGCTCAACGGTATCCACTATGTCTATCGAACACCCAGTCATCAGTCACGAGGTGGCGCGCCTCCCCAGGGTCAACATCCAGACGACCCGACGCGGGGTCGAGAGAGGCGACTTAAGCCAAAGGTCGCACGGCGACGCGTCACCGCTATCATGGTCGGCCAATACTCCCAAACCTTGCAGGAAGTCGCCCGATTACGTATTCTTGTGAGGAACAAACGCAAACGCTATCAGACTCAATTTACAACCCCCACTGTCCCACCGGTGGCGACGCGATCGGCGACAGACGCGACGCGGGTTGGAGGTCTTGCACTTTATCGGGAACCGATCTTCGACGGGAAAGCCACGCCTGTCAGACACGACGCGAGACCCGCTGACATGACGCTGGCGGTCTGGGGGGCAGGAAGAAATCGGCTTGTGCAATCGCAAATCGATTTGATAGCGTATAGGCAGGCGTACGAAATGGAGAAACCGCGTTATCATATTGACGATCTGGTTGAATTAAAGAAGCCGCACCCGTGCGGCAGCCGTACCTGGAAAATTTGGCGTACCGGCATGGACTTTGGGATCAGATGCGAGGGGTGCGGACATCGCATTATGATTCCCCGAAAGAATTTTGAGCGCGCCGTTAAACGCCACTTCCCCCATCAGACGTTAGAAAATCCGTAATCAATGTTCCTCGAGGAACACGCTTTTCTTCATGAGATAGCGTACAGCTGCATTGCGAGGCGGCACAGCAGGAGATCCTCACCGGGAATTCATGGCACCTCGCGCCATTTTCGAGCAGAACAGCACCACGCCGTGACGTTAGTCACCAGGCGCAGGCTGGCGTATTTTGGCCATGGAAACAGCGCCGATGGGGGCCGGAACCCCCTCCGCACGATGCGTGCGGGGCGCTTCAGCCATATATCACGATCGCTGAGGGGGAATGCGCCCATTCGGCCCACATGGGGCAGCCGAACCCCCCCTGTGCCGGGCGGTTTTTACCACGCTGATGCGCCCGATCCGGAGGCTTTAACGCCTTCCATGGATCCTGAGCCGGATAACCGATCCTAAGGAATTTCTGCGCTGCATTGGCATTGATTGATTCGCCATGGAAGACCTGCTATACTGAGCCTGTTTGGGCATTGACCCACGCCACCCTGCTCTGCTTTCGTGCAGAGCCTCCGTATAGGAGTCCGTGGAGGAGGTGAAAAGATTGGCTCAATATGAGCTCATGTACATTTTGAAACCCGACCTGGGAGAAGAGGCACAGCTTGCTGCGACCGAAAAAGTTCAGCAAACGATTGAAGGAGCTGGCGGCACGGCTGAAAAGACCGACAAGTGGGGCCGGCGCAAACTCGCCTACAGCATAGACGACTACAGCGAAGGGTTCTACGTTGTGGTTAACTTTCAAGGAACCGGAACGATTGCCAACGAAATTACCCGACTGTTAAACATCAATGAGGATGTCGTTCGGTCTATCGTGGTCCGCGGGGATGAATGAGGGGATGGGACGTCCGAAATGCTGAACCGCATCATATTGATTGGGAGACTCACACGGGACCCAGAAATGCGCTATACCCCCCAAGGGGTGCCGGTGGCGTCATTTTCACTGGCAGTCGACCGGCCCTTTGCCAACCAACAAGGTCAGCGTGAGACTGACTTTATTGACTGCGTGGCCTGGCGCAAGTTGGGTGAGACGGTGGGCAACCACTTGACTAAAGGTCGGTTGGTTGCCGTAGAGGGTCGGTTACAGGTGCGGAGCTATGAGACTCAAGACGGGTCAAAGCGACGGGCTGCCGAGGTTGTGTGCGATGCGGTCCGATTTCTGGACCGGCCTAAGGACGGCCAGAGCGTTTCGGATGGCGGCTCAGACGAGTCGCAATTGCCCGATGACCTCCCCTTTTAAGCTTTAGCAAAGGAGGTCTGAGATGCGTAAGGAACGGGGCCGGCGGCCAAAGAAAAAGGTTTGCGGCTTTTGTGTTGACAAGGTGGATCGCGTTGATTACAAAGAGGCAACACGTCTTCGGCGCTACATTACCGAGCGGGGCAAGATATTGCCGCGGCGCATATCCGGCAACTGTGCCAAACATCAACGGCAGTTGACCGTAGCGATTAAACGCTCCAGAGTCATGGCGCTCTTGCCTTTCACGATTGAATAACCACCAAAGAGCACGCCGTGGCGTGCTCTTTCTGGTCCACGACTCGACTCAATTTGAAGGAGTTGGGAGCATTGCGCGTGATTTTTCAATCCGATATCAAAGGGGTTGCCCAAAAGGGTGACATCAAGGAAGTCAAGGATGGCTACGCTCGTAACTATTTAATCCCTAAGGGACTGGCCGTTGAGGCAACCACTGGGCGGGAACGTGAGCTAAAGGATAAAAAAATGCGTCAGCAAAGGCGCGAAGAACGCGAGCGTCAGGCCATGCAAGATCTGGCGGACGCTGTGCGCAATCAGGTGATCGTGGTGCCTGCCAAAGTCGGTGAGCAGGATCGGCTGTTCGGGGCGGTGACGAATGCCGATGTGGCCCAGGCGCTGCAGAACCTTGGTCATGCCGTGGATCGTAAGAAGATAGCGATGGAGCCTATGAAGCACTTGGGTGAGCGCCAGGCGGTGTTGCACTTGTACGCAGGAATTACGGCCGAAATTACGGTACGGGTTGAACCGGAGTCATAGAACGGGGGATACACACGATGTCAGAACAATCTCAAGCACACAGCCAGAGTCCGCAGAGCCGTCGTGGTCCCCAGAGGCTGGAGCGCCGCGTTGACGCTTTAGAACAGGTGCTGATGCAGATTTATGGGCCGGAGCGGTTAGTCCTGCGAGCGGGCAAGCTTCAGGCCCTGAAGCAGCTGCGCTCCGGCGATCTCACGCTTAAGGTTTTGGCCCTGGAAAAACTCATTCTCGACGATCCGGGCATCACCCACGTACCCACCCGGCGCGAGATCCCTAAGCTTTTGCGTCAATTGGAAGACGAATTAGCGGACATGATCGCGCGCCGCACACTTGAAGACGAGTTGGAAAAAAAGATTGCGGAACGCATGCAGGAGCGGCACGAGGACTATGTGCGCGATATCCGCAATCAAATTCTGAAGGAGGACGGCGGACCGGAGACTCCTGAAACATTGAAAAAGTTGGAGCGGCTCTCACAGCTCGATAACGTCGGGTTGAGCGGTTCGGCCTTGGACGTGGTCCGACCCCAGGGTCTGGATGAAGTCATTGGTCAGGATTCGGCTATCGATAGCCTGATGGCCAAGTTGGCGTCGCCTTATCCCCAGCATGTCTTATTGTACGGGCCGCCTGGCATTGGCAAGACCACGGTTGCGCGTTTAGTGTTGAACGCCGCCAAGAAGTTCCCGCAGTCGCCGTTTCAAGAGTCGGCTCCGTTCGTGGAGGCCGACGGCACCACACTCCGGTGGGATCCGCGAGAAGTGACGAATCCCTTGCTGGGCTCGGTCCATGACCCCATCTATCAAGGTGCACGCCGGGAATTGGCTGAGAGCGGGATCCCCGAACCTAAGACCGGGTTGGTGACAGAAGCACACGGCGGGGTTTTGTTCATTGACGAAATCGGCGAGATGGACCCGATATTGCAAAACAAGCTGCTCAAGGTGCTTGAGGACAAACGGGTCCGATTCGATTCGCCCTACTATGACCCGGATGATCCAAATATTCCGGGATATGTTCATAAGCTATTTCAAGAGGGAGCGCCGGCCGACTTCGTTCTGGTGGGTGCCACCACCCGACACCCGGAGGATATTGCCCCTGCGCTTCGCTCCCGCTGTGCGGAAATCTTTTTCGAGCCATTGGCGCCGGAAGATATTGAACGGATCGTTCACAACGCGGGAGAAAAATTGGGCCTCACGGTCGACCATGACGCGGCGCGACTCATCAGCCAATACACACTGGAGGGCAGGCGGGCCGTGACCCTAGTGGTAGATGCCTATTCGACCGCGTATCTGTCGCTGGGTCATCAACCTAAGAATCTTGACCGGGCTACCATTCAGCGTGTCGTCAGTCGCTCACGACTCTCGCCGGTGAAACCCTATATTACGCGCGAGGCGGAACCCGGGCGCGTTTTTGGGCTGGCCGTAGCCGGTTATCATGGACTGGTGCTGGAAATTGAGGCGGCTGTCTTTCCAGCTCATGAGAGCGGTCGCGGGCAGTGGCGCTTCAATGATACGGCCGGCAGCATGGCCAAGGACTCCGTGTTTAACGCGGCGGCCTGTCTTCGGCGCGTTACCGGGCGCGACCTTTCCCAATATGACATTCACATTAATGTCATTGGCGGCGGCAATATCGACGGACCATCGGCCGGAGTGGCCATCTTTGTGGCTGCGTACAGCGCGCTGACCCGCATGCCCGTGAGACTGGACACCGCTCTGACCGGCGAATTATCATTATCCGGCAGGGTAAAGCCGGTGGGAGGCATTCCGGAAAAGATTTTTGGCGCGGGTCAAGCGGGATTGCAGCGAGTTTTAGTGCCCGCCGAAAACGAAAATGACTTACCGAGCACCTCCCAGCGTCCTGAAATTGTGCTGGTGTCAACCGTTGATGATGTCCTGCGCGAGGTCATGTCGTGAGCCTCCCGTTTAACCGTATCCCGCCGCAAAGCCCTGATGCGGAACTCTCTGTGATCGGGGCTTTGCTGATTCATGCGGATGCCGTGTCGCGGGCCATGGAGATTTTGTCCCCAGATGACTTCTATCTAGACGTGCACCGGCTGATTTTCGAGACCGCCGCCGCGCTGTTCAACCGCGCCCAGCCGGTGGATGTGGTATCAGTCGGTGAAGAGCTCAGGCAGCAGGACAAGTTGGATCGGATCGGCGGCCTTCCCTATCTAATGGAGCTGGCCAGCCTGGTGCCGACAGCGGCGCACGTCGACCACTATGCCCGACTCGTAAAGGACACGGCCACATTGCGACGGCTAATCGATACCGCGACCCGCTTGGTTGCCGAGAGCTATAAAGCCGACCGGAGCCCCCGCGAATTGCTCGATTGGGCGCAGCAGGAACTGTTTCAGCTCACACAATCGGGCCAGCGGGATGTTATCAAGTTGCATGACGTACTAATCGAGACGTTTAACCGACTGGAGCAATTGTATGAAAACAAAGGTAAGCTAGTCGGCGTCCCCACCGGCTTTCACGATTTAGACCGTATTACCGCGGGACTTCAGCGTTCGGACCTAATCATCGTGGCAGCACGCCCCTCGATGGGGAAAACCATGTTGTGTTTGAATCTGGCGCGCCACGTGGCAGTTCACGAAAAGGTGCCGGTCGCGGTGTTCAGTCTGGAAATGTCACGGGAACAGCTGGCGCTGCGCCTATTAAGCGCCGAGTCGGAATTACCGGCCCATCGGCTGCGGACCGGCGAGTTGGATGGAGAAATGTGGGGACAACTAAGTCGAGCGCTGGGGCACTTGTCGGAAGCGCCAATATATATCGACGACACGCCCGGCATATCAGCGCTGGAGCTTCGCGCCAAGGCGCGACAGCTGAAGGTTCAGCACCACATCGGCCTTATCATTGTAGACTATATGCAGTTGATGCAAGGCCGACGTGCGGAAAATCGCCAGCAGGAGATTTCCGAAATCTCTCGCTCGCTTAAGGCTCTGGCGCGCGAGCTAGACGTGCCGGTCGTGGCCCTTTCTCAGCTTTCGCGGGCGGTCGAAAGCCGCAACGACAAGCGGCCGATGCTATCCGACTTGCGAGAGTCGGGGGCTATTGAGCAGGATGCCGACATCGTCGCGTTTTTATACCGGGAGGATTACTACTCCAAAGAGGCGGAAAATCCCGATGTGACCGAGCTTATCGTCGCCAAACAGCGCAACGGGCCCACCGGCACCATCAATTTGCTGTTTAAGAAGGATGTGGGCAAGTTTTTGAGCATCGCCCGCACGGAAGAATAATTAGGAGGCGGTTCAGCAAATGTCAGCCATCGTGGTGGTCGGTACCCAATGGGGTGACGAAGGGAAGGGGAAGGTCATCGACTTTCTTTCCGAGCAAGCTGACGTGGTTGTACGCCATCAAGGCGGGAACAATGCCGGTCATACGGTGGTTGTTCATGATCGCGAGTTCAAGCTGCACCTCGTGCCTTCGGGGATCTTATACCCGGACACGCTATGCGTGATTGCCAACGGCGTCGTGATTGATCCCAAGGTGCTGCTGGAGGAAATCGCCTACCTCGAGGCACGGGGCGTGGACGTGAAAAGGCTGCGCATCTCATCTAAAGCGCACGTCGTCATGCCTTATCATTCCAAGATGGATGCGCTGAATGAAGAACGGCGGGGCGATCAGAAGATTGGGACCACGCTCAGAGGCATCGGTCCCGCGTATATGGACAAGGCGGCCCGAGTCGGAATCCGTGTCGGGGACCTCTTACATCCTGGGGAATTCCGCGATCGTCTGGCCCGTGTGCTGGAAGAGAAAAATCATGTGTTATCCAGGGCCTATGCTGTTGAGCCGTTCGATGTGGATGAGATGTACGACACATTTTTGGCATATGGGCAGGCCATTAAGGCCTATGTCAGCGACACGTCGAGGTTGGTTAATGCCGCCATCGATCGAGGCCAGCGGGTGCTGTTTGAGGGTGCCCAGGGCACCATGCTCGATATCGACCATGGCACCTACCCGTTCGTCACCTCGTCCCATCCCTCGGCGGGAGGCGCCGCGATCGGGGCGGGGGTGGGCCCGACCAAAATTGATCGGGTATACGGAGTGGCCAAAGCCTATACGACACGCGTAGGCGACGGACCTTTCCCCACGGAACTTACCGACGCGGTGGGTGAAGACATTCGCACGCGTGGACACGAATTCGGAACCACGACAGGGCGTCCCCGTCGGGTGGGCTGGTTAGACGCGGTCGTATTGCGCTATGCGGTCCGCGTGAATGGATTATCGGGTATTGCCGTCACGCGCTTAGATGTGCTTGACGGGCTCCCGTCGTTAAAGATTGCCACCGCCTATGAGTACCAGGGTGCTCGTTTGACCGAATTCCCCGACACGTCGTGGCAATTTCGCGATGTGGTGCCCGTTTATGAAACGTTGCCAGGCTGGGATCAGCCGATTGGTTCGGTTCGCCGGCTTGAGGATCTGCCGCTCAATGCCAGGCTGTACCTTGGACGAATCGAGAAGGCGGTGGGAGTGCCGGTGGTGCTGGTCTCGGTCGGCCGTGAACGCTCGCACACCATCCCACTTCAATCCCTGTTTTAGGTGTGGGCAAAGAGCCAAAGGCGGCCGGTTGCGTTACCGGCCGTTTTATGCTAACATTATTGGTGCGCGGAAGTAGCTCAGATGGCAGAGCGTCGGCTTCCCAAGCCGAAGGTCGCGGGTTCGAGGCCCGTCTTCCGCTCCATTCTCCTCCCGACGGCGAGGATTTTTTTGTTGTATCTA
The DNA here is from genome assembly GCA_021820965.1 of Bacillota bacterium. Lineage (GTDB taxonomy): Bacteria > Bacillota > Sulfobacillia > Sulfobacillales > Sulfobacillaceae > Sulfobacillus_B. The sequence goes on along the minus strand of JAKACZ010000005.1, from coordinate 41,241 downwards.
CCGAACACGGGAGGTGCCTTTGTGCTGCTCACCGCCATTAGCCGCATTACGGAACACCACAAGACCTTCGCGACATCAGGCAACGCCAGCGAACGCCGACTTGACGTTCCGCATACGTTTTGGATTACTCCGTCCGGCGTTGGCTGGTCGGACATTGGCTTGGCCGATTTAGTGATGCTGTCGGTTCAGACTGGCGAGGTGGTCTCGGGAACCCTCAGGCCGTCCACCGAGTGGCGTGCGCACCAAGCGATCTATTCCACCCATCCGTGGGTCGGCGGTATCGTACATCTCCACTCTCTTTATGCCACAATTCTCTCTGTGATCGGCATACCAGTTCTTCCAGTGCACTATCAGATGGCCCGGGTTGGAGATCAGGTGCCGGTCGTGCCTTACCAAACCTTTGGAACAACGGCCTTGGCCCGCCGGGTGGCTGAGACGATTGCCTCGGACACGCGAGCCGTCCTTATCGAAAACCACGGGCTCTTTGCCGTGGGCGACTCTGCCGACGATGCCCTGCGCGCAGCTGACGAGGTTGAATGGACCGCAGAGGTTCAATATCGCGCAATGCTGGTAAAAAGCCCGCGAGTGCTCACAAGGGACGAGCTAAGCGAGGCACGGGACGCCTTCCGCACCTATGGCCAAAACCCCACGTCTATCTCGTAACATCATCCTTAGGCAAGCCCAAGAGGCGGCGCCGGTAATGAACTAAGTGGCTGATAAATAAGGCGAGGCCGGCGTAAAAGGTTCCGCCCAAGCCTACAAAAGCGAAGGGCCACCACCGCGTCAACACGTCCAGGCGGTAGAGTTCCGAACCAAAGCTGGCATAGGCGGAAAATGCGGTCGCGAGATTGTCCGCGCCACCGATATGTAATAGCAATTCACTCATCAGGCTTCCCAACATCCCCGAGAATAAGCCCACCCATAGGAGGTGCTGTCGTTGTTCGGCAATGCCAGCTGCGATGGCGTAAAGCCGAATCGTCAAAACCAATGCGCTCACGTTGACTAACAGCATAGCGTGAGGTCCGATGCCGACCAGCCAAACTCCCATCGGTGCGCCAATCAGGAAAGCCGCAATGATTGTGAGCCATGCCATTTGAGACGAGCCTCCCATGTGCCCCAACCTCTTTGAACAGAGTATGTCCTCAACTACTGGTCTAGACCGGGCGGACGGGTCATATATTCCCGTGGCAGGAGGCGAACAGGATGACACGACGGGTGGTCTTGGCAGCGTCAGCCGCTTTGATGATTCTGGGACTCATCGTCTTGACGTGGGGATTTCGAGACCTGCCGATTGATGAGCGTCCGGAGTGGATGGTCGTGCAAATGGTGGTTTGGCCCGTGGCGGTATTGGGCATGGTGGAAACCCTCCGTCTCTTCCGGTACGCGCGCCACGGTCTTACCATTCGCGTTGACCATTGGCGGCTTCTGACGCACGGGCTGCCCGCGCTTTTTATTGTCGCAATGCCGGCTGGAGCCTTTACCACATGGTTTGGTGCATCAACTATCTGGGCCTTGCTGGACTTTCCCACTGCTAAAGTGATGGCCGCCTTTTGGCTGGCGGTGACACTTTGGGCCAGTTGGGAGGTAGTGGTATGAGACGGTACTGGCATTTTTTTGCCTTGGCCATGGCGGTTTTGTGGATTTTGGCTTCGGGCGTCACGGAACTGAGCGGGTCCCGCGCTTTTGGCGCTTCAACCGTTCATGCCAAGATCGTGATCAATGTGCCTCAACACCGCCTCTATCTGTACCGCAACGACAAACTGTTTCAAGCGTATCCAGTAGCCGTGGGGAAGCCAATAACCCAGAGCCCCCGAGGCGAATTTCATATTACCCAGAAGGCTATCTGGGGTGATGGTTTTGGCACCCGCTGGATGCGGATTTCAGTTCCGTGGGGAATCTATGGCATCCACGGGACCAACAAGCCGTGGTCGGTAGGCACGGTGGCCTCGCACGGATGCTTTCGCATGCTCAACCGGGACGTGGAGCAGGTCTACGCGCTGGTCTCGGTAAATACGCCCGTAATTATCACGGGCTACGAGCCCTTTACCAGGATTCGCCGGGCGCTGCATCCGCGCTCGATTGGGCAGGACGTCATAGAACTTCAGCGACTTTTGCGCCTGGCCCACGTGTATCCCGGGACGTTGTCCGGGGTGTACACGTCCGCGGTTGAAGACTCGGTGAAAAAGTTTCAAGTGATGGTCGGAGAAGAGCCAAACGGAATGGCGTCGCTTTCTACGATTAGGAAGCTTCAGGACTACACGCATCAGCAGAACCTTAAGCCCAGATACCTCGGCCGCCAGATCTCATAGGTTACCAAACTTGTCCTTCGTCCAACAATACACACTGTGGTCGCAAATCTTTGTTAAAGGCTCACCGGTGCCATCACATCTTTTATTTTAATCTCTGTTTGGCGCTCTGATGAACGCGGGATGAGGAGAAGCTATTTGGTGTCTTGACAATGGTGTCAGGCGTTGCGGTCACTCCGGAAATGGCGGCCGGCGAAAATGAAGAAGTCACTTGGCCGTCGATGGGCATCCAACGGGTCTCTGGCCGACGATGTTGATGCTACCCACCTCAATCCCGCGGAAACCAGGTGGTCAATCCGGTTACACGCACTCAATCTCCGCCCCGGGGTGGCGTCACCGAGTCCAACGATCAGACCATTCATCTGGAGCAATCGCTACAGGGGCCTGGCGTGCAAGAACGACAGCGGTAACGTTTGTGGCACTACGCCCATTGCCTTTTGGCCCGCAGCGACAGAAGGCGCAAGTGCCCCGCATGCCCCGGGGGCTATTCGAGTGGTTTGGGCATGCTGCGTGCGTATTTCAGGTATCGGAACATCAATCCCAACAAGAGGATCACAACACCTACCATGGCCAGGATGATGAAGCCTGACCTCAGAGGATGGGTGGCAAAGTTGATCCAGCGGTTCAAAATCGGAATCGCTGGGATGGCCACAAGCAAAAGGCTAACCGGCAAAAACACCAAGGTAATCACGGCAAAGAGCTGCATGTTGCGCGAATCACGCTTGGAGGTTTGGTCGCGGAGCTCGTTCTCTCGCTCCCGCTCCAGGTCAGCCAGGTAGTTGTCGATGTCGTGAACCTCTTCTTTCAATTCGTTATACATGCGCACCACGTGAAATTCTTGCTGCCAGCGGTCATAGATGTGATTTCGCTCCTCACTGACCGAGGCCTCGCTAAAGTAGCAGCGGGAGGTGAAGTCGTAAATTTCCTCACGAAGCCGCCGAAGTTCGGAGCCTCTTTCCGGGCTTAAACCGGCGTTGGCGGCGGCCATGGCGTAGCGCAAGATGCTAAGGCGCTGGTGGTACGGTATGAGCATCATGAAAAAATAGTTCGTGCGAAACGACTCCATAGCCGGGGACGGACTCCGGGAAAAATGGGGCAGCCCGTTGTCATATGCCAAAATAAAGCCGCCGTCCAAGCTTTGGCTGTGGATGACGTTGTGGTAGGGCACGTAATGGTGTGCGGAATCTTCTAAGTGGATCTCGGAAAAAGTACTAATGTTGTTCGGCGTGAAGGTCTTACGCAAAATGGTGAGATGATGCTGAGCAAATTGGTAAAAGCGCTCATCAAGTTCATCAATGGGCGCCTCTTGCGAGGGACTTAAGAGAATCGCTCCGTATATAGGCAAGAAGCGGTCAACCATGGGCGTTACCGACCAGGGGGCGGATGGCCGGAGCACCGGTTCCAGCAGCGTGTCAATGAGCTTTTTGATGGTCATTGTCTGCTGGCTTTGGCAAATAGCGGCAACACTAAATTCTGGAGTATCTCCCGCCCACGGGGTATCCAGTTCGAACGCAGCGCCATTGGCGAGGGAGGCCAAGCGGGCATTAATGAGTTCAATATCCTTGACGCTAACGTGTTCTGGCGTGCGCGGGCGGATTTCCAACGACAGGCAGGCAACCCCGTTAAAGAAGATATTGAGAACCACCTCGGAAATGTCAAATCCTAATTGGTCGTAATCCTCTGACGTTGCTGACGTTGTGAAACGGAAACCCGATGCTTGCCCCAGACACTCTCGATTTAAGGCGATGCGGCGGTGGTTTTTCGGCAGTTTGAGATATTGCCTGACATAAGGTAGCATGTTGTCTAACTCGCGCGGCCCAAAGTCGGACTCGGTCCACGATCCTGGACGTTTTGGATCGTGAATCAGAAATTCTGCCAATTCTCCTCGGCCATCGTGGACCCCCGTGGGGTCGAACAAAAACGGGAAAATAAACTTTGTCCACGATTCTGCGACACACCACTCGCGACCCTCAGACTTTCCACCCGTGGGCCGTACCCAGGGCGACGAGACATGATGATCCATAACCATCCCCCCTTCGTGACCCGGTCGGTGTTAGGCTGAGTGCGTAGGTTTATTGTAAGGTCGCACGTTGAATTTGCAAGACAGCCGGCGTCAATGCGTGCGTTAACGGCGCCAACGGAAAGATTTAGGCTTGAATGGCAACTGCTGAACATAGTATAATCAAGTCCAATTGCTGGCGTAGCTCAGTCGGTAGAGCAGCGGTTTCGTAAACCGCAGGTCGTCGGTTCAAGTCCGACCGCCAGCTCCAGCAAAATTTGAAGCCCCGCAAGCGTTGCGGGTTTTTTGTTGGGCCGCGCACCGTCGCCAAAGCCCCGTCTATCCCCACTTCCATCCCCACGAGCGGAGATAACCCCAGAATTGCGAGGCTATGTCGGGCTATCGCAGGCACAGAATATAATCTTTCACCCAAGAAGTGGAGTTGATCCGACAAGCCGCCGAATCCGAAGAACAGGCGCGGGCGATTTTCGCGCGCCGGGTTCTGCTCAAGGCCGCCAAGGCCACAGTGGGAGAATAAGGAAAGGAGAACTCTCTGGATGATCAAAATTGCCATTGACGCCGGGCACGGCTACACCAAAGCGTTCTCCCAGTCGGGGGAGCGCGTGATCTTTCCGAGCCTGATTGGGCCGGCCCCGGCGGGGGTGGATCTGGGGGAGTGCGCCCGCACTGAAACCGTGACGATTGACGGGTCTCCCTACCTCGTCGGGCAGTCCGCTCACAGTCACGCTACCCCGCTATGGTCACGAGATAAAGCGGCCGATCCCGACACCCTGCGGCTGATTCTGGTGGGGCCGCTGAGTTGGGAGCCGTGGGGCCGGCTCAGCTAGCGACAGGTGTGCCGCTCGACTGGTTTGGAAGTCAGCGCCGCGCATTCAAGGGTGTGCTTACCGGCTACGGAGCAATCGTGCAGCCGCCGGGCCAACCACCGCAGCGGCTGTGGTTTGAGAGTGTAAAAACCTTGCCGCAGGGGGTGGCGGCTGCCGTCGTGGTGTTGGCAAATCCGTCTTATCGGCCCGGCCCGCATGTCGTGATCGTGATCGATGTCGGATACCGCACCACGGAATACCTCGTGGTGACTAAGGGAGCCGATGGCCGGTTGGCCTGTGATGTGACCCAAGCTGGAATCGGTCGAAACGGGTACCCAGGCCATTGCCGTCGCGATGGCGTCGGGCCTCGAACGGGAGCCATGGGGAACTGTTCTATAAATGGTTGGCAGACACGCCGAGTCTTAAGAACGAAGCAAAAATTCCACATTATATTCCTTGCATAGGCGGCCGAGTGCTTCGACCATCATATCATCCAATTCCGACAACTAAGTACGGCTCTAACAAGGTGGGCTATCCACCGGATTACAAGAAGATTTTCTTGCGAAATCGTGAAAAAGTGTGGAATCGTCAGGGTGATGCTGGTGTTATCCTTGTATGACGGAGAAGAGACGAAGGAGGAGCCCGATCCATGTTTGCTATCCGTTTACCGCCCGATCTCGAAAACCGTTTGCAGGAACTCGCCCGCAAGACGGGCCGCACCAAAAGTTATTATGCCACGAAGGCTATTCGCGAGTTTCTGGAAGCCGAAGAAGACTACCTTTTGGCTCTCGCACGGTTAGAAGAACATAACCCGCGCATCCCCTTGGCCACTATCGAACGTGAACTGGGCGATTGAATTTGATGGCGCCGCTTATCGTGATCTGCAGGCGTTAGATCGCTCTATCCAACAACGCCTCGTGCAATTTTGCGGACGCGCACTGGATCGGAATCTCACCGGCGATTAGCAAACCTCTCAAGGGTGACAAAACCGGATTTTGGCGGTACCGCGTGGGAGACTATCGGATTATTTGCCTCATCGAGGATGACCGCCATGTCGTCGTGGTCATCGCCCTAGGCCATCGCGGAGGTGTATACGGGTAATTCGATGTAATGAGCGCTGTGAATCCCGACATACGGGTCGTCCTAATCCTCTTTTCGGGCCGGGAGTTCTTTCACGGAGGCTTTTCGATGAGTTCGAGATTATGAATGATGCCATCCTGTAGCAGCGTCGATTTGAAAAAGGGCTTCGGACCCGCCGGAGGCACACGACTCGATTCGACCAATACTCTCCAAAATCTGCTCAAGATAAGCGCGTGTTCGGATGATCATAGCGGAATGCACTTCCACAGAATTTCTTGGTAGATGGTCGGGGGTAATCCGCGTTCGGACACCACATCTACCGGTCAACCGAGCAGCGCTTCCACCGCAGCCGCGAAACCCAGAAGATCCGGGAGATTATGGCCCGGCGCCCTCGCACAACGAAGTCCACATCGCTGCTCTTCAACGCGGTGCCACGCGGCTGCGAACCAAATACCCGGACATCCATGATTCCGAACCGGTGCCAAGTTTAGTATCTCTGAGCGACGGTCGGCAATCTCTCGGGGAAACACCGACGGTTCACCTCCTATCGCTATTACTTTACACACGTAAAGCCGATCCTACACATTTAACCGCTGTGCCAGGCCGTTTAATGTTCTTAGGCGGCGCGCGATAATAACTGTCATGATTTGAGTTGCGGCCGGATCACGTAGTTCCACTCCCCGTGAAAGGTCTGACGGGTTAGATGGAGCGCGTTAAGGGTCTCGTCAGCCACCTTACGACCTTTCTCGTAGGTACGCTCATCCAGTACGGCTTGGACCGCTCCCCCTCGGCGGGTGCGCGTATGGCCAATGCCCCGGGGGAAAGTGACTGACGTGAATCTCCAGTCCGGTGTCGTTGGCGAAGGCTGGGAGTTCGGCTTTGAAGAGCCTCACCCGATGGCCGTTACTCCCACCGCCGTCGGCGGTGAGATAGAGCGCGGTGGCCTCGGGATACTGCTGGTGGCCCATCAGGTCCCACCATCGCCGAACGCTCATCAGGGCAAATTCCGCCGTGTCGTGACTCGTCCCCACGTTGACGAATCCCTCATGGGTCGTCACATCATACACGCCATAGGGACTCGCCTGGCCCTCCGCCCGGTGCGGAAAATCATAGACATTGACTTCGGGCGGGGACTCCTGCGGGTACCATTCACGACCGGGGTTCCGAAAGTTGCCCACGACAGGGAATGGTATGCTCTGAACATTCCGTTGCGATATTCCTAAAACTGGCGCCGGATGGGTCTTCTAACAATTAAATCGGGACATCATCACTGAACCCACTTACCTCAGTTTCACCATTATCAGATTATGGATCCCTCAAACCCGCATGAATACAGGCGATTAGCGTCATCTGAAGTGTAAGGGTAAGATTTTCCCGAGTGTGAATGCGGGAGTATTTTACGACCGTGTCGAATTGTTCTGACGCGGGGAGATCAAGCACTCCTTTAAGTTTTGGTATACCCTTACACTTATTCAAACCTCTAATGCAACGACTAGCAACGGTTTCCGGGTTTCCCTGTCGGCTAATGGCGAAATTCAGGACTTACTCAACATACCGGAAGGATTGGGGAGGACGGAAGCGAATGTCTGCAACCCATGGATCGACTGCGGTAGGATATCTCGTAAGCGGCCCAATACGGATTGCATAGCCTCGCTCAAGCCCATGAAAGTAGGCGAGAAATTCATCGTACGACATGCCAGATTCTGGGCCCGTGCGGTGCCATAACTCATCTACGGTGTCAGTTATAATCGCGTCAATCATAAATTCGCCTACGATACGCCGGGATGGAGTTGAAGCGTAGACCACTACTGTATGAACAGGGCGTTTGAAAATGACCCGCCGATATTCCCACCGTTTTTGCCCGGAAAAAATTTTTTGGACAAAGGGTGGCTTAATCGACATTAAGACTTTCATCAATCTCCCCCGCTAAACATATCTGTTGAAATTGCGAAGATGGTGTCAAAGGAACAAATCCTCAACGTGCACGGCCATCCAACCCGCTGGGCTCTCGCCGGTAGCCGCGAGTCGGACGACCCCGCATTATGCATCATGTTCATCGCGCATAACGGTTTTCGATGGTACCTGTCTGCTATTTCCTCCCGACGGCACTATAATCGCTACAGTAGTGTACCAGAGACTGAATGGGTTGAGACACTCATTTGCTTTGTGATCCCTCGACAACACAAACGGAGGTCCGGTGATGAGCTGGCCCTTTTTCTATCAAAAGTGCGGTATATGACAACGATATCTGTGGACTTCAATGCCGACACATTCATCGAGCAAATGCACCTTAAGAATGCTTTTTTGTTTGTACGAGATACATCGACAATCACGGCATAAGGTTCTTTTTTTAGGATTGAGGCCGCCGGAAATAGCCAGATATGAAGGAGTTGATCTTTGGCTGGGCCTATTAAGGCTGAATGTCGCTGGATGATTGGCGGAAGTGGCGGGCAAGGGTCGCGAATGGCGAGCCAACACCGTCAATACGAAACGCACCAAGGCGTTGTGGCGCCTCGGGACTTGGACCATAGCGTGTCATGACCTGGTCCGGCGCATGATGCTCCGAACACCATTCAGGCCATCGCGGCGAACCCATCGTTGATCGCAATGGCTGCGTAACCGCCACGCCCTCCCATCCCGCCTGCGGATGCGGACTCCGCAGGGTTCGCAAACCGGGGGCGAGTTTCGCCTGAGAAACCGTCTTCGAATGGGGCCAGTTCGGCAGTTCCTATGGGGTTCTTCCGTTTCCTGCATCGCCGAGCGCTACGCACCTGGTGCCGCTGAAATGGCAAAATCCGCGGATAGGTCCGCGGGCAAGCCTTGATATGGTCGACACTGGGAATTCCTCAGGCCGAGACCGATCGGTCTCGCCCGATGTCGGCAACTATTGTCGGAGAGCCGGATGTGGGAAAACCATACCGGTTAGATGAGGGAGACGGGGTTCGGAAGAGCCCCTCTTAGTCTTCGGACCGTAGTGCCGCCGCGATTCGTGCTCATAGGTGCAAGGCTTTTTCAGCACATCATACCATCCTCCCGTCGTACCGGGACGCCTTTGTCCAGCTCTGTGCGGGTTCGGCGGGGCCGCTGCTGCATGGCGGGTTGCACAGACGACAAACCGCTCAGGTCCCGATGGTTTGGTGGTGGTCGGTCCTTATGGTCGACACATCTGCATCCATCGTACCGATACGAACTAAGGCCTCACCCGTCGCCCGCGACAGTCGAGACGTAGAGGATTCCAGGATCGAATTCCTTAACCTGGCAAGCATTGGGGAACGCCCTGGGACCCGTCAAATCGCGGGGTGGTTTTCGCATCGTGAGCTCAATGATATAATGGTCACGGCCTTAAAGCGTCGTCATGATCGGCAACGGCAGGAGCGAGCATCAGCAGGGCCGCATGAGGTGGAGAGCGGGTCAATTTGTGCCAGGTGCACTGGAACGTGGTGCGGACCCCGCAACGCCCACCGCGACGTTAAGCAGATGCTCAAGAAGGCCGGTTTGCCATTGCGAATACGCCCGCATAGCATGCGCCGTTTGACTACGTATTGGTTCAACCGCCGGTTGGGCCACAGTGACGCGGCATTCACCATTCGGGTTTACGCCATGTCCTGACCGGACAGCAGCGGAAGCGATAGATTCCGGCCTTGATGGTGACGGGGCCATCCCCACGAACGAAGAAATCGGGGGATAGCAGAAGGAATCGTGGAATTCAAGGCTCCGAGATACAGCAGTTACGAGAGACTATCCTGGTGATAGGCGGAGATGGATGTTCGTAAACCGCATTGTCGGTTCAGTCCGAACGCCAGTTCCATATTGGCAATAACCCTTACGGTCAGACTCATTTGCTTGTGAAAGAGCGCGATTGTCATACGTATACTGGTGGCTCCCGAAAGATTCCATCCTACCATGAAAGCACAGGCTGTCGCACAGGCGATGGTGCGTGGACTCAAGAGAGTGTCACCCCATTTAGAAGTGAGCATGTATCCGATGGCCAGCGGCGGCAGCGGAACGACCGATTTAGCCGTGCGCGTGGCAGGTGGACGCGTCCGCCATGAAACGATTCTCCCTTCCGGCCGACGGCCTCGCGACGTCAAATGGGCCATGCTGCCGGATGGCACCGCGATTTTTGATGCGCGCGATGCCATGGGCAATCCGGACGGCCCGACGCAGCTCAACAAAGCGTATACGAACAGCCAACCATTAGGAGAAATGCTTAAGCGGCTCATAGAGCGCCGGCCTCGGCGCATTGTAGTGGCATTGGGCGATGTGCTGGCTGCCGATGGCGGAATGAGTTTGTTACAATCCTTTGGTGTCACGGCCCGTAATGAATACGGTGACATCTTGACGTCGGGTGCCCGGTCTCTTTTACATCTTCACCATGTTGATTTTTCCGATTTGACTCCTCCCGCTGTGCCCATTCTTGCATTAACCGACGAAGACTATAGCTGGAATCAACGTGTCCAGCAGCCCGATTTTCGACTAGACTTAATCCATGGGGGATTAACAACCGCGTCTAGCCGCTACGTAGATTTTTTAGGAGAACACATACGGATGCCGCTGGCCGATTTGTCTGGCTCCGGAGTGGGCGGCGGATTAGGGATGGCCCTGGCGTTTCTGGGAGCGGGATTTGAGCCCGGCGCACAGTATTTAGGTAAGCTGGGCGCGCTTGCCGACCTCATGCAGGATGTCGACTGGGTAGTGACCGGCAGCAGCAACCTGGGGGACGAATCCGAACATCAAGCGGTAGGCACTGTGGCGCACCTGGCCCGCGAGGCAGGCCTTTCGGCGGTGGCCCTGACGCTGAGCCTGAACCCAGGCCATCTAGATCTTTATGACGCGGGACTCTCGGGCATCTATCCGGTGCTGGACCGGCCGCGCAGCAGCCGCGACGCGCACCGGGCTCTGCCCTCTCTCATTGAAAAGGCAGCGTTTCGGACGGGATATTGGATGCAGGCGATGTCCGAGATCTGAGCGCCGCGGTGGAAAGGAGAGTACGATGGCATATCAATCGTTGCAATATACCGTCGAAGAACAGGTGGCGACTCTCACACTTAATCGCCCGGAGACACTCAACGCGTTGACCGACGAACTTCTGGCCGACCTGGGGGAGGCTGTCAAGCAAGCGGAAAGAGACCGTGATGTGCGGGTCGTGATATTAACGGGCCGAGGGAGAGGATTTTGCTCGGGCCAGGATCTTAAAAGCTTCGGCGAAGGCGGCCGCGACATCGCGGGCCATCTAGATCGTTACTACCATCCTTTAATCCGGCGCTTAGCCAACCTGGAAAAACCGACCATCGCCATGATTAATGGGGTGGCGGCCGGAGCCGGCATGTCCCTGGCGGTGGCCTGCGACATTCGCATTGCGGCCGAAGGGGCACGCTTCTCCCAGGCTTTCGTGCGCATTGGTTTGGTCCCTGACTCGGGCTCGAGCTATTTTCTGCCGCGGTTGATTGGCTACTCGCGAGCGCTGGAAATGGCCATGACGGGAATGATGATTGACCACCAGACGGCGCTAGAGTGGCGGCTGGTTAATCGCGTTGTCCCACAAGCGAACTTAGAGCGGGTAACATATGAATTGGCACGGGAACTGGCTTCAGGACCTCCTTTGGCGTTGGGGATGATTAAGCGCCAAATGGCTTATGGCGCGTCCCACAATTTAAACGACAGCCTGGAGCGGGAAAAGGACTTTCAAGTCCAAGCGGCCCAAACCGAAGATCACCGGAACGCGGTGGAGGCCTTTTTCGCGAAAAAGCCCCCGGCTTTCGAAGGGCGATGACTATGAGGTTAGTCATCATCGGGTGCGGCACGATGGGAACCGGCATCGCGGAGGTGGCGGTCGTGGCCGGGCATACCGCCACCATCATCGATCCCGACAACGGTGCACGGACGCGTGCCCGGGAGCGCATCGAGAACAATCTTCGCCGCGGCATTGAAAAGGGGCGCATTAAGGAGCCATTGGAGACTTACTTGGGGCGCCTTGCCATCGAAAGCGCGCCGCCCAAAGACAGTAAGGTTCACTGGGTGATCGAAGCGGCTCCCGAACAGGTTGACCTCAAAGAGGCCATATTTCAGGATCTTGATGCCCGCTACGGTCCCGAGGTGTGGTTGGCCAGCAACACCTCATCCATCGCCATTAGCCGGATAAAGGCCCGCGCTTCCCGCCACCCGGAGCGAATTGGAGGCCTTCACTTTTTCAACCCGGTGCCGCGTATGGCACTAGTGGAGATTGTCCGCAGCATGGATACCTCTGACGCGTACCTGGCGGCAGCCAAAGCCTTGGTCATAAGCCTTTCCAAAACGGGAATCGTGGTGCCGGACCGGCCCGGATTTCTAGTCAACCGCGTCGCTCGCCCGTATTACCTGGAGGCGCTGCGAATGGTGGAGGAAGGCGTGGCCCCATTTGATGTCGTTGACCGGATTATGGAAGGCGCCGGTTTTCCCATGGGTCCGTTTCGGGTCATGGATCTGGTTGGGGTCGACGTGAACCTTTCGGTGACTCAGTCCGTGTTTGAACAAACCTATTTTGATGAGCGTTATCGGCCTCATCCCCTGCAAGAGCAAATGGTGCATCGCGGATACTGGGGGCGAAAGCGCGGTCGGGGGTTTTATCGCTATGAATAGCGCGGTGTGGCTTTTAGGGGCCGATGCCGGTCATGTCGACGGGTGGCGTGATGGGGCAGAGGCGGCCATTGTGCCGCTATCGGACGCCGAGTGGGATCGGGCAGCTCGGGCGCCCTGGGTGATAGATGCCGGATTCGGCCCGCTTGATGATAAGCGCACTCGCTTGCGCGCGCTTGAGGCGATGGGGGTCAAGGCGGTTTTCAGTGCGTCAGCCACAGTGACGGTGAGTGCACAGGCCCGCTGGCTGGAAGGAGACATGCAGATTGTAGGATGCGACGGGTTGCTCATGGCGGTCAAAGGACAGGTTCAGACTGTGGCGAACGCCGCGGAGGCCGACCTGGCTTGGCTTAAATCGATATGGCCGGGGCGCGACTTTGTGGTGGTGGACGACACGGTGGGCCAGGTTTTTCCCCGGGAAATTTTGCCGATTATTAACGAGGCGGTGGCCTTCTTCAGTCAGGATGTCGCGCCCGAAGATATTGACCGTGGCGTGCGGCTGGGCCTTAATTATCCTCGCGGACCCTTAGAGTGGGCTCAGTTATTCGGCTGGCCCGCAGTACACTGGGGGCTTCGCGCTTTGGAAGACATGTATGGGCCGCGATTCCGGCCACACCCGTGGATTCGCCGACAAGTCGGCAGTTCGCTTCATGGCCACCGACTGGCCGCCTGGGACGACGTCTCCCGAAGTTGATCCTTCGGAAGTGATTGAACATAAACACAATCAGAACAGATAAAGGGGCAAGGTCATGCGAGAGGTTGTGGTTGTGGCGGCTCGGCGCACGCCCATTGGGCGCCACAGGGGCGTACTGAAGGATGTGCGTCCTGACGACTTGGCAGCTTTGGTATTGAAACAAGTGGTGGAAGACATCCGCCTTGATCCGGGAATGGTGGACGACGTGTTGATGGGCGCCGCCAATCAAGCTGGTGAGGATAACCGCAATGTCGCCCGCATGGCGCTTTTGCTGGCCGGATTTCCCATTCATGTGCCCGGCGCCACCTTCAACCGTTTATGCGGGAGTTCGTTAGAGGCGGTAAACCGGGGCTATCAGGCGATTGTCGCGGGAGACGCCGACATCATTGTCGCTGGCGGGGTCGAGTCCATGACACGGGCACCCTTCGTCCTCCCCAAATCGCCTCAAGGATTTCCCAACGGCACTCAACAGCTGTACGACACCTCCATCGGATGGCGCATGACCAATCCTCGTTTGGCCGAGATGTACTACCCTTATTCCATGGGAGAAACCGCAGAAAATTTGGCGGAGCGGTTTCACATTACCAGGGAGGCGCAGGACACATGGGCTCTGGAGTCCCATCGACGAGCGGTCAAGGCCCAGCAGGCGGGCCGTTTTGATCGGGAAATTGTTCCGGTCCCGGTGCCCGGCGCGAAGAGCGGCGAGCTTCGGTGGGTAACGCAGGACGAGCATCCGCGGCCCGACACGAGCATCGAGAAGCTGGCTCGGTTAAAGCCCGCCTTTCGGCAGGGCGGTACGGTGACCGCCGGCAACGCTTCGGGCATTAACGACGGGGCCGCGGCGGTGGTTTTAATGGCGCGGGAAACGGCCGAGGCACACGGGCTGAAGCCCATGGCTGCCATCCGCGGGACCGGCGTGGCGGGGGTCGATCCGGCAATCATGGGTTACGGTCCGGTTCCGGCCACCAAGAAAGCCTTAGCCCGGGTAGGATGGACCCTTCAGGACATTGAACAGGTGGAATTGAACGAAGCATTCGCGGCGCAAGTCCTGGCTGTCCTGCACGATCTGCCGTTTAACCCGGGCATCGTTAATCGCTATGGCGGTGCCATTGCCTTAGGACATCCGTTGGGTGCGTCGGGCGCCAGGATTCTCACTACGTTGATTTATGGCATGCAGGAGAGCGGTGCGCGCCGGGGATTGGCCACGATGTGCATCGGTGTGGGGCAAGGGATTGCCACCTTGATTGAGCGTATCGAATGACCACCCACGTTTTGCCCGTGACGACCTATGCGTCAGCGTCTCTTCCATAAGGTTGTCGTCGGTTCTTGACCTTGCCCTTAATCCAAAATGAACCCATCTCATTGCGTGACAGTTGACCATGTCGGGCTAAGATGTTGGTCCGGTGAAGTCGCCCTGCCCTTTAATTCTCTGTTGGTGGGACGTCGACCAAGGTGACCAAGGCGCCTCGATATTGACGATATGCGTTAGCCATGTGGACCGAGTGTGCCGGTCCTCTAATGAAACTTAAACGGGGCCATATCTCTTTAAGTCATTCGTTCGACGAGATTCGGCAGCAAAGGACTTTATAGCACAGACGGTTGCAAGAAAGTGACCCTTTCAAGCAGGGACTCTACCGTTTGCCAACGAATGCCATAACTATGAATCGATCGACAGGAGGTGGCATCTGTGGGATACGGACTATGGTCAGCACTGCAACCGCTGGTGGATTTAAACACCGGCCGTGTGTTGGCGCACGAGGCATTGTTGCGAGGCGCTCCCGGCACGGAATGGGAATCCCCGGCCGCACTTTTCGTGAAAGCCACGCAATTGGGCCATCGCGTCACATTAGAAGCGATTGCGCGAGATTTGGCACTGCGTCGGCTACCGGACTTGCCGGCTCATCAGAAGCTATTCATCAATATCGATGCCATGTCTCCTGAAATCCCCGCAATGCCGGGACATCCCGACGTCGATCCGAGGGGCGTGGTCTTAGAACTCTCGGAGCAGCAGCCCGTCTTGACCAATCCCTCGTTGCTGGCGCAAGTGCAGGCTTGGCGCAAGGCCGGACACGCGATTGCGCTCGACGACTACGGGGCCGGGTACATGGGAATTGGCGCCATTCTAACCTTAGAGCCCGATGTGTTGAAATTGGATCGCGTCATTGTGGCGGAGTTGGACCAGGATCCCAAACGGCAAATCATTGTCAAGGCCATGGTGCGTATGTGCCGCGAATTAGGCATGACGCTTATAGCGGAGGGGATCGAAACGCCCGCAGAGTTGTGGACGCTTAAGGACCTTGGCGTGACGGTCGGGCAGGGGTTTCTTTTGGGCAAGCCGGGGCGAGATCCGGTGCTAGAGGTAACCCTACCGTCGCGGCAAGATCAAGACAACACGAGGATGCCGCGTGAGTCGGCCGAATGCGTCTTGGGCGATTAGAAGTACGGGACAACGTTTCGCGGTCGGGGTTTTGATTTCGTGTATCCCCTGAAACGGAGATGCTTTAAGATGCCGGCCAGTAAAAACGCCCCGGTTGGTTCATAGCGTTTCGGCCCCGCCCTAGCGCTTCGCCGACGCGTGACCAATCCACTCGTTGAGATGCGACAGCTAAGTGATGACCGATTTGCTTAAATTTAATATTGCGTGGATAGCAATGTGCCGCGCAGCAATCGAGGCATGACCGCCCGGCACTAGTCAATCAGCCGTCTCCGACGCGGCCATGGAGCTTTTCCGGCCGCGCGTAAAAGGAGGCGGCTCCTTGTGACCCGGGGTCCGATGGGAGGTTTGACCAATGTTCAGACGCGAAGGGATTCTGAAGTGGTACAAGGAGGACAAAGGCTATGGTCGCATTATGATGGACGGCAAGGATGGCAACCATGTTTTCGTTCACTTCAGCGCGATTAGGTCCGACCCGGTCAGATTTCCGACGGGGTGTCGCTTTCTCAAAGAAGGCCAAACGGTGGCGTTTGACTTAATTCAAACAAACGCCTGGGATAGTCAGCGACTCACACCGGCCGACGTCGAAGTTTTTCAGACTGATGGTTATTGTTCCGGCATTGTAGGGCGCGTATGTCCCACAGAACTTCCAGTCGACCATAAAGAATATGACTTCCAACAACGAAGGTCCAGCAATGCAACTAAGAAGGAGTGGCTCATATGGGGCGGCAACGCACGGTGCTCGGGGTGGCGGTGGGCGTGTCCGTATTGGCGAATATCGGCCTCTTGGTCTGGGGCATTCATTTGCACGGCGAGCGACAGCACGACTATGTGACTCGCATGAGTGGAGCCGCGCACGATGTGATCCTCGCGAATGCCGAACTGAACGACCATCGGGTCGGTGCACCGACCGCCGATTACGCCATCAGCGTGGCCTCGGGTGTCTTGTCGACCATGGCCATGACGCCCGAGGGCACGGCGCACGAACAGACGGTGGCGGATGCCTTGGCCAACGTCGAATACATGCTCACCCACCCACACCGCGTCACCGCCCGCCAGTACACCAGTGGCAAGGCCTTCATGCGGGACGCCGCCCATGAATTTCAGCGAGCGCTCACGCAGACCGGTGCGATTGACCCCACCAAAGTTCCGCCGACAATGGCGCGAATCGCTCGGGAAGTCCCGGCTCCGGTGGCCAACTTTGCGGTCAAGAACTAAGGACGGCAGTGAGCAACACTTCACATGCCTAATCAGCGCGACTCGGGGGCAAGGTGCACTAAGAGCATAGGAGGTTCCTTGGTATAATTTGGTCGATGAGTGTTCGTGTTGACAGCAGTTGTGTTAGCGGAGTCGGTTCGCGTGGTACACGGGATGGAGGGTGACATGGGGAACCAAGACGATAAGAACCGACTGAACCCAATTCTTCAGCGACGTGCGCCGTACCCGAATCCCATCCTCCCCAAACTGCCCGCCTCAACCGCCTTTGTGGCACTGCCGGAAATGCAGCTGGTCGGGGAACATGCGGGGCGCCTGTGGGAAGGTCGAGGGATCGGTTCTCACCCTCCCTTTACTGCGGCGGAATTGGGTCTGATCGGCGTGTTATTTCAACTATGGCTATCGCAAGCAGTGATAGCCGAATTAGGAACCCCCACCCTGCCGTCGATTTCCCCGGAGTTTTTTGAACGGCATGCCGGGGAGGTCGTGCAAGTGTCGGCCCAGGTGATGCAATTTGACAATCCGCGAGCCCCCCACACGGTGCTGGAGAGCCCCTATTACAACCGAAGACTTGTCGTCGGTAGTGGTGGGATCGAGGAATTATTGACGACGGTGCACGATGGTCTTGGCTACCGGTGGCCAGGTTATCAAAGCGACACATACTACAAGTGGCAATGGGCCGAGGGCAACTTCTATAACGATGTCCTCGTCCGGGGACACGACCTGCCCGTGGAGACAGCCGTGGCGATCGCTCGGTCCATGGGGAACGACCGCTCTGGGGACAGCTTATGAATGGCCACAGAAACGCCCCCTTTAACTCCATACTTCACGATGTCAATGACATGGTCTCTCGGGGGCGTTAGTACACTAAGAGGTGGAACCTGGATCCACCTCTTTTGCTAAAAATCTTAACCCAACCATTGCCCCGATCCACCTGAAACGTGCCACTCTGACGGTGAGTGAAAAGTCTGTGATCAATCATGAATTCCGGATACCCGTCTAAACCAGACCACCTCACGCCGTCATTGGTATCGCCGGAAAAGGAGCACTATACGCCCTAAGTCGGTTCCCTTGGACCTGGCGCGAGAGCGTTATGCGCAGGGACTCATCTCGAAATCTGAGTTCAAGCGGCTTGTCGAGGATCTTCTTCACACCGACCATCATGATGACGTGCGGGTTACGGGGCCATTCCGTAACTCGGCGTGGCGACGGTCGAGCGTGGGGGCCTTCGGACAGTGAAGCATGTGGCCACCGTGGTCCGCGCGGCCAATGTCAAATACTCGCGACGGGTCAGACCATCATCGCCCAGGCGGCACTCCGGGAGAGGGGAGGAAAGCTGGTGGCGCACTTTGATATCGTCGCGCATCGCCATGATGAACACATGGCGATGCCGACTGATGGTCTGTGTGTAGGGGCCCGGAAACATCGACGGTGTTAAACGTGTGGGCAGCCGCTCGAGGGGAACCTGGGGCATCACACTCAAAAAGTCGCGGGCTCAGATTTGACCTCCTTTCCCATAGGTAGGTGATGAACACAAATGATGCGCAAGGAGTGTACTTGCTCGCCTTCCCCCGCTGTTTGGTGATTGTGATGACGTCAACCCACACCCTGATTCGCGGCTTCTTGCGGTGCCGGCCAGACCCCTCAGCTGCTAGCCCAACGGCCCCGTCGGGCAGCCGCCGTTAACCGACGCTGAGCTTCCGCACGGTCGAAATGCTCGGCATTCCATGGCCCCCCTACCCACTCCAGTGACTCCTGATGCTCAGGGTGGTCCGGGTTCGTAACTGCCGTGAGAAAGTCCCGGTATCCACCGATTCCGCCCACATCTTCGGGTGGGCACGCCCGCGCCCCAACCAGAATTTTGGCCACCGCTTCCCCCGATTTGCGGGGACGGAAGTCAATCCGCTTCAATACATGCTGCCAATAATCACCCCAGTCGTAGATATACTGCAGCACGCCATCACCCCGGGTCAACGCGTCATCGAGTCGGATGCCAGCCGCATCCGACATTTCCCCCTGGTCGTCCATATCCGGATCGGAATAATGTGTGCCGTCGACGATAAACTCAAACACATGGGTCCCATGCCACCCCATGACCGCCAGCAGCGCTTCGTGAAGTTGTGTCAGCTGCAGCGTGGAGGGAACGGTAAAACGTCGCCAAATGGCGGGCTCACTGTCCAATAAGGTGACCTCTAATTCGTAGAGCCACGATGGGCCGGTCGACGACCGTGCCCTCTTCGGCTTTCCTGCTGTGTTCCCGGATTTGCCGGTCCATACCCACCGATAGCCCGTGTCCTTAGGCATAGCTTTGCACATCATCTCCCTTTTGCGGCGTGCATGGTTCACCACAATTTACCGCGCACAATCTCTTGTGATAGTGTAACTCATGGAGGGACTAACCGAAATGAGCTACGAATTAAAGTCGACCAATGTTGTGCAGCAGTTCACGCGCATTCAAGATCAGTTTAGGGACATCCGCGGCCAAGAAGTCGCGATGACCGTGCCATTTCACTGTTTAGAGCAGCAATTGGCCTCATTCGTCAAAAAAGAAGTCATTTACTCGGATGACCAAATTTTACAAGCCTTGGCTGCCGTTGGACTACATGCCTATGATCGCGCGACGGGCGGGCCGACCCGCAGTTGGGACCAGCTGCCGGATGCGGTACGGCAACTTGCTACCAACCTCACCATGAGCTTTGATCCCGCCTTCAATCCTGAACTCAAAGAGGTGGCAGATAAGGTCTGGACCAGCGGTGACGAGCAGGAGATCCACTTTCGCGAGTGGGGGTCGGTGGTGCGGCGGCTAATGGGTTCGGTGCGGTTTCGTCAAAAACGTGATCCGCGCGGATATTGTCGCTTTGTGGTGTCCTTCGTGGCGCAGCACACCGGGGATGATGATGACAAGCCCCACTGGGCGCTCCTAACAAAAACCGACGAACCTGACCAGCTTCCACCGGGGCTCCATCAACCCCTGCAAGGCTCTGAGTAGGAAACGCCCCCGATGATTCAGCACAACCGCTCCGACATCCTATGGGTCTCGGGCGATGGGTGCGCTGCCACACATCTAATCTTTACTCACATCTTTTGAAGGGCAGCCGCCAAATTATGGCATCATCATCACGCAGGGCCTGCGATTCTCAGCCGAAGAAAAAATTTTGATCGTGGGCCGGTTCCCAAAGGGATTTGTCCCGGGATGTCGAATATCTCTGGTATGGTCATCCCAAATGTTCGACCTCAGCCATCCATCGATCCTTGGGTGTTTCGCGAACTCGGCAATGCGTCCTTCGGCGATGCGCGGTTAACCGCGCGAGCGTTGCGAATCGTGAGCGATTGTGCTCGGAATCCTGATCTCTCGTTAGCCAGTCTCTATCAGGGCGATTGGGGAAGCTTGAAGGCCTTTTGATAATGCCGGCGTGAGATCGGCCCAGATCTGGCTTCATCCTGGCTGGGGGTGGCTCGGCGTGTCGGTCGCGGAACGCCTTTATCCGGCGCTGACACGGCCGTCCATCCCCAGGCGCAGGCGTTGTCCCAATCCCAATCTATTACCCTCTCACTTCTCCCACTCAATGCCGGCCTGCTCTCGGGTGAGTAAGGACGCCTACGGTTACGAAAAGCGGTCAAACGGCCGGCATAAAGAGCAGATCGCCGTCGGCAACAAATGCCGCGCCTTGCCGCTCCTCTGAGTCGACGCACGGAGTCAGGCAGTCAGCCGTTGCGGATCTGTCCGCGAAGTTCCTCATCCGTCCAACGGCGGGGCATTTCCAAGAGGGCGCGTGCGGTCGGAACACCGTCCCACACATTCCAATTTAGCACGCCCACCAGTCGATCGCCCTCCAGGTAATAAAGGACACCCTCGTCGCCGGGAACAACCCAGTCCTCCACTACGCGGTGGCGGGTGTTGAGGTCGCCAACAGCTTCATATCCCCAATGATACAAATCGGAATAGAAAAAGGAGCGTTCCGTGTAGGCGGCGCGTCCACCCGCCATGTTGGTGCCCACGGCGCGGCCTTGCGACAGGGCGTGATCCTCGTGCATCATAAGGTGCAGATCGACTGCCGACACTGCCACGTCGCCCGCTGCATAGATATTCGGGTGAACCGTTTGGCCGAACTCATTGACGGGCACCCCCGGACCTGCCGACATCAGCCCAGCCTTTTGCGCCAGTTCGACGTTGGGCTCGAATCCTGCCCCGACCACTGCCAGCTCGGCCGCAATGGACCGTCCATTATCCATGACGGCCAGTACGCCGGCGGCGGCTTCGTCAAAGCGCGTTACACCAACGCGGGTGTGGATTTCCACCCCGTGTTCGCGATAGGCGCTGGCTAGGTGGTTTCCTAAACTCTCCGGGAACATCCGGGCGAACGGGCGGTCTTCCATCATCAGCCACTTTACCTGGTGGCCCCGCTCCGACAGGACGGCCGCCATTTCGGATCCGATGAAACCGCCCCCCACAACCAGCACATCGCGCGGCTCGTCACCTAAATGCTTATGCAGCCGAACGTGCTCGGTGAGGTGGCCCGGATAAAAGACTCTCTTACGGGATCCAGCGAGCACGCGAGGGCGCCCGCCCGTGACCAGGAGCAACTTCTCGAACTGCCATGTCGCCCCATCGGCCACCTCGACACGCTTCTCGTCGACATTGATATTTTGCACCCGGCTGCCCAAATGAAAATTTAGTCGATCATCCTCTGAACCCACGCTTAGCCAAATATCCTCCAGGCGCTCGCCCTTCCAAAGGGCCTTGGACAGCGGCGGCCGCCTATACGGTGCAAACGGCTCGTCCCCAATCACCAAAATAGTGCCTTGCGAATCTTGCTCCAGTATTGCTTGAACAGCGGCGTGACCGGCCATTCCTCCACCGATAACGATGTATCGATAGTGTTCCATAAAATAAAATCCCCTTTCTTCGTTTATCCTCCCAAGACATCGGCGCCTTTGATATGTCACTATATCATCGTTCACGCGGAGGGCGGGACGGGCCGCTTCTGCTATCCCTGCTCCGTGCCCGAACGCGGGTCTTCCACCGCGGCCCAGTTAAGGCCCCATCCGCTCCGCGCACGTCCGAATGCCCGGCTACCAGCCACTCGGGAAGGGAGCTTCCGGTCCGAAGTTCGGCCCATCGTATGACTGAAACGACCTTTCGTCAAGGTTCGAAGATGCCGAGCGGTGAAAAGCATTCTTTAACGAGCGGACGGCTCGTTGTCACAGCGTCGAACGGCACCTAGCTAGGCTTCTCTTTCGTGAAGCAAAGCGCGCCAGCCCGCCACTACAGCTGGGTAGTCGGTTACTAACACCGTAGCCTCCTCTTCTCTGCCCCAGGTGCCGACAGCCAGCCGATCGTCCACTACAATCAGGCACGACGGTTCGTTAGTCCATGGCACGAGATGCGTTACCGGAGGCTGGCACACACCGCACCCCGACTCCGGGCAGCCTGCCCAGCAGTGGTAAGCTACTTCGAGGGAGGGTTCGGGCGCGCTCGCCAACACGTCGCTGATGTAGCGCACGGGCGCGGGAGAGGTGCCAATGGCCACGTGGTTGCGGGCTTGGCGGAGCAGCGTATCGGCTTCTTGGCGAAACACTTTCCAGCTTATGCCCTGCCACATACTCGGTCGGCGTCCCGGCGGCAGTCGCTCTTGAAGCCGCTTCAATCGCGATTCCATCTCCTGGTACAGTTGCCCTGCCGCAACGGAGAACGGCACCGCCGAATATTTTTCGGCGGAGCCGAAAGCCATGCGCCGGGCAAAGCCTTCTTTGACCAAAAGGCGCAGAGCATCATAAACATTGGCCCGAGCAACTCCGAGAGCCTTGGCGACCTCGTACCCGGTAACCCATTGACCGGTTCTTAACAGCTCCAAGTATACCCGGCTGGCTAACGCGCTCATGCCCAACCCTTGCAGGTCGGTGAGAATTTCCTGATCATCCGGCCGCATTAGTGTCCTCCTCCGGTGGACAGTTGCTGCATTAACACCCAATGGCCCGGCTGGCCTTCGGCCAGCGTTCCCGAAGCACTGACTGTCACCGTCTTAGACCCAATTTTTTGCACGCCCCGCATGGCCATGCAGAGGTGCTCGGCTTCCACCAATACAAGAACGCCCTGAGGCTGTAGGCGCCGCGTTAAAGCATCCGCGACCATATCTGTTAACCGTTCCTGTACCTGAGGCCGATGGCTTGCCACCTCTACCACCCGTGCCAGCTTGGATAAGCCTGTTAACACCCCGTTAGCCGGTTGATAGGCTACATGCGCCTTCCCATAGAATGGTAACAAGTGATGCTCGCAGAGCGAATAAAAGGGAATGTCCCGAACCAGCACAACCCCCTGGTAGTGCTCATGAAATTCTACTGAAATGGCGTCAGCCGGATCTTGGCCAAGTCCGGAAAATAATTCGGCGAGAGCCCGTGCCACACGGCTGGGCGTCTCGCGCAATCCTTCCCGGCGGGGATCCTCCCCCATTGCGCCCAGTATGGTGCGCACAGCGTCGGCCACCAACGCCGGGACCTCTCTATGCTCAGCGGGGTCGGGAAGCTCGGTGACCACTTTAAGTCCTTCCTCATACAGTAGGTTTGCCATCCTTGTCGTCACTCCTTTTACTATAGGAGTATTATTACATACTCCGGATGATTTGCCAAGATTTGCGCGCTGTGGTGGACGCATGGATGCCAGTGATCCGGAGTAAAATTGCCAACCAATCGGTCAAGGAAAAAGAGGCCCTGAAATCACGGCTGGGAGTAGCCGGGGGATCGGTCGATCATCTCCATTGACCAGCGCTTGCCGGTCCACGTGTTATATATTGAACCCACCCTTCCCCTAAAGGGTGCACAGTCCAGGGGAACCGGGCTGGTTCAGTCGCGGGTTATGAGACTCTGGGGGACTCGCCACCGCTGATCCCTGGTCGGGGACTTCTAAGAGTGGTTCTATCCAGCCGCAACGACGCTTTAATGCCCCTGGTCGTGGCTGAACGGCGATACGTGACCTGTTCGGGGTGCCCACCAGTCTCCGGGGCGGATCGCCCACGGATGCATCCCCTGATTGAGGATACCTTGCGCCGTGCCGACCCTATCCCGGTGTGCCCGATAGCCAGAGGCACGATGGCGGTTCAGCCCGCCGCCTTGTTGATAGGGCTCTATGATTGTTCCAATGTGGACGACACGAGTGTTTGCACATGGATGCAAGCGAACCCGTTCGGGTCAACGTTCAATGACCGACAGTCGGAGGAAATCCCCAGATTAGCCCGAAAGCAGGGGATGACCGACAGTCGGAGGAAATCCCCAGATTGGCAGGGGGCGCCTTCGCCCTGAACCGGGCGCGTTATTATATGGGCGCTTGAATAAACTTGGAGAAGAGGACTTGCGACGAGCTCCAGCGGCTGGGTAACCTACGCATCTACCCGCGTTAGAAATGGGAGCACGCCATCCACAGAACAATGGGAGCGCGGCACCGGTTTAAACCGGGAAGCCGTGCTCCTATGTATTGGCGGGATATCTCTAATGAGCCAGCAGTTGGTGCATGTCGCCCAAGACCGCTCCCAGGTCCACATCGTTTCGAGGCTCCAGGAAATCAATAATAAAGCGATTTTCCTTTTCCGCATGGACTTCGAAGAGCTTGGCGGCTTCGGCAGCTAGAATGAGGGACTCATCACGTCCCTTGGACGACTCAATCCGTTCGGCCACACCTTTGATGATGGTGTGTTCGAACAGCATGGAGTCGATCAGCGCCTTTAAGCTCTCCTCTTTCGCTCCCACGCGGTATACGGTCGACTCTTCCGCAGCGGCGTGTGGCAACACTTGCTCACGGAGATAGCTGGCTACGGCATTTCGCGCCGACTCCCATGCGGCTTCGGAGGTTGAGATGGCTAGAACAAGGTCATTGAGTTCCTTGGCCATCTGCGCATGGTGGCTTTTCATCGCCCGAGCTGTTTCCTGGTTGGTCATTGTACATTCCTCCCCATACGGAGTATTTACGGTCGCTTTCATCGTAACTCAGTCCCGGCCTTCATCTGTGACCGCGGTCACTAAGATATGCAATTTCGTGCGCGTTCTCACAGGGCACCCTTGTTTCCTTCGCGTAATTCCTTGGGCCAATGCGTTTCGGAAATGCTATGATCGTACTCAGAGCGAGGAGGGCGGACCATTTGGCCGAAGAGTGGGAAACGGTCGGCAAGGCCGACTTGGGTGTGACACAACGTATCTTAGTGGACGTGGACGGCGGAACAGTCAAGCTTATGCGCATCGCGATCGGTGGACATTTTCCTCTTCACCAACACCCTGATCGTTTCGAATGGCTTTACGTTGTAGAGGGTGAGGTTGAGACCGAAGTAGATGGCGAGGTGGTGCTGCTGGGGCGGGGGGAATTCCGCGTTTTCCCGACCCATAGTTATCATCGTTTGTCAGCATCCAATGGGGCATTGGCACTGGTGGGCGCCTTTAGGCATCATTCGCGCAGCGGCCACGCTCTTGCTTAAAGAACTTGTGGTATCGAGACAATGGGCTTTTACGCCACCGAGGCGGGTCTGCTGGTGCCTTCGGGCAAAACGAGTCCGTCGCACGTTGGCCGTTGGGCAGGTCCGTTTCTCTCATCGGGGGAAGCGGCCCTCTTTTTGTAATCAGGGTCTGAGGCGACAATTCTTGCGGCGGACCAACGGTATGAGTATGGTACGCTAATGGCAGGTGGGAAAACGTCATGAACGTTCTTATGCGATATTCTGGATTTCGTTGGGTATGGATTGGCCAACTGTTGTCACAATTGGGCAACGCCGTTTTCTATGTCTTGGGCCTATGGGAAATACAACTGCGCGATCCCTTCCTTCTTGCCGTCGCTGGGCTTGCGATGACCATTCCAGCACTGTTAAGCCTCATCGGTGGGGTAATTGTCGACCGATATGATCCCCGAAAAGTGATGCTCTTGACCGACATGGTTCGTGGTACGGCCGTTCTGGCTGGGTTATTGCTGTTGGCGGTGCCAGGATCACTGGTCTGGGTGGTGATCGTTCTTTTGGGTGTCGAGTCACTCGGCTCGGCCCTTTTTTATCCCGCTGAAACGGTGATGATTCCGCAAATGGTAGCGTCTCAGGACTTAGTGGCCGCCAATGGCATCTATGGAGTCACGTCCCAATTGTCGTCGGCTATAGGGTATGCACTGGGCGGGGCTGCAGTGGCGGCGATAGGGATCCCGGTGATTTTTGGCTGGGACATGAGTTCGTATTGGCTTTCCGCTCTGGCCATTTGGTTGATGATGCGGATAGTCGGGCGGCCCCATGTCAGTCCCGATGCAGACCGACCGGGCTCGGGCGGTTCAGGGTTAATGACGAGTGTCGTGGAAGGGTGGCACGCCTTTCGGACAATCCCGGGGCTAATGCGGTTGCTGCCCTGGATTGTTCTCATGAACTTTGCGTTTGTCGCCGGGATAATCATGCTCCCACTATGGGTGCATCGGCATCTCCTTAGCGGTGCTCTCTGGTACGGTATTGTCTATGGCGCGTGGGCGGGCGGCATGGTGTTGGGCGGTGTGTTTAGCGGACAGTTTGCCAAGATGCGCCTTAAAACGGCCTTTGCTGCCGTGTTCGGAACGCAAGTCGTGTTCTTGTTTGCCTTTGCGGGGTCCGATTGGCCTTTCTTGTCCGCCTCTATGATGCTGGGTACCGGTATTTGTAATGGCGTGGGCAACGCGGTGGCTATGGCCTGGTGGCAAAGGATTATTCCGCCGGCCATTCGGGGCCGTGTCTTCGGGTTGATTATGACGCTTTTTGGTCTCGCGAGCCCGGTGGGCTCGCTGGCTGCGGGTATCCTGTTGCACGTTCTGCCGCTCTATTGGGCATGGCTCTTAGCAGCGCTTGGTAGTCTCGGGTTTGTTATTGAACTCTTGCGCACCCCGGGGAACTTGGAGGACATGACGGTCCATTCTCCGCCTAAGATTGCTGCGGACTGAAAGTGGCGCCTCGGGGCGTTGCTCCTCGCCCTTTCGTATAACGGCGTGAATATAGCCAAATGCGCGAGGAAAGCCTCAGGGATGATAGGTCGCGTGGCCGCATTCCAGACCGGCAGCTCCACGGCCGGCACGGGGGTAGAAACTGCTCACTAACTGTTGATGACTTATCGACAGACTTGCTTATTATGTCTCTAATCTAGGCATGAAGGTCAGTATTGGCAAAGTAGCAAAAGAACTGGAGTTTCGTACCGAGGCGGGAGGTTCCCGCCTTGAAACGGTCAACGCTGCATAGACCAGTCAAACCTGTCCCAATCCGACGTGCGGGTCTGTTCACCAGGACAATCGGCATGGGGACCGGTTTCACTGCCTGACATGCGGGTGGGATGGTGATGCGGACGTTGTGGCCGAAATGAACCTGCTTGCCAGACTGGATGATGCTGAGATTCGGCTTTGGACACCCAAAGAACGAGTGAGGGCCATCCTGATGGAGAGGTTCCGTCGCCGGAAGGAGACCCTTTGGGGCACACCGCTCGGCTGGATGGACTCTAGCGTGACGATGAGTACTTTGGTCATGCGGTATGGCTGAAGGGTAGGCCCATCGGCAGAGAGCGAACAATCAGCGCAAATCCTCTCAAATGTATACGTTTGTTGAGGATTTTCAGAGCGGTTCTCCTACATTGCCTACCTATGGGATAGGCAGAAGTATACCAGGTCAAAAAGACCACTGAAGCACACAGAACTCACGTCTAAGGACCTCGGTTCTATCGCGAGGGTATTTGTGTTTTGCGTTAGACAACCCACAAAAGAACGGTACCTCTGACGGCGAACGCTCCCCCGGGGCACCGGCGCCGGCCGAAATATTGGGCCGTGTTGGCGCCACCTGTCACGTGGGTGTCTTCGTGCGCCAGCCGCTCGTGGGCGCTGGAGACACGTGACATTGGTGTTGGCTTCTCGACATAAGGACGGTTGCAGCGGCGGTCACGCCTTTATCCCTCGTCATCCTCCGCGAGGGCGGGCGTCGGCCACGGCTCCACTAAAGCGGTGCGCCAGTGCCGAACCAACGGATACACCCACACACTCTTGGAGGGCAGCGTCTGTCGGTGCGTGCCGGTCCGTCCGCGCCCGGTCGTGTACCCCAACAGATGCCAATTGGCGGCCGCATAACAGGTGCCCACCCAGGGTTCTTCCACAAAGGTCTCTAGCAGCACTGGAGCAAAGCCATAGCGAGCCAGCCAATCAGCCCGAAGGCGCCGCGCGGCCAAGGCCAACACGTGACTCGCCAAGTGCGGCACTGCGACGCCGGGCAGGATCAGATACCGACTATTGTTCACGATCCGGGACCGAAAGCGGGCGCGCGTTGCCGCATCCCACCCAATCCACTCATCCCGCGCCGCGAGCTTATGGGCGGCCGTGGCAAAGAGCAGTCCTCCGAGCCGCACCGGCTCGGGGCCGCCATGCGCCCAGATCCAATAGTGTTGGCGTGCGCCAAACGCACGCTGAAAGCCTAAGGGATGATAGGTCGCCACAGTCGCATTCCAGACGGGCAACTCCGCGGACGGCACGGGATCCACCGTGATGGGCTGTACGTCTCGCAGTGCTGCTACCAGATGGGCGGGAGCCAGCGGGGTGCTTTGGATTTCCGCCCGGGCTGTCGCATGCGTCCGCGCCGCCTTCGGGGGCACCGGCATCCACTCGGAGGCCTCAATGGCATCCAAGAGTTCATTACAGGCCCACAGTCGCGGTTTCCCGCCCGGCGTCGTCCAGGGCAGGTTTTCACACAGGGTCTGCACGATTTCCCCCCGGCTCAAGCGATGGAACCGGCGTAAGGTGTCTTGAATGAGTGCGATATCGTCCAGCGAAAAATAGCGATCGCCAATCCAAAATGGCTCATCGAACGTACGGGGCATCGAAATGGCCTCCTTCTATTAAATTCGACCCTATCATCTTCTCACAGACACCATGTCTAGTCCAGTGTCCTTATTGGAAAACTTTGCTCACGCCCTGGCGCCGCGGGCCGGTTCTTCTGACGTGGTGTTTCGACACTTGCGTGGCGAGCCTTAATCGGGATGTCCCAAGACTTTACCAGGGCCTATCCCAACGGGCCGCAGCATGCGATGAAGACTGTCGACCAAGTTTGGATTCACGGATACCATGACCTCGGCTAGGAAATCTTGTGAGACACCGTTCAAATTCCCCGACTTACTCATTGCTCTCTGGCACGCCAGACCACGGCCAATGGGACAGTAGTATCCATCATAGGATCACAATATCTAAGATTCCACGGTGAGTCCTTGCAGTTTTGCCACGTGCTGTAGACGCTTGTCAAGAGTCCATAACGGTGCCGAGGCATTTTGAGCCAGGACAAGATATTGGGCATCATAGGCGCTGATTTGCGTGCTTATGGCAAGAGTCAGGCTATCTTGCGACCTCACATGATACTCATCAATGCCAAAGTCTTGGAGGGCATTAAGTGCGTGTCCCGCAAATGGCTGATCGATGTGGGATCGCCTGATGCCCTAGTCAGAACGTTAGTGATTTCCGACCAAAATATCGGGGGCACGAGAAGGCGCAAGGTTGAGTCCTCAATAGCACGTGCCCGCAAATGGAGCGCCGCATCCTGATCCTCATCAGGGAGCATCCAACTGATGGTGACCGACGTGTCCAAAACAACCTGGGTATTCATAACCGGCCGTCATCACGCATTTTACGAAGTTCTTCTGCCGCTACGGGCTGGATGACCTGTTGACGCAGTTGATCCATAAGGCGGGCGGGTTCCTGACGCTGTGGGCCTGCAACGCCTCTTTGGCACTGAGGGCCATGATGTTGCCCTCTCTACTGACGATTTCTACGAGCCGTCGGGGGCAAATCCGTCCTCGTTGCTGCGCGCCGCTATTGTAGCCCAATTCGAAGGAGATAAAGCCTCGAAAACGCCCTTCTCGGCGATTCTTGGGGGACTGTCTTAGGTCGACTAAACGGGTCTTGGGGCGGTTTCCTTCGCGCGCGGAATTTCCAATGCCGTGGCGCAAGGCTTGCCCAACCCCTGGGGGCAAATGGCCATCAGTTCATGACCGGACCCTTGCCGTCCGCAAAATGGGGTGCCCAGAGGCTATGGCATTTTTGGGGGTCAAGACGCAATTGGTATCCCTTCTTTGACTTACATGCGTGTCGGGCCAGCGCACCAGTTCGATATTCGGTGCGCCTGGTCCGAAGCGCCAGGGGCTCCTCGCTTAACGGGGCCCTCGAAATCGTTTGAGTATCTCATCCCGGTGTTCATCCAAAAGAGGCGGTGGCCTCCTGATCTCCCCAGGCGTGCCACTCAATTTGACGGGAATGCCCAATTGCCGAATGGCACCCGCCGTGGGGTGTTCGACGGATTCGACCATCTCCCGCGCTCTGACCTGAGGATCGGCGAAGATGTCGGCAAAGCTTTGGATGGGAGCCGCCGGAATCCCGGCCTCGCTGAGAATGCGGAGCCACTCTTGAACCGACCGTGCGGGAAACACCTCGCGTTCCAGCCGCGCTATCAGTTCATCCCGATGTATGATGCGGTCTGCGTTGGTCCGAAACTTCGGGTCATCGCCGAAAGGAATCGCGCACGCTTCGACCATTTTAGCCCATAAGACGTCGTTACCACAGGCGACCACAAGGTGCCCGTCGCGGGCCTTGAGTGCTTGATACGGTGCGATATTGGGATGGGCGGACCCCAGTGGCCGCGGCTCTTCTCCTGTTGCAAAATAGTTACCAGCGAGGTAGGTCTGCCAGGAGATGAGCGCCTCATAAAGCGAAGTGTCAATCCACTGTCCTTCTCCCGTGCGGGCACGGGCCCAGAGCGCAACCATGATGCCGTAGGCGGCCCACATCCCTGCGCCAATGTCGCCCACCGAGAACCCTGCCTTCATGGGACCCGTGCCGTCTCCGGTGACGGCCATGAGCCCGCTCATGGCCTGCGCTACCACGTCGTAGCCGGGCCGCGTGCTCCCCGGTCCGGTGGCACCAAATCCGGAAATGGAGGCCACGATGATTTGGGGGTTCACCGCTTTTAAGTGGTCATAGTCCAGTCCCCATCGCGCCATGGTACCCGGGCGATAGTTCTCCACTACCACGTCTGCTTCACGCACCATATCGAGGAACAGCGCCCGCTCCGCCTCCTCGCGAAAGTCTAGAATAATCGACTGCTTGTTCCGGTTGACAGAGAGGTAATAGGCACTCTCGCCGTGGACGAATGGTGGCCCCCACCGCCGGGTGTCGTCACCCTGCGGCGGTTCGATTTTAATCACCTCTGCCCCAAAGTCGGCGAGCATCATCGTGCAAAATGGGCCTGTCAAAATCCGGGTGAGGTCGAGCACCACCACATTGTCCAACGCCAACATTTCAAAACCAACCCCTTATGTTCTGGTGGTAATTGCCCGAGCCATTGGGACTCCGCCCAGCATGTGGGGTTTGTGTAGTATACGACCCAACACGGCATTCGAAGCATGGATGGTCGCGCGTGCCTTGGATTTCAGCACATTTGGAGGACTCCCGATCCGGGGTCAGGACCCTGGACTACACAAACCTCTTGTTCTCACGCATTGGCTAACCGTGACCTACACATTCCATCATCTCGCCCTCGCGGAACGAAAGGCGGCCAGAGAAGGCGAGGAACTCTTGAATGGCCCCCGCACTAACCCGGCCGCCGCTGCACAGTGGGCGGGGACGCGCATTCAGCCTTTACAACGGTGTCACGGTTAGCACGTCTCAATTGCGCCGTCTAAGGTTTTTTGCGGTTGACAGAAAACCCTCTCTTACAGGCGTTAGGTCGAGCTACCTATTCGGGCAACGTCAGGCCTCGAGTCTCCACGCCTGCCGGGATGAATAGGAGTCCAATGCCAAACGCAATGGCGGTCAACGCCACGGGCGTTCCTAACGTGCCCATCCCATGGATGAGAGCGCCAATGAGAAATGTTACACCCGCACCAATAAATCGACCGATAGACGTGGAGAAGGCGAAGGCGCTCGCGCGCCGGTCGGTCGGGTACTGCTCGGGGAGCCACAAGCTGAACATGGCGAAGTTGGCGCCCCCGATTCCTAGGAAGAAGAGAATGACGAGCAACGGAGTTATCGCATGGGGCAAGTAAAAGGCCCACCCAAAAGCGAGGACAATGCTGACGAGCATGAGACTGAAGTAACCCGCCAGGGTCGCCTTTCGCCCAAACCGCTCCGCCAAGGGAACAAGCAGGAGACATCCGATAATCGTACCGATGGAGAGGATGCCGGTACTAAACGACGCCATGTGCACGATCTGTGCACCGGTGTCGCCGAGTCTCTTGGCGACTTCCTCAACAGCTGTCGGTTCATAGACTGTTCCTGCCCAGAGGCCGATGATGGCGACGGTCAAGAGAACCGAGTTGATCAGGGTGCGCTTGCGGTACGCCGGGTCGAAAATTTTAGCCAACGGTAACCGCTTGTCTGCGCGCTGTTTAGCCTGTTCAAAGCGTTCTGGTTCACGGACGCCAAAGAGCACCCAAAACGACACAAAGGCTGGAATTAAGCCGACAAAAAACATGGCCCGCCAGCCAAACGTGGCGCCTACTGTATAGTTTAACGCCGCAGCCACGAAGAAGCCGGCGTAATAGGCTGTCTGTAAATACCCGGCACCCATTTTCCGCCGATCTTCGGGCCACGACTCCGCGACAAAGGTGCCAGCCATCGACCATTCGCCGCCGATTCCGAGCCCGGCCAGCAAGCGGAAGATCGCAAGTTCCCAAATGTTTTGGGCGAAGCCGCTTAGAAAAGTAAATACCGCGTATACCAGAATGGTGACCATCAAGATCCGTGCGCGACCGACGCGATCGGCCAAGGGGCCCCAGACCATGGACAAGCCCCACCCCACGAGAAAGAGGGCAAACAGAATAGCGCCGTACAACCCCACATTACCCGTGGTCGCAGCGATCCCGCTTTTGGGGAGCAAAGTCACCATGGCGGGGCCCAGCACTAGGGCATAGATCACTGAATCCATGCCATCCAGCAGCCAGCCCGTCCAGGCTGCCCAAAATCCACTGCGTTGCTGACGAGTAAGCGGGGTCCTCGATTGCGGTACGGTCTGTCCAATCATCTGACCCATAATTCCGACTCCTTCCCTCAATACAAAGGATACTGATAAATAAGATCATTGTTGATCGATTGGTACGCCCCCAAGGTTACCTGCAAGGAGCCGTATCTGTTATCGATATTCTCTCCACAAATGACGGTTCCCTCTTTTCCACAAAGGCGCGGACGCCTTCGGCAAAGTGGGGACCCACCCAGTCCGCTGATGACGATCCGGCTGTGCTGTCGGTGAGGACATGTTTTCCATTCTCTTTGACCGCCGTAAGAGACGGCGCCGATTGCTCTAGCACGCGCTGAGCGAGAGAGAAGGTTTCGTCTTCAAGCGCCTCTGCAGGGACTAAATAGTGCAATATCCCCGCCACTTTGGCCTCGTGAGCATCATAGGTCCGCGCGGTAAAGACGAGGTCTTTAACTCGGCTTAAGCCCACCACCTGGATCATGCGCTCCAAGAACGGCGATTGCAACATGATGCCCAGTCGTCCGACTGGCATCCCAAACTGTACGGCAGGGGTGCCAACGCGGAGATCACACGCGAGAGCCAAAATGAAACCGGCTCCCAAGGCGGTGCCGTCAATCGATGCAATCGTCACAACCTTAGATCGTTCGATGGCTTGAATGCTGGTGTCCATAACCCGAAACGCTCGGTTGATCCGATCGGCCGACACGCCAGCCAATTCATGGATGTCGCTACCCGCCGTAAATATGCGGTTGTGCCCCCGCAAAACGAGCACACGGATCTCGTCAGGAAGCTGTTCCACCCATTCGCCGAGGGTCTGCCACATCGCTTGGTTCAGCGCATTGCGTTGCCGAGGACGATTAATGGTGATGAACGCCACCGGTCCTTGCGCTTCGAAGGTCAAACTTCCTTCCGGGCTTTTCCACGACTCGCCAGCCATACGCCACTCTCTCCTATTTGTCGATTGTCGACTGTCGACTGCCTTATGCTAATTGTTTGAAAGCTGTTCTGTCAACGAAAACCCGTTTGGGCTACCCGATGTGGACTTGAAATGTGAGGCCGGGGGTTATAATGACAAAGGAGGGGTTACGGGCCGGCAGAATCCTCGACCTGAAAGGGTGGGAGCCTTGGGTAAAGAGACAGAAGTGGACGAGCGACCGGACATCGGTCAACCGCTTCCCGTCAGTATTGCCGAGTGGATCGCCGAGCAAATCCTGGCCGGCAACATTGCGCCGGGAGAGCATTTGAAAGAAGGCGACTTCGCCGAGCGCTTCCATACTAGCCGAGCTCCCATCCGAGAAGCTTTTTATCTTCTTCAGCTGGACGGGCTCATAGAGCGGCAACCGCGACGGGGAACCGTAGTCCGGGTATACTCCGAAGAAGATGTCCGAGAGTTATACCAGACGCGAACGGCACTGGAGCGGCTAGCCATCGAACGGCTCCAGGAGCGGTGGTCAACTTCGTGGCTCGACACCTTTGGTTCCATTCTCGCTACCATGGCAGAAGCGATCAAGTCGGGGGACTACCGGAGCTATTCCGAGGAGAATAGCAAGTTCCACACCAAGCTGATGGAATACGGCGGCGGTACGATTATTTACGCCTTATGGCGTCAAATTACCTCGCCGCTCAAATATCTCGTGCGCGCCTCCACCCGATCACCCGACGAAATGGAGGCATCGTTTGAGGAACACCGTTTGGTAGTGACCTACATGGAACAGGGTGACTTCGAAGGAGTGGCGAGAGTCCTCACGCAAAACATCCACCACGGGATGACCCGAGTGTTAACAGACCGGTCTCACCAAGGAAGACTGCTGTAGAAACGCAAGGATACTCGCCCAACCATACTGGGAACCGGGTACCGTTACGGACGCGGCACATAATGCCCGGGATGCGGCGGACGCCGAAGCCCCAATGTGTCAGGACGGTGAGCTGCAGCTTGGTTGAACGGGTTTCCGTTGGAGGATCGGGGTGTCGTAGCGTTGCGGGGCGATGTCAATTTGATGCAATAAACGGCGCCCGATGGGGCTGCGGCGGATCTGCGAACAAACCCGTGGCTACATGGGTTGGGGTACCTGTGGGTTGGGGACTTTATAAAAAGTCTCCTAACCGGACGTCGACGACGTCTTTCGATGCGGGTGTATGTACTGTACGATAACGAATCCGGCCGACCCAGTTAAGCAGCCCGATTCAACATCTTCTGCCGTCACGGGCTGGGTGACCTGTTGACGCAGTTGATCCATAAGGCGGGCAGCTTCCTGACGCTGTGGGCGCTGCAACGCCTCTTTGGCCTGCGGGTCATGAAGTCGGATAAAGACAAACCTTGGCGGCTGGCTGCAGCCTTCAGTTCGCGATGGGTTTGATCGTCAAGATAGACACTGATTTTATGGGACATGACTTTGAAACCTCCTCTGTTCAATTGTAACGTCATGCCGTCAAAGAGTCCTAGGGAAGGCGGACGGCATGTGCAAGGGTGAAATGTGAAGAGTGCAAGAACCCGACCGGTATCATTCACGTCCGAGAAAACTGAACCACAGGAAGGAAGGCCTGGATAAGCTGTGTAATGCTGCACCTTATGGAATAGAGGTCGTTGCGTTAGTTGATCGGCTCGCACAGATACTGCCGCTAGTAGGAGTGGAGGTACTACCCTGTCCCGATGACTCATATGTTGTCGGGACGGGAGGAAGAGAAGTGATGCTAAGGTGTGGCAAGGGATGGAAGGCACCTTTTTTCTTTGGATTCATTGGGGTCCTCGCCGGTGCTCTCATTGCTTACCATGTTTTGAAACGGGCTTCCGACTCGCTTAACTGGCCCGTCGTGAATATTGCCAAAAAGGTTGATCCCTCCGTAGTGATTGTCCTCAATAAGCAACGAAAAAACGCCCAATTGCAGACCAAAGGGATTGGATCAGGAGTTATACTCAATAGTCACGGTGACGTGGTTACCAATTCTCACGTTGTGGCCAATGCCAGCGAGTTATGTGTTGTTTTGTCCAATGGCAAACGATATCGGGCACGTTTGGTGGGAGAAGATCCAGCCACTGATTTGGCGGTACTAAAGGTCAATGCAAAACAACTGCATCCGATTGCCTTTGCATCATCGGGCCGAGTCGAGCCGGGTGAACTGGTAGTAGCCATTGGGAATGCTTTAGGCTTGTCGCATACTGTGACTACGGGCGTAATTTCAGCGAAGGACCGAGTGATGTTCCGAGACGGGTGGGAATATCACTTGATTCAAACCGACGCCGCAATCAATCCCGGAAACAGTGGGGGAGCTTTGGTGAATGCACAAGGCCAATTAATTGGGATCAATGCGAGTAAGATCGCCCAGACAGGCGTTGAAGGAATCGGCTTGCCTATTCCTATCCTGGTGATCATTGCTGTATAAGACTTTCCGCTCCTCTCTGTCCTGTATCTGCATGACCTCTTCTCATGCGCTTTGTCATCCTCCGGTCCCAAGATGCCCGGAAACAGTTCTTAGAAACGGAAAGCCACTCCATTCGTTTTCTCTATACCCCCAAGCACTGTTCCTGGTTAAACCAGATCGAGTGCTGGTTTAGTATCCTCGTTTGGCGGCGTAGTTTTAGGATGTGGGCCAGTTTTGCCCCGGTCGCCGCCCTCGGAGAGTGCATTCGCCAATTCATTGACTCGTATGATGACACCATGTCAACCCGGCCGGCCCAATTTCTTTTTGGGCCATGCGAGGTCGGTTGTCAAGGTCGGCGCAGCCGCCGCAGGGAAACCTTGACACGGACCGAGGTTGGCCTATCCTGGCCGGGGCCGGACGGGATCGCTAGGCCCTGCCCAATGCATGCGGGGGAATCCTGTTACGGATATCGTGGCGACGGCGGATCATTCGCGTATACGCGGGCTGATGGCTCTCTGAGGAGAGCGTAACCGCAAGTTAGCGAATCCGACGGGAGCTGTCTCACTCTACAGGCGCGTGCTCGACCACAGTCTTAACGCATAGTCACTTGACGAGGGCTCTCCCGCTTCCGTAAAAACGCCGCATGCACCGGGCACAGTGCAGGGATCTATGCCACCCGGGAAGGCGCATTCATGCTAAGTGGTGGACGGCCACCTCCTCCCTCGCCGTGATCGCGGGGTCGGCGTCCTGGGTGGCGCGGACCCACACGGCGATTTCCCAGATGTAGCCACAGAGTTCGCGCCCCACGGCGGTATACGCCGCATTGCGGCCCTGTTTCGCCCCGATCCGGCGCAGACGCGCATGGAGCCGGATTTGAGCGCGCCAACTAATCTGACGGAGGGCCGGTTCCCAGGCGGGGAGGGCAGCCAGCCGGCGTTTGACGGCCCCGTGGAGGCTCGGCTGGAAGCGGTAACTATGGGCGGCCTCGATCAACACGCGCCGGAGATGGACATTGCCGGTTTTGGTGATGTGCCCGCGCCGTTGGGTGATGCCGGTCGACGCTTCGGTCGGGACGATACCACTAAACGCCATCAACCCGGTGGGGCGGGGAAATTGGCTCAGATCGCCAGCTTCCGCCACGAGCGTGGCGGCCATCACCCATTGGATGCCGCGGGTATGCGAGCATGAGCGGATAGAGCGGATGGTCCGGCAGGGCCTGCTGAATGGCGATCTCGAAGCGAGCAATCCGGGTATCGAGTTCCTCCAACTGGCTCAACCATTCGGCCCAGACTGTCGCGCGAGGTGCGGGGGCCAGTGCCAGGGTGCGAACCCATTGGCGATACCGGGGGTGCCAGGCGAGCATCCCCTCTGGTCGACGAATATCCCACCGTAACAGCGCACTTTTCATGCGCTGGCGCAACCGCCGCCGGTCCTCCACGGCGGATAATCGCGCACGCACCAAATCACGGAAGGCCTCATCGGGGGCGGTCGGCAGATGCACCAACGTGAGGTCACCAGCCCGGAGTTGCTCGGCTTCCGGGCGTCCCGGCGATCGGTCTTGACCCGATCGGTCGCCTTCTGGGGAATGAGCCCCGGCGCAATCACGTCGCAGGACGTGTAAACTCCGCAAGTGGCGGGCTAAGCCGAACCCCGTCGGACCCGCTTCATAGCACACGAGGATCGTTGCGGCATCCGCTTGCCGTCGCACCCACTGGGTGACGGCCTCGAGTTGGTAGGGAATGGTCCCCAGATCGCGGGCGCGGTCGCGCCCGGGGCGTGCCTCCGCGATGACAATCGTGGCGGCGGAGACGTCAAAGCCAATGCAACGGGTATACTGATCCATGAGACACCAGTCCTTTCGGAAATGTTTTCCAAGCACCTGTAGTGTACTCACTACAGAACCGGGAGCTCGGCTGGTGTCCATCATTTTATCTACTGTAATGAACAGTTGGCCAAGCCCTTCCGATGGACGTTTGATGGTAAATTACTGAAAGTGTGATCGCTCGGCTGATGAGGGATTAACGCCATGGTGTACTTATACTACAGTCTTGAAAAGGAGTCTTAGGCATGGCTGAATTATTGCGGGAGGGCGACACGTTGGTATTGAAGATGTCAGCTCTTGAGAAGTCGAAGGGGTGCATGGGGACATCCAGGTTCCTGTGACGGCGGTTCAGTCGGTCGATGTGATCGATGACGTGATTCATGCGGTTCATGGGATGAAACTTCCAGGAAGCCGACTGCCGGGTGTATTGCCATGGGAACGTTCGTGTCAGGAACCGGGACCACCTTTGCTATCGTGCATCATCAGACTAAGCGGGGCATA
Organism: Bacillota bacterium; assembly: GCA_021820965.1. Lineage (GTDB taxonomy): Bacteria > Bacillota > Sulfobacillia > Sulfobacillales > Sulfobacillaceae > Sulfobacillus_B. Next base: position 2,420 of record JAKACZ010000005.1, on the reverse strand, counting down.
CGGGTGCGTTTAAGCGGCACGACGTATGATGAACTGATTGTTGGGGTAGAAGATCCGGAACAAGTAGTCGTGTCACTCGACATTCAAGGTCATTAGCGCCCATCAATGATCGTTGGGTAGGGTCCAGGGGGAGATCGCTCGGTCTTATTTCGATTACCACGGACCGTTTGGCGCACGATTTGCATATTCGACGAGGGTGTGGCTCTTTTGAAGGGACGTCAGCGTAGCAGGAATCATGCGGAGTGCCGACGAAATGGTACGTCAGCTTAGCCCTCCGATAGCAGGAATCTGGGCGGCGGAAGGAAGTGCTGGACTTGTATCACGCGAAAGGATTAAATCTAGACTCGAAGAAGAGTGCGCCGACCGAGGACTGGCAGACGGAGATCATCAGGGAACTGGAGAACATCCTGGCAGAGTTGGGGAGTCCCCAAGCGTCCGAGGGGGTCACGTTGGCAGTCTTGGAGGAGCGGATGCAGGCGGCGGAACGCCGCTTCCAGGCGAGTGTGCATGCGGCGCTGGCCAAACGGCCTGACCCGGAGCAGACGACGTCGTAGATCGGCGGTGGGCGTCAGGCGACGAGAGGGCCCCCGGGATGAGCGTAGCGGGCTTGATGACGCACCGCTGTTCTAACGAGCCCGCGGCGGGTCGCCTTTCGGCGAATGGCTCCCACGACCGCGGAAGCGCGACCCGCCAGGATTCGGCGGGCCTGGTCGGGGACCCAGATCTCGGCCCGGGCATTACCCTCCTTAAAGAACGCCCAGGCGGCCTTCCACACATACTCAAGCTGATTCTTTATCGCTTTCCCCCCAATCTCTCATACCAGGTCTAATCTTTACCCATATCTTTTGAAGGGCAGCCGCCAAATTATGGCATCATCATCACGCAGGGTCTGCGATTCTCAGCCGAAGAAAAAATTTTGATCGCGGGCAGGCTCCCAAAGGGATTTGTCACGGGATGGTCGAATATCTTTGGTATGGTCATCCCAAATGTTCGACCTCAGCCATCCATCGATCCTTGGGTGTTTCGCGAACTCGGCAATGCGTCCTTCGGCGACGCGCGGTTAACCGCGCGAGCGTGGCGAATGGTGAGCGATTGTGCGCGGAATCCGGAACTCTCGTTAGCCAGTCTCTATCAGGGCGATTGGGGAAGCTTGAAGGCCTGCCATCGGTTTTTTGATAATGCTGGCGTGACCTCGGCCCAGATCTTAGCCCCCCCATCAGGCGGCGACGTGGGAACGGTGTGCGCAAGAAGAGTGGGTCTGTAGGCTAAGCATCCAGCGCCGCATCCCCTTGCGGGGACCGATTTCTGGATGCTCGCCCCCGAACCGTCCGTACACCTCTCGATGTATACGGCTCTCCATGGACTCATCATGTGGCGGGCAGAGGGTCTGCCACTGTTCCACTGTTCCCCCATCCCCATCAAAGCGGTTGAGATGCCTCACGCATCGGCTCCACAGCATGGGGGAGAGTCCCCTGCTCTCCTTGGCCATGTGACCGGCTGTCCCGACCTCAGACTACTACGAGAGCTCCGTGACCATGCCGAGTTTTCGACCCTGTGGCCATAGCTGGACTTACCAGCGTCTCGGTTTAGGTCATCCCTGGTTAGACGGAATCGCACCAGCGCGAACGGTTCTCGGATGCGACGTTAGTCATTTTCCGCTAATGGCGGCTGGGCGGGTACGAGATAGGGTGGCGTCCGTTGCGACCAAGCTCAACGACACCTCGTGCCCATGCGGCGGTTGTAACCATCTTCCGCCGTAGCCCCTGATAAAGCCCCTCTGACTGTCGTTTAGGCAGTACAGCCTTCATCCTTATACCGTTCCTGTCCTCTCGACACGCAGTCGCAGCCGGATGGTTGGCTGACTTGTGCCTTTCCCCGCATGCTACACTCCCCGTCGGGTTTCCCGTTCGGATAAGCGGGGTGAGGATGGGCCGTTGTCCTATCGAGCCCACTACCATGCCAGCGGTAGATTTCGATTCCACCCCCGTCGCGTCGGAAGGCGCGACTTACAGGCGCACTGATCGCTCAGGATACGACCTATTTTAACTATACCAGTCATCCGGCGACGGAAGGCCTCGGGCCCATTGGGTCGGGTCCGGACCAAGGACTCTTACTGCATAGTGCCTTAGCGATGACCACGGACGGTGTCCCGCTGGGAGTCGTGGCGGAAATTCTGTGGGCGCGGGACCCCGACACGCAGGACAAAAGTGCTGATCGGAAGCAACGGCCGATCGAAGAGAAAGAGAGCTATCGGTGGCTGCAAATCCCGGAGCAAGTGGCGGCCGGCATTCACACTGTAGTGCTTCTTTTCTTTTGATAGCAGTAGCGTTAAATTCGCCGTGGACGTCGCCGATTCCTGCCTAGGAGGTTTGGGAATCGCTGGGAACAGCTAGTCCCAACATTTCCCGAGCCTTGGCCCG
>JAKACZ010000036.1 GCA_021820965.1 Bacillota bacterium | reverse complement strand
AAAATGTGTGCCGTGCTCGGTGATGGAGATTCCGCGTGAGAATCCGCCATCGCCGTATTTTTGAAGCGGAACTCGACGGACCCGGATTTGAGGAGATTTTGGCGACTTTTGCACCAGCTCCCTAGGGTGCAGTTGTCAAAACCTCTGCTCGCAGGGATTGTTGTTACGAGCGATGGACATGACAGAAGCTACCTTCAAGTACTTCGAAAACGGATCATTGCGGCGGGGAGTCATTCCCATTTTGGTTCAGTATTAGGAGGAGATGCAACGATGGCTATGAATTCACAGTACCGTACACCGGATCGGTACCAATTCATTAAGGGCGCGATTTCGGAGATCTCGGATAAGCATGTGGCTATTTGGCCTTATGGTGAAACGAAGGAGTTAGTTTCCTACTTCGTACATGGGGTTTCGGAGTTCTGGCAGGGGGGACTCAAATACCAGCACAACCTTTTGGGACAACTAGGAGATCAGGGAGCTGTCACGACGTTTCGCGACGACAACGGAAATCGTTTAGTCGAGCGGCTTTTTGTGAATGATGAGCAGGTGCGCGGTTACGTTGAAGAAGTGCGAGGCACCGTCCTCATCGTCCGACAGGATGGGCGCGTTCCCCAATTTCAGTCCCTTGTCATGTTCAGTTTTCACCCGGAGGCGCAGATGTTCGATGAAACACCTCTGCATCTTTCGGTAATTGCTCCTGGCCAATATGTAGCGGGAATCGGTGAAATTAAGGGGCCGAATCATTTGGAGGTGGCCTTGCTGGATGTTCGCTAATTGACGACAGGAAAGGTGGCCGGTGTACCGGCCACCTTTTATGTGCCGCCTCCCACACCAATCCAGCTACCCTGGCTCGGCCGCGACACTAACAACGTCTCCACCAATCGGGGTCCATTCTTGCCGACAATCTGGGCTAGGACCATATATCCTGGTTTCAGGTTCGCCATTGTCGCCCCACCAAAATTGGAATTGGCATTATACAGAAGACGCGTAGACTGGCCGGTAAAAATCACTTTGTTTTTATGACTGAAACGAATATCTCGAATCTCAATCGTTCCCACTGTAGTCTTGGTAATAATCCCTTGAACTTGTTCTTCGGGTCCAAAGATCTCAGACGCGATCGGGAACTTCGCCGTTGGCCACGTTCCGGGCCATGTCTTAGTGACCACCGCCACATTTTCACCAGCGATCAAGTCGTCGGGCGACAGCCGCCGCAGTTGTCCGTTCTTCCACATTTGGGTATGGGCGGTGACGATCAAGGTTTGCGTAAATCCCCGAGGATGAGCGGGTGTGGGGGAAGCGTGCACAGTGAGATGATCACCCCGCATGCGGACCACATTTGCGTCCAAAATGTGATGTTTCACCGGTTGGAACCAATACTGACTCGACCCCACGGCAGAAGGCGGGTGTGAATGAGCAGCGCTTCGTTGTGACGAGGTATGCCAGACGAAGCTTCCACCAATGACCACTACGGCTAGACCGGCTACGGAAGCTGTCCAACGCCATGAGCCACTTCGAGACCAACGCGTCTTGGCAGGCACGCTCCGAGCAAATCGGTCGCGATCGAACTGGACCGCATCGGCCCCACGCCTTGAGGCTTCCTGGCGTAGCTGTTCTCGGATGGTATCGTCTAAGAAATCGTCGTATTTAGGATTTTTCGGCATGGGGTTCCTCCCAGTTTTCTGCAAACCGCTGGCGCGCGCGATGAAGGCGGGCTCGGACGGCCGCTTTCGAGATCCTAAGTGCGTGAGCGAGATCGTTTGTGGAGAAGTCCGCGTAATAATAAAGCCACAAGCACTCGCGGTCGCGGGGGGACAACGTCGCCAATGTCTCGCGAATCGCCAGGCTTTTTGTGATGGTACCTTCGAATGCGGGGGTGGTATCTTCTGGCTCCATTGCGAATAATTCCGGTATTCGGCGCCGTTGGCGGAGCGCATCGCGGCAGAGATTGCGGGTGACTGCATAGAGCCATCCGACAGATATCGGGCGATGGGCTTCATGGTGTTTGTACAGGCGCAAGTACGTCTCCTGGACAACATCTTGCGCTAGATCTCGGTCGCCAATCATAAGATATGCCACTCGTACGAGCCGATCACTCCACTGAATCCATTCGTGTATCCACTCGTCTGTCAATCCCCTTCGCCCTCCTCTCCTATAGGAATGAACGTGACATGGTCGAGATCAGTGACACAGGATAAGGGGAAACTTGACACACACGGCAGTGCCGCGGGGTAGGGATTATAAGTCATGCGAACGCGCATGGGGTTGCCATTTTTGGAGTCCCTGCTCGTTGACACACAGAGCAAAATGATGCACAGCAGGGACCTCGTCTGCTCGTCACCTTGGCGTATCAAGGTTTTTGGAGTCTGCTTTAAGTCCCTGCCATACCCGGTCAAAGAGTCTCCATGAGCTATTGTTATCGGGTTTTTTGGCGTCCCTGCTTGCTGAAAACATATTTGCCGAAGGGAGGAAGTGGCGCAATAAGCGGCGTTCCTGTCGCAGAGCAAGGAACAAGACTATCGCCAAATCGCGACTCAGCAGGTCATAAAACGCGCCGGGAATCCAGACTTTGATCTGTACACCGTCCGTTTCAACGGTGGGGTTTTGTGCCATTATTGCCATCCCCTTCCAAAGGAGCGATTAGGTCTGAAACAGGGCGACATTCTTGAAGCTCGCCTTGAGGACGGGAAGATCGTACTGGTGGCTACGGTTGCCGTACCAAAGGATCAGGCGTGGTATTGGACCGAGGAGTGGCAATCCGAGGAACGAGAAATTAACGGAGAGATCGCACGGGGATAGGTTACGGAGCCGATGGAGTGTGATAAGGCGTTGGCCGTCCTGGATGGCCTGACAAAACGGGATGGCAAGTAAGCTTCGGATTGCTTACGTGCATAGATTTCTTAAGAACTTTGCCAAGTTAGATCAGGAATTCCAACTGACCACCTATGAAGCGATCAAACAACTGGCCGATGATCCTCGACATCCTAGTCTCGGGACACATCGAGTGCAGGCAACGAGGCCGATGTGGGAGGCGTCCGCCAATATGGACCTGCGCATCACATGGCAGTACGACGATCCTGGAGTCATTTTGGTCCGGAACTGTGGCCACCACGATCCAACGCTCAAAAATCCATAGAATAAGTTGGGCGAGTTTTCTATTGGCGAAGTTCAAGCTGGCAGTTGGCCGAGCGATGTTGGTGACGAGATGCTCCTTGCCACGGACCAAGGCTGTGTGTGTACAATGGTAGAGGGGATCGGAGAAGGGGTGAGCGCGATGGAAGTTCTTAAAATTACGCCGCGGGGCTACTGTTACGGGGTGGTAGATGCGATGACCATGGCCAAGCGGGTGGCGCGGGATCCCAACGTACCTCGTCCCATCTTCGTGCTGGGTCAGATTGTGCATAACCAACATGCGGTCGAGGACCTCGAATCTTTGGACATTCGGACCCTGGACGGGGGATCCCGGGTGGACTTATTAGACCAGGTTCCGGATGGGGCTACGGTTATCTTTACCGCCCACGGCGTCTCACCCGAGGTCAAGCATCGGGCCAGGCAGCGGCGGCTTAATACGTTTGACGCCACCTGCCCGGATGTGACTAAAACCCACACGTTGATTCTAGAGAAGGTCCGTGACGGGTATTCCATTATCTACATCGGCACCAAGGGGCATCCCGAGCCGGAAGGCGCTATGGGCGAAGCACCGCCTGGGCGCATCGAACTGGTCAGTACCCTCGACGATGTGGCATTGCTGTCATTTGCTCCGCATACGCCACTGGCGATCACCACCCAAACGACGTTAAGCCAATGGGACACGGCGGACCTTATCGACGCCGTTCAGGAACGCTATCCTAACGCCGAGGTCCATAACGAAATTTGTTTGGCCACCCAGATGCGCCAGGAGGCTGCGGTCAAAGCGGCCCAAGATGTGGATATGGTGGTGGTGGTGGGAGATCGGCGCAGCAATAACTCGAACCGTTTGGTGGAGGTCGTGGAAAAAGTCGCGCATAAGCCGGCCGTTCGCGTGGGGAGTGTCGAAGACTTAAACCCTGATTGGTTTCGCTCGATGGATCGCGTTGCCGTGACGGCAGGATCCAGCACGCCAACCCAGGTAACCCGCGGTGTCATCCAATGGCTGGAGGCGTACGATCCTGCCAACTATCCCAAGCCGGCCAGCCTGACGTAAAGATGAGTAGCCAACAACACGCCCAAAATAGTTAACAGGATTCCGGATACCCGTTCGATCCAGGGCAGATACGCGCTGATTTGACGTGTCCACAAGGTGGCCCGGCTAAGGAACACCGCTAAGATGAAGAACGGAAGAGCCAAGCCCAGTGCATAGGCGGCCAAGAGCACCCCGCCCACCAAGACGGTGCTGGTGCGGGCGGCCAGAATGAGAATGCTGCTCCAGATGGGGCCGACGCAAGGCGTCCAACCCGCCGCAAACACCACCCCCATTATTAAGGGGGACCAAATTCCCAGCCGCCCGCGCCGGGGAAGAGCAAAGCGCACGTCGCGCTTTAAAAGCCCGACATGAATGATCCCCGCCAATTCCAGGCCAAAAATGACCATGACCACGCCGCCAAGTTGCGAAATGAGGGTTTGGTAGCGGCTGACGAATTGGCCGATGCTGGTGGCCACGAGTCCGGACAAGATGAGAATGCTTGAAAATCCGGTAATGAAAATTAGCGCGTTAATCAACACGCGCGCATGCAGGGCACGGCTTGGCAAGGCTTCCACCGTTAACGGCGTGCCGGCCAAGGCTGTCAGGTATGAGGGGACCAGGGGCACAACGCAGGGCGACAACAGCGAGGCCAGACCCGCTGCAAAGGCAATACCCAGCGACGCGACGTTCACCCGACCGCCCTCCCTGAATTCGTGATTTTTAAGCCCCTATTATAGCACATGGCAAGGGGGCAGGAATTTGCACCCATTTGTCGAACGTTCTGGTAGCATAAGAGATTGTGTCGAGAATTGTGACTGATTCCCATGAGATTAAGGGGGACCTAAAGCAGTGATACGGATTGAAGGGGTGAGCAAGCGATACCGCAACGGACATCACGGGTTGCTGGAGGTGTCCTTGACGGTGCACCGTGGCGAGTTCGTGTTCCTGGTCGGCCCGTCCGGGGCTGGAAAGTCGACGTTGATTCGCCTGCTTTACGGCGAAGACCGGGCCACCAGCGGCAACGTGCTCATAGATCAGTTTCGGCTGGAAAAGATGACGATGCGTCAACTGCCGCGGCTTCGCCGCCAGTTGGGCATTGTGTTTCAGGATGTGAAGCTTTTGCCGACCAGGACCGTGTTCCAAAACGTCGCTTTTGCCATGGAAGTGATAGGGGCGTCCAAAAAGGATATTGCCCGCAGAGTGCCGCAAGTCTTGGACCTAGTCGGCCTTCGCGGGAGGAAAGACAATTTTCCTGACCAATTGTCGGGCGGAGAACAGCAGCGCGTGGGAATTGCCCGCGCGTTGGTGAACCAGCCTACTTACATTTTGGCGGACGAGCCCACGGGAAACTTAGATCCGGAAACGGGTTCTGGCATCATGCGGTTGTTCCAGGAAATTAATCGGCGGGGCGCCACAGTTCTGATGGCAACGCATGCGCGCGAATTGGTTAATCAATTGCACAAACGGGTCGTGGCCCTGGAGGATGGACGCATCGTGCGCGACGAAGCACGGGGGGCGTACGGCTATGACGCTTAACAGTATCGGATATCTTTTTCGCGAGGCGGGCAGAAGTCTCAGCCGCAATCTATGGATGGCGGTGGCTTCCGTGTCGACGGTGGCCATCTCCCTCTTTGTACTTGCCGTGTTCGTGGTGGTCAGTACCAACGTCAACCATGTCACCACCTTGCTGCAAAACCAGGTGGAGCTGCGCGTGTTCGTAAACCCGAAAACACCTCGGGCACAGGAACTTTCGCTTTTGCAGCAGGCTAAGTCATGGCCTCACGTGCGCAAGGTACGCTTTTTTACCAAACAGCAGGCCGTCCAAGCCCTGAAAAACGAATTTCCCGATCAGCATTTGCTCATCCAGGCAATTACCAAGTCGAATCCTCTATTTGACGGATACGACGTTTACACCCACCGGGCCAACCAAATCCCAAAGGTGGCGCACCGTTTTTCCCGGCAGCCGATTGTTCACAACGTGGTGTACCAGGGTATGGTGGTGCAACGCTTAACCCGTCTCGGGCACATTGTCAAATGGGCGGGCTGGATTGTTGAAGCGCTCTTGGCCGTGGCCACTTTGCTAATTATCGTCAACACCATCCGTCTTGCGGTGTTCTCGCGGCGCCGCGAGGTTCAGGTGATGCGCCTGGTCGGTGCTACCAGCTGGTTTATCCGCTGGCCCTTCATCCTTGAGGGGCTGGCCATTGGCTTATTGGGGGCGGCCGTGGCAGAAGCGGTGGTCGCCGCCGGATATGGGTGGGTCGTGCGAAAAGCCGCGGTTGCGCTCCCCTTTTGGCCCATGGCGGCCTTCCATCAAGTATTGGTACGAACCAGTCTTTTTACGGGCGTCGGGGGACTAGCGGTCGGCGCAGTCGCCAGTGTCATCGCCTTACGGCGGTTTTTGCGGGTGTAACCAAGCCCCCAAAAATATGGGCATCCGGATTTTATGATTGATCCACGGCCTTATCTATCTGTTAGAAGGCCGCGACCTTTTCTGATGGTCCCCGGGAGAGGGATAGTCGGTTAATCGAGGACATGGACTAAGGTTAACGGCCCCCGAACATTCCTTAATTATTCGTGAACCGTTGACCTAATACCGGGGTGGTGCGCCCACTTGCTATTCCACCGACCCAAGTACAAATTCCTCGAGGGCGGTGCGACGTTCTGGTGTCTCTTGGCTAAATTCAAGCGATCATTGGGAGAGACCAGAAGTGCATGTCGACGTTGGTGTCTGGGCCGACTCGCCCGACCGGTGTTGAGTCTCCAGTCGCTCCGCAGCTACCCGATCCACCGCCACCGCCAACCACCGTGGTTGGCGCCGTCTTGGTCTGACCCGAAACTAAAAACGGGGACGAACTGACCTCCCCGAAAACCGTGTATACAGAATGGGTTGTCCAACTTTCGAACGTGGGAACCGCTTTTGCTGCCACAGGTTGTGAACCAGTCATGGACACTATCCCGATAAACAAGGCGGATGTTATTCCCAAAATTGATTGATCTATTCATAACTATTCGCTCCCCTAGAATAAGATTTTTGAAATATATGGTAAGTTCTGTACGAAGATAGAAGATCTTTGTTTTTTCATCCTCATTTTCTCATTTTAGAAAACTCGCCTGTTTGTCTCTCCGCTGCCCGTTGTCACCATATGGGCGGATCGCAATCGGTGGACTGAACAAACACTACCCAACCGTGGGCCCGTTGGGTGTCTAAGAAGGGGACCATCCTGAACAGCTACAAAGAAAGTTGCTTCACATTGTGAATGGCGTTTTGCTTATCTATGCCGGTCCTGGGGGGATCCATCACACGCTCTGAATTTCGGTCCGCATGACGACCCTCATAAAAACGATCTGAGCCCATCACAAAATCCGGATACTCTAAAATATTTGTTCCCAAATCGGCATTGCGCTGAAGCGTAGACCACTCCCCATGATATAATGGAAACTGCGGTAGGAGGTCTCGCATGAAGGCGTGGCGCATCGGTGCCTGGATTGGAATAACCGTCATGCTTATGGGGGCATCGAGTGCGGCCACATGGTGGGTTACCGCTTCACCAAGCCGTGCCGCGGATGCCCGGGTTCCCGGCGGTATGCTGACCAGCCCACAATTTAAACGGTTTGTGTCGACGTACGAGCTGATTCGCTCCAAGTCCATTTGGCCGACGACGGCCAACCGACTCTTGCTGGGCGCTACCAACGGCATGGTGGCAACATTGCATGACCACTTCACCGACTATCTTTCCCGCGGGCAGACTGAGAGCCTCAAAAGCCAGCTGGATCCCTCCTATGTTGGGGTTGGCATCGAGGTGACACTGACCAGACCGCCCATCATAGAAAGCGTATTTTTGGGATCTCCTGCGCAGAAGGCCGGACTCAGGAGCGGTGACGTGATTCTGGCGGTGGACGGCCACCGCACCCAGTCGATGTCTGCCGCTGCCGCCTTGAAGATGATTCGCGGGCCATCGGGTTCGCCGGTGCGTCTAAGGGTAACGGCCGGTGCCGGAGCTGGGCAGCGGCAAGTGACTTTGGCTCGGCGGACCATCGCCCTGCCAACCGTCTCTAGCCGAATGTTCCCCGGGCATATTGCCTATCTCAACATCGAAGAGTTTGGGCAGGAGACCGGCGCGCAGTCGACGGCGCAATTTCATCAGTTAATGGCACAACATCCGCGGGGGCTAGTGCTGGACTTGCGCGATAATCCGGGCGGGGAAGTGAGCCAAGCGCTAAAAGTCGCCAATCTTATTGTCCCTAAGGGTCCGGTGGTGACACTAAAATATAAAAACTCCAGAGGCGACGTCACCTATGATTCAACCGGCCCGGGCACGAAACTGCCGATAGTGGTGCTGGTCAACCATCATACCGCTTCGGCCGCGGAGATTCTGGCAGCCGCCATTCAGGAACGGCAAGGCGGAAGGTTGGTGGGTACCCGCACTTACGGTAAAGGAATTGTGCAGGAAGTGATTTCGCTCAGCGGCGGGGCATCCTTAAAGTTGACGGTGGCTCGATATTACACGCCGGATGGCAGTTATATCGAACATGTGGGCCTTAAGCCCAACCTGACGGTGGTCGAACCGGTTAACATACAGCCATCAGACAATCCCGCTCAGGACCCGCAATTGCGGGCCGCGATGAAGATGTTGGATATCATGTTACGCCGGCGTGGACGGAAATCCTAGGAGGTTACAGTGGCAGAATTTCAGCTGAAAAGCCCGTATGAGCCTCGTGGCGACCAGCCCGAGGCCATCCGCTCGTTAGTCGATGGATTCTCTCGGGAAAAGCGCCAGCAGGTGTTGTTGGGCGTTACCGGCTCGGGCAAAACCTTCACGATGGCCAACGTCATTCAACAGGTGGGGCTGCCTACTTTGGTGGTCGCGCCGAATAAGACCTTGGCGGCCCAACTGGCGGGAGAGCTAAAGGCGTTCTTTCCGGATAACGCGGTCGAGTACTTTGTCAGCTATTACGACTACTATCAGCCTGAAGCTTATATTGCCAGTACCGACCTTTACATTGAGAAAGACGCGCAGATTAACGATGAAATCGACAAGCTCAGGCATTCGGCGACATCATCGCTGCTTGAGCGCTCCGATGTCATTGTGGTGGCGTCCGTCTCCTGCATCTACGGGCTGGGTTCGCCCCAGGACTATCGAGAGTTGGTGCTCTCGCTGCGCCTGGGGCAGGAAAGGAGTCGCGACAGCATCCTGCGCAAACTGGTGGAAATTCAATATGACCGCAACGACGTGAATTTTGTTCGCGGCAAATTCCGAGTGCGCGGCGACGTCATCGAAATTTTTCCCGCCAACCGGGGTGAGCAGGCGGTGCGGGTGGAACTGTTCGGTGATGAAATCGAGCGCATTCGCGAATTTGACGTGCTCACCGGAGAGATTCTGGGTGACCGCAACCATATTGCCATCTACCCGGCCAGCCACTACGTGATGGGGCAAGCGCGGCGCGATCCCGCCATCGACAGCATTGAAAGGGAACTAGAAGAGCGGCTCAAGGTGCTGAAACAGGCGGGCAAGGATTTGGAGGCGCAGCGTCTCGAGCAGCGCACCCGTTACGATTTGGAAATGCTGCAGGAAGTCGGGTTTTGCTCCGGAATTGAAAACTATTCCCGGCATTTCACCGGGCTTAAGCCTGGACAGGCGCCATATACCCTTTTGGACTACTTTCCCGAGACATTTTTGACCATCATTGACGAGTCGCACGTGAGCGTGCCCCAAATCCGCGGGATGTTCGCGGGCGACCGTTCGCGCAAGGAGAGCCTGGTGGAGTATGGATTCCGCCTTCCTTCCGCCTTTGACAACCGGCCGCTGACATTTGACGAATTTCATGGGCGTCTGGCCCGGGTGCTGTACGTCTCCGCTACACCGGGCCCGTTTGAGCTTCAGCATGCCGACGCTGTGGTCGAGCAGATCGTGAGACCGACGGGGCTGGTTGATCCGAAGATCGCGGTTCGGCCGACCAAGGGCCAAATTGACGATTTGCTAGGCGAGATTCGCCAACGGGTGGAAAAAAATCTTCGGGTTTTAGTGACCACCTTAACCAAGCGCATGGCGGAGGACCTGACCGATTATTTCCGGGAATCCGGGGTTAAAGTCCGGTACTTGCACTCCGACATTGACACCATGGAGCGCATGGCCATTCTTCGCGATTTGCGCCTGGGAGAATTTGACGTGCTGGTGGGCATCAACCTGTTGCGCGAGGGACTGGACCTTCCCGAGGTGGGACTGGTGGCGATTTTGGATGCCGACAAGGAGGGATACCTCAGGTCGGAAACCTCCCTGGTGCAGACAGTTGGACGGGCGGCGCGCAACTTGGAGGGGCAGGTGATCATGTACGCCGACCGGGTGACCGAATCGATGGGGCGCGCTATCTCGGAGACCGAGCGGCGGCGCACCATTCAACAGCAGTACAATGAAAAGCACCATATTACACCCGCGAGCGTCACTAAGGCTGTTCGCGAGGTCATTTCGGCGGTACGGCCGTCCGCGGAGGGCGAGTCGCCCAAGTCATTGCGCGACCTGCCGCAGCGGGAGCGGATCAAGATGGCCAATCAGATCCGCAAGGAGATGAAAGAGGCCAGCCGCAACTGGGAATTTGAACGAGCCGCGGTTCTGCGCGACATGTTGATGGAACTGGAGTCGCAGCGACCCATATCCAGTGTGGGAGGGGGGAAGCGCCGTGGCTAGCGGCGTGATCCGGGTGGTGGGTGCCCGCCAGCACAACCTGAAGAACATCACGGTGGAGATTCCCCGCGATCAACTGGTTGTCATTACCGGCGTGTCCGGTTCGGGGAAATCTTCGCTGGCGTTTGACACCATCTACGCGGAGGGCCAGCGGCGTTACGTGGAATCGCTCTCCAGTTATGCACGGCAGTTCCTTGGACAGATGGACAAACCCGACGTGGACACCATCGAGGGGTTGTCCCCGGCGATCTCCATCGACCAGAAAACTACCAGCCACAACCCTCGCAGCACCGTGGGGACGGTGACCGAGATTTATGACTATCTCAGGGTTCTCTATGCCCGGGCAGGGCAGCCTCATTGCCCCAATTGTGGCCAGCCTATTCACCCGCAGACGGTTGAACAGATTGTCGACCGGGTAATGGCTCAACCGGAAGGGACCCGCTTGGAGGTACGGGCACCGGTGGTGCGGGGCCGAAAAGGGACGCACGAAAAGGTGATAGAGGGTATACTCCGGCTCGGCTACACGCGTGCCCGCATTGACGGAGAACTGGTAGAGGTTGAGAAACCGCCGGCATTGAACAAGAACCAGAAGCACACCATCGCGGCGGTGATGGATCGGATTATCATCCGGGAAGGGGTGGAACCGCGGTTGGCCGAGGCGATCGAACACGCGTTTGAGATCGCCCAGGGCTTGGTTGAAATTGGACCGCCGGATGGCGAGCCATCCCTTTATGCCCGCGATCTAGCCTGCGCCAACTGCGGCATTTCACTGGAAGAGTTAAGCCCGCGGATGTTTTCGTTCAACGCTCCGTTTGGCGCGTGTCCCGGTTGTACGGGACTAGGATTTAAGCAGGAGGTGGATCCCGGTCTAGTTGTCGACCCCGACAAGAGCTTGGCTAAGGGCGCACTCTTTCCCCTCTACCGCGGAACCAGCCGGTTTTATCCCGACTTGATTTTGGCGCTGGCTAAAGAGATCAAGGCCAGCATTGACGTTCCGTTCAATCGGTTGACCGAGTCCCAAAAAAAGGCGCTGCTGGAGGGCTATCCGCGGCCCATTCCGTTCGAGTACGAGAGCGTTTTCGGGCAGCGCCGCCGGGAGACCATCATCTGGCAGGGGTTAATTCCGATTTTGGAGCGCCGCTACCGGGAATCCACCTCGGAGGGCCAAAAGGACGAAATTGAGGCCTATATGACCGCACGGCCGTGCCAAATTTGTCATGGTCAGCGACTCAGGCCGGAAGTGCTTGCCGTCACCGTCGGTGACTTGTCCATTGCCGGGCTGACGGACCTGTCCATTGTGAAAGCGCGGGAGTATCTTCAGAGTTTGACCCTTCAAGGTCGGCAAGAGCGGATTGCTGCGCCCATTCTTAAGGAAGTGCTGGAACGGCTTGGGTTTCTCATTGACGTGGGGCTGGGCTATCTCACCCTGTCGCGAACAGCGGGGACGCTCTCGGGGGGAGAGGCTCAGCGTATTCGCCTGGCTACCCAAATCGGGTCGTCGCTGATGGGCGTGCTCTATATCTTGGACGAGCCTTCAATCGGGCTGCACCAACGGGATAACGACCGCCTGATCCGGACCTTGAAGCGGCTTCGTGATTTGGGCAATACCGTGCTGGTGGTCGAGCACGATGAAGACACCATGCTGTCGGCGGATTATCTGATTGACATCGGACCCGGACCGGGTATCTACGGTGGGCAAGTGGTGGCCTCGGGCACGCCCGCGGAGGTGATGCAAAACCCGAAAAGCCTGACCGGACAATATTTGTCGGGCACGCGCGAAATTGCTCTGCCGCCCTATCGGCGAAGTCCGGGGGAGCGCTGGCTGATGGTCGAAGGAGCCGAAGAGCATAATCTCAAAAAGCTGACCGTGCGCATTCCGCTTGGGCTCATGGTGGCGGTAACCGGCGTCTCCGGATCGGGTAAATCAACCCTGGTCAACGACATTATCCGGCGTCGGCTGGAACTGGACTTGAACGGTGCTCGAAGCCGCCGAGTGGGCAAGCATCGCACCATGCGAGGACTGGAGTATCTCGACAAAGTGATCGCCATCGACCAAAGTCCGATCGGGCGGACACCCCGCTCAAACCCTGCAACGTATACCGGCGCGTTTGATTTGGTGCGGGAGATTTTTGCCGGCACGACGGAAGCCCAGGTTCGCGGATACCGCGCCGGGCGGTTCTCTTTCAACGTGCAAGTTGGCCGGTGCCAGGCGTGCAAGGGCGACGGCATCCTGCGCATCGAGATGCACTTCCTACCGGATGTCTATGTCCCCTGTGAAGTCTGTAAGGGCACGCGTTATAATCGAGAGACGCTGCAAGTGACGTACCGCGGCAAGACCATCGCGGATGTTCTGGACATGACGGTGGACGAGGCGCTCGCCTTCTTTGAGCATCATAGCCGGCTTCGGCGAAAACTTGAGACCCTGCACGACGTGGGTCTCGGCTACATTCGCCTGGGGCAGCCCGCGACCACGCTTTCCGGCGGTGAAGCTCAGCGGATTAAGCTGGCCACGGAATTGTCGCGGCGCTCGGATGGACGGACGCTTTACATGCTGGATGAACCGACTACCGGGCTGCACGCCGAGGATATCCGCCATCTCCTGGAGGTGCTGGAGCGTCTGGTGGCGCAAGGGGACACAGTGTTGATCATCGAGCATAATTTAGATGTGATTAAACGCGCTGACTGGATTATTGACCTGGGCCCGGAGGGCGGGGATTTGGGGGGAGAAATTGTCGCCGCAGGACCGCCGGAAGTGGTGATGGCGGTCCAACGGTCATATACGGGAAAGCACTTAAAACTTCACGTTGAACGGCGACAGGCGTTGTCCCAAGCCAGGTGATCGGAAAGGAGTGGGAGGAACGGCAGCGCTGGAGGAAAAACTCAAGAGCCTTCCGACCAGCCCCGGGGTGTACCTGCTAAAGGATGGGGCCGGTGCAGTTTTGTATGTCGGCAAGGCAGTGGTGCTAAAACACCGGGTGCGATCCTATTTTCAGGCGCCTGAGCGGCTCGCGCCCAAAGTGCGGGCGATGATGCGCCACGTCGAAGATTTGGAGTACATTGTCACCAGCACCGAAGTGGAGGCCTTGATTCTTGAAGCGACCTTGATTAAGCAGATGAAGCCCCACTACAACATTCGGTTGAAGGACGACAAGGCATACCCGTATCTCAGGGTTACCTGGGAAGAAGATTTTCCTCGGCTGTTAATCGCGCGAAAGCCCGGAAATGAGGGCAGTCGATACTTTGGGCCATATCCCCATGCCCAAGCGGTACACGACACCATTCGCCTGTTGCGCAAAATTTTTCCCATACGAAACTGTACCAATCAGAAGTTTCGCAATGCGGCCCGCCCTTGTTTGGAGTACTATATCGGACACTGCCAAGCTCCCTGTCAGAATTGGGTGACGAAAGAGGCGTACCGCGAGATGATGAGCCGGGTGGAACGGTTTTTGGAGGGACGCGCCGACGAAGTGGAAAAGGACTTATTGGCGCGGCTCACGCTTGCCGCGGAAAATTTGGAATTTGAGCGGGCGGCGGAACTTCGCAACCAAATCCAGGCCATTCGCGAGGTGCGCGAGCCGCAGAAGGTGGCGGCCGGGACCGAGCGCGAGCTTGACGCGATAGCCTGGGCGGTGCGCGACGATGTGGCGCTGGTGCAAATCTTCCGTGTGCGTCATGGTCGTTTGAGCGGCCGGGAAAGTTTGACCTTAACCGGTGTCCAGGGGTCGTCGGAAGCCGCCATCGCCGATGCGTTTGTCACCCAGTATTATGCCAATGCCCAAGAAATCCCGCCCGAGATCATAATTCAAGCGCTGCCGGAATCGGCGGATCAGACGCGTCAATGGTTAAAGGATCGCCGCGCCGGCCGGTCGGTTTCGCTCAAGCTGCCCCGGCGAGGGGAAAAAGCTCAGCTGCTGGCGCTGGTGCGCAAAAATGCGGAAATGGCACGCGACGAAGGGGCGCGGCGGGAAATGAGCCGGGAAGCGCGCATTGAAGAAGGGCTGCTCGGCCTTCAGCACACACTAGGTTTAGCGGCTCCTCCTCAGCGTATGGAATGTTACGATATCTCCAACACCCAAGGCACCGAGTCGGTGGCGTCAATGGTGGTGTTTACCCAGGGCAAGCCGGATAAGTCGCAGTACCGGCGTTTTAAAATCCGCACGGTGCAGGGAGCCAATGATTTTGAATCCATGTACGAAGTGATCAGCCGCCGGTTCAAGCACCGCGATCAGGCGCTTGACAATCCGCATCTCAAGCGGTTCGGGGAGACCCCGGACTTGGTGATTATCGACGGTGGTCGCGGACAGTTGGGTTATGCGGTGCGGGCTATGCAGGAACTCGGGGTGGGCGAGATTCCGGTGTTCGGCTTGGCCAAACAGCATGAATGGTTATTTGAGCCGGACCGCGCCGATCCGATCATTCTCGACCGAGATTCCGAGGCCTTGAAAATGTTGCAGCATCTCAGGGATGAAGCGCACCGTTTTGCCATTACCTTTCACCGTCAGCTGAGAACCCGCCGAAATCTTCGCTCGCTGTTGGATGACGTTCCCGGCATCGGGCCCAAACGCAAGCGGGTGCTCTTAGGGGCCTATCGCGATCTGGCCGCCATATCCCAGGCCAGCGTCGAGGATTTGGGGCGGCTCCCGGGAATGTCAATGGCGGCGGCCGAGTCTTTAAGCCACTACCTTCACGTCGGCGGGGAGGGCACCAGTCAATGAGGCGTTTGATTTTGTGGGCTGCCACGGCGCTCACCCTGTTCGGGCTGGCGCATCTTAACATGGGGATTGTGGTGCCCACGGTGAAGACGGCCATATGGGCCAGCTTGGTTTTGGGACTGGTTAACCTGGTGATTCGTCCTATTGTGCGCCTTTTGGCGCTGCCGCTGACGCTACTCACGCTGGGTCTGTTTGGCTGGATCATTAATGCGCTAATGCTGTGGCTGGTGTCCGCATTTGTGCCCGGATTTCATATTACCGGCTTTTTACCGGCACTTGAGGCGTCGGTGATTTTAGCAATTGTTTCGGGGGTGGTTAATTGGTTGGTACGTCACCGTACGCATTAATCGCATTGGACTTGGATGGGACGGCGCTCAGGACGGACGGCACCATATCCGGCCGTCTGAAGGAGGCCGTCAGGCATTGTCTGGAGCGCGGTGTGCGCGTCGTCTTGGCTACCGGACGCATGGCAAAATCGGCCCAGCGGTTTTGGGCCGAATTAGAGCTTCCGCCCGGCCCCTTGGTTGCCTATCAAGGGGCGATGGTAGTCTGGGTGCCGGAGGGCCGGGTGGCAACTAAGGTGACGCTTCCCGATGAAGGCGCGCGGCGGGCGGTCGAGTGGGCTTTGGCCCAGGGACTGCTAACCCAAGTTTACGTGGGGACGGAACTTTGGGTGTCGCGTGAGGATGCGCGGGTGCGGAGCTATATCGACGCCAATCATATCCCGGCATGGGTTCGCCCGGAACCTGAGATAACCGACTGGCCCGAGCCGCCGATTAAGGTGCTGTTACAGGGCGACGGCCGAATACTCGATAGTGCCCGCCCAGACCTGGAGTCGATTGTCGCTCCGTATCCGATCCGAGTGTTTAAATCTCAGTCCGATTACCTCGAACTGGTTCACTGCCGCGTGGGCAAATCGGTGGGACTGGAAGCGGCGGCTAGGGTTCTGGAGATTGCCCCGGCAGACGTGCTGGCCATCGGGGATGCCGAAAACGACCTGGATATGCTGCGCTGGGCCGGTTTTGGCGTGGCCATGGGGCAGGCGCCCGACCAGGTCAAACGGGCGGCCGACTGGGTGACAGACTCGGTCGACGAAGACGGTGCCGCCGCGGCCATTGAACGGTGGGTGTTAGAAATGACCCCGGATAAAGGTTAGGGCCCACGGCGTACGACTAATCAGATACAGTGTGGTGCCGGCCACGGCGAAGGCGAAGAGCCAGGCAAATTGGCGCTCCATCGAGCGCTCGCGGCGTTCCCGATTTCGTTCGGAGCGGCTGTCTGGCGCCGGTTCGGCCGAGGTTTGATGAACTCGCCGGTTGTGGCGCCGCGAGGGCAGCTGCCAGTCGGGCGGTCGGGAGGCGGCCATCATCTCAACTCCTTTTGTGAGGACTCATCGCCCTTCATTCGACACTATTCGCTCAGGCCTGTCAATTCTCTTTAACGTCTTGCGGATCTGAAAGGTTACAATGAGAGAGCAAGGGGACGCGAGGGAGCGGGGTGATCGCCGGTGGCGCTCAGATTCATCATCATTACCGGGCTGTCGGGGGCCGGACGCAGCGAGGCCATCCGCGCCTTTGAGGATTTAGGCTACTTTTGTGTGGATAATCTCCCTCCCTCGTTGGCGGCCAAGTTTGCCGAGTTGGTTCACCGAAGCCCCGACATCCACGGGGCCGCGTTGGGAATGGACATTCGCGGGGGAAGCTTTTTCCCGGAGCTGGAGCTGATGCTTGACGAGTTTGCCGCATCCGGTGTTTCCTACAACATTTTATTTTTGGAGGCGGACGAGGAGACGTTGATTCGCCGCTACAAGCTCTCACGCCGGCGCCATCCCTTGGAATCTGGGGCAGGTTTGCTGGACGCCATCCGCCAGGAACGGGCTGCACTGGAAGAACTGCGGGGCCGGGCCGATATGGTGATTGATACCTCAGGGCTAACGCCGCTTCAGCTGCGCCAGCGCCTAAATGATGCCTTTCGGCTGGTCGAAACCATCCCCTTTCAAATTCGCTTGGTGTCGTTCGGTTTTAAGCATGGCCTGCCTAAGGATGCCGACTTGGTGTTTGATGTGCGGTTTCTGCCCAATCCTCATTATGTTGCCCAGTTAAGCCCGCTGACAGGATCCGATCCTGCGGTCGACGCTTACGTCATGGGATTTCCCCAGGCCCGAGAAACCTTGGAGCGGCTGGAAGGACTGCTCGACTATCTTATTCCCCAGTTCAAGTCGGAAGGCAAGCCTGTCGTCACCGTGGCGGTGGGCTGCACTGGCGGGCAGCACCGGTCGGTTGTGTTTGCCAACCGCCTGTCGCGCCATCTACTGCAAAGCGGCGAAACGGTGCGGGTGGAACATCGCGACATAGAGCGCCGGGCCGGTGGAGAATCCTAGATGTGGCGACTGTTGCTGCCTGGACTGAAAATCAAACGTTTCCTTTTCCTGGTGAGCGTCGGGTTCGTGGCGGTGGGATTGGCATTGGCGCGATGGTGGGTGAGTCCGCTGGCATTAAGCTGGCCCGCTAATTTAGGATTGTTGCTGGGCGGGCTGGCGTTGGTTGGCCTGGGTACGTGGTGGCTGGGACGGACCATTACCGACCTCTTAGGATCGGATAAATGGGCCGGTGTGCTCTATTCGCGCCGGCAGCTCGCCCGAGGGCCCAAGATAGTGGCGCTGGGCGGTGGAACCGGCCTTCCGGTGGTACTCCGGGGGCTTAAGCAGTACACCTCCAACCTGACGGCGGTGGTGACCGTGGCAGACGACGGCGGCAGTTCGGGTCGGCTGCGCGGCGACTTGGGCGTGATGCCGCCCGGGGACATTCGCAACTGTATGGTAGCCCTGGCCGATACCGAACCGTTGATGGAGGAACTCTTCCAGCATCGGTTCGAAAGCGGCGAACTCAAAGGCCACAGCTTCGGCAACTTATTCTTGGCGGCCATGGAACGCACCGCCGGCGATTTCGTGACAGCGCTGAGGGAGTCGAGCCGCGTGTTGGCCGTGCGTGGCACGGTACTGCCGGCGACTCTGGACCGGGTAACGCTCTGGGCCGAATTGGAGACGGGCGAGCGCATTGCGGGGGAGAGCAACATTGGGAAAAGTCCCGCTCGGATTGTCAAAATCGGGATGGATCCGCCGGATGCGACACCCTTGGCGGAAGCCATCCATGCCATCCGCGATGCCGATATGGTGGTATTGGGCCCCGGCAGCCTTTACACCTCGGTCATTCCCAATCTTTTGGTTCGGCCCATTCAGGAGGCGGTTCGGACCACTCGGGCCGTGCGCGTTTATGTGGCCAATTTAATGACGCAACCGGGTGAAACGGCCCACTACACCGTGGAGGACCATCTCGCGGCACTGGAGCAGCAGGTGGGACGAGGGCTGGTGGACGTGGTTTTGGTCAACAATCAGGCGATTGAGGCCGACGCATTGGAAAAGTATCTGAAAGAAGGTGCCGAGCCCGTCACCGCCAGGCCAGACAGTATTTTATGGCCTGAGATTATCTCCGAGTCCTTAATCGCGGTAGACGGCGTGATCCGGCACGACCCCGAGAAACTGGCGCGCGCGCTCTTGCGGATATTGCTGCGCTTTCGCCCGCGCTGGTCAGAGGGCCGGATCGTGGACGGTCTATGGCTTGAGGCCCGCCTGCGCGACCGGAGGGGGAATGCATGACCTGGTCTTATACACGTCAGGTGAAATCGGAATTGGCGCAGACGCCGCTGGGTGCGCTGCCCCGCTGCTGGGCGGAGCTGTGGGGGCTCTCGGGACAGATTGATGATCCGTATGAGGCAAATGAGCCCTGGGTGCGCGGCGGCATGGCGCTGGTCATCCGCCGCGGATTTCGCTTGATGAAAGAGGTTCAGTTGGAGCCCAAAGTCCGGCTTGAGCGCCACGTCCGCCGGGTGGAGTTTTCCCTGTGGGGGAACGACGTGCCGCCCCCAGATATTGAGCAGAGTCTCTTAAACTGTCCGGCTGACTGGCTTCGCGGCGCATTTCTCATGCGCGGCTATGTGTCGGAAATTGACCGACCGGTCCATTGGGAAATCGCGGCCCCGAGCGGCGAGTGGGGCGATCTGATTTTTTTGGCGATGCAGCGGCTGGGGGTCTTGCCGCATGTGTCCAAACGGCGCGGTCAGCCGATTTTGTATCTTAAAGATCGCGAACGGGCAGTTTATTTATTGGGCCGTATGGGCGCTCACCAATCGGTTCTGGCGATGCAAAGCGAAAGCGTCGTGCGCGCCATGAAGAACCAAGTGAACCGCTTGGTCAATTCCGAGACCGCCAACATGAAGCGGATTGTGGATTCCGCCCTGCGCGATGCCCGCGCCATGTCCCGGCTTGCAGCCAGCGGTCGCTTAAGAACATTGTCGCCGCAGCTCCGCGAATTGGCAGATCTTCGGCTCAAACATCCGGATTGGAGCTTTGAGGAGCTGGGGCGCCACACGCATCCGCCCATATCCAAGTCCGCCGTCAACCATCGGTTGCGCCGGCTGCGGAAGTGGTTACAAAGGGAACTTGAAAATCGTTGATCAATTTCCGTGGCGCAAGTTGATTGGCCTTAAAAGATTGTTACAATGGGTAAGGGGAAAACGGCAGCGGTGCAATATCGTATGTGAATTTTGTCACAATCATTTGGAACGGGAACAAAGCGGGGGATACCGATGATTAGTGATTACGGCGGATTGTTGATTTACGTATTGGTGGCCCTTGCGGTCGCCTATCTGGTAGCCTCGTCGTCCGAGCACCTGGGGCCCAAAGCGCCTGGCGGGTTAAAGCGGACAACGTACGAATCCGGCATTGTGCCTGATGTGCCGGTCCGGTATTTTTCGGTGCGGTTTTATCGCGTGGCCATGTTTTTCATGATTTTTGACGTGGCGGTGATGTCGCTGTATCCCTGGGCCACCAGCCTCAAGACTTTGCGGCAGGTGGGTATGCTACATGCGCTGGCGTTTTTGGTCATTGTCGGCATGGCATTTGCCTATGTGTGGAAACGGGGGGGATTTCAATGGGATTGAACTCGACCCAAGAAGAAGCTGAGCGCGGCATTTTACTGACAACGGTCGACAAAGTGACCCGTTGGGCGCAAAAATCCTCGGTGTGGCCGGCGACGTTCGGTTTGGCATGCTGTGCTATTGAAATGATGAGCGTCACGTCGTCGCGCTATGACATTGCGCAGTTTGGATCGGAGGCGTTTCGAGCCTCGCCCCGGCAGGCCGACTTGATGATTGTGGCGGGACGCGTCAGCCAGAAAATGGCGCCGGTGTTGCGAACCATTTGGGAGCAGATGCCTGAACCGAAATGGGTGATCTCCATGGGCGCCTGCGCGTCGTCGGGCGGCGTGTTTGACAACTATGCGATTATTCAAGGCGTGGACCACGTGGTGCCGGTTGATGTGTATGTGCCGGGCTGCCCGCCTACACCTGATGCCCTGTTGTTTGGCGTGTTAAAGCTTCGAGAAAAGATTCAGCAGGGTATTCCACCCAAATACCAGCAACTGGCGGCTCAAGGAGGAAGCTCGTCATGACGGGTCAGGATCCTGAAATTGTCGAGCGTCTGCGTGCCGAATTTCCCGACATTGAGGCGACGGTTAGCAGCGATCAACCGACAGTGGTGGTGCCGCGGGAACAAGTTTTGTCGTTTGCCGAGCACCTCAAGACGGTTGAGGGCTACGCCATGTTTAATGACGTGCTGGTGGTGGACTGGTTTCCCGCGCGTCCTCGCTTCGAGGTGGTCTATCAAGTGATCCATCCGCAGGCATTGCAACGCTTTCGGTTCAAGAGCTTTGTCCCGGAGGGCGAGGCCATGCCGTCTATCACCGGCGTTTGGGCGGGGGCCAATTGGCCCGAGCGGGAAGCGTTCGATTTGTTCGGGGTGGTTTTTGAAGGCCATCCCAATCTGGCGCGGATTTACCTACCGGATGACTGGGAGGGCTATCCCCTGCGCAAGGATTACCCGACCGGCGGCAACCGAATCGATTAAGGAGGGAGACTATGGCAACCGACCAGATACGCCCCAGCCAGGATGCGCGGCCGCTCACCGATGAGACCATGGTGATAAACATCGGGCCGCAGCATCCGGCCACGCATGGTGTTTTGCGTGTGCGGCTGGTGTTGGACGGGGAACGCGTCGTGTCGGCCGAACCGATCATTGGATACTTGCACACCGGATTCGAAAAGTCGGCGGAAACCCTGACCTACCAGCAGTGCAACACTCTGACTGACCGTCTCGACTATCTGGCGCCGATGACCAACAATTTGGCCTATGTGTTGGCGGTGGAGAAGTTGATGAAGTTGGACGTGCCAAAGCGGGCCCAGTATATTCGCGTGCTTTTTTCGGAGTTGACCCGGCTGGCCAGCCACTTAGTATGGTTAGGAACCCACCTGATGGATTTGGGTGCCATGAGCCCGTTCTTTTATTGCATGCGCGAGCGCGAAGTGATTTTGGACCTCATTGAGGCGGCGGCGGGCGTTCGCATGAACCCGAGCTATTTTCGCGTCGGCGGCCTGGCGTACGACTTGCCTGAAGGCTTTCATGCCAAAGTGGAGGCGTTTTTAAAGGACTTTCCCCGCTGGATGAAGACCTATCGCAATCTGGTGGACGAAAATCCCTTGATTTATCAGCGGCTCCAAGGGGTGGCGCTGATCAATCGAGAGACCTGTTTTCAGTATGGCGTCGTCGGGCCAATCTTAAGAGCCACCGGGCTTGCGCTGGACCTTCGCAAGGATGAGCCGTATAGCTCCTATGACGAGTTTGATTTTCAGGTGCCCACTCGCACGGAAGCCGATGCCTTCGCTCGATTTTGGGTCCGGGTGGAGGAGATGTACGAGTCGGCCAAGATTTGCCAACAAGCGTTAGAAAAGATTACGCCGCAAGGCGAATATGCCACAGCCGATCGCAAGGTGTCGCTCCCCCCGCGGGACGAGATCTACGGCAACATGGAAGCCCTCATCCACCAGTTTAAACTGGTCACGTCCGGATTTCCGGTGCCCGAGGGCGAGATATATCAGGCGGTGGAGGGACCCAGGGGAGAGATGGGCTTTTACTTGGTCTCCGACGGCGGACCCAAACCGTACCGCTGGCGCGCGCGGACACCCTCATATTACAATCTGCAAACGCTTCCGGTTATGGTCAAGGGCGGGCTGGTTGCCGATGTCATCACGGCCATCGGAAGCATCGATATCATGCTGGGAGATGTGGACAAATGAAGCCGGAATGGAAGGAGTGGGCAGAAGAGGCGAAGGCCGAGTTTCCTCAAGCAAACTCAGCACTGTTGCCGCTCTTGCACCGCATCCAGCGGGAGGAGCAGTGGTTGTCGCCGCAAACACTGGCCGACGTGGCCCAATTGATGGATCTGTCGTTTCAGTACGTGGAATCGGTGGCGTCGTTTTACACCCTCTATTTTAAAGAGCCGGTAGGCAAGAAGGTGATCCATGTCTGCGTCGGGCTCTCGTGCATGTTGGCCGGGTCCGACGAGTTGATGCACCGCCTGGAGGAAAAACTTCACATTTCAGAGGGGCAAACAACGGCAGACGGTCACTATACCCTGCTGGAAGCGGAGTGCCTGGCCGCTTGCGATTTGGCACCTGTCGCCCAGGTCAACCTCCGGTACCGGGGGCCGGTGCCGCCCGACGACGCCGACAGCCTCTTAGGTGAGGAGGCGTCCTCGTGAGCCAGACCTACTACCTCTTGAGAAACCGCGAGATTGAAAACATAGACCAACTGGACGTATATCGCGCCCATGGCGGTTATGAGGCTTTGAAAAAGGCGCTAGCCGACTATGAGCCCGACGCACTGGTTGACCTGGTCAAGCGTTCCGGCCTACGTGGCCGCGGCGGCGCGGGATTTCCCACCGGCGTCAAGTGGGGGTTTTTGCCCAAAGATGGACGGCCCCGGTACTTGGTGGTAAACTCTGACGAAGCCGAGCCCGGCACTTTTAAAGACCGCGAACTGATTGAGCATAACCCGCATCAATTGATTGAAGGCATGATTATCTCCAGTTATGCCATCCGAGCGGGTCAAGCCTACATCTACTGCCGCGGCGAATTTCTACAAGGCTATGAACAGCTCAGGCGCGCTGTCAAAGAAGCGTACGCGTCGGGTTTTTTGGGGCAAAACATTTTGGGCAGCGGATATTCGCTGGATCTCTTTGTCTACCGTGGTGCCGGCGCGTATATTTGCGGTGAGGAGTCAGCTCTTTTGGAATCGCTGGAGGGGCGTCGCGGCAATCCCCGCCTCAAACCGCCGTTTCCTGCAGTGGCCGGTCTATATGGCATGCCTACCATCGTCAACAACGTGGAGACCATTACCAATCTCCCCCCTATTGTGACCTATGGGGCGGAATGGTACACGTCGATGGGCACGGAGAAGAGCCCCGGTTTGAAAATCATGTCCGTCAGCGGCAAGGTCAACCGCCCCGGCAATTATGAAATTCCCCTGGCTACCCCTCTTTCCACGCTGATTAACCAATACGCCGGCGGCATGCAGCAGGACCGGTCGATTAAGTGCATTATTCCCGGCGGCAGCTCGGTGCCGCTATTGATGCCGGATCAGCTGGATACGCCGCTCGACTACGAATCGGTGCTGAAGGCCGGGTCGATGCTGGGCTCGGGCGGCTGCATCGTAGTGGATGACACGGTGTGCATTGTCAAGGCCTCGCACCGGCTGGTTAAGTTCTATCGCGAAGAGTCCTGCGGCAAGTGTACGCCTTGTCGCGAGGGAACCTATTGGATGACGGACATTCTTGAGCGGATGGAAGCCGGTCTTGCGGGCGATCACGACCTGGAATTGCTAATGGACGTGGCCGACAATATCAACGGCAAAAACTTTTGCCCGCTGGGCGACGCCTCCATTGGTTTCCTGGTTAGCGCTGTCAAACATTTTCGCGACGAATTTGAGGCCCATGTTCGCGAGCACAGATGTCCATTGGGGGCGAAAGTTTATGATACGGCTAACTATTGACGATCAGGAAGTGGAGGTCCCGCAGGGGACCATGATTGCCGATGCCGCGGCCAAGCTCGGCATCGAGATTCCGGTTTATTGCTATCACCAGGCGCTGGGACCGCTAGGGGCCTGCCGCATGTGTCTGGTGCAAGTGGAAAAAATGCCGAAGCTGGCCACCGCCTGTACGACCGCGGTGGCGGAAGGCATGGTGGTGTACACCAGCACGCCGGCGGTTGACAAGGGCCGCAAGGGCATCTTGGAGTTTTTGTTGATTAACCATCCGTTGGATTGTCCGGTGTGCGATAAAGGGGGGGAATGCTTCCTGCAGGATTACACCTTCCAATACGGACCGCCGGCTGGACGATTTCAGGAGCCTAAAATTCAAAAGGTTAAGGATGGACCTATCAACGACCTGATCCTTATCGATCAAGAACGTTGCGTGCTCTGTCAGCGCTGTGTGCGCTTCGTGAACGAATACGTGGGGGAACCTCAACTTTTGCTGGAGGGCCGGGGGGTGGAGACCGTGGTCACCACCGTCGATCATGCGCCCGCCACCAGCCAATTTGCCGGCAATATTATTGACCTCTGTCCGGTCGGAGCGCTGCTCTCTGTGCCCTATCATCACAAGGCCCGGCCCTGGAATATTGAACGGCAGGAATCTGTCTGCACGCTCTGCCCGGTAGGCTGCACAACCCTGGCGACCGGGCGCGACGGCCGCATCGTCCGTATCGAAGGACGACCCGTACCCGACCGGAGCTGGGGCTGGCTGTGCGATCGTGGCCGGTTTGGCTATGACTGGGCGGTGGATCCTGACCGGGTCACGACCTCATATCTAAAGGGCCGCCAGGAAGCGGCGGCCCGCACCACGCGGCAAGTTGGGGAGTGGATAGAGGAGGCGTTTCGGCAACATGGGCCAGACAGCATCGCGTTTGTCATCGGCGGCATGCATACGACTGAGGAAGCGCGGCAGCTGTACCGCTTTGCCCGTCATGTGGTCGGAACCGACCGAGTCGCCATGAGCCGTGATGTGAGCGGCTATCTCCCCCGCGGATTGAACGGCACCTTCACCGATCTGGACGACGCCGATGCCATCGTGCTCGTCGGAGTGGATCCGTATGAATCGGTGCCGGTCACTCACTTGAAGCTGCGCGACCGAATTCGCACGGGGCGTCCAGTGAAGCTCATGGGCGTGGCCCCGCGGTCGTTAACCCGCGAGACCCTTTCGGTCAAGACATTGCTTAGTCATGTGGGCCAAGAACCCTGGGTGCTGGCCCAAGCGCTTTCATCTGCCGCCCCTGATCACGCAGCGGTCAAGCAATTGGGCCAGGCTGCGCCCGCCTTCGATGGGGAGGAGGCGGACCTTAAGGCGTTGGGCCAGACCTTAGTTGAGAGCGAGCATCTGACGCTTTTGTGGGACGGGTTGGAGCCCGAAGTCGAAGCGGTGTTGGTGGCGTTGTCCCAAGTTCGCGCTGACAAGCCGACAAGGGTGCTGCCGACCTGGGGCCCCAGCAATTGGCGCGGCTACGAGCGGGCCGGATTTCCCGGGCGTCTTGACGCCCTGACCCAGATTTTGGAGGATGCCCGCGATGGGAAGATTCAGGTGTTGATTCAATGGGGTGCCGACCTCATGCGGGAATTCCCCAGCCAACGGCTGGTGCGCGAGGCCTACGCCCAGGTGCCTCACCTGGTGGCGGAGGAATTGTTCTTGCCCATGGAAAGCCAGGCCTTTGGTGCTATCCTTCCGCAGGCCGGACCGGGCGAGGTGGACGGTACCTACGTGAACATGGAGGCACGGCTTCAGACAGCTACCTCGTCGGTGCAGCCCCCGGGTCAATGTCGGCCCACCAAGACATATTTGACCAGCTGGGCACACGCGTTGCAAAAACCGTTCACGACGGAAGATGGCTGGGATCCCTATGGCGATGAGGGTGGCGACTTGCTGCCGCCCGAGCCCATCCCGAACGCCATTTCGCCGCTATCGCCAGTTGATCAACCGCGGGCATTGGAATTGGTGACGGGCGTCTTGGTGATTGAAAACGGGATTCCTTCGGCGAATTTGAAGCCGCGAATGCCAGCGTATCCCGGTCGCATTAGTCCCCAGGACGGGGAAAAGCTTGGCATCGGAGATAGAGGGCGGGTGCGCATTGGCAAAAACGGCGAAGAGATTCATGTCGCGGTCGAGGTGGATGCCATGATGGCCGAAGGGCGCATTTACGTCCCGTTGGGCATGGCCTCAGCCCCGGTAAACCGGGTGGGTACGGGCGCGGTCGACGTCGTCCGGCTTGAGGAGGTAAAAAACGCATGATTCTCCTTCAAGTAGTGCTGTTGGTGATTAAGATCGTGCTCTTGATCGCCATCCTGATGGGCGGTTTTGCCTACACCATGCTGCTGGAACGCCGGCTGTTGGGATTTTTCCAGTTGCGGCTGGGTCCCAACCGGGTGGGGCCGGGCGGGCTCTTGCAGCCGATTGCGGACGGACTCAAGATGATGTTGAAAGAAGATTTAATGCCGGCCCGGGCCGACCCGTTCGTATATCGGCTGGCGCCGGTGGCGGCCTTGTTTGCCGCCCTCTCTGTGGACGCGGTGATTCCGTTCGGTGCCCCGATTCACGTCTTTGGATTGACCGTCTATCTGGACATCGCCAATCCCTCTATCGGGCTATTGATAGCATTTGCTTTTAGCTCGTTGGGCGTGTACGGGTTGGTGCTGGGCGGCTGGGCGTCGCAAAACAAGTATTCGCTCTTAGGCGGGATCCGCGCCTCGGCCCAAATTATTTCCTACGAGTTGGCCATGGGCCTTTCGGTGATGGGCGTGATCATGACGACCGGGACCGCTAACCTGTTTGAGATTGTGAAGTATCAGCAGTATCATGGCTGGCTCTGGCTTCCGCAGATCGGGGCGTTTCTGATCTACTTTGTGACCGGGGTCGCCGAGACCAATCGGACGCCCTTTGACCTGCCGGAGGCTGAATCGGAGCTGGTGGCGGGGTATCACACCGAGTACTCGGGCATGCGTTTTGCCAGCTACTACATCGCCGAGTATGTCAACATGATCACGGTGAGCGGTTTGGCGGTCACCCTCTTTTTCGGGGGCTGGCTGGGACCGTGGCTTCCCCCCATCATCTGGTTTTTCATCAAGGTCGCTATTTTCCTCTTTATCTTCATTTGGATTCGCGCGACCTTGCCGCGGTTCCGCTACGACCAGCTGATGAATTTCGGTTGGAAGGTGCTTGTGCCCGCTGCTTTGGTGTACTTCCTGGGAACGGCCGCATTTATTTCGGGCGCCCTATAAAATGGGCGGCGGGGTGCAAGATTTGTCAGGTGCGTGATGTGTAAGGTGTAAGGAGTAAGGAGGGATTTGGATGCTAGAAGGGATTAAGGCGATAGCCAAGGGGCTGGGCACAACATTCGAGGCCTTGACGGAGCCGCGTGACACCTATCCGTATCCGGAAAAGCGCCGCGAATACTCTCCGCGCTTTCGCGGCAAGCACATGCTGGCCAGGGACGAAGAAGGACACGAGCTGTGCGTGGGATGCGGCCTTTGTGAGGCAGTATGTCCCGCTCATGCCATCCGCGTGGTGGCGGCTGAGGCTCCGGCTGACAAGCCCGTCTCCTGGACCAACCGCTATTCCGTAGACTACGAAGTGGATTTGATTCGCTGCATTTTCTGCGGCATGTGCGAAGAGGCCTGCCCGACCAACGCGGTGCGGCTCACACCGTTTAATGAACTGGCGGCGTACGATCGGGAGACGATGATTGCCGACAAGGAAGAACTGTTAAGGCCAGCCATTCGGAAGTGAGGTGATCTTTTAGTCATGATTGCATTTGTGATTGTGGCGCTTTTCGCGCTCATTGGCGGATTTGGCGTGGTGTTGGCCAAACAGCCGGTGCACAGCGCGCTTTATCTTATCGTTAACCTCCTCTCGCTGGCCATCTTTTACATTTTGTTGTCGGCGGAGTTTCTGGCTGTGGCTCAGGTGATTGTCTATGCCGGAGCCATTATGGTGCTGTTCCTGTTTGTGGTCACCTTGCTCACGGCAGGCAAAGAGGAGCGCGAACCTAGCGAGAGCCTGGCGGGGCAGCGGCTCACCGCAGGCATTTTGGCTGTCCTGGTCGGAGGCGGCCTGGCCGTGCTGGCGATCTTGTATCCCAGCCATTCGCTCGCGCTGGGGCTCCCCCGGAATTTCGGCAACCTTTTCGGGATGGGCTCAACATTGTGGGGGCCTGATTTCGTCTATCTGGCGGCGGTGGCCTTGATGCTTCTGACCGCGGCGGTCGGGGTGCTGGTGTTAAATCGGCCCCGGCAGAAATCGGAGGCCAATGTCCGGCCCAAGGAGGGTGAAACGTCATGGTCCCGCTGAATTGGGTGGTCGGCCTAGCCGGTGCGCTGTTTGCGGTGGGTGCGGTAGGGGTGTTGGTGCGCAAAAATCCGTTAATTATGTTTATGGCGGCCGAGATGATGTGGAACGCGGCGGCGTTGGTTTTTGTCGCCTATGCGCGCTCCTTTCACGCCATGAATGGCCAGGTGATGGCCTTCATCATCATTGGTACTGCGGCTGCCGAGGTGGGCATTGGACTGGCCATTATCGTGTCTGTTTTTCACCATCGTCACCGCTTGGACGTCGATGAGGTGTCAGAGCTGAAGGGCTAAGAGTCACTACGCGTTGAAGGGGCGTTTGCAGAATGCAGGGTTTAGTCGAGATATTGGTGCTGCCGCTAATCGGGACGGCAACCGTCACCGCGTTCAAGGGACTGATGCCGAAGCGGTTGCCCGGCATATGGGCCAGCTTTTTGGTGGTGGTCAGCTTTGGGCTTAGCGTGGCCGCCGATGTGCGGCTTTCGCATCTGGCATCGTCGCATCGGGTGATTAGCGGCGCGGTGTGGAATTGGGTGACGGGGTTTGGTCCCGCCATTCATTTTCAGTTGTACCTTGACCCATTATCGGCGGTGTGGCTTTTGATTATCACCGGTGTGGGCGCACTGATTCACATTTATTCCATTGGATACATGCATGATGATCCGGGTGAACCCCGTTTTTTCGCGTATCTCAACTTCTTCATCTTTTCCATGTTGCTGTTGGTGCTGGCTGGGAACCTCATAGTCCTCTTGATCGGCTGGGCGCTGGTGGGGTTGGCCTCCTACTTCCTGATCGGGTTCTGGTACCAGCGACCCAGTGCCGTGGCGGCGGCCAAGAAGGCCTTCGTCATGAACACCTTGGGCGACGTGGGCATTTTGCTGGCGTTGGCGCTTTTGTACATCCACTACCATACAGTTGGCTACCAGAATTTGTTCACCATCTTCAATCATACGGCGCCAGGCTCGGCGTTTTTTGAATGGACGGCCTTTTTGCTCTATCTCGGCGCCATGGCTAAGTCGGCGCAATTCCCGCTGCACATGTGGCTGGCCGACGCGATGGAAGGTCCAACCCCGGTGTCGGCTTTGATTCACGCAGCCACGATGGTTACGGCCGGCGTGTATTTAATGGCCCGTTTGTATCCGCTCTTGCGACTGGCACCGGTCACGCACGAGATTGTCGCGGCTATTGCCGCCTTTACTTGTATCTTTGCCGCCAGTATTGCTTTCTATCAGCAAGACATCAAGAAGGTGCTGGCCTACTCCACCATCAGCCAGTTGGGGTACATGCTGCTGGGTGTCGGCGTTGGCGCCTATACCGCCGGAGTCTTTCATTTTATGACCCATGCCTTTTTCAAAGCCACCCTGTTTTTGGCCGCCGGGAGCGTCATTCATGCGTTGAATGCCGAGCAGGATCTCAGCAAAATGGGCGGGCTGTGGCGGAAAATGCCGTGGACAATGGCGGCCTTTTTGGCTGCTACACTGGCGATTTCCGGAATTCCACCGTTCTCTGGGTATTTCTCCAAGGAAGCGGTGCTGGCTCAGTCCTACAATACCGGGCATTACATTCTTTGGGGCGTCGGCGTGTTTACCGCCGGCATGACCAGCTTTTACATGTTCCGGCTGTTCTTCCTGACGTTTTTCGGCAAGCCGCGGGATGAAGAGCTGTATGAGCATGCGCATGAAGCTCCTTTGGCGATGACCATTCCGGTGGTGGCACTCGGGCTTTTGTCCACGATCGGCGGATTCTTCGGCGGGTGGCTCAATCGCTGGCTTAGCCCAACCTTCCGCCAGTTTGCCGGCGCGCCCCATGCGGCACTAAGTGCCGGGCCGCTTTTTGGAACCGTGATGACCGTGGGCCTGGCGGTGGTGGCTTTCGTTGTCGCCTATTGGCTTTACGTGGTGCGCCAGACCGCACCGAGAGCGGGCATCGCGAGCGTACCGGGGCTCTTGATGTGGAAGAAATGGTACATGGATGAAATTTGGACACTGGTTGTGGTTGACCCGCTAAAGTGGTTGGGCACGCGGGTTTTGGATCTGGAGCGCGGCATTTTAGCTGGCGTCAGCGGGCTCGCGGCCGGGGTGCAGGCCTGGGCTTCGGACTTGGCGCCGATTGAAACCGGCTACGTACGGCGCTACGCGCTGTCTATCATGGTGGGCGTGGCCGCCTTGGCAGCGTACTACCTGATCCGGATCTGATTCATTTTGTAAGCTAAGGGGGATTGAATACATGTTTTTGGTATGGCTGTTAGCGGTGCCGTTGGCGGGCGCCATCGCGGCTCTCATGGTTCCACCTAAGGCGGCCAAAAAAACCGCGGCCATCACCAGCATTGTTGCGCTGATTGGCTACGCCGGGCTCTTGTTCGTGAACCGTGCCGGCATCAACTGGAACTGGATTCCGGAGTGGGGCATTCGGTTCCATTTAGTGGGCGATGGGTTGGGCCTCTTCTTGTTGGGCCTTTCGGCGGTGATGTTTGTGGCGGCAATCTTTGCCTCGAATCCGGAGTATGGGCGGTCCTATTACTTCTGGATGATGGTCCTGGAGTTCTCGGTCATGGGTCTTTTTGCCGCGGTGGACTTATTTGTGTTTTACGTATTCTGGGAAGTGCTTTTGATTCCGGTGTTCTTCCTTTTAACCCAATGGTCGGGAGACAAGGGAAAGCGGGCCGCCATGAAGTGGCTCATCATGAATCTGGTGGGCAGCTTTTTCATGCTGGTGGGCGTGGTGGCGCTGGCGATTATTCATCACTTGAACGGTGGCGGACTGACATTTGGAATCAGTCGGCTGAGCGGTATGTCGATGGGACCAGGGGTCGCCAGCTGGCTCTTTTTCGCATTTTTGGTAGCGTTCTTTATCAAGGCGCCGTTGTGGCCGCTGCACGGATGGATGCCTGAGACCTACGGCGAGTCGCCGGCGCCGGTGACCGCCGTCATAGCCGGGGTGTTGTCCAAGGCGGGGATTTACGGAATTCTCCGAGTCATGGTTCCAATCTTCATGCCCGAGTTCCGCCAATATCAGACCTTGCTCTTGGTGGTGGCCATTATCGGCTTGTTCTATGGGGCGTTCTCGGCCTTGCGGCAAAAGGATATGAAGATGGTGACGGCGTACGGATCGTTGTCGCACATGGCGATGATGGCGCTTGGCATCTTCTCCCTGACTCAGGCGGGACTTTTGGGGACGACTTTCTATATGGTGGCACACGGCCTCATGGTGGGCGGCTTGTTCTTGGTATTGGGCCTGGTGGAAAGCCGCACCGGGACGCGAACCATTGACGACATGGGAGGCCTGAACCAGTCGGCGCCCAGGCTCGCCGCCTACTTTCTTTTCTTCGCGCTGGGAGCATTGGGGCTCCCCGGGCTGCCCGGTTTCGCCGGTGAGTATATGATTATCCAAGGCTTGGTGGCGGGCCACGTGACCTTCGCGGTGCTAGCCGTGTTTGTGTTGGTTGTGGCGGCCTGGTATATGCTGCGCGTATTCCATGCGGTCATGCAGGGTCCGGCCGGCACCAGCGCCATCCGTGACCTGTTTAGCCGGCAGGTGGCATGGCTGGTGCCGCTGGCCGGCCTGGTGATTTTAATTGGCGTGTGGCCGGCGGGCATTACCACCCATGCGGTGCCATCGCTGTATCATGCCACGCACTTTGCCCTGGCGAAAGGAGGCGTTCGCTGATGAGTTTTGCCTTGTGGCCGGAGTATGCGATTGTGCTGGGGATCTTGGCGACGATGCTGGCGGTGATGTTCGCGAAACGCTGGACCATTGCGGGATATTGGGCGGCGTTGGCGGGGCTGGTGTTATCGAGTATTTTCACTTATGCGCTATGGTCGTCGCGCCTCTTACCGGCCTCATTGTTTCATCGTAGCGTGAGCGTGGACGCCTTCAGCTTGGTCATCAATGGCCTGGTCTTGCTGGCGGCTGGGGGCGCGCTGCTGATCGGATGGAACGATCGGCGGTACGGGCCCGACTTTCCCGTGCTGGTTCTGCTGGCGCTTTTAGGGATGATGGTATTGGGCATGGCCAATAATTTCATTGTGTTGTTTGTCGGGATTGAAATGTTGTCGCTGCCGCTCTATATTCTGGCGGCCAGCCACGGCCCCGGCGTCAGTGGCGAGGCGGGCTTGAAGTACCTGTTGTTGGGTGCCTTTTCATCAGGCGTACTGCTCTTTGGACTGGCGCTCTTGTATGGGGCGTCGGGAACTATGGTCTTTACCCAGCTGGCGCCCCCACACATGATTTTGCCGCTGACCGCGGCGGGTCTGGGACTGACGGTGGCAGGGCTGGCGTTCAAACTGGGCATCGTGCCGTTTCATATGTGGATCCCGGATGTTTACGAGGGATCGCCACTGCCGGTGACCACCTATATGGCCTTCGGCACCAAAGTCGGCGCCGCGGCCATCTTGATGCGCTTCTTGTTCTTCGGGTTTTCCCTGGCGACCGGGTGGTGGGGACCGGCCATTGGTTATTTAGCGGTCTTGACCATGATTGTGGGCAACCTGGTGGCGTTGGCGCAAAAGGACCTCAAGCGGCTCTTGGCCTATTCCGGCATAGCCAATGCCGGATATTTGCTGGTGGGGGTGGCCGCGCATGATCTGGCCGGCGCCCGCGCCATCCTGTTCTATTTGTTGCAGTATGGTCTGGCCATTATGGCGGCTTTTGCCGTCATCACCGTGGTGGCCAAGGACAGGGAATCGCTGTCGGTCAATGACTTGATGGGTCTCGCACGGCGTTCTCCGTGGCTGGCAGCGTTTTGGACGGTGGCCATGCTGTCTCTCGCCGGCATTCCGCTGACCGGCGGCTTTGTGGGGAAATTCTATTTGCTGCAGGCCACCATCTTTGCTCACCAGCCTGGCCTGGCGATTGGGCTGGTGGTTGGTGCCATGGTGGGACTGGCTGCGTATTTGCGTCCGCTGCAAAGGGCGTTTTCCCAGCCTGTTGCCGAGGGGGTGCCTGAGCGGATTAGGTGGCCGTTGGCGAGTGCCATTGTGCTGGTGGTGACGGCGATCGGCACCATCGGGCTGGGTGTCTATCCCGGCCCCATTGTGCATATTGTGAATCACTCCGCGGCCTTTTACTGGCTGCACTAGCGCGCGTGCGTCGTGGTAAGATGAAGAGAGAGGCCGCATGATGGACAAGGGACCGGCGCTGATCGGCCTACGGCAAGAGAACTTTGGAATAAAAGGAGACGGGCGGTTGCCATTATTCTCGCTGATTGCCGACAACATGTCGACTGTGGATCAGCGTCTTAAAGACGCGCTCGAACAACATAACCCGGTAGTGCGTCAAGTGTCGGACTATCTGCAGGAAGCCAGCGGCAAGCGGTTGCGTCCTGCCCTGGTCTTGCTGGCCGGGCAAGTGGGGGAGCGTCGCCATCTATCATTTGACCTGGTTAACGTGGCGGCCGCAGTGGAGATGATCCACATGGCCACCCTGGTTCATGACGATATCATCGACAAGGCGGACATGCGGCGCGGGATGCCGGCTGTCCGCAGTCGCTTTAGCGACCCGGTGGCGGTGCTGTCGGGTGACTTTCTCTTTGCCCGAGCATTCCAGATTCTGGCTTCGACGAGGCGGCCGGAGTTGGTGGACTTGGCGGCGGAGGTTGTCTATGTCATGTCGACTGGCGAAATCAGCCAGCATCTGGATCAGGGCCGAATTGCCTCGGAAGAAGCTTATTGGCGCCGGATTGAGGCCAAGACCGGATTTTTTCTTGAGACCTGCTGCCGCCTGGGCGCGACCGCGACCTGTGCGCCGTCGGCCGTGCAGGAAGGGTTGGCGCGCTATGGCCATCACATTGGATTGGCCTATCAGGTCATTGACGACTTGTTGGATTGGGTGGCCGATCCGGATGTCTTGGGCAAAGCGGTGGGCGAGGATTTGGCGGCGGGAATTTACACGCT
Organism: Bacillota bacterium; assembly: GCA_021820965.1. Lineage (GTDB taxonomy): Bacteria > Bacillota > Sulfobacillia > Sulfobacillales > Sulfobacillaceae > Sulfobacillus_B. The sequence goes on along the minus strand of JAKACZ010000036.1, from coordinate 16,342 downwards.
GCCCATCATTCATGCGCTGGAAGATGCTGACTATGGGCAGGAATTGCGAGACCTTTTGGCTAACTCTATTGTGCCGGGCGACGTGCGGCGTTTGGTGGTCGCATCAGGGGCCATCGACTATTGCCGGATGAGGGCCCAAGAACATTTGCAACAGGCGGGCCGCGCGCTTGAGGACGTGCCGGCGGGACCTGAGCGGGACGAACTGGCCCAAGTGGCCGACTTTATCGGGACGAGGGATCACTAGTGGAACGTTATGATATTCGTGCGCGCCGTATCCCGGATAGCACCATTCGCCGCTTGCCCGCGTATCTTCGTGCGCTGACGCGGACGGGCAATGAGCGTATCACCTCCGAGAGGCTAGGGCAGCTGGCTGGCTATACCTCGGAGCAGGTGCGCAAGGATCTCGCCTATTTCGGTGCCTTTGGCACCCGCGGGGTTGGCTATGACGCCGCTTCGTTGGCGGATGAGGTCCGGAGGATTTTACAGCTTGATCAGAATGTGCGGGCCATTGTGGTTGGAGCCGGTCGTCTGGGCACGGCTTTGGTCCGGCACACGGACGAAAGCGCCAGTGATGTAGCTATTGCCGCTGTCGTCGACATCGATCCTGCGGTTATCGGGCGGACCGTCGGCCATCTGACGGTCGAGTCTTTGGATCGCTTGGAGGCATTGGTTGTCGAGCGAAACATTGGCATGGGCATCATTGCGGTTCCCCCGGCGGGGGCACAGTCGGTACTGGACCGCCTCGTTAACGTCGGGGTGCGCGCTGTATTGAGCTTTGTGCCGCGTTCTCTGGCCGTGACCAACCCCGACGTGTTTGTCCAGCACATTGATTTGACCTTGGAAATGCAAGCGTTAGCGTACTTTGTGGGGTCGACCGCGCGCACCCAGTCGTGAAGCGATGGCCCTGGGCGGGAATCGGCATGGCCCTCATTGTGCTGACCTGGGGCCTCAATTACGTGGTGACCAAAATTGGCGTAACCCACGTGGCTCCCGTCGATTTCGTCTTTTGGCGCTTCCTCGCCACAGCGGTGATCGCTGTGCCCTGGATGATCCGGTCGTATCCCCGCACCCGGCGCGACATGATGGGGCTCATCCTGATGGGCCTTATCGGAGTGGCTTTATATCAATGGCTTTTTACCACCGCACTTCATCGCACCTTGTCTGCCAATGTCGCTTTTCTCTTTAATCTTTCTCCGTTGATGACGCTTTTGTGGCAGCGGGTGGTGGCGTCACGCCAGGTCGGGCGGCACATGTGGTGGGGCGCCTTAACCGCTTTGGCAGGCGTGGCACTGTTGGCCGGGGCTTCGATCCGCGGAGGATTTTTGGGCGACCTCTTTGCCGTCGCCGCCGCCCTCTCCTGGAGCGCCTTTGCCGTGATGACTGATCATTTGCGTGTCAGTGTGCGCGGGTTGGCGCAAACCGGGTGGATTAGTATTGTCGGAGCTGTGGGCTTGATTCCGTTTGTGTCCTTCCAACCGGTATGGCAGATGGGACCCGCCACCTGGCTGCCTCTGCTGTACGCTATCCTGCTTGTGACCGTCATGGGGCTCTCGCTCTGGCAAAACGCGGTGGAGAGCCTCGGCGCCGCACGTGCCAGCCTCATGCTCTATATTATTCCCTTGGTGGCAGCCGCTGCCGGATGGGTGTTCCTGGGGGAGCGCCTAAAGCCGCTGGAGGCTTTGGGAGCTTGTGCCATCTTGGTGGGGGTGGCTTGGGCGGACGGTCGGTTAAAAAGACATCGGTTCCCACCGCCGCTCGCCCCTTCGACCGAACCGGTGAAAGAGGCGGAGCGATAACGGGTGGCTAATAGCCGATTTCGTTCTTAACCCTTCATACATCCCCGGATAGCTCAGGGATAGGGACAACGCCATCAGGCGATCCCCGTGCCTCCTCCCCTAACCCTCCGATTTGTTTAAGTTGTACCGTATTGGCTCCACTTTGAGGGACATACCTGATTTATCCGGGGATGTATGTAACCCTTTGAGTGTCAAAGATCAAGCGGACAGCCATCAATGGCTCACCTGAGGCCGTGGTCACGGTAAGGTTTTTTGGACATGCTGCCCAAGTCAAAACGGCGCGCCTGTCGGGGGTTCGAGGCGCTCACTCAGCAGCCTAAGCGCTCTTCAAGGGCCAGGGCCTCTCGCAGGACGATGCCGGCGCCGGGTGGCCCGATGGCGTGAACGATGGGCCAGGACGGGAGAATGGCCACCAATCCGGGGTCGGCGAAAAGTTGCCGGCCGTCCACGCGGCACCATGCTCGCCACGCGGCATGGTCCGCCCAAGTCACCGGGAACCAATCAAGATGGGACAACATGTTCTGCCGGTACCATCGGCTATGGGCCAATCCCCATCCCAGCGCACCAGGGGCAAGCCGCCAGTGGCCAGGTCTGGTTGACACCCAGCAAATTTCCGGCAGCATGGTCCGTGAATGGTCGTCGGAGCAGTGCTGCGGCCTTAACTCTTCCGCCATCCCTATCGCCCTCCCGCTAGTTCGAGTTCAGAATACGGGGGGCATTGCCATGTGTCGAGCGAATGATTATGATACCATTCATCAAGTGATTTGATGAGGGTGAGCTCGATGGAACTACGCCAACTGGAAATTTTCGAAGCGGTGGCCGACGCGGGAAGCTTTACCGCAGCAGCGGAGCGGCTCGGCTATGTGCAGTCCAGCATCAGCATGAATATTCTAGGGCTTGAGCGTGAACTGGGCGTACCGCTATTTGACCGGCTGGGCCGTCGCGTGGAGTTAACGGAGGCGGGCGCGCGGTTTTTGCCCCATGTGCGGCAGGTGCGGGAAATTCTTGAGGCGGCCAAGACTGCCGCAACCGATATGGCGCCCAGGGGCCAACTCACAGTAGGCGCCTGCGAAAGCCCCGGCATCTATCGCCTGCCCCGCCTTATCGCCCAGATGCACAGCACCTATCCCCATATCGATATTCACGTCAATATTATCACCGGCGACGAGCGCCGGGAGGCTCTGCGAAACGGGAGGCTGGACGTCTGCATGACCCTCGATGATCTCGAGGACCCGCGCGAATTCGAATCGGTGACGGTTCGTCAGGAGCCCATACACCTCATCTTGCGTGCGGATCATCCGCTGGTCCGAGAATCCGCGCTGGAACCAGAGGTGATCGCCCGCTACCCGCACCTGGCCACCGAGCCTGGCGGTTACCGGGCCCGCTTTGAAGCATACCTGGCTCGTTACCAGGCGGGCCAGGCCCGCGCCATCGAACTCGGCAGCGTGGAGCTTATCAAGCAGTGCGTCTTAGCGGGGTTGGGCTACGGAGTTTTGCCGGTGATGGCGGTCGAGCAAGAGGTGGCGAGCGGCGTACTGATCACCCGTCCCTGGCCCCATGAACCCGCTTTCATGCCACTACGTTTGGTCCGCCATAAGAAGCATTGGAATTCGCCCGCTCTCCGTGCCTTCTGGGACTCTGTGATCGATTGGAACACGCTGCCGACGGTGGCGGCGGGCGACCCGCAACGGCCGGCTGATATCTCATAGTCATGGCGGCTGGCAAACGACCGGGAAACTATAGGGTATGATCCGCACATCGCGCACTACATCCATACTTGTGTGGTTTCGGGGAGAACCGGGCGGGGGATCTTGGCGCCAAATGCCGTGTGTCGATAGCCCGAAGTGGCCGTCATGCGACCGTTATATAACAAAAAATGCCCTGAGGGCGATCTTGGATGGCCCGGGCAAGAACATGTCAGTCTTAGCCAGCACGCTGAATTTGTGCGGCAGTCTGGTGCCGGATGATAGGGACTTTACAGGATGGTGAGGAGACATTTGATGACACGATGTCCACGCACGGGGTGGACGGTGACGCCAATGGGGCCCGAAGAAGCGCACCAAATCATCGCTTGGCGGTATCCGCCACCCTATGACTTTTATAATATGGCGAACACGGAGGATGTGCTCGCTCTGCTCGCCGAACTACTGGACGGTTCGTACTATGCCCTCAAATCGAACATAGACCGGCTCGCAGCCTTTGCGTGTATAGGTAATTCCGCCCGGGTTCCGGGTGGCCCGTACCCGGCAGTCGGGCTGACCATCGACCTGGGGCTGGGACTTCGCCCGGAGTTGACCGGCCAGGGGTTGGGTCGGCGCTTTATGGGTGACCTGCTGGACTGGGTCGCGGTTGAACATCCGACCGCCACATCCGTTCGATTGACGGTGGCGGAGTTCAACAGCCGGGCCGTTCACCTCTATAAAGAGGGCGGATTTCGCACGGTTGGCCGGTTCAGCCATGGGGATACGTGGTTCCAGGTGATGGAACGGGGGATTAAGTAGAGCTCTTAGGCTGGGTGTGTTTTAATGGCGTCGGCAGCGAAGCCACCCCGTAGCCAATATGAGGGCGGCCATCAATAAAAGGATCCGGCCAATCCAGGGATGCGATGTCAGAGCCAGTACGCCAGCCATGGTGAAGCCGGTGACGTAGAGCGCGCGGGTTAGACTCCGGACGGAGGCGTGAATCTGTGAGAGTTCGTGACTGCCCCGATGCCATTGGATCCGGGCTTCTACATCGCCTTGATCCAACCGTCGCAGTACTTTAGAGGATAGCAGGGGCAGTTCGGCCAACGTGCGGACATAGCGCTGCGCCTGGCGCGAAGCATACCCGGCAGTGCCGCCGGACTCGTCGGTAACGAAGCGCTGGGCATAGGGCGCGAACAGTTCCACCAAATTGATGTCAGGATAGATGGCGGTGGCCAGGCCCACCAAAATGGCAATGGCGCGTCCTAAAAACGCAAACTGGCCAGGCACCTGGATGGCCTTGTTGCGCAAGACCGTTTCAAAGTCGCGCAACAACTGAGGAATGTCCATCTGCCCCAGCTGGTCCAAGGTTTCAGCGTAATACCGATCCAAGAGATAGGTAATGCGCCGCCGCAACTGTGTCATGTCGGCATCGGGGCGAACCATGCCCAGTGCCGCCATCGCATCCAAAAGACTGCCCGCGTCCCTCCCCGATACGGCCACAAAGAGACGCCGGATGTTGCGCTTGGTGGCAATATCGAGACTCCCCACCATGCCGTAATCGAGCAGGATAAGCTCGGCACCGGGACCGACAAATAGGTTTCCGGCGTGCGGGTCGGCGTGATAGACGCCGGATTCCAGCACCATATGCAGGTATAAGCGGATCACCCGTTCCGCGACCAGCGAAGGCGAGATCCCGGCGGCCTTCAATTCGTCCACGTGGTCAATTTTGATGCCTTGACAATATTCCATCACCAAGACCCGATCGGAGGACAGTTCGGGGTAGGTGTGCGGAACCTTGACGTGGGGATAGGTGCGAAGGTCCTCGCGGATGACTTCGGTGTTTTGCAGTTCACGATGGTAGTCAAGCTCTTCAAACACCAGACGGCGAAACTCTCGCAGCACCATGTGAAGGTCGAAGGTCCGGCCGAACTCGGTGAGCCGGGACAATACCCTAACCACCCAGCTTAGCGCCCGAAGGTCTGCTTTGACAATATCATCGATGCCGGGGCGCTGAACTTTGACCGCCACGCGCTCCCCGTTCAAGAGGACGGCCTCGTACACCTGGCCCAAGGAAGCGGCAGCCAGCGGGCTTGCGGCAAACCACATGAATCGCGAGCCCAACGGGCCCAAATCATGTTCGACGATGGGCACAATGTCCTTCCAAGCGGCGGCTTTGACCCGATCTTGCAGTTTGGACAACTCGGTCAAATATGGTTTGGGCAAGAGATCGACGCGGCTTGACAGAAACTGTCCCACCTTAATGAGAAGCCCGCCCATTTCTTCGGCACTGCGGGTGAACCGCTCCGCCTGACGCCGGTACAGCTCCTCATATTTAGGTTCGGACACATCGGGCGGCTGGTTGCGCAAGGTGACAGCGTACCACACCAGCTCGACCATAATCGACACAAAGAGGAAAATGATGCGATAGGAGCGCCCCAGGGCGGACGTTTTGGACGCGTATTTGACAGTGGGTTCTGGGTCCTGCATGGCGCCCTCCCTCAATGCGTTATCGCGCCAAAAGCACCTCGTCTTTCGCGCTCTTGGCTCCCAAAAATAGTCTAGCATACCAGAAAACTGCCTCTGGGCTTATAACGGCTTGCACATCCGTTTTGGGCCAACTGTGGTAACCTAGGGAATGAATTCATAACGCGGGTGATTTGACTTGCTGTCCTTCATCAACAACATGACGCTAGGGTCGGCCCTCATCTCCATGGTGGATGTGGCCATTGTCTCGTATGGCGTCTATCGGCTCTTTCTTTTAATCCGAGGCACCCGCGCCGTGCAGTTGATCAAGGGAATCATCTTGCTTTTGGTGGCGGTGCCGGTCTCCAACTGGTTAAGGCTTAGCGCCACACATTTCGTGTTGAAGGACATCCAGACGATGTTGGTGGTGGCTATTCCGATTGTGTTTCAGCCTGAACTACGCCGCGCGCTGGAGCAGTTAGGCCAGGGCAGATTCTTTGCCCAAACCATGCTCAATCGGGAAGAGGTAGACGTGACGCGGATGATTGATGAATTGGCGCGCGCCTCCGATCGCATGTCGCGGAGCCGAACCGGCGCGCTCATCGTGATCGAGCGACAAACGGGGCTGGCTGAGTACGCAGCCACCGGAACCCCCATCGACGCGGTGGTGAGTTCCGCGCTTCTGGAAAATATTTTTGTTCCCAATACGCCCCTGCACGACGGCGCGGTGATTATTCGGGGTGACCGCGTGGTGGCGGCAGCCGCCTTTTTGCCGCTGACCGACAGCGCGCAGCCTGGCAGCGAGCTGGGAAGCCGTCATCGCGCGGCGATTGGGATTAGCGAACAATCTGACGCCATTGCGGTGACGGTCTCTGAAGAGACCGGATGGATTTCCATTGCGGCCGAGGGCCGGTTGTACCGGCGCCTGGAAGACCGGGCACTGAGGGAGATGCTGCTTCGCTACCTCCGATCGCGGCCGCACGCGCCGACGCTGGCCCGGTTATGGCATCGAGGTGCGCCCTCATGATGGACCGGCTTTTAGAGAACAACACCGTCCTCAAGATTTTGGCGGTGATTGTGGCCATCTTTATTTGGGTGCAGGCTCGGCCCACGTCGATCAACCACTTGGTTTCTTCGGTCGCCGTTGGCTTTTCGACGCCCAAGCCCCATTTGACGGTTTTATCCATCTCGCCGTCGACGGTGCAGGTGAATATCACCGGTCCGCCTTCTTCGGTGAATACCAGCACCATTTCCAGTGACGTCACCGCGTCGATTAATCTGTCGACCATTACGCACCCCGGCACGTATTCGATGAAGGTGTCGGCCGCTGTTCCCGGGGGCGTCACCGTGTCGGGCGTGACGCCTCAACGGGTCACGGTCGTTATCGCCAAGATTGGCCAGCAGCGGGTTCCGGTGGCGATTCAGACGAAGGGTCAAGCGGCTGCGGGCGACGAGCTTAGCGGGTACAAGAGCGATATCAACCAGGCTACGATTTCGGGCCCAGTGGGGGCTTTGAATCAGGTTCACTCGGTGGAGGGAACCTTGAGTATTGCGGGGCGTTCGGGCAGTTTCAGCGCCTCGGTGGTGCTCCATCCAATTAATGCCAATGGTCAGGTGGTGCCGAAGGTGCAGGTGAACCCGGCGTCAACGCGGGTACGGGTTTCGATTAAGCCCAAGCCGCCCGAGAAAGTGTTGCCGGTCATTGCGCAGCTTAGCGGCAAACCCGCCTTAGGCTACGCGGTCGCGCAGATTTCGGTGTATCCGTCATCGGTAACCATCACGGGAAGCAAGAAGACGCTGGCGGGTCTCGGTCACATAGACACCATCCCGATTAGCGTGGCCGGCGGCAAGAAGGCGATCACGGTGTCGGTGCCTGTGGTCGTGCCTAAAGGCGCTACCTTGGTAAGTTCTGGTGAAGTGACGGTGACGGTCACGATATCGCGTGCGGGATAATATGGTGGGAACACGAAAAGGATGGGATGTCGTTGGCGCTATTTGGCACGGACGGAGTGCGCGGAATTGCAAATGACACGTTAACCGCCTCGCTGGCGATGGATGTCGCCCGCGGCGCCGCATTGGAGCTTGATCGCCCCGCGCGCGTGCTGATTGGGCGGGACACCCGTGTTTCCGGTCACATGCTTGAAGCCGCTCTGGCTGCCGGACTGACCGAGTCCGGAGTGGACGTCATGCTAGCCGGGGTAGTGCCGACGCCGGCATTGGCCAACCTTATTGGCGCGATGCAGGCAGACGCCGGCATCATGATTTCCGCTTCACACAATCCTCCGGAATATAACGGCATCAAGCTCATCGACCGTTCGGGGCGGAAATGGGAACCCGAACAGGAGGAACGGGTGGAGGTGGCAGTTCGTGCCAGACGCTGGTCTAAGCCCTCTCCGAGCCGGGTTGGGCGTATCTTGCATTACGAGGACACCGCCGCCTCAATCTATCACCGCCGCTTGGTATCGATCTTTGCCGGGCGCATTCCTGACTGGCCCATCGTGGTCGATGTGGGACACGGGGCGGCAGCCGCCACCGCGCCTCAGGTCTTCGAGAAACTAGGGGTTCCGGTGACTATCCTGAACGCTGAGCCGCTCGGAGAACTGATTAACGTGGAATGCGGTTCAACCCATCCCCAGCATGTGCGGCAGGTGGTGATGAAAACGGGAGCATGGCTGGGCCTGGCGTTTGACGGCGATGCAGACCGGGTCATCGCCGTGGACGCCTCCGGCCGTATCGTGGATGGGGATGAAATTTTATACGTGCTGGCGCAGGACTTGAAAAACCAGGGCGGTTTGCCCAACCATGAGGTGGTTGCCACCATTATGTCCAATCTCGGATTGGAGCGGGCACTTCAGCAAAGCGGGATTCGATTGGTGCGGACGCCGGTGGGCGACCGCTGGGTGGCCAAAACTATGCGGGAATCGGGAGCCGGGTTGGGCGGCGAGCAGTCGGGCCATATTATTATCAAGCAATGGACCGAAACCGGGGACGGCCTATTAACCGGTCTTTCACTGATGGCGGCCGTGGCCGCCCAGGGCGTTACCCTGGGTGAGGCGGTAGCTCCGGTGGAGCGGTATCCCCAAGTGCTGCGAAACGTGAGGCTGGGCGCCGCAATCGAGGATTGGCGCAGCATTGACGGCCTTGCCTTAGCGGTCAAGGAAGCCGAGCAAGCACTCGGCGAGGGCGGGCGCGTCCTGATTCGGCCCTCAGGCACCGAGCCGCTCTTGAGAATTATGCTGGAAGGGAGGGATGTGGAACTCATCAGCGAGTGGGCCCACCGGCTCGAAACGGGGGTGCGTGAAGCCTTGGAGTCGGCCGAGGCGCAGCGTTAAAAGAGCGCCGGAACCCCATTTTGGGGTTGACGAGGAGAGGGATCTCGAAGTATTCGGCGGGTGACCTCCGGCTACTCAGCAGCCGTTAACTCACGGACAAAGGCCTGTCTGTAAGGACGACACAAAACCGTGCGGCTGAGACCGACTCAACTTCGTCATGGAGGCGAGTCAATATGTGTGGAATTGTGGGTTTCGTCGGATATGAGGGCGATGCTCTTCCTTTCCTGTTGGAGGGGTTGAAGCGGCTGGAATACCGAGGCTATGATTCGGCCGGAATTGCGCTGGCCCAACCCGGCCGGATTGCTGTCAGCAAAGCCCAAGGAAAACTGGCGGTACTGGAACAATCGCTTCAAAGCATGCCCCAGGGAATCCCCTGCGGCATCGGACACACGCGATGGGCGACGCACGGCCGGCCGACGGATGAAAATGCTCATCCCCATACCGACTGTCAGGGCGTGATCGCCGTGGCGCATAACGGCATCATTGAGAACTTCCAGGAACTGCGTGATGAACTGGAAGCCAGCGGCCACCAATTTCGGTCTGAGACCGATACCGAGGTAATCCCGCATCTGCTCGAAGTGTATGGCGGAGCGGATGATCTGGTCGCCGCGGTACGGCAGGCCGAAAAGCGGCTCAAGGGCGCGTACGCCTTTTTGGCCATTTCCGCGCAGAAGCCCGACATCATCGTGGCGGTGCGCCGGTCCAGTCCCTTGGTGGTAGGGCTGGGCGAAGGAGTAAATTACGTTGCCTCAGACGTCAGCGCCTTCTTGGCACATACTCGGCAGGCGCAGGTGCTGGAAAACGGGGACCTGGCGGTCATTTCGCCCGGACGGATCCAGGTGACTGATGCCCATGGCCACAAACGGAACCCAAAAACCTTAACGGTGGATTGGGATATTCGCCAGGCCGAACGCGGCGGTTACGAGCACTTTATGCTCAAGGAAATCATGGAACAGCCGGACGTGTGGAGTGATTGTCTCTTGAGCCGGATCCATGAGGACAAGGTCGTTGTTGGGGAGATGGGCCTGACCGCGAAGTTGCTGGAGGGCATTCACCGCATCCAAGTGGTGGCTGCCGGGACCGCATACCACGCAGGCCTGGTGGGAAAGGCTCTGATTGAGCGATTGGCCCGGGTTCCGGTTGACGTCTCGGTGGCCTCGGAATTCCGGTATCAAGAGCCGGTGCTGGATCCGGGCACGTTGGTCATGGCAATATCCCAGTCGGGGGAAACGGCGGACACCTTGGCGTCAATGCACATGGCTCAGGATGAAGGATTTCCCGTCTATTCCATCGTGAACACCGTCGGATCGACTCTTGCGCGGGATAGCAACTATGTGGGCTACACCCATGCCGGCCCGGAAATCGCAGTAGCCTCTACCAAAGCGTATACGACCCAGCTTTTAGTTCTTACAATGGTAGCACTTGCGCTGGCAGAAAATCGCGGCCGAGCGCGACCGGATCTGGTCAGGAGTCTCTTGGCCCTTCCGAAAGCGGGCCAAAAGGTCCTGGAAGATTTGGAACACATCCAGGAGATGGCGGCTCGCTTGGCCGAGCATAGCGACGTGTTTTACATCGGCCGCGGTATCGATTATGCCTTGGCCATGGAAGGGCAGCTGAAGATCAAGGAAATCGCCTACATTCACGCGGAGGCCTATGCGGCCGGCGAGATGAAGCACGGAACCCTGGCGCTGATTGAGGAAGGGACGCCGGTGGTGGCAATCGTGACGGAGAGAGCGGTGGCAGAGAAGAGTATCTCCAACATCCTGGAAGTCAAGGCTCGGGGAGCGGAAGTATGGGCTATCTTGGATAATAAGTTGGGACGAAGAGTTCCTGTTGACCATGTCCTCCCGGTACCAGTGCCGGACCCGCTGCTTGTCCCAGTCCTGGCTGCACTGCCGCTCCAGTTGTTAGCGTACTGGACAGCCGTCACTCGAGGGCAAGATGTTGACCAGCCGAGAAACCTCGCCAAAAGTGTAACGGTGGAATAGCGGGGAAAGTGTTGTTCTGAATGTGTGGAGTTTACCAAGAATGTTGTACTCAGATTTGTAAAGTATGTCTCTGGCTTGTAAAGTATGTCCCTAGGCAAGGAGTGGCAAAATCTGGTTGACAATTAGGGGCATAGTTTGTCCCTGAGGGGCAAGTAGAAGAGTTCGGGTTTCAGGCCGTAGTCCGGTGGACTGCGGCCTGTGGTTTAGGGTGGGCACCCAAAATTTCCAAAAATCCCTTTCTGGGATGCCCACGTCCGATGAAGGGTTATTCCGCTTGTCCCCCGGCCGGCAAGTAGTCCCACGGGATGGCAACAATTCGCCAGCGTCCTGTCCACTGGAAAGACACGTCGGCGCACTCCCCAAACTCGTGCAGTGTGTAACCCAGCCGTTCGGACGCCTGATCTTCGTCGCCGCCCCAGACTGACCCGATCATCGCGAAGGCGAATTCCACATATTCATTGGGCTCTAACTCCAACAATTCTTCATATAACCGCTGAGCAGGCTTGGGATGTGCCCGCAGCCAAGCGGCCCCACCTTTCGGCAGCACTCCCGCACCAGTCTGTGCTAACTGAGCCCTGATGGCATCTACCATGTCCACGCTGAATACCTCCGATTGTCACAATGATAAGCATCCTCTCTTTTGTCCGCCAGCATCAAGAAACTGTACGCCAAGGCCTGAGCGACCATTGCCCCTCGAAGTAGTTCTTTGCCTTCCATGAACATCAATAACGCAAGGATGGCCGTCGGGAAGCCTGGGATCGATCGGATGCTATAGGGTGCGTCATCTCGTGCCGCTTGACAAAAGTGCCATGGGGACCTGGTGTGCGATCTTTTTTCAGGACTATTGGGCCGGTTAGTACGCTATTTGCATAGTTAACTAATGGCCTATGGGTTCTTCCGCAGGGGCGATCTAGGCCCTGCCTGTTCGCATCCGCAGGGATGCTGTTCTATCGATTGACGATACCTTCTTTTGTCTGCATAACTAAAAGCGAGGCGTCATGGCTGGGCCAGTTACGTCGTGGTGTCGCCGACCGTTGCGTGTTGGCCCTCTTAGAGCACCGGGAATGGTACGGGTTCGACTTGGCCACGACTTTGTCGCAAGCTCAGGTCATCGCCGGCGAGGGTACGATCTACCCCTTGCTGTCGCGGCTCCGGCGGGACGGGCTGGTGGACACCATGTGGCGGGAGTCCACAGAAGGCCCGCCGCGGCGCTATTACGCCCTCACGCCGGCCGGTGCCGACGCCCTGGTCCAATTTCGCGCGCAATGGACGCAGTTTACCCGCGCGGTGAACGAGTTAATGGATCATGCTAAGGAGGTTTCGTCCGAATGAGCTCCTCCGAGAATCAACACGACCGATTGGTCGACGAATATATCGCCCGTATCCACCAGGCTCTCCGGGATCTGCCGCTGGAGCGCCGCGAGCCAATTATTGAGGACATCCGCGAGCACATTCGCACCGCCCGAGCCGCCATGGCTCCGGAAGATGAAGCGCAAATTCGCCAACTGCTGGACGACCTGGGCGACCCGGCCGCGATTCGGGCCGAAGCGGGTCTTCCTTCCACCCCGCAGACTAGCTGGGCAGACCGACTCGCCCCCTGGCTCATATTGTTTGGGGGATTTGTCTTGATCGTGGGTTGGCTGGCGGGCGTCGTATTGTTGTGGAACTCGTCCCTGTGGAAAACCCGTGACAAAGTGCTGGCCACACTCATTTGGCCTGGAGGGCTGGCTGCGGCACTTTATGCCGCGGGTATTGGGATGGCCCTTCCGGTCTCCGTTCAACCTTCCTCCTGTTCCGGTGGCCCGGGTATCCTCACGCATTGCACGTCGCAACCGGGTCCCGGGGTGTTTCACATGATCGCAACAATTCTTATTCTTGTGGTCCTCATCGTGGCCCCCATCCTCGTCAATGTACGTTTGATCCGGATTTATCGTCGCTCGGTAGCGTAAGAGTCGACGCTGGGAGCAATGAGCTTACCCGTTATCTCAGTTAATGAACAAAGAGGCTCTCAAGTGTCATGAGGAATTTATGGGGGCGAATGCGCATCCACCGGGATTTTGAGGACTGGGGCAGGAATTACCCGCTCGGTTTAAGAAATGACGTAACGGAGTGAATAAAATGCACGGGACAGGATTGGTTCCACAACTTGGTATCGAGAGGGGCTTGGATTGCTATGCGTCGCGTGATCGTGCTCGTCGGGCCCAAAGGTGCCGGAAAATCTACAATTGGTGACTTGTTGGAACACCGTCTGGGTATTCGGTTCGTACGAACCGAACCCCTTTTCCTGGCGGTTCATGACGCCCTCGGGGGATCCCATCCCGATTACGAACGACGGGGATTTGAGGCGGTATCCGAGGCACTGAAAAAAGAGTTGGCGACGGCGGATACAATTTGCTGTGAATCCACCGGGGCGTCTCGTTACACGCAGTGGTTACTGGATACGCTGGGGGAATCAGCCACGGTGTTGCCAATCCGCGTGGTGGCGGACAACGCCCAGTGCGTGGACCGGATACACCACCGCGACGCCACGATCCACATCCCCGTTTCCGACGATCGCATTGCACAAATTAACGCCGTGGCGATGAAAGTCCAATTGCCATGGGTGGCGGAAATTGATAACCAAGGCCTCTTCGAGCCCGACGCCATCGTACAGCTGGTTCAGACGGTTCTCACGGAGAATCATGAGTAGTTGTTAGCATGAATCCAGATCACTGAGCTGTTGCTCCGCCAGCCGCCAACCAACCGTGCTGCGCTTCCGCCCCCGTCCGCAAGGCAAACTGTGGTGGGAACGACGAGGGGCGGGCTCACCCCCGCGGGTCACGCCCGAGGAGCACCACGGTGTCATGCTCGCGCGCGAACCGCTGGGCGGTCGCGAGACCAATTCCCGTGCCGCCACCCGATATGACGATGATCCGTTGCATGAATGCACCTCCCTTTACCATCCCATTATGACGACGGGCTCTAGATCATGTTCAAGATCCTATTGTGGGAGAATTAATACTGTATTGGTATCATAGCGCTATGGAGAACTTGCGATTCTGGGAGTATTTTGTAGCGGTCGCCGAAGAGCGGCATTTTGGCCGAGCTGCGGCCCGGCTCCATATGGCTCAGCCACCCCTCAGCCGCCAAATTCAGCAGTTGGAACAACGCTTGGACGTTCGGTTGCTGTATCGCACCAACCGGCAGGAACTCACGCCGGCCGGCGTCGTCTTCCTGGACCATGCGCGCCGTGTACTTGCGGACGCCGCGCGAGCCGTCGAGGAGACACAAGCCACCGCGCGGGGAGAGGCGGGGTGCTTGCGGATGGGGTTCGTGTCATCAGCGTCCCATCGGGTCCTCCCCCAGCTCCTGCCAGTGTTTCGCGCGCGTTATCCGCACGTCCGCATGTCGCTGACCGTCGGCACCAGCTTGGAGCAGATCACGATGCTGCAGAACGACCAGTTAGATGTGGGACTGGTCCGTTCTGTGGGGCTCCCCGACACGTTCCATGCCCGCCAGGTCGAAGCGGCCCCATTAGCGGCTATTCTCCTCCCGGAGGACCCGTTAGCCCTCCGCGATCGGCTGACTCTTAGCGATTTGGCGGGCCGGCCGTTGGTCGTGTATCCGCGGGTGGACAATCCCGCAATCTATGATGGCATCGTCGCGCAATGCCGGGTTCGAACCCGAGGTCGTGCAGGAAGCGAACGAAACCGTGATCGCCGGGCTGGTCGGGGCCGGGTTAGGGGTTGCCTTGGTAATCGGGACCGATTATCCGGTGGCGCCGGGGGGACCTATCGTGCGTCCGTTGGAATCACCGGCTCCGCGATGGGACCTGGTGCTGGCATGGAAGCAGGAAACACCGCTGGTGGCTAATCTCGCGGGTGTAGTTGAGAAAACAGCATTGGGCGCTAGTCCGAACAAGTAATTGATCGTCGTGGGTCGCATAACCGTTGGTCAAGAGTGCCTACGGAAGACTCGGGGGCGAAAGTCCCACAAGAAATGCTGGCTCATCGGGTATCCATTCGTTCACACGAGCGGTGACAACCGGGGGCGATCGTGACAGAATGGTTGGCAAATACTTCTACAAATGAAAAAGGTGGTTGCCATGTCTGTAGATCGTCATTGTGCGCGTGATTTGGCGTTGCCCCGATATCGGGAGGAGCTGCTGGCCGCCATTACCCGCGACGTGACCACCGACCCCCGGGTTCGCGCCGCGTTTGTGGGAGGCTCGTTGGGAGCCGGCGATGTGGACCTCTATTCGGACATTGACCTGCGCATCGTGGTTGATGCTGAGGATGTGGACGACCTTGTGGCGAACAAAACGGTGCGCCCTCAGCGGTGGGGGTCCGTCCTCTTCTACGAAGATTGGGGCCCGCGCGTTGCCCATACGGTCGCGCATTTCGAGGGGTTCATCAAGGTCGATTGCTTCTATTACCGCGTGGCCGATTTAGCGCCATCCCTCGCCTTGCAAAGTATCCGCATTCTCCACGATCCGGCAGGCCTCGTTGACGTTGTGCACCGTCGGTCCCAGTCGCTCGCCTACGCTCCGTCGGTGGCCGAGGTGGAACGCTGGCGCTATAAAGTGCTGGCATACGGCCATGAGGTCTACCGGCGGTGTCGGCGCAGTGAATTATCCTATGCACGCCAGATGATCATCGGACTCGCCGGCTATGCGATGGCAGGATGGCATATGGAAGCCGGGCGTTGGCCAGACCTGTGGGCGGACTGGGCGAAAGCGGAAGGGCCCCGGTCGGTCTTGAGCTCGTGGCAACAAAATTTGCTCCGTGCGTGGCATCCGCCGTGGAGCGGGCCGGCCATGTTGGACCTGATGGCCACAATGGAACCGGAACTATCCGAATCGGCCACCTCAAGGGCGCCGTCGCGGCTCGACCCGACAAGTGATCCGGATGGTGGCCTGTTGCAAGCGGTCGCCGTCCGATCGGCATGGCTGCTGGATCACCCCCATCTGGAATGTAGTGCTTCTTTTCTTTTGATAGCAGTAGCGTTAAATTCGCCGTGGACGTCGCCGATTCCTGCCTAGGAGGTTTGGGAATCGCTGGGAACAGCTAGTCCCAACATTTCCCGAGCCTTGGCCCGGT
>JAKACZ010000035.1 GCA_021820965.1 Bacillota bacterium | reverse complement strand
AACGTATCCAGTTGTCAAAGAGCGAACATGCGTATTTTAGCAATAGATTTGCCTGACGTCAACGCCTTATGACCGGAGGAAATCCCCAGACCTGCCCCAATGCAGGGGATATCTCCGCCCTGAACGGTGGAGTTTTACGGCGCATCTGATAAAAGTTCTCGCGCCAGGTCGGACGCTGAAGGGCGGACGAGGCCGGCACATACGACACGGATGCTGCGTGCAACCGTCCCACCACCTGACCGCAGCGGTAATACAACTCATGATCGTGCAGACAATCCGGGTAGGTCACCGGACGACCGGGGGCTTTGACAAACGCCGTCACGGTAAAGCCCTGGTCGTGCGGTACCACTTCCACGAGGCGGCCCCTCTCAGACGGAATCGGCGACGACACAGCTACCCCGTGTGCGGCCAAGTACCGGAGCCACGCCACTTCCCCGTGGACCATGGGGACACGGCGATGGGCACCGGGCGTAAAACGTAAGATGTATGTGGTTTCCGATTTTGGGTACTGGTAGACAAAGTTCATCGAGCCGTGACACGGGCTCAATTGGTCGCGCGACACGCCGAATAGAGCCGCGCCGGCCTCGACCACGTCGTCGGTTAATTGCTCGATAAGATGCGATTCCATTCCCGTTCTCCTCTCTTAGGTCGTGTTCAGAGAGAGGGCCGCGCACAATTTGATAAAGCGCTGACAGCGCAAATCTAGACGCCGTTGGATTACAGACACTTCGGCTTTTGGGGTCTACTCTCCTGCTAAGTAAGGAACAAAGCGGAGCTTAAGGTGCTCTCGCCCCCGAACATTCCTTGACCGGAGATAAGCCATCCTAGCTTGCGGAGGCCGCGCACGGAGTAGTCAGTGATCGACGAGAGTTTGATCATGGCGGTCCTCCTCGACGAGCGTGGTATTGACTCCTCTCTTCGACATCGGGACCACTTATTCCTTTGCGCGAATATGCCGACTACCGTTAACATAAAACTGGGGATGGGCCAGGCCGACACCTCAAAGATGACTTTGCCTCCGGCGGCAGGGTTGAAGATGTCGAGGGGCTGGTGCATTGGCAACCATAACCACCCATCGACCCAATGCCCCTGACATGCCGGCTCACCGTAATCGCTGTCCAAGGCGTCCACCCCGCGCGGCATGCGGCAGTTATAGCTTTCTGAACACCCGACGCCGGACACTGAGTGCCGTCAAAGACTACGTGCTCAGTGTCGGTGCATCCAATGATGCGTTTTGCAGCACCGGAACCGCAGTGGATGGGATGCCGACACATAAAAGAAGATCCACAACGCCCCGTGCATATCGACTACGGTCCCAAACAACGCGCCAGCGTTCGAGGCTGAAGACCACATTGGTCGGGACCGCCACCGACACATGGCCTAATTGCCCCGAAAACGACACGGTGGTTTCGGGAATCCCCTCGCCTTGAGTGGCTAGCATGCGTAGCATGCTGGAGGGTCGCATGGGGGGCAACCGCGAGTGTCACATACTGGTCCCATGAGGGAATGCACGTCTGAACCATCGCGAGGAGAATGTCGCCGTCGCGCACAATGCATGACTCGCCATCGATCCGCAGGTATCTAGCATCAGGCAGTACAGGAACTACTGCAAATTTTGTGCGCGCAGCCCATTCCCTCCGATCCGGGACTAACGTTAGTGCATTAGTACTTCCCCAGTTCCACCGATGGTGCCCGAGGATCTATGCGCTCAGAACGGATGGGATCCGCACGAGCTCCCCATGCCGCGCATGAAAATAGGGCTCTTTCGTGACTCTGCCTTGGGGCGCATGCTCTGATCAATAACCTGTCCCCCCGGAATTCTCTCTGCCATCCAGCATGCGTACACGAGTTTTGTGGTGAGGATATCTCTGGCGCTGGGTGGCCCCGGATCGGGAAGGACGAACGGTTGTGCCTCGCGGGGAACGGTCCCCGCGCCTAACTCCAGGGTTTTCACGGTGTCTGAAATAAGTATGTCGCCGCCGCGCCATACTATCGCAGAGGAGGGAGAGCATGCGCAGCGCATTGCTGGTAGGCGCCGCGCTGGCGCTGACCGGCGGCCCTGGCATTCAAGCCCACCCGCCGCATGTGTCGGCTCGAGCGGCCATCGTGATGGACGCCCGAAATGGCGCCATCCTGTATGAGAAGAACGCGTTTTTGCAAATGGATCCGGCGTCCACGACTAAGATTATGACGGCGCTTTTAGTTATTGAGCACGGGCATCTGGATAAGACGGTGACCGTATCGCGCCGCGCCGATAGGACCCCGGGATCCTCACTGCACATCTGGGCGAACCATCAATATACACGCTTGGATCTTTTGCGCGGCATGCTGCTCAGGTCGGGAAACGATGCCTCGGTGGCGTTGGCTGAAAGCGATGCCGGATCGATCGAACGATTTGTCGCGGAAATGAATGTGAAAGCTCAGCAGTTGGGAGCCTTTAACACCGCCTACGAGAATACCCACGGTCTGACTCGGCCCGGTCACTATAGTTCCGCGTATGACCTAGCCGTGATTTCTCGGGCGGCTCTGGCGATGCCGCTTTTTCGAGACATTGTCAAAAGCCGGCAATTAACTATTACCGAACTGACCCGCCACCAGTCCCGAACAGTCTCCAACACCAATCAATTGCTGTATGGTTTCCCCGGAGCGGACGGAGTAAAAACAGGCACCACTGATGCCGCCGGCAAGTGCCTGGTCGCTTCCGCCACCCGCGACCACCGCCAACTCATTGCTGTGGTGCTGAAAAGCGGTGACCGCTGGGGCGATGCGGCGCGACTCTTATCCTGGGGATTCATCCACTGGCAAAGCGTCCAGGCAGTCCAAGCCGGTGCGGTCGTCACTTCGCGTCCCGTGGCTGAAGGCAATCCTGCCTTCATCGGTTTGGTCACTCACCGCTCCCTCTGGGTGGACGTACCGGCGGGCGGCACATACCAAACTCGAGTCACCGTTGAATCACAGTTGAGCGCTCCTATTTCCACCCGGCGCCGCTTGGGATTCGTGACGATAATGGTGACAGGCCAGCCGCCTGAGCGGGCAGGGCTATACGCGTCCGGGCGTGTGCGGGCCAAGCATCCGGTATCGCGATTTTGGCGCTGGCTGGCCGCACACCGTCGTTAGCCACGGTAATTGGGAGTGCCCATGGTCAATAGCTTTGTCAGGGTGACCAACTGGTAGCCTTGCTGTTTGAGGTCGTTCAAAATACTAGGCAGCGCCAGGTCTGTCTGTTTGCAAGTGTCCGATGCGTGCATCAGCACAATGTCGCCCGGATGAATGTGGGTTACGACACGCCGGATAATGGTGGACACACCCGGATTCATCCAGTCCAGAGAGTCAGTGCCCCAGGTCACTGTGGTATATCCCACAGCTTTGGCGGCGGCAATCGTGCGCGGGCTGAAATCGCCGTTGGGCGGGCGCACCAGGGTCGGGCGCGTGCCGGTGATGGCTTCAATCACCCGACTGGCCTTCATGATATTCGCCTGCACAGCGGCGCTGCGGAGCCCGGTGTAATTGACATGAGCCCAGCCATGCGATTCCACTTCATCGCCCGCCTTGGTCATCTCCCGAATCAACATGGCGTTTTGACGGGCCCAAGGACCGGACACGAAAAACGTCGCCTCGACGTGCTCTTTTTTTAAGACGTCAAAGACTTTAGTCGGCATGACAGTTCCCCAGGAAATGTCAAACGTCAGCGCGGCCGCGCGTTTTGAGGTGATTACATCGCGTAGCGAGTAGCGGTCGGAAGCCGGTAGGGGGGCGGCCGTGCTCGTGGACAGGCCAGAACGCTGAACTACTACCACTCCGATGACCGCGATCGACGCCATCACTAAGAACGAAATAATATGTCGGACCCACATGTAGGGAATGGTGTAGATGCGCACCCCTAACGCCTCCTCGGACCGGAACTTTTGACCCCCTTTGGGCCGTCAGCCCAAGAAGGCTTTGTATCTACTGTACGTGCTGTCCCGTCCTCTAAGAACGCCGCCGCGCACGGCAAATATTGGCTGAGGTACAGCCCAAGTCTTTCTTTTGTTGGAGCGGTAGGCTATGATTACGGGCGAGGTGATGGGGTTTATGGCCGCTAGGGTGGGCATGGTGAGTCTGGGCTGTCCCAAAAACCGGGTTGATTCGGAAGTTATGCTAGGCCTTTTAGAAAAGGCGGGATACGAGTTGACGCCGCAGGCCGGCCAGGCCGACGTGCTTATCGTCAATACGTGCGGATTTATCGACGCGGCCAAGCAGGAATCTATCGATACAATTTTAGAAATGAACAACTACCGTGAGCGCGGCCAATTGAAGGCGTTGGTTGTCGCTGGTTGCCTGTCGCAACGGTACCAAAGGCATTTGTGGGATGAACTGCCAGAGGTTGATGCGATGGTGGGAACCGGGGAGTTTCAGCGAATAGTCGAGGCCGTCGAAGGAGCGTTGGTGGGGACCCGCCCGGCATTTTGGGGCGAAATGCCCGTCAGCGGTGTCGAGCGTCCACGGGTTCTCACCACACCGTCGTATAGCGCCTATCTTAAAATTGCCGAAGGCTGCGACCACAGCTGCGCGTTTTGTGCGATTCCGCAAATGCGGGGCGGCTACCGAAGCCGGCCGCTGGCAGATATTGTGGCTGAAGCCCGGCATCTAGCCCAGACTGGCGTGCGCGAGCTGGTGCTGATCGCCCAGGACTCCACCATTTGGGGTCACGATCTGTACGGAATGCCGCAGCTGCCGCGGCTGTTGTATGCCCTGGCGGAGATTCCGGACATTATTTTCATCCGTCTTATGTACAGTTATCCAACCCAGGTGACGCGCGAGTTGGTGCAGGCGATCCGTGACTTGCCTATGGTGGCGCCTTATTTGGATATGCCGCTGCAGCACGCCCATCCCGAGGTGTTGCGCAAGATGGGGCGGCCCTTCAAGCGCGAGCGGACCGAGCGAGTTTTGGCCATGGTGCGCGACGCCATCCCCGACGTTACCTTGCGCACAACCTTTATCGTGGGATTCCCTGGCGAAACCGAAGAACACCACCAGGAGCTGCTGCGATTCATCGAAAAGATGCGGTTTGACCATGTCGGGATCTTCACCTATTCTCCTGAAGAGGGCACACGGGCGGAAGAATTGGGAGACCCGGTGCCCGAGACGGTCAAGCAGCGGCGCCGGCGGGAGGCCATGCTGGTGCAGCGCCGCTTGGTCAGCAGCGTGCGTGGGCGCCACCTGGGGCGGATATTGCCCACCATCATCGAGGAGACCGGCGCCACGGTTAGCGTTGGGCGAGGAGCCACCGATGCACCCGGCATCGACGGCGTGACCTACGTCAAGGGCCGGTGGAGCGTTGGAGACGTGGTGATGGCGCGCATCATTGGAGTGCAGGAATACGACTTAAAAGCGGAACCTCATTGCTGAGACTAGCCGATGCCCTCACGTTTAGCCGGGTCTTGCTGACTCCGGTCGTGGCGTGGCTATGGCTGGGCCATACGCCCCAGGCCCGCTGGATTGGCCTGGGCTTTTTTGTGCTGGCGGGATTGACCGATGTGGCCGATGGACGCATCGCCCGCTACCTCAAGCAGACTAGCCGATTTGGCAGCTATGTCGACCCTTTTGCCGATAAAATGCTGGTGCTGGGTGCGGCAGCGATTTTGGTCTTCGACCATCGCCTGTCGGTCTGGTGGTTGGTGCTGGTTTTAGCACGGGAATTGGCCGTCACGACGCTTCGGTCAGTGCTTAAACCGGGGGCGGAAATGCCAGCTAGTCGGACAGCCAAATGGAAAACAGCCAGTCAGTTATTCGCGGTAGGCTCGGCGGCGGTGCTGTCGGGCGCAGTTCCGATCGCGCTGGTAATCATCTCCGGTCTCTTAACCGCTTGGAGCGGCATCGAATACATTGTGCAGTTTTGGAGTGCTATAGACACCTGATGTTTGGAAGCGCATGGCAGGATAGACAAGCATTGGCGCGGAAAAACCCGCGTGTCTTATGCTATACTGCCCACCGATCGCCCCATCCAAACGAACTGAAGGGAGGCGCCCCATGAAGTTTTCCGTCAAACAAATTTTTACTGTTCTCATTTCCATGCTGCTCACGTTGGCCCTCCTTTTCGTCGGACAGCGGGTCTATCGTGCCACCGCTGTAGAAACGCCGCTCGTGTCAAACCTCAGCAGGGTGGCGGGCGTCAGTCAGGCACGGCTTGAGGGAAACTCAGTGGTGGTGCGGATCAAGCCCGGTGCCGATCTCATGACGGTCTATCGAGATGTCGCGGCCCAAGCCAAAGCCACCACCGGGCATGCCCCGGCCAAGATTGACATTGTCAGCCATGCTGATGTGACATTGGCTCAGCTACAAAAAGACGTGCCCTTTATTATTGCCCAGGGCGAAGCGACTGGCCAATTTGTGGCAATGAAAACCAGTATTATTGCGATGGCCAGGCAGCATCAGGCCGGCGTCACCGTGGAACTGGGCGCGCACCATCTATATCTCACGTTTTCTCACCATCACCGAGTTTTGTACGATGTAGTTCCGATAACGATTGGGGGAAACGGGCGTGGTTAGAGAAACGGCGGCCGGTATGGCACTGGCGGGACTAATTTTTTTGGGCATCCGGGGCGTTGATATTTGGCCGCTCATTCTTCTCGGCATGCTCGCGGGGGTTCTGTTTGCCACCGGGCTCACCTCGCGCCTGAACTTGACCGCGCGGCGCGTAGTCGAAGTGGGGACGCGTTCGCCGGTTTCATTTCAAGACATTGGAGGGCAGCATACGGCTAAGAACGAACTCATCGAAGCCTTGGAATTCGTGCTGCGTCCCGACGACATCGAGCGGTTGGGGATACGGCCGTTGAAAGGGATTTTATTGACCGGGCCGCCGGGGACGGGCAAGACGTTGCTGGCCAAAGCGGCTGCCAACCACACCGATTCTGTCTTTCTCTCCGCCTCCGGGTCTGAATTTGTGGAGATGTACGCCGGTGTGGGCGCGCAGCGGGTGCGGCAGTTATTTCGCGACGCCCGGCAAACTGCGAAACGACAGCACATGACTTCGGCCATCATCTTCATTGATGAAATCGAGGTGATGGCGGGCCGGCGGGGCCAGCATCAAAGTCATTTGGAATACGACCAAACATTGAACCAATTGTTGGTCGAAATGGACGGGATGAGCACCGATGAAGAGGTCCGTGTTCTGGTGATGGCAGCCACCAATCGGGCCGACCTGCTCGATCCGGCGCTAATGCGGCCGGGACGGTTTGACCGCACGGTGCGGGTTGACCTGCCGGATCGTCAGGGACGGGAGGCCATCTTGCTTTTGCACTCGCGCAACAAGCCCTTGGATCATGAAGTCGATCTCTCGCAAATCGCCATCGAAACATTTGGCTTCTCCGGAGCCCACTTAGAAAGTGTCTGCAATGAGGCGGCAATCTTGGCACTGCGTGAAGATGCGCCCACTATTCGACACGATCACTTTCGAGCCGCCGTAGACAAAGTCATGCTGGGAGAACGGTTGGACCGTCATCTCACCAAAGACGACTTATATCGCGTCGCCATCCACGAAGGCGGTCACGCTATTGTGGGTGAGCTTGTCAACCCGGGATCGGTCTCATCCGTTACCATTGCTCCCCGCGGTATGGCGCTCGGATTCGTGCGGCAGGCCCCGGACGATGACCGTCTTCTCGAGACCGTATCCCAGTTGAAAGCAGACATTGCCGTATGCTTGGCCGGCTCGACGGCAGAGCGGATATTGTTGAGTGAGCCCAGCACCGGCGCCAGTAATGATTTTGAAAAGGCCTGGGACATCGCTCGGCGGATGGTTACGGCGGGCTTGTCGTCGTTAGGTGTGGTCCAAGAAGAGGCCTTGTCTCCAGAGACGCTATATCAAACCATTCAGGAAATTATACGCGATTCGCAGGAGCTGGTAGAAGAACTCGTCCAGCATCACCAAGACGCGCTCTGCCGACTGGCTGACCTTCTCATCGAACACGAGACTTTGCCGGGCGAACGTGTGCGGCAATTGGTTGCGTAAGATTGGCAGTCAGATATCGGCTTTTAGTCCGCCATTGTTCATCCACGTTATAGGAGCATAATGCCGTTCGTCAAAAGAACGGGTGACCCGTATTCACCTGGTCGCGGGGTACTCAGTCATCTTTTGGGGGAGGCTCCCCAGCATGCCGGAAGATGTTGGTGTTCTTGCCAAACCCCCACTTTTTCGGTTAATATGACTTGTTACCGTATCAGAACCGGGTGATCAGGTCAACTACCCCGCCCTAAAGGCGGATCTGGGGGCAATCTCACTGGGTTGACCAGAGGGAAGCGGTAATCAACGCACCGCGTTTGCATAGACCGTTAAGACGCGCCGGAGAATGCTTCCTTACTTGGCCGCTCTGCCCGACCGGAATCACGGGGTGTAAGGAAAAATCCGACGGTTTCCGCCGTCCCGAAAGGGGAGAGCCGGCGAGAGGCATTTCCGGGGGGCGATGGGGCCGAAGGGCTACGTCACGAGGTCCGTAGGAGGAAGGAGAGAAAGACGGCGGTATTGGTTCTCGACAAACATAAGAAGCCGCTGATGCCGTGTTCGGAGAAACGGCCACGGCTGCTGTTGGAGAGAGGACGGGGGATGTTCGACCGCATGGGGCCTCTGGAGAAGTGGGGCCGCCGCTGCGCTTATTGCGGTGCACGGAATGTGCCGCTTGAGATTGAGTATATACATCCCAAAGTCCCGGGCGGATCAGACCGAGTGAGCAATCTCACTGTCGCGTACCACCCTGGTAATCAATGGCAAGCCCTCACCGAGTTTCTGGCGGGTGGTCCGAATCGTGTCGGGGCATTATTACTGCGGTCCCAAACGCTCGGGGGCGCCGCGACGGTCCATAGCGGCCGCCGGGCCTTGTTCCGGCACTTCAAGGCCACGGGCATGGACGTGAAGATCGCCAGCGAGTACCGTACTCAGTTTAACCGCCATCAATGGCAAGTTCCTACGGCTCAACAAATCCCGGTTTGTGCGGCGATACCGGAGGCGTTGCGAACGGCAACTCGGGTTCCAAACCGGCGACATAGGCAAAAAAACGTCGTTGTCGGCAAGAGTCGGGACCTACGTGGGCGTGGCAACTTCAAGATCCGAACCGCAAAAGGTTTGGTCCCAGGGATATCCTATCGCTGCGACACGGTCCTTGAGTGAGCGGATGGCTACGGGTGTGCGCTCACAAAAATAGCCTCGGAGAAAGGAGAAGCGGGAATAGGGCAGGCATAACCTGCCGCGCTGTCTCTCACCGGATTCAAGGCCGAGATTTCCCGCGCAACTGGATGATTGAAACCGCCCATCTCATCGCCGTTGGTGACGAGGTGCTATGGGGCGAAACGGTGAACACGAACGCCGCCTGGATGGCCAATTTTTTGATGAGTTTTGGTGTTCGGCCGACATTGCACTGTGTGGTGCCGGATGCGGAGTCGGCAATTGGCCAGGCCGTGCATCAAGCCACGGAGGCCGCCGATTTGACGGTGGTGATGGGAGGGCTCGGTCCGACGGCTGATGACCGCACCCTTGATGCGATAGCGACACTCTTGAACCGGGATATCACGATAGATCCCCGGGTTTTTGACCATATTGGGTCTCGCCAGAGCCACGCCGCCGGATGGCAAAACTCCATCCGCCGTCAGGCTCGAACTATCGCGGGGGCGACGATATGGATGAACCCTCGGGGCCAGGCTCCTGGCCAACTCATTGCCGTCAACGGCCGGTATCTGGTGTTGTTGCCGGGTCCTCCGCATGAGCTTCAAGGTATCGCGGAGACCGATATGTCGCCGTGGCTGGGCCAGCATACCAGAGGACCCATTCACCGCGAGACGTTGTCGGTATTCGATTTAGGCGAGTCGGCCGTGGCCTCGCATTTATGGCCCCTATTTGAAGGGGAGCACCCGCGGGCGGGAATTTACGCTCAGCCGGGTCGGGTGGACATCCGCATCGAGACGCCTGACTCCCCGGCGGGCCGGATTCTCCAAGAGCGCAGTCGGGCCTGGGTAAAAAGCCGGATACCGGCCCCCGTCTTTGAACTGGGGCGGGAGAGTCGGGAAGCATATTTAGTGCGCTGGTTGTCATCACGGGGGAAACGCGTGGCCTTGATGGAATCCCTGACCGGCGGGATGATTTGTTCTCACTTGGTTGCGGTACCTGGCGCCTCCCAGGCCGTCGCCGGCGGGGTTGTTGCTTATACCGACGTACACAAGGCCCGTTTTGGGGTGCCGAGCGAAGTGCTCTCGGAGTCCGGCGCGGTGAGTGAGGCCTGTGCACTGGCCATGGCGCGGGCGGCGCGCGACCTGTTCTCCACTGATATCGGGATAAGTTCCACCGGATTTGCGGGGCCCGACGGTGGGACCGAGGAGAACCCGGTGGGCACGTTTTATGTAGCTGCGGTGGATGTGGACGGCGAGGTTGTGCGCCGGCGCTACACGCCGTTGGACCGTCAGTCGGTGCGGAGAATTGCCGCGCACACCGCTATTAGTGCAGCATGGGAGCTCTTGGAGTTACCCACGCTACTGAGCATTTAAAGAAACTCATTAGGCAAAGGAGTTACCTATGACTGAACAAGAAACTACGTTTCAATCCATGAACTTGTCACCGGCCATTTTGCGGGCCTTGACCACTATGGGATTTGAAGAGCCGTCGCCGATTCAGAAAAGAACCATCCCACTAATTCTTGAGGGGCGGGATCTGATCGGCCAGGCCCAAACCGGGACGGGCAAGACCGCGGCGTTTGGGGTACCGATCGTCGAGCGGCTGGACCACCGGTCGAGGCGTGTGCAGGCGCTGGTGTTGGCTCCAACCCGTGAGCTTGCCATCCAGGTCTCAGAAGAAATCACGAAAATCGGCAAGTTTGCCGGAGTTAAGGTGGTGCCCATATACGGCGGCCAGTCGTATGACCGCCAGCTCCGCGCATTGGAGCATGGTGCCCAAGTAGTCATTGGCACGCCGGGACGAGTGATGGACCACATTCGACGCGGAACTCTGAGGCTGGACCACGTACGCATGATGGTGCTTGATGAAGCCGATGAAATGCTGGACATGGGTTTCATCGAGGACGTGGAGTTTATTCTCGAGAACGTGCCCGAAGAGCGGCAGACGCTGTTATTCTCCGCCACTGTACCGGATCCGATTGCCAAACTGGCGCGGCGTTTTCTTAAAGACCCGGTGCATGTCAACATTAGCCCGGAGCGGCTGACGGTGCCGCTCACCGATCAGGTGTTTTATGAAGTGCGAGAGTATGAGAAGCTAGACGCGCTAACCCGTATCCTGGATATGGAGGGGGCGGAACGCACCATCATTTTCTGCCGCACAAAAAAGCGGGTGGATGAACTGACCGAGGGGCTGCAAGCACGTGGTTATACAGCCGAAGCCATTCACGGCGACCTGAACCAAGTTCAGCGCAACCGGGTGATGAAGCGGTTCAAAGACGGGGGCAGTGAAATCCTGGTCGCGACCGATGTGGCGGCCCGCGGCCTCGACATTGAAAACGTCAGCCACGTCATTAACTATGACCTGCCGCAAGACACGGAGAGCTATGTTCACCGGATTGGGCGAACCGGGCGGGCCGGCCGCGCCGGAACAGCCGTCTCGCTGATTCACCCCAAGGAGTTTCGTCAACTGCGGCAAATGGAGCGCGTTCTCCGAGTGCGCCTCAAGCGCCGGCCGCTCCCAACCCTGGCCGATGTGGCAGAAAAGCAGCGAGAAGCGCTAAAACAGCGGCTGGCAGAGGAGATCCAGCATGGCGTCTTGCCTCAGTACCAGGAGTTGGTAATGCAGCTGGCCGAGCAGTTTGACTCTGTCGACATTGCCGCGGCCGCGATTCGCCTCATGGCGGAAAAGGGGCACGACACGACTGACGACAGCGAATATGGTGAAACCGGAGCCGAACCGGGTATGGTGCGACTCTTCCTCAATTTGGGACGGATTGACCGGGTGTCCCCGGCTGATATTGTGCGGGGCCTGGCGGAAGGGGCAGGCATTCAGGGCAGCGTCATTGGACTTATCGACATTTATGATCGCTTTACCTTTGTCGAAATGCCCAAAGACGCGGTCAGGAAGGTGCTGCAAAATGTCGGATCGATTATGATTCGAGGAAAGAGCGTCAATCTTGAACCGGCGCGCCCGCGCTAGCAGGAGTTCGCCGTCAAAACGCGAATTGTTGCCCCAGAAGTGAAGGGGGAGAAGAAATGCCGATAGATCGTGATAAAGCGCTGGATCTCGCTTTGGCACAGATAGAAAAGCAGTTCGGTAAAGGTTCCATCATGCGGCTAGGCCAAGAAGCCAGCCGTTCTTCGGTGGAGGTTATCTCGACCGGCTGCCTAACCTTGGATTTGGCGATGGGAGTTGGTGGCCTGCCGCGTGGACGCGTGGTGGAGATTTATGGTCAGGAGTCGTCAGGCAAGACCACGGTGGCACTGCATGCAATTGCGCAGGCGCAAAAATCGGGTGGCGTAGCGGCGTTCATTGATGTGGAGCACGCATTGGATCCCACTTACACTTCGCGTCTGGGCGTCAACCTGGACGACTTACTCATCTCGCAGCCGGATACCGGCGAACAGGCGCTGGAGATAGCCGAGGCGCTGGTACGATCGGGCGCTGTGGACATTGTGGTGGTTGACTCAGTGGCAGCGTTGGTGCCGCGCGCGGAAATCGAAGGAGAAATGGGCGACGCCCACGTGGGACTGCAGGCCCGGCTTATGTCGCAGGCGCTGAGGAAGCTGACCGGGGCCATTTCCAAGTCGCGGACGGTGTGTGTCTTCATCAACCAGTTGCGCGAAAAGGTCGGGGTTATGTTCGGCAACCCCGAAACCACACCCGGCGGACGCGCGTTGAAGTTTTACTCATCCATTCGATTAGAAGTGCGGCGGATTGATTCGCTCAAGAATGGAACCGAGGTGGTGGGCAACCGCACCCGTATCAAAGTGGTGAAGAACAAGGTCGCTCCTCCCTTCAAGCAAGCGGAGTTTGATATTTTGTATGGAGAAGGCATTTCACGCGAGGGCAGCATCTTAGACCTGGCCGTTGACATGGGCTTCGTGCAAAAGAGCGGTGCCTGGTATGCGTACGGCGATACCCGGCTGGGCCAAGGCCGGGAGAATACCCGTGACTACTTGAAAGGCAATCCGGACCTGGCCGATGAACTAGAGCGCCGCATCCGATCCGAGGTGCAGGGACAGCCGGGACCGAACATGCCGCAACCAGTGCCGAGCGATGCCGACTAGTGCGACATCGACCGCGCTCCGCTGGCTCAGTCAGCGGAGTCTCACCGTGCACGAGGTGAAGCTCCGGCTGGGGCAGCGCGGTTACCCCGCCGATGAGGTTAACCACGCGCTAGCCGAGTTGTCGCGGCTGGGTTTGCTCGACGATCGACCAATCGCGGACGCGGTGGTGCGCCAGAGCCTGGAACGGCACGAGGGACCGCGGCATATCACCAGTCGCCTTTTAAGCCGGGGTGTTTCCTCGGAAATCACCGAATCGGTGATGCAGTCTCTCATGGCGGAGGTAAACTGGCTGACGATTGCCGAACCGCTGCGACAGCGTTACGATATAAGCAGTCCCAAAGGGCGTGCCCGCTTGATGCGGCATTTGGCCCGCGAGGGATTTCCCGCCAGCGTCATTTACCGTATCGCAGGCGGGGAGAGGAGTGATGAGGGGCATGGCATGGACGGTAATTGATGTCGGACTTGCAAAAAAACGCGTGGCCCAGCGCTTAGGCCGTTGTCCCGACTGCGCCCCGGCGCACCCAATCACCCATCTGTGGAAATCCGGCCTCCCTACGGCAGGTGTGGGGGTACAATCCCGGCGGCCGCCGGCCCCATACCGCGAACCCTGCCTGAATCGGATGACGAAGAATACCGATATCTGGAATGCACCGGTCCGGTAGAGGCAACCCGCCTACGGGCCTTCCGTGACATAGAATGTACGGCGCGGAAAGCAATCAGAAAGGGGTGTCACTATGCACATGCCATCGTTCGGCTGGGGCGGTAGTACACGTGGATTAGGCACGCTCATCGCGGTGTTGATGCGGTATCCGGAAGTGTCCAGCGTGCAATGCAACCCCGAGGCCAAAACGCTTCAAGTGACCTTTGTTGTGCGCGGCGCGATCTCCGATGGCGTCTGGATGCCGCTGGTCGACAATGCGACGGCGTCGTTGATAAGCTACCGGCAAATGACCAGGCGGCCTTTGAGTACAATTGAGTTGGCCCGCGATGTGAGTTCCGACGTGACCACCATTGAGCTGACTCGCGACACGGATACGGTGTCGGTGGAGGAAATCGGCATTCTCATAGAAATCTTCCGCGACCACGCGGAATTGACGGTGCTGTACGATCCGCACGATCTCCTGGAGGAAGATATGATGGTGCAAGAGGAGACCATTCAAGAGCGGTTGCAGACGCTCATTCAGGAAGGGTCAGGTCAACTGGTCGCCATGCGCGACGAAGGTCGCGTGCTGATTTTCAACACCTAGGGAGGCCGGCGGATGCGGATTCTCTTCATCGGAGACATCGTCGGAAAGACCGGGCGGCGCATGATCACGCAGCGTGTCCGTGCCATGCGGGAATCCCTGGCCATCGATTTGGTGGTGGCCAACGGCGAAAATGCCGCCGGGGGCAACGGCTTGACGCATCCCGTATCCGATGAGCTGTTAAGCTCGGGGATTGATGTGCTGACCTCCGGCAATCATATTTTCGATAAAAAAGAAATCTTTCAGTTCATTGACGAGGTGCCCCAGATTCTCCGCCCCTTAAACCTCCCCCCGGACACCCCCGGCCGAGGTTATTTGGTGGTAAGCCCTGGCGGGATTCCGGTTGCGGTCGTCAATCTCTCCGGCCGGGCCTTCATGCCGTTTCATTACGACGACCCCTTTCGCGCGATCGACGACCTTTTGGACTCGTTGGATGGTGAGGTGTCGTGTGTGCTAGTGGATTTTCATGCCGAGACCACGTCGGAAAAGGCGGCTATGGCATGGTATTTGGACGGACGAACCGCCGCCGTCGTTGGCACCCATACCCACGTGCAAACAGCGGATGAGCGTATCTTGCCGCACGGAACCGCGTTCATTACCGATTTGGGCATGACCGGGCCGACGGATTCGGTCTTAGGGGTGAAAACGGATTTAGTCATTCAAAAACTCAAGACACAGATGCCGCTCCGGTTTGATACGGCGCAGGGACTGGGTCAATTTGGCGCGCTTATGGTCGACATTGACCCAAGCCTGGGCCTAGCGACCCGCATCGAACGGTTTTTCATCCGGGAGGGGGGCTAATTGTGCAGTTTCATGGACACTATTTCCCGATTATTGACACCCACGCCGATAGCTTAGGCAGTGTGCTTCGTGGGGAACGCCATTTATCCACCCGATCGGATACAGGGCAGCTGGATTTTCCGCGCATGGCGGACGGGGGTCACACCGTCCAATTTTTTTCGTTGTGGGTCGAGCCGGAGTATAAGCCGGAGCGCGCGATGAGTCGGTTGATGCAGTACCTGGACATCTTCTGGTCAGAAATCGGGAATCATCCCGAGTGGATCTCTCCGGTGCTCGACAAAGCCAGCCTAGCCCAGGTCGTCACTACCGGTAAGTTAGGCGCGGTCGTGTCCGTGGAGGGGGCCGAAGCCGTGGGCACTGACCCGGCGATGGTGCGCCTTCTCTATCGACTGGGGGTGCGCTTGATGAGTCTGACCTGGAATCAGCGCAACGCGCTGGCCGATGGCGCGGGGGAAGACCCAGGCGGTGGTGGACTTAGCCGGGACGGCCGCCGCGTAGTTCAGGAGATGAACCGCATCGGCATGACGGTGGATGTTTCCCACTTAAGCCATTCCGGTTTTTGGGACATGCTCGAGGTTTCCACCGTGCCAGTGGTGGCGTCGCACTCGAACTGTGGGGCGCTTGCGCCTCATCGGCGCAATTTGTCGGATGCGCAAATTCGCGCCTTGGCTCAGGCGGGCGGCATTCAGGGCATCACTTTCGTCCGCGAGTTTTTACAAGGGAACCAAGACTTGGAGCGCGTGGTCGATCACATCTGGCACGCGGTTAGCCTGGTGGGAGATGATCGGCATACCGGTTTGGGATCCGACTTTGACGGGGTCGAGACGCCGGTGAGCGGCCTGGAGGACGTGACGCGGCTTGTGCGGCTGGCCGAGGCGATGAGCGCGCGGGGGCTCTCCGACGAGTCGATTGGCCGGATTTTAGGATACAATTATTACGACTTTTTCTCCCAAGCCTGGAGCTGATTCGGGATACTGTCCCCATCATCAGTCGGGGCCGCGTTCCCCCGACGCGGGCGTCAACGCCGGGAGTTACCTGAGGAGGATAACGTGAGTACAACAGTACATATTTCCCAACAAAAGCCCTGGGACGTGACGACAGACCTGGTAATCGTCGGACATTTTGAGGAGGCGCCACTGGAGGGCGTCCTCAAGGAACTGGATACGCGGCTCAAGGGGTCGTTGAGCGATGCGGTGGCTCGTGGGGAATGCTCTGGCCAGTGGCTGTCGGAGTGGACGACAGCCACTTTGGGGTCCATCAAACCACGGCGAGTTCTGGTGCTGGGCCTGGGACCTCAGAGCGACTTCTCGCTCCGAGAACTGAGGCTGGCCTCCGGTGCGGTAGCGCAAGCCGCACTGAAGCAAAAGGCGGCCAGAGTGGCCTGGCTGGTTCCGGACGTGGGGCGGGATCCTGCCGAGATTGCTGAAGCCGCGACCGATGGACTCTTGGTGGGCAGCTGGAAGTTTGCCGGATATCACGCCCAGCCAGAGACTGAACCATCCTTGCAAGAAGCGCTGCTGCTCGGCCTCGGTGAGGAGGCGCAAGCCGGCGTCACACGCGGCCAGGTGGTCGCCCGGTCCGAGAACTTCGCGCGCGAGCTCGGTATGCGACCCTCAAACAAACTGTATCCTGAACTCTTGGCGGAGGAAGCGGTTAAAGTGGGCCAGGAGCACGGGTTTGACGTGGAAGTGCTGGACCAGAACAAAATGCGGGAACTGGGCATGGAGGCCATTTTAGGAGTCGGCAGCGGCAGTGTGCATCCACCCCGCATGGTCATCATGCGGTATAATGGCGGCGGGCGCACCCTGGCCCTGGTGGGCAAGGGCATCACCTTTGATTCAGGCGGCATCAGCCTTAAACCTGGCCTTGGCATGGAAGAAATGAAGTTTGACATGCTGGGAGCGGCGGCGGTACTGGGTGCCATGGCCGCCCTATCGGATCTTAAAGTTCCGCTCAATGTTGTGGGCATCATGGCGTTAGCGCAAAACATGCCATCAGGATCCGCCTACAAACCTGGCGATGTCGTCAAGGCATTCAACGGGAAAACCATCGAAGTGACCAACACCGATGCCGAAGGCCGAGTCGTTTTGTCAGACGCGGTCAGCTACGCCGCGCATCTGGGCGTAGATTGGATTGTGGAAACGTCGACGTTGACGGGTGCTGCCATCACGGTGCTGGGCCACGAAGCAACCTGTCTGGTGGCCACCAACGACGCGCTAGCCAGTCTGGTGCTGCAAGCGTCTGAGGCTGCCTTGGAACGCGTGTGGCGCCTGCCCATCTATCCCGAGTACCGACGTCTATATCGATCCTCAGTGGCAGATATCAAGAACTCGCCGGGCCGGGAGGCAGGAACCATTACCGCCGGCATGATTATCGCCGAGTTCGCCGGCGACGTACCCTACGCCCATTTGGATATCGCCGGCAGCGCCTGGACCCCGTGCACACCCTTGAATCAGACCAAGAACGGTCCGACGGGTGTGATGGTCCGCACGTTTGTCAAATTATCGGACATGTTGAGCCGCTAAGGGTGACATCAAAGGGGCCGGGCTATCCGGCCCCTTTTTTTGTCGAGTTTGCCGATTTCACGAGATTTCTCGGAATCAGGCCCTATGGGGCGACCCCACGCAGTACAGTTCGGCCAATACCTATGGTGCCCGATGATATATCTGGAAACTCGCGGAAGCCGCGGGATGGTAGCCGACCATGATACCCGCCGGCTGCACCGAGGCCTTGGATGATGCGGGGCCAGCTTCGCCAAGGTGCTCCTATCGAAAGTACCGTGGCGATTCTTAAAGGTGGGTGCCAGCCTGGTGGCGAGCGCTGATTCGTGAGCCCATCGTCCCGGTGCGGGAGCTCGGGGTGCCGTGATTGCCGAGGCATCGAAATGGCCCGGGATGCCGCAGCACTCACAAGTTTGGATGTGACGCATGGCCAAGGGTGCCTGTAGGGCCATCCGCAGCGCGAACTATGTGTCCCTGCAGTCGCTCGGTTAAGGATACGCCAGTTTGCCCATCATCGGCGGCAGCCACGACTTCAATGTCTGGTTCCTTGGCCATCAGCCGAGCGAGCGCATCCCGGACCAGGTATTGGTCTTCAATAATCACCAGCCTAATGGGCGGCATGGGGTGTCGTCCTCGGATCAATCCATGGCAGCGTCGATTCTAGCACATAACCGGACGCCTGAAGTGCTGCCGCGACGCTGCCTCCTAATTCAGCAAATCGCTCGCGGAGCCCCACAATGCCCGAACCGCCATCCTCCGCCAACGCCGTGTCTTGATGGCCGTTGTCTTCCAGTCGAATGGACAGAGTCAAGTTCTCCTTGCGCACCATCAAGCGGCATTCCGTGGCCCGACTGTGGCGGAGAATGTTCGTCACACCTTCGCGCACGAAGAATCCAAATACCCGGTCGACTTCGGGCGGCAACTGAAGGTCGCCGAGGGTGAAGACCGTCAGTGCTGTGATGCCAGCCGATGCGAGAACCCGCTCCGCGTTGCCCCATTCTTCCACAAACGACACCACTCGCCAACGGGAAATCACGGCCCGGACATCCCGCAGTGCGTCCCGAGCCGTCTGGACTACGTGAAGCATTTCATCCGCCGCTGCGGGTGCGGCCGCTTCCGCTTGCCGGGCGGCAAGCTCGGCACGGAGCGCCATGACCGAGAGGCTGTGGCCGACAATGTCATGCAAATCGCGAGACAGCTTCAACCGTTCATTGACCACCGCCAACTCACGCACGGCATCTTCAGCCCGGCGCAGCTTGTGAAACAGGTGCCAATAGTCGCCGTAGATCCGCATCGCGACGACCAGACCTAAGAAGGGGATCCCCAACGTCCACAGGAGAGACTGGGGGTCATGGCCGAGCCGCCACGCCGCCCCCATAATCCCCAGCACCACCACCGCTCCGAAAACCTGAATCCACCACTATCGAATAAATCCCAACAACGGACCCACGAAGACCAGACCGCCTAGGGCATAGGGCAACGTGAGCCCCCACATGGCCGCGACCGACAACGCGGTCAGGCCTGCTGCGCCGGCCTTCAGCCGCCCCGGGCGGGTTTGGGGCCGGCTCCACGCCCAGAAATACACGGCCACATAGACGGCCAGCATGACCCCTGCGACGATGTCCTGGGCCAACGTCTCCGGTCGGCGGGTAAACTCAGCGATGGGATACGCCAGGTAAACTAACCACACCGAGGAAGCGATAATCCAACGCCACTGCCCTTTATTCGCGTCTAAACTCGCGCCGCGCATAGACCAGTCCCGCTGCTCCACCAAACACGATTATATACCCGGCCAAGACTCCCATATTGCGGAGGGATTCAGCGTGGTGCGCCAACGCGGACCAACCGAGCGAGGCCGCCGCATAGGAGGGAAGCCACGCCGCGATGTGGCTAAAAACTGCGGGCAAAACAGAGAGTGGTGTCCATAACCCTCCTAAAAATCCCAGGGCGAGATAGAGGACCACAACCCCGTAGGACGCGGTCGTACTGTCAAGTACCTGACCAATCCAGAGGCCCAAGGCAGCGAAGCTGATGGATCCCAGCCAGACCCCGAAGATGGCGGGGAGAATCGGCTGGGTGAAGATCGCGACTCCGCGCAGGGCTGCCACCAGCATCAGTACCACCATCACGCCCAAACTGGCGATCATGGCGGTCATGATTTTGGCCACCACGTACTGCGTGCCCGACAACGGCGTCAATGCGAGATACCTCTGCCAGCCTTGCGCGCGTTCTTGGGCCGCTTCGGTTCCGGTTACGTTCAAGGTCGTGCCGATGGCGCCATATGTCGCCATGGAAATGAGAAAGTACGCTCCCCACGATGTGTGGGCAAAGCTGTGGTGCGAACCGAACATCGCCCCATACAGGAGATAGAACCCGACGGGAATACCGAGGGTAAAGATGATGTAGCGCACATTGCGCACCGTTCGCAGGAGATCCAGCGTCACCTGTCCGGCCGTCGCTTTCATGCAGTCGTCCCTCCTTGGTCATGCGATCTAACCAGCTCGCGAAATGCATCCTCCAAGGTATCCTGGAGCGGGTCAAACTCGGAGCAAGCCGGATCGGGCACGACCGCCCGAAGCAGCGTATCGAGGTTATCACCAACCGCCTCGAATCGACCGCCGTTCGAGAGGGCTCGGATGCCGACGCCAAGTCGGCCCTGGAGGTCAGCCGCGGACTCGCCGTGCGCAGTGAACCGCACGCGCGCAACGCCCGCGCCGCGGGCTAACTGTTCGGGCGTGTCAAACGCCACCAACGTCCCGCGATGCAACACCACCACGTCATCCGCATAGCGTTCGGCCTCCGCCAAATTGTGCGTGGAAAAGCAGATGGTGCGGCCTTCCTCCTCTGCCCACCCCGTGACCTGGCGCCAAAACCCATCGCGGGCGTCGAGATCCATACTCTCAGTCGGCTCATCCAAGAACAGCAGACGCGGCTGGCCCACCAGGGCCAGGGCAAACGCGACGCGCCGACGTTGGCCGCCTGACAGGTGATCCACACGGCGGGACGCCAACTCAGGAATACCCGCGAGCGCTAGACATCCGGCCGCGGACAACGGGTGGGGATAAAATCGGCCGACATGGGTCAATAGTTCCGACGCCGTCACCAAACTGGGGAGCACCGTTTCCTGCAAGACAGCGCCCACCCAGCCTTGACGGATAGCTGCATCAGGTGACTGTCCCCGAATGGAGCAGGTCCCGGCGGTCGGATGCAAGAGACCGAGCCAGAGACTGATAAACGTGGTTTTGCCGGCCCCGTTAGGCCCCAATATCGCCACTTTCCGACCCTCCGGAATCGCCAGCGTCACATCGCTGAGCGCCAGTTGGGGTCCATAGCGCTTCGTCAAGCCGTGGCATTCGATAGCCTTGGTCGTCACCGCACTCGGGCCTCCTTCCACTTCTGTGATTTTTCATCGCAAGCGTACACCCGATGCAGTTCGCAACCCAGTGACCGATGTCATGAAAACAACATGACAGGTGTCATATGGGAATGGCCGCTTCGCTGCGCTGCGGTTCCAGGCTTGATGGTGAGCCACAATGGCGCCGATGGCCAAGCGGGCCACCCACAGATACGGTCGGCGGTGGCCCGCCCGTTTTACCCCATTCTGCGTCCATAAACTAAACCCGCGTTCCACCCCGGTCCGTTCGGCATACAAGGCTTGCCAGGCGGGCGTGCCATAGGGCACGCCGCTATCGGCATAGCGAGATTCCCGGGAGTTGACCGTGACGGTTTTGCGAGCTTTCGCACACGGCGTCGCACACACCGCGTGGCGGTGTTGGCGGAGAGGACACGCGTAGACCGTGACCCCCAGCCGTTTCGTGCCCAGACAGATTAACGGCTGGTCCGCTGCACACACGGGCTGATTCTGGTCGGTGAGGTGAATGCCGGCGGCCTGTGCCGCCGGACTGAGATGGGCGGGTTGGACTGCGCCATGGGGCGCAAATGCCGGGATGATCCCGCGAGCCCGCGTAAACTCCCAGAGCTCATTGCAATCAAAGGCCGCCTCCCCGATACTATGGGTGATCTGAATGGTCGGCTCCAGGGGACGGTAGAGTGTTTGGGTTTTGACCAGGAGATCGGGATAGGCGACCGCATCGTGGCGATTGCCCGGGTGCAAGGCCAAGCTGACAATCAGGGGATGGCTGGGTTGTCCAGGCACGGCATTGACGACGGCCATGGCCCAGGGCATGTAGCCGAAAAAGTACCGATTCCGGTGACTATCGTACCCGAGTAAGGCCATGGGATCGCCGACCGCAGTGCGCGCGAGTAATTGATCCGTAGCGACGCCCCAAACTCATTTCCTTCTCTCAAGCTTCACGCTCACCCCAGTACGATACTGAAAGGAATAAATTCCCAGATGCCACGGTATACTGGAGACGGAGGAGGGAATGGTGGTGCGGTACAGGAGTTCGGAACAGGAAGTGGCACGGCTTCAGATGCGGGTGCGGCAACTGGAGCGCGAGATGGTTCGGCTGCGCGCCAGTCGCCGGGTGCTGTTAAATTTAGTCGCATGGCAGGAACGCCAGCAGAAACTCCGTATCGGAGCGTTGGAGCGGGAAAATCGACGCCTGAGGCAGCGACGATTGCCCAAATCATCCACCTGACGCATGTGAAGTCGCCCCGGAATCCATCCTAATGCTAAGGAGGGATTCGCCCATGGAGAACTTTCGCTGGCCCGCTTGGATTCGTGAAAACCGGGTCGTGGCCATGATTTCTGGCGGACTGATCACGCTCGTGTTACTGATTTGGGCGGTGTCGTCCTTCGTCGCCCGCCTCCAGGGCCCGGCCGCTATGCCTAAATCGCGTCTGGGCGTTGAGGTCATCGGATTTTACCAAAACAACGTGAAAGGGAGCGGCACGCCCGGCTCCAGGGCCTCATTTGACGCCCACGCCAGGCAGTTGACGCAAGTGAGTCCCTTGTGGTATAGCGTCAGTCCCACCGGTTCCGTGACCGATACCGGCTATGACGCCAGCCTGGTAGCCGCCGCCCACGCCCGCCAGATCAAGGTCGTTCCGCTATTCGTGAATGCCGGGGGGCGTAGCAATGTCCTCTTGTCGGCGACGATGCGGACACGAGCGGCTAAAAACATTGAATCGGTGGTGCGCGCCGACCATCTAGACGGCGCCAGCATCGACTTTGAGCTGCTAAAACCTCAGAGCCGAACTGATTTATCTCTGTTCATTCGGGATTTGTTCCGAAATCTCAAACCGCTTCACAAAATCGTCGCCGTATCAGTGTTTCCGTTAAAGGGGTTGTCGACTTCGGTTAATGGGGCATACGATTACAAGGCTCTGGCAGCTCACGCCGATTACCTGGTCATCATGGCGTATGACCACCACTACAGCGGCGGGCCGCCCGGCCCCGTGGCCCCGTATGCCTGGGTGAAAGAAAACGTGGTCCAAGCCGTCCACGCTGCCCCAAAAAACCGTCTGGTTCTGGCTATCGGTATGTACGGATACGATTGGGTAAACAATGGTCGAGCTGGTGCTGCCCCAACGGTGGCGGACGTCACCGCCAAAGCGATGGCCAAATCATATGGGGTGCCGATCCGTTATATTGCGTCGGAGTCGCAGAACACTTTCACTTATACCAAGAACGGCACCTCTCATGTTGTCTGGTTCATGGGCGATCGTTCGGCCAAAGCGCGGCTAGCTCTGGCACGGCAATATCACTTACGAGGCATCGCACTCTGGCGCCTGGGCATGGAGGACCCGGGATTTTGGAAGAACGTGCCGTAGAAGGGAGAATGCGTGTGCCGCTTACGTACGTCACCATGATTTTGGCTTTGGTGCTCGCGTACCAAACCTCGGCGCCGGAATGGTCGGACTCCGGCTGGCGCGGACCGTGGAGCAGCGTCGTGGTCCTGTCCGCTTTGGCGGTGATGTGGTTGGTGCCGCGGGTCAGCTTCTCCGGCCTGAGATTGGGGTGGGCGTTGGGAGGCCTATTATTGTCTGCGTTCGCGCTGCGCGCAATAATCCGCGGTCAGTCGAACGGGGTGCCGCTGCTATTGGTATGGATTGACGCGGCCGGCGCCTGGACGGCGCTGGCGCTAACCGGCGCTCCGGCGCTAGCCGTCTGGGCTGGCGCCACGGCCGGCTCCATCCTGCCCGCGGCACTGGATCCGCTGCCGCGCCGTTTCATACGCGTGATGAGGCCGTTAGTCGTCGTTATAACCGGAGCGGCGGGCTTGCGATTTTTGTTAAAGGCCATCACTGGCGCCGGGCTGGTCTGGCCGCTCGGCCTGGTTGCCATCCCTTGGCTTATCCTGTGGGACGCCGGCGCCGACTTCTGGTCCACAACAGAATGACCCAGATGATGAAAAGAAGGCCAACAATCCCTAGAAAATAGTGGGAAACGGGCCCTAAGTGCGCATAGCTGGATCCCAGCCGATAGCCCAGGTAGGTAAAGAGAACCGTCCAGGGCAGGGCCCCGAGGAGCGTAAACCCGACAAACCGCCCAAACGGCATGTCGGCAATTCCGGCGGGAAGAGAGATGTAGGTGCGGACGCCGGGCAGTAACCTGCCAAAAAATACCGCACCATCGCCGTGCCGCTGAAACCAACCGTCGGCGCGTTCTATTTCATGGCGGCGCACCCCAATGTAGCGGCCGTACTGTTCCACCAGCGGCCGTCCACCCCAACGCGCGATGCCATAGCCAATGACGGCGCCGACAAGTCCTCCCGCCAGTCCTGCGGCCATCGCCGCCGGCAGCGATGCACGGCCGGAATAGGCCAGGTAACCGGCGTACGGGAGAATGATCTCCGAGGGCACCGGGATGTAACAACTCTCCAGCACCATGCCTAAGAAGACGCCCATGAGGCCTAGAGCTAAAATCGCGTCCGCGGCGTGGGTCAGCATGATTTACTAATCCTCCTCAAACTGATATAAAGCCTCCAGAAATTCCGGCGGGGGAACCGGATGGCGGGCCTGATAATCGCGCTGAAACTCTTCCACCTGGGTCAACGACACCACCGCCGATACGATGCCCTCACCAACCGGATGCGAGGACTCCGCCAGCACCCCGGTTCCGTCGGGGGTCAGCTCGGCAGGGAGATAAATTCCGGCCTTACCGGTAAGACGCAGGCCAAACAAGCGCCCGGTGGACGCCGCGACGACCCCCACCATAGGGACGTCTTGCACCCGGGAAAAACAACCCCGTCTCGCTTTACCTTCCGTATACCGTGGATCTGGATCGGCAATCGGTACGGTGGCGATGCGCACCTGGAGGGCTTCGGCCATGCGAAAGCTCTCGTAATAGCTGGCGTCATTGCACACCATGGTGCAAAGCCCCCAGGGATTTAGAACATCCAATGGTCTGGGCTGTCCTTTAGCCACGCCCCACCGCAATTCATCGGGTAGCGGGTGCCATTTCGGCTGCCACATCCGCTCGACGCCGTCAGCATCAAAGCCCACCGCTACGTTCACCAACTGACCACGATGTACGGTCAATCCTGAGCCTGCCACCGTAACTATTCGATATTGACGGCTGAGTGCCGACATCCACCGGTACCAATGACGGAATGTCGCCGGTGCCAGCGACCGCAAGAGAGCCCGAATGGTCGTGTCGGTTAGTGTGTTGACGGCATTGGTCGAAGGCATCACGGCGCCCAAAAGCGACAACGGAAGATATTCCGGAAACACCAGTAAATGACAGTGCGTGCGGCTAGCCTGGCGAAAAAGCGCCTGAACCCGCTCGGACCAATCCTGGACCCGCCGCACAGGATCGGCATTCCACTGGACCGCGGCAATTTTAACGCGATCGGTGGGCAGAGTGGTTTTGGGTGGTGACGAAGACGGCCGGGGCACATCTCGGGCCAGCTTCAACCGGAGCCACAAAGCGAGCCCCGCGCGGGTGGCGGCGTTCACGGAAGGGCTGTTGTCGGCGTTCACTACGGTCACGGCGACCACCACCGCTGCTGTTTGTAGAGGCCGGGCCTCAGGAGTTGCCGAACCGGATAGAGCCTTCGCGCATCGGCCAACCGTTCAAAGTCAAGCTCGGCTCTCAGTCCGCCCTGAACTGCACTTAGCGCCAGAACCCCTTCTTCAGCCGGATCAAGTTCACAGGGTACGTAGAGCACGGGGTTTTCGTGCAGGGTCAGCCCATACACCTGATTGGCCTGCACTGCGCGCCAGAGCGGATTAAGCGGGTGCAGGGGTTTCGGGACGGTACGACAGAGGATGAGATCTACACCCGCCAATGCCAGCGCGCGCGGAATTTCCGGGACGGCCAAATCATCCTCCGTCAGCCAGGCGATGTAGCGGCCGTGAAAGCGCCAAATTCGGCCGGAGCCAATTGCCAAGGCGGCGTCTGGCCATTCTTGAGGATGAGGTCGAAAGGCCAGCACCTGACCTGTCTCGATCATGCCCGCCAGAACAGCGGCCTCGGACCAACCCGCCCAGGTCCTAAGTTGGGTGGGGGACGGAAGCGTCGTCGTGGGCCAAATCACTAAGTCAGACCCGATGCGCGGAGCCGGTAGCGAATCATGCTGCAAAATCCAGAGGCTAACCATGTCCCGCCTCCCGTTTTCGCCCAGCTGCTGCAGGGAGTTTCCACATGGGGCCCATTAAGGACACTAAAACCGCCAACGGCAGTAAAAGCCACCACCAATCCCAACGGACCGGGGGCGGCAAAGAAGCGACGCGCCTGGCACTGTCAATGGGGATGTTGGCAACCTGGGAACCGTTTAAAAGGACTGCGGCTTGTCCCACCGCTTCATTCCGGCGGATCGCCCCGGCGTAGCGGGGGTGGGTGACAGCAAACGCCAACGCTACTTGGGGTGCGGATGCCTTGGGAAGCACATACGACACCGATCGCACCGCCAAGATGGGCACCGTCCGGCCCCCCTCTTCAACGTGACCCAGCGGCTGACCCTTTTTGATCAAGGTGATCTGGTGAAAATTATCGAATCCCCAGGTTAGAAGGCTCTTTGCATTCGGCCAGAGCTCGGCTGGCGTATCGTGCAGCAGCACCTCGATCAAGAACAAGCCGTGCCGTCGTGCCGCTCCCACAATGGTCTCATCGGCTTCAATGGTATACCCTATCTTAATGCCAACCGCGCCGGGGTAATCGTATAACAATTGGTTTTGGTTGTAATAGATGCGAGGTTTGGGGTCGGGCGGCAGCGTGGACTTCTTGGTGGCGACAATGCGGGCAAAAATAGGGTTTTTCATGGCGTGTTCGGCGATGATGGCCATGCCCAGCGCGCTCACCACATGTTTGGGATTGGGCAGCCCATCGGGGTTGTCAAAATGGATGCCGGGCGCGCCCCAGGCCCGGGCCTGTTCATTCATCATCCGGACAAAACGGGGCACGGACCCACCAACTGTCTGAGCGATGGCGTACGCAGCGTCATTGCCCGAAACTAACATCATGGCGGTCACCACTTTGGACATCGGCAGGCGCTGGCCAGGCAGCAAATACGCGCTTGCACCGATTTGCGCGGCGGCTTGGCGTGAAATGACCACCGTCTTATGCCAACCGCGGGTGATGGCGAGATAGGCGGTCATGATTTTCGTGATCGAGGCTGGATAGAATTGGCCGCGTACGTCCCGGCCATAAAGGATCTGACCGGTGGTCCCGTCGACTAAGATGACGGCCTTCGCAGACAGGCGCGGTGCCGGCGCCGCCCATGCCGGACGAGTGCCGACAAGAAGGGTGGTCAGAGTAATCCAGACGATCCAGAGTGGTTTATATTGACAGCGTTTCATGCAGTTAGAAATCCTCCCGGCGATCATTCTATCAGACCTGGCCTGACCGCGCCTTTGATATAATGGCCATAATCTTGTCGTCTAGTGCGACGGTTCCGAGGAAGGGGAACAGAGAGGATTTGCCGCCCCAGGCCATCGTTAAGTTCGGATCAACCAGCACAACCCTGCTCGTTGCGCAGCGGTTGGACCAGCCGTTGCTGCGACGGCAACAGTTGGTCAATCTCTACGCCGCCGACGGACCGGCACAAGCGCTGAAAGTCGCCGAGGAACTCCGTCAGGCTGCGGATGATGCGGGCACAGTGCCTTTAGCCGCGGGGGGTGAGGCCTTGCGCGACAATCCCGGGCTGGAGAGCCGCCTACGGCAACTTTATCCCAACTGGTGGCATCTGACAGCCGAGACGGAAGGGCGCTTGGCCTGGATTGCCGTGAAGGCGCGGCATCCCTCCTGTGATGTTGTCGTGGACATTGGCGGAGGCAGCACGGAATTCATTTCCCAACGCCAGGTCGCCAGCGTCCCGCAAGGGGCTGCCCGCTCGGCACGGCACGCCATCCGCTGGCCCGCACTCAGCGCGTTCGAAAGACCTGTCGTGATTGGCGGAACCGCGGTGGCGCTTAAATGGTGGACCGGCCGCCCACGCGTGGGACTCGGTGACGTGGAAGCGATGCAACAGGCGCTCATGGACCATCCCGAA
This sequence comes from Bacillota bacterium, assembly GCA_021820965.1. Lineage (GTDB taxonomy): Bacteria > Bacillota > Sulfobacillia > Sulfobacillales > Sulfobacillaceae > Sulfobacillus_B. The sequence continues at coordinate 23,687 of JAKACZ010000035.1, read as the reverse complement.
CAGTTTCAAGCCTGGGATCCGCTGCGCCGCAGTATTTTGCCGGTCGGCCTTTCGCTGTTGGGCGATGTGTTTCATACCGCCGGCTGGGACAGCGTTGAGGTCAGTGAACGCGGACTAACCGAGGGCCTTTGGCTTGCCGCCAGCCTGGGAAGGGGTGACCGGCCATGACAGCCCGCGCTCAGAGTACTCCTATGCTCGAACAATACTGGCGACTCAAACAAGAGCATCCGGAGGCCCTCCTATTTTTTCGCCTGGGCGATTTTTACGAACTGTTCGGGGATGATGCCAAATTAGCGGCACCGTTATTAGACTTACAACTAACCTCCCGCGACGGCCGGATCGCGATGTGCGGGGTGCCCTACCACGCAGGAAATCAACACGCGCGTCGCCTGTTGGAGCGAGGCTACACGGTCGCCATTGCCGAGCAAATGGAGGATCCGGCGCAATCGCGGGGATTGGTCGATCGGCAAATTGTACGGGTGTTGACGCCCGGAACCGTCGTGCCCGATGACGACGACGTGAGTCCACGGCTGGGGGTGCTGTATCGGTATCGCCAAGGCCTGGTCGCGTTGGTGGCTGAGGTCTCCACCGGTACGCTCAACGTAGTGCAGGGAAGCACGCGGGCGGAGGATATGAGCCATATCGCGGAGTTGTGGTCCGCGTGGCGGCCGCAGGAATACCTATCCAATCTTGAGACAGATTGGGGCGACGGCCGTCGCGTGGACGGCGGATCGTTTTTCGCGCGGACGGATTCAGTCAGAACAGAACATATCATTCAAGACAAATTGGGGATTCAAAGCCTTCGCCGCTGGGGCCTGGAGGAATCCGGACCGGTCATGCAGGCGATCGCCGTATTGGCTCGGTATCTGAAGACGCTGGGTCCAGGCACATTGGGCCATCTTCGCGATATCCGGGTGCATTCGCTGGCGACCCAGATGCGGATTGGTGAACGAGCCCTTAGGCAACTCGACGTGTCGCACGGACAAGACTCGCTCTTTGCCCGTGTGGACTTCTGCCGCACGCCAATGGGCCGCCGACGGCTCAAAGATTGGCTGGAACATCCCTTGATGGATTGCGGCCGCATTAAGGAGCGTCGCCAAGCGGTAACCTACTGGGTCACCCATGCATTGGAACGGGATGCGCTTATGCAAACCTTAAGCCGGGTGGGGGATATGAGCCGCCGCGTCGCGCGTCTGGTCATGGGTTCCGGCCGGCCCCGCGACCTTCAGGGAATTGTTGAGGCTTTGGCGGAGTTCCCGGCGTTATGGCAGGCTGCCCACGAAACTGGCGTGTGGCCGTTTCGATGGCCGATCTCAAATGAGCCCTGGCAGGCGCTTTTAAAACGCTTGGATGTCTTGGCCGAGCCGGTGCCGGCCCGATGGGAGGACAGCCCACTCATCCGAGCCGAAGCCGACCCCGAGATAGACCGGTTCCGCACGCTTCTGACCAATCAGCGCCAGGCCTTGGCCGACCTGGAAGAAAGGGAACGCAATCGCTCGGGGATTAAATCGCTTCGCTTGGGATATCACCGTACTTTTGGATACTACATTGAGGTCACTAAAAGCCAGGCCAAAAATGTGCCCGAGGACTGGCATCGTCGGCAAACCACCGCCCATACGGAGCGTTTCGTCTCCGAACCGGTGCGCGCACTCGAGGCAGAGATTTTTCAGGCCGAGGCGGGTCTGAAAGGGTTGGAGAGGCAGTGGGTGGAGAAGCTCGAGGCGCTAGTGCGGGAGGAAAGCGAGTGGCTGGCGCAGGCGTCGGCCTGGGCTTCTGAAGTGGACGCCCTTGCCGCTTTGGCGGAAGCGGCTGTCCGGCACCGGTATCAACCTCCGGTTATCGCCGCGTCTGACTGCCGGGTTGACATTCGCAGCCTGCGCCATCCCGTCATCGAGTCGCTGGTGGCGGAGTACGTGGCTAGCGATCTCATCCTCGAAACACCGCATCACGCCCTGATCATCACCGGGCCAAACATGGGCGGAAAGTCCACCTTCATGCGGGCGCTAGCGGATAACGTGATTTTAGCCCAATGCGGGAGCTGGGTGGCTTGCCAGAGCTACCGGACGCCGGCATTTGACGCGATACTGACGCGGATGGGGGCCGACGATGATTTGGCCCGGGGCCAGTCGACGTTTATGGTGGAAATGGAAGAAGTGGCTGCCATTTTGCACCAAGCTTCGGGCAAGAGCCTGGTGCTGTTGGATGAACTGGGTCGAGGGACCTCGACCTACGACGGACTGGCTATTGCCCATGCGGTAGTGGAACGACTGGCGGTCCCTGATGGTCCCCTGACCCTCTTCGCCACCCATTATCATGAACTGACCGGTCTAGCTCAGAACAATAGCCATATGACCAATCTCACGGTTGAGGTGCTGGAAGGGGAGTCCGCCCCGATCTTCACTCACCGTATCATCGCCGGAGAAGCATCGCAGTCCTATGGCCTCGAAGTGGCCCGCCAGGCAGGCCTGCCGCTCTCGTTGATTCGGCGGGCTGAACACCATCTTCGCCACCTGGAATCCGCACCCGTCAACCATCAATCGCCCAGGGTGGGCGAACAAATCACGTTCCAGGCACCCGACCCTCTGGCCAAGGAGTTTATGGACGCGCTCCGCGCACTGAACCCGGATGACCTATCACCCCGCGAGGCCTGGCTTTGGGTGGCCGAGTGGCATGCGCGCGCGGGAAAGGGGAGAGGTTAATGGGAAGAATTCGGCGACTGGACCCGGTTGTGGCCAACCAGATTGCCGCCGGCGAGGTGGTTGAAAGACCGGCCTCAGTAGTGAAGGAACTGGTCGAGAACAGTCTGGATGCAGGGTGCACCACGGTTCGGGTGACGGTGGCTGACGGCGGCCGCACAGTGACGGTCAGAGACAACGGGGCGGGTATTGAGGCGGACGATCTGGCCCACGCTTTGGAACGGCACAGCACCTCCAAACTCACCCGTTTAGAAGACCTGGAAACATCACGAACCCTGGGATTTCGAGGGGAGGCGCTGGCCGCCATCGCGTCGGTCAGCCATTTAACGCTCGCCTCTCGCCTGCCGCATGACGCCAGCGGTCATCAGATCACCGCCGAATTCGGTCGCGTGACCAATGTCGAGCCGCGGGTGATGGCCGAGGGTACTCACGTGGCGGTGGAACGAATCTTTGAACGCCAGCCGGCGCGGCTGAAGGCGCTCAAGACGCCGGCGGCGGAATTGGGCGCCATCCAGCATGTTCTACAGCAACTGGCGATCGGGTGCGCCGATGTGCAATTCATTTTGCAACACGAGGGGCGGGAAATACTGAGCACCCCCGGTCAGGGTGATGCGACGGCGGCCGTACTGGCCGTTTTCGGGCGGGAGATTGCCGCAAGCCTGATACCGATTGGCCACACCAGCGAGTGGGGGGCGCAAATCCACGGGCTTATTGCGCCAGCCGAGCGCCATCGCGCCAACAGGTTTGGCCAGGGGCTCTACGTGAACGGGCGATGGATTCAAAATTGGCTGCTGCGCGCCGGGGTCGAGGAGGCTTTTCGCCCAATCACCCCGGAGCGGCGCTTTCCGTATTTTTGGATTTGGATCGATTTGCCCCCGGACCAGGTGGACCCCAACGCGCATCCCACGAAGGCAGAGGTACGCGTGGTCCGCGAGCATGCATTGCGAGCCCTGCTTCATCGGATCGTGCGGGAGGCCCTGGCCGCGGATTCCCCTGCGCCGCACTGGGTGGACGCAGCGGATGGGGCCAGCCACGCGGCCGGCGAGCCCCAGCGGTTCGAGTGGTCGCTAGACCGCGGCAACGCACAACCGTCAGAGCGGCCGATATTGCACCGAGAGTTTCAAGAACTGGTGCCGTTGGCACAGTGGCGAGCCAAGTACATCATCGCCCAGGGAGCGGAGGGTCTCTACCTGATCGACCAGCACGCCGCCCACGAGCGAATCTATTTCGAGCACTTTTCGCGTTTGGGCCAGGCGGTCACCACAAGCCAACCACTCATGCTAGCGGTGCCGGAAACGCTGTCGGCGGTCGAGTGGGGCCAACTCGAGGCCCATCGCCCGGTGCTGGCAAAGTGGGGCTTTGAGGTCAGCGACCTGGGCGGAACCACGGTGTCGGTGCGGGCGGTTCCGACCGCCTTTCGTGATCTCGAGTCTCATCAAGGCCTGTTACGCACACTATTAGAAATGCTGAGCGGTGGCGGCACGGCATCCGGCGCCGAACATCCGATTGGGTGGGCGGAGGAAGCCCGCTATGCCATGGCGGCGTGCAAGGCGGCGATTAAGGCCAACCGGGCGCTTAGCATGGCAGAAATGTCTGCGCTGATAGACGATTTGAGCCGAGTCGCGGATGCGCGTGGCTGCCCCCACGGACGACCGACCACGGTGGTATTGACACTAAGGGAGGTGGACCGCCGCTTTGGACGCCGAGGTTAGTGACGCACGCCCCACGCTATTGGTTATTGCCGGCCCCACGGCGGTGGGCAAAACCGAAATCAGTTTAGCAGTCGCTCAAGCGTTGAACGGAGAGATCATCTCGGCCGACTCGGCAGCCGTGTACCGCGGTCTTGATCTGGGAACGGCCAAGCCCACCGCCCAAGAGCGGCGGCTGGTGCCGCATCACGGCCTAGACTTGGTGGACCCCGACCAGTCATTTTCGGTGGCCGACTTTCAGAAATGCGCCCGGCACGCGATTGACGATATCGTCAGGCGGGGGCGCTTCCCCGTTGTCGTCGGCGGTACCGGCCTGTGGTTGCGCGCCCTAATCCGGGGCTACAAGCTTCCCGAGGAAGCGGGTCCCAGTGCGCTCAGAGCCCACATTGAGCACATTGGCCGCACCCAGGGCTTTGACGGGTTGCGCCGACAGCTCAGGGTTGTTGATCCGGCCAGCTATCAGGTTATCAGCCCGCGCGATTACCGCCGCCTGGTGCGAGCCCTGGAAGTCTTTGTGACCTCCGGCCGTGCCTTGGCGCGCAATCAACCTGACGAGTCCCTCTTCTACAGGCCGGTGTATTGGGTGTTGTCCCGATCGGTCGCGGAACTGCACGAACGCATTCGATCGCGCTGCCAAACTATGCTGCAGCAAGGGCTCCGGCGGGAGGTCGAAGGCCTTTTAAGGGCCGGGATTCGGCCGGGCGCGCAGAGTCTCTCTGCAATCGGCTACCGGGAAATGGTGGACTGGTTGTACGGCCGTTTGACCGAATCGGAGCGCGACCGGCTCATGGTCCGCCACATCCAGCAATTAGCCAAGCGCCAATTGACCTGGTTTCGGTCGGAAAAGGAAGCGCGATGGATTGATCTGTCGGCTTGGCCGGCGGACCAAGCCATCCAAAAGATTATCGCCTCGGTTCGTACCGGTTAGCGCGAGAATATTTGATCCGCAATCACCGCCGTTTGGGGAAGTGATGTAATCCACCCCGGTGCAGTGACCTCCGGGTTGTAGAAATAGAGTGCGCCATGAGTTGGGTCCCACCCGGCGCAAGCCGCCTGGGCTGCCATGACTGCTAAAGGCCCTGGGTTGTTCCAGTATGTGCCCCTGGTGACCGTATCAAACTGTCCCGGGGAAAAAATGACGCCGGCGATGGTGTCGGGAAACATTGGCGAACGGACCCGGTTCAGCACCACCGCAGCCACCGCCACCTGTCCCACAAAGGGCTGATTCCCGGCCTCGGCTTGCACTAATCGCGCGATGGCGAGAACGCCCTGGGCTGTCACGTGCTCGGAATTGCTCCAGCTGCCGCGGCTAGGCAATGGCTGGGCCGCCCGAGCCCCGTTGACGGACCCGGGTGCCGGCTGGAGCGCGACGCCGGGGTGGTACCCGACTAGGCGCTGGCCCGGTTTGAGATCGCTCACCGACCCGGGGTTTTCTCGCGTCACTTGGGCCAAGGACAGGCCCATCCGTTGGGCGATACCGGCCAGCGTATCCCCCCGCTTAACCACATAAACAGCGGGAAGGACCAGCCGGGCTCCCGCCACAATGGCACTTCCGGTCAAATGATTGGCCGCCCGAATGGCCGCAATGGGGATGTGAAAGCGCTGGGATAATCCCCAGATGGTATCCCCCCAGCAAATGGTGTACACCCGGGGGCGCATCGGCCTCAGCGGGGCTATTCGCGCTGCCGGCCTAAGATGGCGGTTTAAGGCAACCGGGGGCTTTGAAACCGGAAGGGCGGTATCGCGGGAAACAACCTGGACGGGGCCGGATCTCACTCCGGAATGGATTCGGGCCGCGGTTTTGCCCGACAACGAGACCATCCCGATTAATGTCAGCGCTCCCGCCAGGGCGATCGCCGAATCCCAAAAGCGCGAGCCAAACCGATGCATAAGTCGGTGCCAAAATGACATGACTACACTCCTCTCGCAGGGTTTGTCCCAAAGTATTCGACACGCTACCATAAATTGCCTGCTAAACTTTGGGAATTTTAGCCTAAATTTTCCGCCGGTTAAGAGAGACAGATTTTATCCACCGGCTCGTATAGTGATAAAAGACCAAGGAGGCGGTGGAATGGCTCAAATACTGTCGCCGGATTCCGGCCCCGGATCGCCGGAAGAGCTTTTTCATTGGATTGAAGCGGGGCGGCTGTCTCCCGAAGCGGCGTTGCCGCTGATGACCCGATTTCAAACCGTGGGGACGGGCGCTGGGCGCCGAGATCATGCCGATACTAACCGAGAAAACGCGGATATGGTTCTTGCCGACTTGAACCGGTTGGTCGGCTTGGACGAGATTAAGCGCGTAGTGCGGGACATTCGCGCATTTGTCGAGATTCAGGCGCTCAGGGAAGGCATGGGTCTAGCACACAATCGTCAAACCCTGCACATGGTGTTTTCCGGCGCTCCGGGAACCGGAAAGACCACTGTGGCCCGTTTGCTGGGAAGACTGTTTCGAGCCCTGGAAGTGCTCCCCAAAGGCCACTTGGTCGAGGCCGAACGAGCCGATTTGGTCGGAGAGTATATCGGCCATACCGCGCAAAAGACGCGCGACGTGATTAAGCGTGCCCTAGGCGGGGTTCTGTTTGTCGATGAGGCATACGCTCTGGCGCGGGGCGGCGAAAAAGATTTTGGCAAAGAGGCGATTGACACACTGGTGGCCGCAACCGAAAACTATCGCGAGGACCTTTTAGTGATTTTGGCAGGATATCCTGATGAAATGGCCGCTTTCTTGGCCACCAACCCCGGGCTGCTCTCCCGTTTCCCCATTCGCTTGGATTTCCCGGATTATTCGGCCGGTGAGCTGGTGCATATCGCCCGCCGGATGCTCAATGACCGCGACTATACGCTATCGTCCGACGCCGAAGCCGGGCTCTTGCGCGTCCTCAGCGACAACCAGGGCTACTGGCATAGAAATGCCGGCAACGCCAGAATGGTGCGCAATCTGCTGGAACACGCCATCCGCCGCCAAGCGGTGCGCCTCAATGGGCGTCGCCTGCCGCTATCCCGCCATGACTTGATGACGTTGAGCTGGACCGATTTTGAGGGAGGAATCGGTTAGTGGATCTCATCATCGTGGGGAGACCTAACGTCGGAAAGACACTCTTAATGATTAACTTTGCGGCGTATTTAGGCCTCCGCGAACTTCGTGTGGAGGTGCCAGACGAGGACGGTGTGATCCGAACCGAGCGATTAAGTCTTGACAAAGCGCGCCGCCAGCTGGTGTCGCTATATGCGCCCAAGACGACATCGGTGCAAGCGGTACCGGTAGATGTGGCCCTGGGCCGGCAACGCCTTCGCGTGATGGTGCTAGACACACCCGGCATGACTGAAGGCATCCGCGACCAGCCTGACGAGCGGCGGCAGACGGCCCTGACGCTCGAGCGCCTGATGACCGCGTCCCTCATCTTTCACGTGATCGACGCGCCGGCCATACGCACCCGCCGCCAGGAACCTTTGGGAGCCCTAGACACCGCATTGGTCGAATTCGGCCGCAAAATGAACTCGTATCTGGTGGTCGCCAACAAAATGGATCGGCCCGGAGGCCATGACGGCCTTAAGCGTTTTCGGGAAAGCAACCGCGGAGTGACGGTGGTGCCAGTGTCTTGCTTGACCCGCCAAGGATTTCGGGACCTGAAGAACTGGCTAATGCGCACACTGGCCTGACCTTGGGCCTGGTGCCCCAGTTCGTGTATGATGCGGAGGCGGGGGGGATTTGCGACGAGCATTGACATTAGCCGGTCCGTGCGGCAGCAGTGGGCGCAGATTGACGACATTGTCGCCGCTAATAGCCAGCGGGTCATCCAAGCGTTTCGGCTGAGTGGACTGTCGACTTTGGACCTGATGGGGACTACCGGATACGGATATGATGACCGCGGGCGTACCATTCTCGATCGAATTGCCGCGGAGATTTTCGGTTGTGAGGCCGCACTGATCCGCTCGCAATGGGTTTCCGGCACGCACGCGTTGGCCACCGTTTTAATGGCTTTGGCTAGGCCGGGCCGCACGGTGTGGGTTCTCACCGGAGCGCCCTATGACAGCATCGGCCCCACCTTCGCCCGGCTGATCGAGCGCGGATGTCGAGTACGCGTCGAGGGGACAGGGAATGAGATCCCTAGGATCGGGCAGGCTGATATCTTACGTTCGGATGACGTGGTATATCTGCAACGGTCCCGCGGCTATAGCGGGCGGCGCGCCTGGGGCGCTGCGGAAATTCGGCGCGCGGCCGAGTGGGCACATCAGGGTGGTGCGGTGGTCGTGGTGGATAACTGTTATGGCGAGTTTACCCAAGTTGCCGAACCGGGGCATTGGGGGGCGGACCTGGTGGCCGGCAGCTTAATGAAAAACCCGGGGGGTAGCATTGCCCCCACGGGTGCCTATGTATCGGGTCGGGAAGATCTTATACGCCAGGTAGCGGAGGAGCTTTATGCCCCGGGGATTGGGGGCGAGGTCGGGGCGAGCGCACCCTACCTGCGTTTAATCGCCCAGGGATTATTCTTGGCCCCGCAATTGGTAGGCGAGGCCTTAAAAGGCGGAGTATACATCAGCCACGCCGCCCAGGACCGGGGCATTCCCAGCGATCCGGATGCCAGGGAGACCGAACGGAACGACATCGTCGTGGCCTTGGACCTGGGAGCACCGGAGCGGGTGGTGCGCTTTTGTCAAACCATCCAAGCCTGGGAACCCGTTGACGCCCACGTGAAACCGGAGCCGTGGGTCATGCCCGGTTACGACCACCCGGTGATTATGGCCGCCGGGGGATTCGTTTCGGGGGGATCGCTAGAACTCTCCGCCGATGCGCCCATTCGCCCGCCCTATCGCGTCTTCGTCCAGGGCGGGGTCAACCGCTGGCATACCAAACTAGCGGTTGACCATGCGCTGGATAGCCTATCGAACTTATAACGCGCGCACCAACCCTACCACGCGCCCAATCACCGTGATGTCCGGACTTTCGATGGGTTCATAACGGGGATTGGCGGGAAGAAGCCGAATCTTTCCATTCTTGCGTTCCAGATATTTTACGGTGGACTCGTCGCCGATTAAGGCTATAACAATCTGGCCGTTTTCGGCGGTATCGACCAACTGAACGGCAACCAGATCGCCATCGTAGATGCCTGCCTCTATCATCGAGTCACCCTTAACCCGGAGCAGGTAATCGGGAGCATGGGAAAAAAGGCTCGGCGAGAGCCGAAAGCGCTCTTCCTGGTTTTCTTGGGCTAAAATCGGCTGACCGGCGGTAATGCGACCGATCAGCGGAGCCTCCACCGAGGGAGGACGGTCTTGAACACCCCAGGCGCGCCGCTTGGTCGGCGGATGGCTGAGGCGGCCCGCCTGTTGCAGGGCCTGCAGGTATCGGTGAACACTGGCGGTCGACTTGAGTCCGACCGCTGCACCAATTTCACGAACCGATGGCGGAAATCCGTATTGGTCAGTGTAGGATCGGATATACGATAGAATATGATTCTGGTGGTCGATTCCACCTTGTCTGGGCATAACGACACTCCTTTTTTAGGGATAGTATACCATTTTATTCGAGATGAGGCGAATCTTTGTGCGCTTTGCGATTACCGGGCCTCTGGGCCTGTTGGCTCTCGGCCTATACGCGCAAGCGGCGGTTGCGGTCATCTTGGCACCATCGGGGGCCCAAGCCATCTTGTGGGCCCTGGTCGGTCTGGGTGCGGTATTTGCAGCATCCTACTTGTGGCAGCGCTGGTGGGTGAGCGCGCCGGCGACGGCTATAATCGGCCTCATTGTGACTCTGCTGGCAGGGGGGCAACTCCATTCACCGCTGGTTGTGACGGCCTTATTCTCGGCTTTGGTGGGGTGGTGGAGCAAGAAGCGATTGACCTGGCCGCTTCGCCCGGCGGAAGCGTTCCTCGCCATTGGCGTTCTAGTCATGGTGTCGCTGTCGTTGTCGGCCATGTTGGCGACGCGCGGTGCCCCCCTTAATACCCAGGCGCCACAGGCGCTGGCCGTTTTGTACTTAAGCACGCCGCCCTGGGAGTGGATTGTCGTGCTGGCGGTGCTGAGCCAAAGTCGCCATTTACGGCTATTCCTTGCTGAAAACTATGCCCGCGGCAATTTTTTGCGCCATGCCGGGATAGGGCTAGCGGCGGGAATCGGAATGCTTGTGGTCACCGCCGCGGTTGTTTCTGCGGAAAGCCATGGTCTGAAGGTGCATGTTCGGGCCAACAATCCGTTTGTCTTTGCCCCGAGCCTCAGCCGCCACCGAACGTTGGCCCAAGCGCTAATCGCCGGGGCTGTCGTCGTGTTGGCGCCGCTGGGGGAAGAGGCCTTGTTTCGGGGCGTGCTATTCTCATCACTGTCCTCACGCTGGGGATACGCGATTGGCACGGTCACATCGGCTGCAGTTTTCGGGTTGGCCCACCTCGATTTGAGCCTTTTGCTGCCACTAGGCGTGGCGGGCCTGGTGTTAAATGAACTGTATCGCCGTACCGGATCGCTTGTGACCTCCACCGTGGCTCACGCTACGCTCAACGGGCTTGCGGTATTCTCCGCTCTGGGTGCCACCGGCGTGATTCACCTGTAGAAACCGGCCCAACATCTTTGCAGACAAAAGTTGCCGTGGTAAAATAATGCGAAATGCAGGTATTCGAAGGGAGAGGACATCGTGGACTTTGCGCTGACGCCGGAGCAGGAGGAACTGCGCGCCTGGGCGCATGGATTTGCCGAACGTGAGATTCGCCCGGTGGCTGGGGAGTATGACGAGCGCGAGGAATTGCCCTGGGAAGTCCTTAAGAAGGCGGCCAAAGCAGGGCTTTTGGCCTACGCGATACCGGAAGAATACGGCGGAAGCGGCGTCTCCAGCTTGCTCACCAATCTGATCATCTCGGAGGAGCTGTTTTGGGGGTGTGCCGGCATCGCAACCGCTATGGGCGGTATCGGTCTGGCGGCGCTACCCATCACTGAAATGGGCAGCGAAGAGCAAAAGCGGAAGTGGCTCCCGCGTTTTACCGATCCCGATCATGTTCGCCTCGGCGCCATGTGCTTGACTGAACCCAACGCGGGGTCGGATGTAGTCAATATATCGACGCGCGCGGTGCGCGACCAAGACCACTATGTGATTAACGGGACCAAGACGTTCATTACTAATGGCGGTATTGCCGACGTTTATGTTGTGTTTGCCAAGACAGACCCGAATGCTGGGTACACCGGCGTATCGGCCTTTATCGTCGACGGCAAAACACCCGGGTTGTCCGGCGGCAAAAAGTTCAAGAAACTGGGACTCAGAGCGAGTCACACCGCCGAGGTACACTTTGACAATGTGCGGGTGCCCGAGGAAAACCGACTCGGCCCCGAGGGTCTGGCGTTCTTAGGCGCGATGAAAATGTTGGAGCATTCCCGCCCTTCGGTGGCCATCGCGGCGGTGGGCGTGGCACGGGCCGCCTATGAATATGCGTTGGCCTACGCCAAAGAGCGGGTGCAGTTCGGCAAGCCCATCATCCACAACCAGTCGGTTTCCTTTGCTTTAGCGGAGATGCGAACCAAGATTGATGCGGGACGGTTATTGGCATACCGCGCGGCCTGGCTCGCCGACCAACGGCAGTCGTGCAATCTGGAGGGATCGATGGCCAAGGCCTTCTGCGGCGAGATGGCGATGGAAGTGGCCACGCAAGCGGTTCAGACGCTGGGCGGCTACGGGTATATGCGCGATTTCCCGGTGGAGAAGTGGTTTCGTGATGCTAAAATTATGTCGATCTACGAGGGTACTACCCAAATTCAAAAGCGCGTAATGGCGCGTCTTTTATAGTCCCAATCGGGAACCAAGGAGGATGAAGAATGACCACAGCCGAAGTGTTTGCGGAACTTAAGACCCGCCTGGAATCGAAGGGGGCGGATCAATTGGCCAACTCCCGCGGTGTGTACCAGTTTAATTTAACTGGGAATGATCAGGCCAATTACTACGTTGCGGTGGGCGAAAGTGGCCTGGAAGTGGCAGAGGGGACGGCGGAGAATGCGGGTGTCACCATTACGATGCAAGCCCAAGACTTCAAGGACTTGGCGGCCGGCACCTTGAACCCCATGAGTGCGTTTATGAGTGGCAAGCTCTCCGTGGCGGGCGACATGAGCATGGCACTTAAGCTGCAAACCCTGATTTCTTAGCCCGACAGGGCGGGGTGCAGTTGCCCACTGGTTGATGCCGTGTATCGCAGAGAGGAAGAGACGAGAGATGCGAGAAGCCTATATCGTCGACGGAATTCGGACGCCGTTCGGGCGCCGCAATGGCGGACTATCCCGTGTCCGACCAGATGACTTGGCCGCCGATACATTGAAGAATTTGGTCGACAGAACAGATATTGACCCTAAATCCGTGGAAGACGTGCGAATGGGCTGCGTCACGCAAGTAGGCGAGCAAGGGTACAACATCGGCCGGTTAGCTCCCCTCATTGCCGGATTTCCCGTCGAGGTGCCAGGGGTCAGCATCAACCGCATGTGCGCATCCAGCCTGGAAGCTCTTAATCAGGCGGCTCAGGCCATTCGCGCCGACGTGCACGATGTGGTGATTGCGGCTGGGGTGGAATCTATGTCGCGCGTGCCGATGGGGTCTGACGGATCGACCTTCAGCGACGGATTATTAAGCCGATACAACATCGTACCGCAGGGGATCTCTGCCGAAATGATTGCGGAGCGCTGGGGTCTTTCCCGGGAGGCATTGGACCAGTTTTCGTTGGAGAGTCACCGGCGCGCCCTCGAAGCCCGGCAGTCAGGATATTTTGCCGAAGAAATTTTACCCGTCGAGACAGTCGATGTTGAGGGAAATCACATGACCGTATCCCAGGACGAAGGTCCGCGAGCGGGCACCAGCTTGGAGAAGATGAAAAGCCTGCGTCCGGTTTTCAAGCAGGATGGATGCGTGACGGCCGCCAACTCCAGTCAAATTACCGACGGAAGCGTAGCGCTCTTGCTGGCATCGGAAGAGGCCCTTAAGCGTCATCAGCTAACGCCGCGCGCGCGTGTGGCGGCTATGGCGGTGGTGGGCGTGGATCCGGTGATCATGCTGACAGGACCCATCCCCGCTACGGCCAAGGTGCTGGAGAAAGCGGGTCTCAAATTCGAGGATATTGACGTGTTTGAAGTTAATGAGGCGTTTGCGTCGGTGGTACTGGCATGGGGCGAAGAATACCGTCCCGATTGGAATCGGGTCAATCCGCATGGTGGAGCCATCGCCCTGGGGCACCCGCTGGGCGCGTCAGGCGGGCGATTGGCCCTGACCGCAGTACACGAACTGGAAAAACGGAACGGACGCTACGCGCTGATCACCATGTGCATCGGATGGGGGATGGCGGTGGCCACCATCCTGGAGCGGGTTTAAAGCGACGCACAAGCACAAAACGACCGGCGGAGAATTAAATCCCCGGTCGTTTTGCTGCATGAACTCTCCCATGGCTAACCGATTCTGATGGGGGGTTCTGGGATCGCCCTCGGAAGTTCCGGGTGCTATTGGCGTTGTAAGCCTTATGCTCATCTGTCCCGCGTCGACGGCCCTGGGAAGTCCCCGACGGGGGATTCAGCCCGCTGCAACTCTGCGACCCCAAGTGGAAAACATGCGTTATGGGTCTGGCGCTTCGGGTTAGCCCGCTACCCCCCTCTTGAGCGTTGGCCTAACACGGAGGAATGCGCGGGGATGGTGTTTAACCTGTTGCCTTTGTCGACCTGATTTGCGGCGGGTTTTGCCTTGGTCTTACCCGTGGCGATACTCATCGGTTCCCAGAAATAGGCGGAGCCGGCCGGGTATCCGGCCATAATCTGGTTATCGCCGATCGCCTGCAGTGGATTAGCTGCCAATCCGGCATTGTCTAGACCGACAGGCGGATTAATGACCAGCCATTGGTTGGAGTTCCGAATCCACTGATATATTTGACCGCTCGGAGCGCCATAGATGAGGTTGCCATTGGCGCTGGCCGCCAGTTGCCCCAGACCTTGGTCGCCGGCGTGAGAAGACGGCACCGGTAGAACCGACCATTGCTGGGTTTTTGCCGAATAGCGCACCACAACCGGGCCATTCGAGTTGATGAGTGCCGCAATATCACCATTCGTGTTCATCGCCATGGTAGTCGGTGCTTCACCAATGGCGGGAAAGTTCGGCACCTCCGACCATGAGCTACCCCCGTTTTGCGTCTGCAGGACTGGCCCCACCCCGTCACCACTGATGGGAATGAGGGAGACTGTCGCCACATTGGGATTGGCCGGATCGATCGCATACGTTTCGACCTGCCAGCGCTTGGGATTAAGCGGCAGAACGTTGTTCCATTGTGTGCCGTTGGAACTCCAGGCCAGCGTACCGTTGAAGATGGCCCAGTAGCGATTGTTAATCGCGATTAACGTGGATACGGTCTGGGTTCCCAGACCCCAGGAGCGCCAACTGGTACCGCCGTCGCTGGTAATAAAACCCTGGCTGAGCCCGGCCGGGTTTTCCTCAACTAAAAGAGCATGGTTTGGGTTCGAAGGGAGCGCTGCAATGCTGTCAACGGTCGTCGCCGGAGGAGAAGCAGGAGACTGCATCCAGACGCCCTTCTGGGTGTCTGACCATAGATTGCCATGAGTGACGTACACATAAGGACCGGCGGCGGAAAAACTGTTCAGGCTCACGTCCAAGCCGGGATGCCAGCCCGGCCGCTCAGGTTTACTGACGGAGGGAACCGGGTAAGCTTTTGGCGCGGTAATAACGTGGCCAGCTTCGGGGCCGGACCCGGAAAACGCATAGACCGGCGTCCCTTGGGAAAATAGCATACCGCCTTGGAGCTGCATCTGGTTGTTCACGATTAATGAAAGGGCTGTGCCCGCTTGGCTGCCCACGCGAAAGTTGCCGGTCACATTCAAATTGTGGCCAGTGGGGCTAACCATCGGGTAGGTGCCGTACACGGGGACCATACTCGCGACTGAAAAGCTCCCTAGAGTGATGCCCGAAATCGCTTGGCGGAGCGCCTTGGGGAGGCGAATGGCGCTCAAGGTATCATTAGACGCGGTTTGCTGGCCCCGGGGAAGCTGAACAAAGAACGGGGATACCAGGAGAGCCGCTGCCGCCGTGGCTACCACACCGAACCCCCAGCGCCAGGAACGTGAGCGGCGACGAGCCAAGCGGTGCTTAGGATGCCAGGCGGGCTGAAAGTACAGGCCCAACTGCTCTCCCAGCGCCTGGTCCAGCAATTCGCCCACTTTCGTTTCACGGTCATAGCTCATAGCGAGTTCTCCTTCCACACCGGCTCCAACAGCGGCTTCAGATGCTGCCGCGCGCGATACAGCCGCGTCTTTACGACCTGTTCGCTCACGCGTAACGCATCGGCGGTTTCCTTGAGACTGCGGTCCATGTAATAAAACAGGAGAATACACTGACGCTCAACCGCGTTCAGTTGCATCACCGCTGCCAGCACTGCCTGACTATCAGACAAAACGGGCGTATCGTCTTCTTCCCCTTGCGTCACTTCCAAGAGATCGGTAGGGTCTTCGGGATGCCGCTTCTGGTGGCGCATACGATCGCGACAAAGATTGGTAACGGTATGAAACAAGAGGGCGGACGACAGCGTGTCGACACCGCGGCGTCCGGCATGACGCCACAACCGCACAAACGCCTCTTGTGCCACATCCTCGGCGTCAGGACGAGAATGAAGCGTCACGTAGGCGTAACGGACTGCCTTGTCGCCATATTCGTGGATAAAATCATCAAAAGCTTTTTGATCATAAGCGTTCGTATCGGGCAACCCCTTTACAGATCCCATAGACGTAACGCCAAGCAACGGGGTTAGGTTACACGATGCATTCACCTACCGAACCCGATCAATCGGATCCGATGCTATGCCTGAAGCCCGGTGGGAGTACCGGCCTGAGTCTATACCAAGTGGGACGGTGCGTAAAGTCAGAAGTGGCGTTGCCGCACGGTTACGATAAACCGCTGGCCAGAGTTTGTGGCCGGTCCCTTCGCGAAACCAGAGGGCGATAGCGGACCTGGGCGCAAGTGCCGATTGCATCACATCAACCCGAAACCATTAGCGGGTAAGCGGTGCCAGCCTGTATCAGGGCGTTTCGCGCCCGCATGCAAAAGCGGCTGTCTCAAAAGGTGGGCCGGTGGTTTTGTGGAACCCCAAACTTGCTCGGTTTTCGCGTGGTTCGGGGGTGGAGCGAACTTCATCGTGGGCCCAGGATTTTTGAGACAGCGCCTTAGTCGTTTAGTTTCCGAGAACGTAGACAACCACCGGTTGTACCCCAAAGTTGGAGACGACTGTGGCATTGTCATTCATGAAGATGTCAATCCGCATTCCCTGAATTGCACCACCCGTATCCATAGCCCGTCCCAAGAAGCCTCCTTGGGGCAGGTATCCGTCGTGATACCCCGCTACATAAACGCGCGACTTCAGCGGGATAACTGATGGGTCGACCGCAATCATGCCAGGCGTCAACGGCTGACCAAAGGCATCGATCGGACCATAGGGGTAATTGTCAGCCAAGCTTGGTCCGTAGGCGGTCGCAATCATGTGGTACGTGTGAAGAATCGGATAGCCATCGATGGTGCCGGATCCGGCCGAAGACACCTGGGATGCGCGAAAACCGCTGGCGTTAACCGGCGGAACCAGGCCAAAGCCGGCTAAGATATCCTGCCAGGTTGCCGGATGTGTGACGCCGGTGATGGGAAGATGATGCGTACGTTGAAACGATCGCACAGCCGCCTCCGTTACCGGCCCAAAACTGCCGTCGACGGGACCGGAATGGTACCCGAGTTCGTTTAAGTCGGCCTGCAGCGTCATGACCCACTTGCCTCTGTCGCTATATTGCAGCAGTTGCTTTATGGCAGGATGTCGTGCTTCCAACGGAGCGGTGGCTACGGTTGTCTGGGATGCGGCAAACGTTGGAGCAGAGACGGCCAATGCGCCCAGTAAGGCCGCCCCTAACAGCGCTTTATTCATGATATGTCCCCCTCGCTTTTGCCGCCGAGGTTAGCTGACGGGTTAGGGCGCGAGAGAACGCCCCTCGGTCGCGCTAGCGACCGATTCACCCCGAACATGGTTTCCCCGGTTCCACAGCGGAATTAGGCAGCTTTCATGGTTCTGAAACATTGTAGAAATGTGAGACCGGGTTGTCAGACAGTTGCTGTTGGTGTCTGCCGCACCAATGACTAACCATCTCCGGAGAACTGTGTCATAGGGCGGAATTCGAAGCGTCAAAGCGTGGTTCCGGGATTTGAGAGTTGCGGCGGTTTTTTCCTTTAAAAGATAGCTTTTGCCAAATGCCCGAAACGCGTACCAGCGGCAGGGTTTGCGTGATTCGCCGGGCGGCGGCTTGTAATGCGGGCGGCGCAAATCCACCAAGATTGTCCCACAAAATCCCAAACCAAAAGATAAAGCAGGCGCCGAAAACTTCCCTCCGGCTTCACTGCGGGAACGCTTTCCCGATGAGGGTGGAAACGCCCAGTTCAACTCACCGCCGAAGGAATTTCTGCTATGATAAAGAGGCACACCGCAGCACCGGACGACCGGGACTATCGCCTAGCCCGAGTCGGATGAGCTTTTGGTGCGTGTAGACGCGAAGAGTTGGTCTCTTCGACGGGAGGGATTTGCGTTGCGAAACCAAGGCGAACCATTGCGGATTGAAGATCTCTTTCAGGGTCCTAACGCGGGATACTTCGTCGAAATGTACGAGCAGTACCTCGCCGATCCCGGCAGCATCGACGCTGCGACACGAGAAATTTTGGAGACGGTTGACCAGGCGGCAGTAAACGCCCTCATGCATGGCGGCAGCGAGGCACCTTTAGACGCGGGAGCGGCTAGTGGGCTGCCCGTGGACAAGATAGTCAAGGCCGTACAACTGGCCCGCAATATTCGCGAGTTTGGGCATCTTCAAGCGTCGTTTGATCCGCTGGGCGTGTCACCACGCCGCGTAGTCGACGACCCCGAGGTGATGGGGATTTCTGATGACGATTTGCGGCAAATGCCGGCGACCGTTGTCTGGCCTAATCGCTTGCGGGTGGCAGCTAATGGATACGATGCCATTAATTTATTGAGACAGTACTATTCAGGTCCCCTCGGTTACGACTTTAGCCACGTGCATAATATTGAGGAGCGCGATTGGTTGCGTCGTTACGTTGAGGTGCCCGAGTCGGAGCCGGCGTTGACCACCGAGGACAGGCGAGGTGTCCTCCGTCGCCTGACCGAAGCGGAGGCCTTCGAACGATTTTTGCACACTAACTTTCCCGGCCAGAAACGGTTCTCCATTGAAGGAACCGACGCCCTTGTGCCGATGCTTGACAGCCTCATTGCCGCTGAGGTTAAACAGGGGACGCATGAAGTCGTTATTGGCATGGCCCACCGCGGCCGACTGAACGTCCTGGCCCATGTGCTGGGGAAGCCCTATCACCGCATCTTCTCCGAATTTCACACCTCAGTCAACAAGGATCTGGTTCCCTCGGAAGGCTCTATGGGCATTAACGCCGGATGGACGGGAGACGTAAAGTACCATTTGGGCGCACATAAGCTGGTACGAAACGGAGAGGCAGCGCAAGTTCGCATCACTTTGGCCAACAATCCGAGCCACCTAGAGTTCGTGAATCCGGTCATTCAGGGGCAAACCCGGGCTGCTCAGGAGGATGTGCAAAAGCCGGGTGCGCCCACCCAGGACGTCAAACGCGCCATGGTTATTGCCATCCACGGGGACGCATCTTTTCCCGGAGAGGGCGTTGTGGCGGAAACACTGAATTTGTCACGACTGCGCGGCTACCAAGTGGGCGGTACGGTCCATGTTATTATGAACAACGGGCTGGGCTTCACCACGGAACCTCAAGAGGGGCGGTCGACGCTTTACGCTAGTGACTTGGCCAAGGGGTTTGAAATTCCGGTGGTGCACGTCAACGCCGACGACCCGGAAGCGTGCCTCAAGGCCACGCGTTTAGCATTCCGCTATCGCCAAACATTCGATAAAGACTTCCTTATCGACCTGGTTGGCTATCGCCGCTGGGGCCACAACGAGGGCGACGAACCAGCCTACACACAGCCGGTACTGTACAATAAAATTGCCGCACATCCGACAGTGCGCGCGCTTTATGCTGAACGGCTGGTCGCGGAGGGCGTGGTCACATCCGCGGAAGTGGAGGCGATGGGCGCCGAGGTGCAGGCTCGGCTAAAGAAGGCCAAAGAGCAAATGCTCGAAGACGGCACCGAGGAGGAGCCGGAGGTTAGCACCTGGAGCGACGCCCTGGTGGGGCTGGCGGAACCCACCGCCTTAGACCTGAAAACGCTGAAACAGCTTGCACACGATATTCATCAAACCCCCGAGAACTTTCATCCCAATCCGAAGTTAGAACGGCAGTTGAAGCGACGTCTAGAAAACTTCGAGAAACCGGGCGCGATTGACTGGGGTTTTGCGGAACACCTGGCATTTGCCGCGATTCTGCGAGACGGTACCGCCATCCGCTTGGCCGGTCAGGACACCGAGCGCGGCACCTTTAGTCATCGTCATGCGGTGTTGCACGACGTCCAAACCGGGACCACCTATACACCGTTGCAGCACATCCCATCGGCTAAAGCGTCTTTTGCGATATACAACAGTCCGTTGTCGGAGACGGCAGGTCTTGGGTTCGAATACGGCTATAGTGTGGAGTCCCCGCGTGTGTTGACGCTGTGGGAGGCGCAGTTCGGCGATTTCGCAAATGCCGGGCAAGTAATCATCGATCAGTTTATCGCCGCAGCCCGCTCCAAGTGGAAGGAACAGTCAGGACTCGTCTTGTTGCTGCCGCATGGGTATGAAGGGCAGGGGCCGGAGCACTCCAGCGCCAGGTTGGAACGGTATCTGCAATTAGCGGGTGACAATAATCTGCGCGTAGTTAATTGCTCCAGCGCGGCACAATATTTCCACGTACTGCGCCAACAGGCTAATTTGATTCATCACGACCCTCGGCCCTTGGTTGTGCTAACACCCAAGAGCTTGTTGCGGCATCCATGGGCGGCCAGTTCGCTGGAGGATCTTGCCAACGGCCAGTTCCAGCCGGTGATTGATAATCGCAGCGCGCCGTTGGAGCAAGTCAAGCGCCTAATATTGGCGAGTGGCAAGGTCATTATCGACCTGATGCAGGCCATGGCCGATCAGCCAAACGATCAGGTCAGCATTGTGCGTGTCGAGCAGCTTTATCCATTTCCCGGTGCCGACATCGCGACCGTTGTCAACCGTTACCCACAGCTCGAGGAGGTCGTGTGGCTGCAAGAAGAACCGCAGAACATGGGCGCTTGGCGCTATATCCACCCGCGGCTGGCATCGGAACTACCCTCTCGGCTTGCCCTCCGCTACGTAGGACGCCCAGAACGGGCAGCTACGGCAGAAGGGTTTCCTGAGATGCACACCGAGGAGCAGGCGCGTATTGTGCGCGAAGCGCTTCAACCAATTGCCATGTCAGCTAGGGGAGGAAAACATTAGTGTCAGAGTTAAAAGTACCGGAATTGGGTGAATCGGTTATGGAAGCCACGGTGGGGCGATGGCTCAAGCAAACCGGCGAAGCCGTAAAAAGTGGGGAGGCGGTCGTCGAACTCGAAACCGACAAAGTTAACCTCGAGGTGGCCGCAGAAGAGGATGGGGTGTTGTCCAAGATTGTCGCCGACGAGGGCGCTTCAGTAGCCGTGGGCTCGACGTTGGCTGTTATCGAACCCGGCGAGGCGCCGGCACCACCCTCGACGGAGGAAAAGGCAGCCGCCTCTCAGCCGGAACCGCCCGCCGCTCCCGCAGCCGCCGCCGAGTCTGCCGAGTCTGCCGCCCGGGCTACCCCCGACGTTCGGCGGCTGGCGCGCGAACAAGGCGTGGATCTCAGTCAAGTGTCCGGATCCGGACCTCGAGGGCGAATCGTTCGCGAAGACATTGTCAAGCCAAAAGCGGAGAAACCCGCATCGTATACTACGCCGGCCGCGCCCGCTCATGCCGATACAGAGCCGGATTGGGCCCGCGCGGAAGAGCGGGTTGCCATGTCCTCGCGTCGGCAGACAATCGCCCGCCGCTTAGTGGAAGCCCAACACCAAGCGGCGATGTTGACCACCTTCAACGAGGTGGACATGACTAACATACTCGCCGTACGAGCACGCCGACGCGAAGAGTTTAAAGAACGGCACGGGGTGGGATTGGGATTCATGTCCTTCTTCACCAAAGCCGCAGTGGGTGCATTAAAGCAGTTTCCATTGCTTAACGCCGAAATTCGCGGAACCGAAATGGTGCTCAAGCACTACTTTGATCTCGGGGTGGCGGTGTCAACCGACGCTGGCCTGGTTGTGCCCGTCATACGGGATGCGGATCGGCTGTCGTTTGCCGAAATCGAGCGCCAAGTGGCTGACTTGGCGCAACGGGCGCGCCAGAATAAATTGACGCTGAAGGAACTTCAGGGCGGCACGTTTACCATTACCAACGGTGGTATTTTCGGTTCCCTGCTGTCGACACCGATTTTGAACGCACCCCAGGTGGGGATTTTGGGTATGCACAAAATCGAGGAACGACCCATCGCGCTGAATGGGACGGTCGTTATTCGCCCAATGATGTATTTAGCGTTGTCCTACGATCACCGAATTGTGGATGGCAGTGAGGCAGTGCGCTTCCTGGTGGCGGTCAAGCAGTTTATCGAAGACCCTGAGAGACTTTTGTTGGAAGGGTAAGATGCGCAGACGACTTGGCTTGCCTATCGGCCTAAGTCTCGTCATCATCTTGGCCTCATGCGCTACGTTGCTGGTGGCGGCTCATCCCGGCACCCTCGGCTGTCCGGGCTCGGCCGCTACCAGCATCATTAATTGTGACGCCGTCATTTCCAGCACCGGTGGGCACATTTTAGGTCTCCCACTGGGATTTTGGGGTCTCGTATGGGTGGCAGTCTATTGGGCGGCCCTGCTCCGGGCACCCGGGTCATTGATGTCACTCGTGGCCGTGGCAGGATTTTTAGGCGTCGCCTATGCCATTGGCACCGAACTTCGCGTCGGTCATCTGTGCGTGTGGTGTACGGCCGATCAAACCGCAATAGTGTTGTTAGCTGTGTGGACGCTTAAGACTCGGCCAGACGGGAGGCAGGGTCATGGGCACCAAGGCTGAGCAGTTAGAACTGTTAAGGCCCGAGGTATTGGGATGCCGCCGTTGCGCCCTTCGGGACGGTGCGACCCAGGTGGTTTTCGGTGAGGGGTTCTGCGAAGCCCGTTTGGTGTTTATCGGGGAAGGCCCGGGTTCCGAGGAAGATCGGCTTGGTCGGCCGTTTGTGGGTCCAGCGGGCCAGCTCTTGGACAGGATGCTAGCCGCGATGGGGATGACACGATTTGAGCACGTCTATATTCTTAATGTGGTGAAGTGTCGGCCTCCCCACAATCGCGTGCCCGAACCCGAGGAAGCGGAGACCTGCCGGATTCACCTGGACCGACAACTCGATATTTTGGATCCGCCGATTGTTGTGCTGCTAGGCAGCACCGCGGCCAGAACTCTTTTGGATCCAGCGCTTCGCATTAGCAGGGCGCGAGGAGAGTGGACGCTTAAGGACGGCCGCTGGTGGATGCCAACGTACCATCCCGCCGCGCTGCTTCGCAATCCAACGTGGAAGAAAGACGCCTGGTCGGATCTAAAAAGAGTGGTGGACAAGTATCGGGAGTTGGTCAACCCGGCCCATGAAAGCCCGTACTACCCAATAGAAACCTCTTAGTGGTCCTCGCGCTCTGAGGAGACGACTCTTCGGGAAACCTTCTTTAAGGTAGCCAAAAGTCTCCTCGGCATTCCTCGGGAATATCAGGGACGGTCGTATGAAGGGTGTGTGGCTCACGTCACCGTGGTCTGTATCCGGTACCAATGGCTAGCCTTAGAAGCGCGGATGGCGGAGGATCCCCGAACGCTTGGCGACCTCTTTTACGCCCAGTGCCAAGAATTAGAGGACATTGCCTTCGGCTGGGTGGTGGACCAAATTCTCGCCGCATTCGCGGCGAGCCTCAAGGATGACTTAGACCTGACGGAAGCGCAAATCGACTCCTTATTTGCGGGATTTCTGAAGCGCATTCCGGAGCACCTCCGCGATCGGATAATGCGAACGGCATCAATAGAACCATCGAAAGCCAGCTAGGTTAATGATAGCAAGGCTTTCAGAGTGTTTTTCGCCTTGAAAAGTTGAGTGACTAACTCATTTTGATCCGTATGTGGATGACCTAAATGATTGCGATTGAACCTCCCCGGCCTAAAGGCCGGAGATTCTGAGGGAACCACCATGGCTGCGTCGACGGGTTGTGAAACCCTGGGAGTGCTCCTCCGGACTCGCCACGGCTTATCCCACCAGCAACATGGGCGG
>JAKACZ010000081.1 GCA_021820965.1 Bacillota bacterium | reverse complement strand
ATCGGCGCGGCTTTCACCGGATGGGTCACCCCATTCCAGCGCGCGCTTTGCTACGTGGCCGAATGGGAAGTTGCCACGGCCGGACTTGCACCGGCTGGATATCGTAAGATTACAGGCTGCACGGCCCCCAAGATTCCTCAACATCTTGACGTTACTTCGTGGCTTGCGTCGGATAGTCCCCAGACCCTGATTGAACTTGCGCTAAATGGGGTGTCACTTTGAACGTCCATTGGTGGTGCCTGATGCGCGCATGGCCGCTCACGGGAAATGCGTGGCTGGTCCATTGTTCTGGAAACGTCACCAAGTAGCTGTTCGAGCCGACCGCGTGAACCCGGGTCGTCAAGTGCCCGGGGATCGTTCCGCCCTGCAAAGGTCCTTCGTGAATCCGCCCGCCCCTGCTTCCTGGCGTCGCCGGGAACATGATCCCACCAATGTTGTTAACTTTCGCAATGGCTTGGCCGCCGTAAAGGATTGGGCGTTTGCCTGCGGTCCCTTGGCGGCACCATGGGACTGGGGAAGTCGTCGTGAGGCGTTTGAGTTTGAGGACGAGAATGTCCTCAGACTGGGCGATAGGGCGTGCTGCACCGTCCACGCCCCCATCAATGCCGCGATTGCCATCATGGCCACCCCCCATAATAATCGGTATTCGAGCCATGGTCCCCCTCCTGAGTTTGTTTCTCTAAGCGCTCCGATTCTAAGGAACTTTACGCTCGGTAACCGGACCGTGTTTCACGTTCTCTGTGACTATGCCGTTGTTCGCACACCCGCAAGTTGTCAGTCTCCCAAAATATCGCAGCCTTGACAGGCCCCTGGAAGTGGACGCTAACACCGGATCTAAGCGCACATTTGCCCCGAGAGCGCCTTGAGGCGTGATAACCGTTCAATATAAAATGCGCACTTGGCGCAGGAGCCGAGGCAAGTCACAATTTCGGTGCGAACCACGTTACCCCGCTCAGCATCGACAGTGCAACACAGTTGGGTGTTCATTTGCGTTTAGGTCGGCCTCTGGCAACGCATCCCACCCGCCTGCTTGGCCGAGGCTAGCACTTCTTGTGTGCCGACCAGAGGTTGTTCGCGAAGCTGGCTCTCCTATATATCCGCACGAGATAATTTTCGATGGTCAACGTTGGGGCTCTTGCTTTCCCCAGAGCGGTGACAACTTGCGGAGTGTTCAGGGTGTTGTCCGTCCACGTCGGGATGATGCGAAGTTTTTGATAGAGGCCCTTATCTATATATCCGGTCATAAAGATTTTTAAATACCTGACGCCGCGACAATTGACAAACTTTGTCTGGACAGCCCCTCGGTTGTTCGCTATGGTACATTCATCCAATCTTTTGAGCGGAGGAATGTTCTATGTGTATGGCCCGAGATGCGTTGGTGGCGGCGGTTACGACGCCAGTCATAGTCCGTCGGCGCTCGATAATTCTCGCCGCATTCAATGTACATAAACTCGAACCCAGGTGGCCTAAAATGACACCGTTGGCATTATATGAGTATTGCTTTTGTAATCTTCATGACCGCACGACAAAATAAGTTAGCTTCAACACCGGGGCCGACCCCGCACGATCCAGCGCCCCGAGGATCGGCGCGAAGATTGGGTGGTGGAGGTCACTATCGGAGCGGTCGACGCGACGCGTCGACAACGGGAGTTGGAACGCCGGAGCACCTTTGTGCTCATGACCACGGTGCCCGCCACCCGTCCGTCTCCACGGAGCTGTTGCGCGAATATCAGGAGCAGACCAGTGTGGAGCGCCACTTTCACTTCGTGAAAGACCGCCTCTTCGTGGGTGCCTTATTCCTGAAAAAGCCGGAACGGATTGAGGCGTTGGGGTACGTTCTGCTACTGGCCTGTCTGGGTTTGAGTAATTAGGTTGTCATCATGGCTTTCGTTGTGACCACTCGTGATGTTGAGATTCTGAGGATGACTGTCGAACACATGGTCCTCCCTAATAGCATTCGCGTTTGACATAGGCCGTGGGCTTTGCCGTCAGCCAAATGCGAACCCCAGCCCATTTAGGCTGATTCTTCTACATTCGCATGCCGCCTCTGAACCGAGAATACTCGGCAGATCCTGTGACAGGCATGTTAGCCGAAGTGATGACAATTAGCAGTAGCTCCAACACCCGGTCGGGTCTGACGGATCTCTGCGCGCACGGTCGTGGTCATCACACACCAGGCGTCTTGCCATGGGGTGCGCCACCGCGCGAGCGCCGCCTCAGCATCGACGGTACACGCGAACCGTTGGCGGTGCAAGGCCGCCGCCTGGTCCAAGGCGGTTCGCGACCGGCTGATTTCCCGATCCAAAGCCCGCGTGCGCCGCTGATCCAAGGCCGAGGAGCGATAAACCACGAATCGGTAGCGGCGTCCGTCAATCTCCCCAACGTGCTCCGAGGCCCAATAGC
The DNA here is from genome assembly GCA_021820965.1 of Bacillota bacterium. Lineage (GTDB taxonomy): Bacteria > Bacillota > Sulfobacillia > Sulfobacillales > Sulfobacillaceae > Sulfobacillus_B. Next base: position 9,833 of record JAKACZ010000081.1, on the reverse strand, counting down.
GGGCCGCGGCGCGGCGCTGCCCGAGGGGGCCGTTCGCCCAGCGGCCCAGGCCTCCTGTGTCAACTCGGCCACGATCCCGAAGGTCTCCGCACAGCGCGAGACAAACGCAATGCGCTGGCGAGCGAGGCGATCCACCATCTCGGCGTTCAGCATCTTATGCGATCGGTTCCCCGACTCGACCGTCCCCAGGAGGGGGACGCCATCGTGATTGACGAACAGCGTCAGGAGAATTTGCTTCAGATTCGGGCGCGCATCTTTAGAATGACCGAAAGGGGGCTGAACGGGCGCAGCCCCGTGCTGATCATAGGCGCCGGTGACGGACCGGGACGTCGTGTCAAAATGCCCACCGTCCAACGTAATGCCTTCGTGGAGGTAAGCCTGGGTCGCCACCGCCGAAAAAACTCCGGCCGGATGGGTCCGCGCGAGTTTGTCTAACGCACGGCCTAAACTGTCATCCGTCAGCTCGGCCGCGGTGCGGCCGGCCCCGACGAGAACGGCCACTACGGGTGGTATAGAAATCCACATCGAAATCTGGATTTACTCCCGTGTGACCATGGCGCGAGAGAGAACCGGTCAATCAAACAATCCGGATACCCAAAGTTTTTGCTAGGGGGAAGGAATTCGCTGGTCTCATCGCGAAATTACGCATAAGTTGTCGGTTTTGTGGAAACAAGGTCAACCACCCCGGTCTAAAGGCGATTCGGCACGAAAGTCTCGGGGTCAGCAGGCCGGCATCTGGGTGGGACGGCTAACGACGCACCTATGGGCGACTCGTGGTGGCGATCAGCGACGGGCCGCAGATTGAGGTGTCCTATCGCGACCGCTACGGCTTCAACGCCAATACGGATGGCCATACGGCCAAGGACCTGTCAGTGCATAAAGAGAAAGGGGGAGGCGGCTTCCTCTCGGCGTGAACGCCGGAGTCCCCGCCGCCAATTTGAGATGGAGATTAAGGGCGACCGACATGGGCTTCGCCTGATCGCGAAGCATTTTTCATCCTCGGACCAGCTGGTGGAGGATTTGCGGCGTACGTTGGCGGAAAAACAGAGTTTTCTGGGCAGCGCCAGCCTCCTGGTGGAAGTGTCCGAGCCTGCCTTGACAGCGGATTTGTTCGGTCAAATTAGCGCCGTCTTTGCCGGCTTTCCCAATCTCAGCCTGCGCGGGATCCAGCAAGGCGATGCTCCGGGGCTACTCTCTTTGGAACAGCGGCCTCAAGACATGGTGGCGCCGCCCAAAGTTGTGCGCCACACCATTCGCTCGGGTCAGCGGCTCAGTCATGCCGGCGATCTCATTATCGTAGGGGACGTTAATCCTGGAGCGACCGTTACTGCGGGCGGCGATGTCATGGTGTTCGGGTGGCTTCGCGGCGCCGTGTATGCCGGGCAGCCTGAAGATGCTGGTCGTGTGATTTACGCCCTACGGTTCGATCCAGCTCAAGTGCGCATCGGTGACAGGCTGGCATTAGGCAACCCTGAAGGCAGTGGCAATCCGGAAAAAGCGCTGGTTGAAAACGGAGAGTTGGTTGTCAAGCCTTGGCACGACGTGCGGCTACCTGAGGCCATTACCCAAGAGCGCAGTTCCTGGTCCGGCCGTTTTTCCTCAGCCACTAATTCCTAGGTCGCGCTAGGGCGTTTGTCCTTTCCTGATGCGTCACCGGCCGGTCCACTCGGCCGCGGATGGCGGCACCAGCCGAATCAAAACAGCTCGCCCATGACAGGTGTTCGAGGAAAGGAACGGGGGGCCAGTATGAGACGTTGAACCGGAGTTGCTGTAGCACCCGACCGGAAATGGCAATAGCGGGTGCGAAGCGCGAAAAGTGGGCATAAAATGCCTATTTTGGGACGATTTCAGGGTCGCTGACAATAGGATTAGCGTATCCTCTGCGGTTGGGTTCTTTAACGCAAACGGTCAAAACTCTTATGTCTCAAGGATTTCAGGAGTTATTGCCAATTCCGTTCCAATGATACAGGAACCCCAAATCCACCCACAGCGCATCCAGTTGCCACAAATGCGCAATCTTGCGGGGGCCTTTGAAGCGGTTCTGAGACAGGTAGACTTCAGGCGCCCCGGCGAGTTCGCGCACCGCCCAGGGCAGTTCCGGAACCTTCAGCCGCGTCTCGTGCCATCCCCTTTGATCGCGCCGGGCCACCGTGACGAGGCCCTGCACCCCATCCGCGTAGGGGTGCAGGATGGCCGCATGTTCCTCCGGTTTTTCGATCCGCTCCCTCTTGCGCCGCGTGGCACCATCTGCTAACCTTGTGCTCACAAATGAGCCTCCTTCATGAGAGTGCTCATGAACCTCCTCACTGGGTGGTTCATCCAAAACCTTTTCGGGAAACGGCGTGTGCTGGGGAGCATTGGCACCGTTTCTCTGTGTTTGCGCACAAAAAAATCTGCCGCGAGTCTCGCGCCAGACGATCCATTTGTTGCCGTTTTGTCTCGGTGTCCCCTTGCCCTTGGGGGCTAGACTGTGCTAGCTTATCCCTAGGCGCGGAGGCGGCATGGGTCTGGGCGTAGACTCTGCCGAGGAGCCGGGGCGGTGTTTGCAGCACCGTCCTCAAACTTTTTTGCGCTCCACGAACTTTGATCGCATCATACGCCACCTCAGATTGCCTGTCTACCCATAAAATTCCGCCATGGAAAATGCGGCCATCCGGCAACCGCAACGCCTTGTTCGTCCGTTCCGCACAAGCACAGCCATTCCGCAGCAGGACTTTTCCCGCTCATCACGAATGCCTTGGTCCCGTGGAGGTGGGACAGATTGGCCACGTTGACGATCGCCGAAATCGCCCAGCGTTTGGGCCTTCCGGAGAGCACGGTGCGCTATTACCGCGACCATTTTTCGGACTACATCCTGGTCATCGGGGAAGGTCGCCAGCGGCGCTATCCTGCGGAAGTGGTGGAGGTTTTTCAAGTCATTGCGGACACCCTGCGGAAAGATCATGGATCCGCAACCGAAGTCGAAGAGACGCTAAACCGCTTGTTTCCTCGCAATGCGGTGACTACCGCAGAACCACCACAAACCACAGCAGGACAGCAACGGTCATTACCGCAACTTGCGAAACAGATTGCGGTCGTCCTTCAACAGCAGCAAGAACTCTTATCCCAGCAGGCCCAGGCCATCGAGAGCCTCACGACGGAAGTGGCCGCCATGCGCCACGAACAGACCCAACGGGAAGAAGCCATGGACCGGCGCCTCGAGGAACGCGATCAGGCCTTAGTCGGCGCCATGCGCCAACTCCTGGAACTCCGACAACCGCTCCCGTTTTGGCGGCGCCTCTTTGGATTGAAGCCACGACCGCTCGATCATGCCAATGAAAAAGGGGCGTCTTCTTAGGACCCCCCTGACCTTTGCGGACGCCTTTCAGCTGTTGACCGTATACGGTTTACCGGCAACGGTTGACGTTAATCTTTCTGGGCTGCCAAGAAGAGGGCGATGGCCGCATTGAGCGCTGCTGAATGGCTAGTGCCTGTGCGTTTACACCAGGCCTGTAGCGCAGCCCAATTCTCGTCTTCACAATAGAACGTGCGGCGATGATAGTGGTCATCCCACCGCTGTCCATCCTTAGATACGGCGGATGCCGACGCTTTTGCGGTGTCTTGCGGTTCGTTGGCGACAGGCACCGGAGCGTTCTCAAACAAGCGATCGACTCCCGTAAGTTTGGCACGCTTAGGCATGGGTGAGCACCTCCTGAACAAGCGCCCGATACGCTTGCGCCCCGGGTGTATTCGGCGCGTAGACCACTGCGGGAGTGCCCGTGATGGGGGATTCTTCGAAGCGTACACTGCGCGGAATGACGGTCTCGAAAACACGGATATGCTGCTCGCCGAAGATGCGACGGACTTCCTGCAATGTTTCCTGATGATGGCTGGTGCGGCGGTCGTAGAGGGTCGGCAAGAGGCCTTCGATCCGGAGTTCCGAGTTCAGCCGCGATTGCACCAGCCGCACCGTCCGCAACAGCAGCTGAAGGCCTCGAAGGGAGAGATAGTTCGTGGCCAGCGGCACCAACACGCTATCGGCTGCCACCAGCGCGTTAATCGTGAGGATGCCCAGTTGGGGCGGGCAGTCTATGAGAACAAAATCATACTCGTCACGAATCGGCGCCAAAATGCGTTGCAACGCGTATTCACGGGCATATTGCTGATTCAGATCCAATTCCGCTGCGGCCAAATCGAGATTCGCGGGAATCAGGTCCACTCCTTGCAGATTATGACGTATGACATTCTTGATCGCTTGATGCTCCGCGTGGTCCTCAGCCAGCACCATGGCTTCGTACAGCGTGCAGGAATCCAGCGTATCAGGATCCAATCCGAGGCTAATCGTCAACGACCCCTGCGGGTCACTATCCACCAGCAGACACCGGTGGCCTGCTTGGGCCGACGCCACCCCGAGATTAGCAACCGTGGTGGTCTTGGCGACGCCGCCTTTTTGGTTCACGACGGCGATGACACGACTCATGCGATTCACTCCTTACGTCTACCGTGTACGGTCAACCGTGAACGGATTACGGTTAACATAGCACACGCTCCGCGATACTCGAAGGATTTAGCGACAATTATGTTTACGGTATACGGTGGACCGTTGACGGTGGAACAAAAAGCGTGACAAGGCCCCGTATCCCAGTCCAAAATGAGATATTGGGAATGGGGGAACGGAGTTCTTGGTCGTATTTATTGATGAGTCGCAGGACGAACGTTACTTCCTATTGGGAGCGGTTACCGTTCCGTCAACCGACATCGCCAATTCCATCGTTGCTCAAGCTCGCAAAGCGTTGGGATCCGCGTCCAAGGGCATTAGTGAGTTTCATGAATCTGCATTGAATCGTGACAACCCCGACGCCATTAATTCGCTCATCGATAGCATGGTGTTTGAGTACTATCGCCGCCGTACGCATCGCCTCCTGCGCCAAGACGTTGGGATCTGGACGACCTATTACCGCAAAACGCGGGCTGAGAGATCTGCCCAAAGTCTCCCGTTTCGCCAACTCCTGACCGCATACGTCCGCCTCTTTAACACCTTAATGTCAGAGATACAACCCGAAAGAGGCACATCTATTTTCTGTGATGGGTTTCAGGGAATTACACGCATTCTACCGGAGCTTCAAGATGTTGCAGGCGCTTATGAGGCAACCATCGCGAAAGGCGAATCATCCATGACAGGGATACAATTAGCAGACGTGGCCGCAGGGACCACACGCCGATTTTTGAGCGAGCAAAATACCGAGCGCTATGTGGATCTGAAGCATATCGTAAGGCTTCACCGCCAAGTCTTCTTGTCCGCAAAATAAAGCGGGCAGCTTGCGATTCATCACCCTGGCGTCCTTTGTTTCAAGCGCCTGACCCCGGAAGGGAGGTGATGAGGCAGCGGCTGCACTCTTGATGTTAGTATAACCACCGGTACCATTACTGTCAAAAAACGCAGAAAACCTCTACTAGATGTCTGCTGCGAAGACCGTCGCTAAACCGTAAGCGGTTCAGGACTGTGCCCGACCGTTCGTGCGTACTTCGAGCAGGCTGTCGGGATGAGACCCATCAGACGCTGACCGCGAGGGGAGGGAAACCTGCAACACCGGATCCCGCGCGGGCCTTCCTAAAAGAAAGCCCTGCCCAACAGCGACACCCAAATCCTGTAGAGTCCATAACTCCCGGGGGTTTCGATCCCCTCCGCAATGAGCGTAATCCCCAACTCATCGCACATCCGCACCATGGTCTTCACACGGATCTTGGGGTATGGCAACGATTCCTTTCCAGAACTATCACTAGCCACTTATTGGCAATTTTCGGTGCTCGGGAAGGTCCTCCTGTCAGAAACAGCTCTATGCCCCCCGGGTCAGGCTAACCTCAAAATGACGTCCTTAACGCACCGCAATTACCAAAACATGGCTTATGGCGGGGCACGCTGGGGATAAAGATATACACACACAGGATAAGGGGGATCTGGGTACACATCCGCGGCAGTGCCGCGGAGAAAACCTTTAAGTGGTGCGAGTTTGGGCTTATGACTCACGACTCAGATTGTGGGGTAGACAGGTTGGTTTCCAACCCGTTTTTGAGTCGTCGCCGCAAGCTAAATGGTGCAACCATACGGGTTCTCAGGGCGACTCAACGACTCATATCACGAGAAAGGGGTACCAATTATGGCGATTTCTGGTAACGGTGAAGATCAAAAAGATTGCGCACGCATTCAGGTTTACGTGCCACCGGATTTTTATGAAGTGTTGCAGTCGCGGGCCAAACACCGGGGCGTATCGCTGTCCGCCGAGGGATTGCGACTCATGCGGCTCGGCCTGGCCAACGTGAAGCCGAGCGAGAACATTGCCGCCGACCTGACCGCCTTGCAGCGCTACCTGGAATTGCACCTCGAACCGCTAACCTTTATCGCCGCGATGGATGCGGCGGTCGCCCGGGAATATTGGAAGAATTTGACCTTCCGGTCGGCAACTGCTGAGCGGTACCCGGATCCCCAGAAAACGACGGACGAGGGGGGCCGGAATATGGGAGAGCGCGCGACGAACCGCATTCAACGCAAACTCCGGGGGCTCGGGGACGGTGACGACGACGAAAACAACGGAGCTTAAAGTTCGGGTGCCGGGGGAGATAAGGGGGGTGGCCGAGTTGGCGCGGCGGTCGAATGAAGAACGGTTGGCGGCATTGGATGCCAAGGTGGCCCAGTTGACGGCGCGACGGGATCAGTTGGCCCGCCAGACGCAACGGGCACAGCAAAACCGGGATCAACGGACCTGGATGCAGATCGGGCGCATCATGGCGAGCCTCGGGGTGGATTCGGTGGAAAAAATGCGCCAGCTCGCGGACTTGGTGATCAATGAGCCGCAATGGGACGCCTGGCTCGAAGCCATCGGGATTATGCTGGTGGCCGATGAAGACGGGGTGCTGACCGCCGGAGAGAGACCCCCGGCAGACAACGAATTGTTGTCATAGCTTACGTAAGCCTACGGACTAGAAAAGGTCATCACGCCTTTCCCAGTTGTAGCACTAACCACTTCGCTCATGTGGTGAAAGACGACAGAAGGCGCCCCTGTCGACGATCGCTCCTGTGGCCCCGCATAGGTGTCCTCGCTCCACGTAAACACCCAGGCCGGCCGTGGGCTTCTCAGCCCATTCATAACCGAATTAAAAAACAACACCAATTCAACCGCCATGGGGCGTGAAGTAGACAAGCCAGGAAATGATGCGTGTACTGCTTTAAGCGCCTGCCCTTGCGATACGGGCACCGAATGTTGAAGCGGTTGGATGTGCATCCCCCATTTTGCTAAGTAATGCGCGCTGGGAGATGTAGGCTGCGACGATGAAGTGGTGGTGGCGGCGGTCAGCCCTATCGTAAGCGCCAGTACCATGGCGAGGCTAGCAATAACTTTGTAACGGCGAATTACGTCCATCATCACGAATCCCCCCTCTTTAGCTTCGCGAATCCCACACGCCAAAATAATTGTAGCCTTTAGAGTAAAAGACTCCGTATGGGGTTCCGTTAGAAAAGCTAAGTTTCTTCGTAAGCCAACACGGGCTCACCTATCTTGTAAGAGTTGAGGAAGTGGTGTGGTCTGTCCACGAGTCTGCCATACAGCCTGCGGGATAGGCGGATCTCGTCAACGTTGCAGGTGATTTAGGAGAGAGACAATTTGATTAGTCGTCAACGCGCCATCAACCCGTTTCACGATACGCCCGTTGTGATTAACAAACAACAACGTAGGAAAATTGGTGACACGCCAATATTCCATACCCCGAGCATCCACAAAAATGCGAACTCGTTTAGTCCGCAGATTAAATTGTTTTTCGTAGGTCAGCATTGTCGCTCGCATGCCAGCCACACGTATTGCAGGTCCGCGACCGTCAACCCCGGTAAATGGTGGCGTTTCTGGTCCTGGATTGCCGATACCTCCCTTCGGCGACACGTCGACGACGTCAATGGCTACGCCCGGGAACCGTCGTAAGACCCGGGGCCATACATACTTATCTTCGTACGCACAATATAAGCACCAACTGGCCATAAGCATGACTACTGTTAGGCGACGACCGCGGATAAGGGAAGTAGGTTTACCGGATTGCAGGCCCACGGGGTGATAGTTTGTGGGAAAGACCGGGGTCTCATAGTGTCGCCAAGCGAGAGCAACTCCTAATAGAATAAGAATAGTAGCCGTTGCCGAACCCAGCCATACCCATATAGGATGTCTGTTCCGTCGCCTAACCTGTGTAGGATGCGTCATAAATAGCCTCCGTGACCTCATCAGTCCGACTCGAGCACGACTCGGGAGCCCTTAAGACGGTAACACGGCCTGTGGATTACTTCGCTTTCCAAGGGGGCGTTTGGGAAACTTGGGGGGCCGTAGAAATTTCCTACGGCCCCGCGTCGAGTTTACTGCCCTATGTGGGAGGCCACTTGTGCGGCTTGAGCTGCTGATATACTTGGCCCTTCCACCATGACCTGATTCCAATAGTCGCCATGGGCCCATTGAAACAGGTATTGCGTCTCACCATTGTTGTCCGGGTTAGGTTCCGTATAGGCCCAACCGCCATCTATAGCTGCGCTCGGCACCTGAGTAAACGGCGACCCCGACCAGTTTTGGTTGTAATCAGTGCTGTTTAGTAGTTGAGTGGGGCCTGTGGTGTTATTGAACTCAAGCACTCGGTCATAAACCTCAAGCGGACCTGTTTGATTCGCCACAAACGATGCTGGTAAGGGAAGTTGCAGACCGTGGCCCAGCGAACCCATAGCATTGATGGCTGAGGTCACCACCCATGCCTGGCTTATTCCACCGACAAACCCTATCGTGGACGGGTCGAATGGGCCAGTACCACTCAATCCATTCCACAACGGGCTCACGCTCTGACCGATTTCGGTGAGCCCCGGCACTGACGTCAGGGCATCGGTTGCCGGCAACGTAGCTGCGGGAATCGAGCCAATCTCATTTGTCCCTTGCGCAGATGCCTGCCCATTATGATAGACGCCGACAAACACCACCCCAGCCGCCAAAACACCCGCTGAAGCCCAAATCCATCTGCCTTTTCTCACGAGAGTCTCCTCCTTTCTTCACGAGTTACCCGTCGTTGGATAGCCAGTTGGTCCCATGGCCCGTAACTTGGTATGGGGAATCAGCACACGTTGTCATGCCCGGCCAGTTGAACCATTGCCCAGCCCCGTTTAAGTGTTGCAGATCGCTCAAGGTAGACGGCCCCATGGGGGTTGCTGTGGTCACAGTCACTTCACCCATGGCGAGAGCCTGGCCGCCCGGAGTCCCCGGATAAGAGTACTGGTTTCCCCAGACAACAGTGCCGGACGGACCCGTGCGCACCTGGAAGTGAGCAACATCACTACTGTCGGTCCACTCTGCGTAGTAGTAATCGGAAGACGTTGAAATTGCCGGACCGTTTACCTCGTGCGGACCGTTGAACGTGAGATACAAATGCGGAGTGGTGACGTATTGTCCCGTATTTGGTTCACTCCCCACCAGCCATCCCAGTTCAAGCCCCTTTGCTGAACTAGACCTAGAATTCGCAAGAACTAATATATGCTCATCCGTGGTACTTCCGTTATTCGGCACACTTTCACTATGGGCCTGGATGTACCCCTGGACTCCATAGTACTCGTTTGTGCCGGTGTCTGTCCCCGCGGCATAGTAGTTCGGATAGGCGTTGCAGGATGCGGCTTCCACCTGGGCTGGGCTAGTCTCAATCAACACACCCAAGCGCTAAAAAGCGTTCCAAGGCCGGAATTTTGTGCGGAAACTTACGATTATACACCCGCCGCAATTCGTCAATGTTTTGATCGGTAATGCACCCCTCATTCGGATGAGTGACCGCTTTCCGGTAGGCTTGAT
>JAKACZ010000034.1 GCA_021820965.1 Bacillota bacterium | reverse complement strand
GCGGTGGAGTTGAGCCGCGGCTAGCCGCATAGACCCACAGTAATGGCAACATAATAGCGGATGGGTACCAATATGTCCAGACCAACAATTGGTAAATGGTAGGTTAATATTTCAGGGCTCCTAAGGTCCGACCACCTGGTTCGAGAAGTCCCCACCAGCCGGTTCGGATGGCCTTTTCCCTTCTATCGATTTATCGGGTGACACCACACTAGCTCTGCCAGCTGACTTTCGGGGGTTACGTCAAATCTGGCGTCACAAGGGCTTTAGGCGGCGCGGCAAAATAATTTCCCTCTTTGTAAAGGAAATGGGCTTGCCAGTGTGGAATGTTTTCCCAACGAATCTGTTGGGAGGCATGCCCAGGTGTATACCGGCGATATCGAAGAGCAATTACGTCAGAAGTTTGAGCGGGTACGTCCGTTTCTTGATGAAAAGGTGCGCCGTCTGACAGCGGCCACGGAAGCGATGGCGTTGGGCTACGGGGGCATTGCGATGGTGTCGCGGGCCTTCGGCCTGTCGGAACACACGATCCGCGCGGGGATGGCGGAGTTGGCAGAGCCGGACACGGTTCCGTCCGATCGCATTCGCCGACCCGGCGGGGGACGCAAAACCGTGGTGGACCGGGATCCGACGGTCTTAGCGGACTGAGATCGCCTGATTGCCCCCGCGACGCGGGGGGATCCGGAATGTCCCCTGCGTTGGACGTCGAAAAGCCTGGTCAAACTGGCCGCGGAGCTACAAGCGATGGGTCACACTATTAGTCCCAACACAGTGGGGATCCTCTTGCGCCAGCAAGGCTACAGCCTCCAAAGTCCCCGGAAGGTGCAGGAGGGCGCCGATGATCACCCCGACCGCGATGCCCAATTTCAGTGGATTCATGACCAGACCGTGGCCTTTCAGGCCGAAGGGCAACCGGTGATTTCGGTGGATACCAAGAAACAGGAACTCGTGGGCAACTTTCGGAACCCCGGTCGTGAATGGCACCCGCAGGAGTCCCCGCCCGAAGTCAATGTCTATGATTTTCCGCACTGGGCGGAGGGCAAGGCGAGTCCCTATGGCGTGTATGATGTGACGACCCATGAGGGATTCGTCAACGTGGGGACGAGCCACGACACGGCGGAATTTGCCCTGATGAGCGTTCGGCGATGGTGGGACCTGATGGGCCACCAGCAGTATCCCGAGGCCACCGCGCTCTATCTCACCGCCGACGGCGGTGGGAGCAACGGCCATCGGGTGAAGCTCTTCAAAGCCGAACTCCAAGCCTTCGCCAACGACACCGGACTGGAGATTCACGTCAGTCACTTTCCCCCGGGGACCAGCAAGTGGTAAGCCATTGAACACGAGCTATTCAGTGCTATTAGTATCAACTGGCGCGGGCGGCCGCTCGAGACGTTTGACACGGTGGTCCAATGCATTGGCCATACGCGCACCCGCCGAGGGGGAGCGGTCCAAGCCGTACTGGATGAGCGTACCTACGAGAAAGGTCGTAAGGTGGCGGACGAGACCCTTAACGCGCTCCATCTAACCCGTCAGACCTTTCACGGGGAGTGGAACTACGTGATCCGGCCGCAACCCAAATCATGAAAGTTATTTTTGCGCGCCTCCTAAGACAAAAAATCCGCGTCTGGCGCCTCCACCCTAATTAACTGCACGCCTGTGGCGGCCATTAGCTCCCAGGTTTCCGGACTCTGGTAAGGACGTAGGTAGTAGATACGGCGGATGCCGGCTTGAACTACCGCGCGTGCACAATGCCGGCAGGGCATGTCGGTACAGAAGAGATCCACGTCTTGAGTGGCGATGCCGTAACGGGCGCATTGCAAGAGTGCATTCAGCTCCGCATGAATGGTCCGCACACAATGATCATTTTCAATCACACATCCGACCTCGGTGCAATGCGGCTGCCCGCCCGGCGCCCCGTTATACCCACTAGCAATGACGCGGTGGTTACGCACCAGCACCGCCCCGACGTTCCGGCGCGGACACGTTGAGCGCGTCGCCACCAATTGGCTCATCTGCGTAAAGTACTCAACCCAGGAAGCACGGGCCACGGTTTAATCTCCTTTGGACAGCGCAGACGGGCCCCTCGGTCGGGCCCGCCTGAATCAAATCTTAGCGAAAGTGGCAGGCCACCCAGTGCCCCGGTGCCGACTCTTTAAGCGGTGGCCGTTCCACTGCGCATATGTCTTGCGCAATCGGGCAACGGGTGTGAAACACGCAACCGCTCGGCGGATTCACCGGACTAGGTACGTCGCCTTGCAGAATAATGCGTTCGCGCCGAACCGCCGGATTGGGAATCGGGATGGCCGAGAATAGCGCCTCGGTGTAGGGATGGAGCGGGCGCCGATAAATTTCGTCGGAATCGGCAATCTCCATCATCACGCCCAGATACATCACCCCCACGCGTTCGGAAATGTGGCGAATGACGTTCAAGCCGTGAGCAATGAAGAGATATGTCAGTCCGAATTCGTTCTGCAAATCCTCCATTAAATTTAAAATCTGCGACTGGATGGAGACGTCCAGCGCGGAGACTGGTTCGTCGGCAACCACGAGCTTGGGGTTTAGCGCCAAAGCTCGAGCAATGCCAATGCGCTGGCGCTGTCCGCCGGAAAACTCGTGGGGATAGCGGCGGATGTGGTAAGCGGCCAACCCCACCACATCCAACAACTCACGCACGCGCTTTTGCCGCTCCGGGTTGTTGCCGATGCGGTGAATCACCAGCGGCTCTTCAATAATTTCTCCCACAGACATGCGGGGATTCAGCGACCCAAACGGGTCTTGAAAGACAATCTGCATTTCCCGGCGCAAGTTCCGCATTTCCTTCTTGGGAAGCTTGGTAATATCGCGGCCCTCAAAAATGATTTGGCCTGAAGTAGGCTCAATAAGCCGCAAGACGGCACGCCCGGTGGTCGTCTTACCGCAACCGGACTCTCCGACCAAACCCAACGTTTCGCCCTTTTTGACGTCAAAACTAACATCGTCAACCGCTTGAACATTGCCGACCACGCGCGAGAACAAGCCGCCGGTGATCGGGAAATACTTTTTCAGATTGCGTACCGATAGCAATACATCCGGATCGGTCTGAACATTGATACTGTCGGTCTCCATCACTACGCTCACGAGACAGCCTCCTTCCCTTTGCTATGCAGCCAGCAACTCACCTTACGGCCGTCCCCGACGTCTTCCAGCGTCGGCTCCTCCCGGCGGCAAATGTCCATCACCTTGGGGCAGCGCGGAGCGAACGAGCAGCCCTGGGGCAAATGCAGCAGGTTGGGAACCGTTCCCTCAATCACATGCAGCTTGTCCTGGCGCATTTCGTCAATACGTGGAATGGAAGCCAATAGGCCTTCTGTGTACGGGTGCAGTGGCTCCCGGAACAAGTCGGCAGTCGTCCCCTCCTCCACCACTTTCCCCGCATACATGACCGCCACCCGATCGCACATTTCCGCGACCACGCCTAAATCGTGGGTAATCAACATAATCGCGGCGTGAAACTCCGTCTTAAGCTTCTTCATCAGATCCAAAATCTGCGCCTGAATGGTCACGTCCAATGCAGTCGTGGGCTCATCCGCGATTAACAGCTTAGGATTGCACGCCAGAGCCATGGCAATCATCACGCGCTGACGCATGCCACCAGATAGTTGATGCGGATATTCGCGGGCCCTGCGTTCTGCTGACGGAATACCCACCAGTCGCAACATCTCCACCGCGCGGTTGAACGCTTCGCGCTTGCTAACTTTCTGATGCAGCAAAACCGACTCCGCGATCTGGTTTCCCACCGTATATACCGGATTGAGCGAGCTCATCGGCTCCTGAAAGATCATCGCCATGTCATCGCCGCGAATCTTGCGCATTTGTTCTGGAGTTTTCTTGACTAAATTTTCTCCCTGAAACAACATTTCTCCACCGACAATCCGTCCCGGAGGATTAGGCACTAATTGCATGATCGAAAGCGACGTGACGCTTTTTCCGCAACCCGATTCGCCTACGATGCCCAGCGTTTCTTCTTGATTAATGTAAAAGCTCACACCGTCTACAGCGGGAACTACTCCCTCATCGGTAAAAAAATGTGTTCGAAGATTATTAACCTCCAGCACACGACTTGCCACGGCGTTCGCTCCCTCCCAGCGTGCGTTCACGCTTGACTAATCTCCGCATAAGCCTGCCGCGGCAAGCGAGGCTTGCGGGATACTGCTGCCACTCCCGATTATAAAATGTCAGAGGAATATCGCCAATGGATAGGACTGCCTGACGTTAAGCCAGACGCACCCATCAAAAACCTTCGACCTGTTTCGCCAACCAATCGAGAAATTCCTGCTCGTCCATGCGGGGAACCCCCAATCGCTGCGCTTTGTCCAATTTAGACCCCGCTTTCTCTCCGTAGATAACCGCGTCTGTATTCGAGGAGACAGAACTGGCTACCCGGGCCCCCAGCAATGTCAGGCGCTCTTCCGCCTCTTTGCGCGTCATGGTCGAGAGGGTTCCCGTCAGGACGTAGGTTTTGCCGTCAAGCGGTTTGGGCGCACGCGATGCTCCAGGCTCCGTCATGTTCACACCCAGCTCGCTGAGCTCATTAATCACCTGACGGTTCAGCGGCGCCTCAAAGAATTGGCGGACGCTTTCCGCAGTCCGCGGTCCTACGTCGGTTACCTGGGTCAACTGATCGGCCGATGCATTAACCAGAGCTTCCATCGTGCCAAAGTGCGCCGCTAACGTCTCGGCCCCACGCTCTCCGACGAACCGGATTCCGAGGCCATAGACCAAACGGGATAACGGCTGACGTTTGGACGCGGCAATGCGCTCGATCAGGTTATCCGCCGAAACCTCGGCAAAACGCGGCAGTGCCAGTAATTGCCCGCTGTTCATGCGATAAATGTCGGAGACCGATCGGACGAGACCGGATTCTATCAGTAAATCGACAGTTTTCTCGCCCATCCCTTCAATATCCATGGCGTCACGGGAGGTGAAATGGATAAGCGATTCCCGCAGCTGCGCCGGGCAGCTGAGCCCGGCCGTGCAGCGATGGGCTGCTTCCCCGGGGCTGCGGACGACCGGGGCCCCACAGGCAGGACATTCGCTGGGAAACACAAACGGAACCGCGTCCTTAGGCCGAAGCGTCTTTTCTACTCGAACCACTTCGGGGATAATTTCCCCAGCCTTGCGGACAAAGACACTGTCGCCGATGCGCACATCCAACTGGCGCAGAATGTCTTCATTATGGAGCGAGGCACGGCTTACGCGGGTGCCCGCCAAGATGACCGGCTCCAATTCGGCTGTGGGCGTCAGCGTCCCGGTACGGCCAACGGAAATCACGATGTTCCGAACTCGCGTGAGCGCCTCTTCGGGAGGGAACTTATAGGCCATCGCCCACCTGGGGGTTTTGTGGGTTGCCCCCAGCCTTTTCTGCCAATCAATCCGATCCAGCTTGAACACTAGACCATCGATGTCAAAGTCTAATGGCGGCCGCTGATTTTGGAAACGGTCGATATAGTCCCGGACCTCAGCCACGCTTTGGCACTTATGCCAGTGACTCTCGACCGGAAGTCCCCAGCTGTCTAAAGCAGCCAGCACCTCGCTCTGCCGGCCGATCTGCGGACCCAGACGGATCTCACGAATCTGGTATATAAAGGCGCGGAGCCCCCGCTCTCGAGTCACTTGGGGATCCAATTGGCGCAATGACCCGGCCGCGGCATTGCGTGGATTGGCGAGGGGTGTGAGCCCGCTTTTTAACCGCATGTCGTTCAGCTGCTGAAACCGGCTACGCGGCATGTATACCTCTCCGCGAAATTGGCCCGTGATCGGCTCTTTAAGGACATTGGCAATGACTGAGATCTCGCGCACATTGGCGGTGACGTCTTCGCCCACCCATCCATCGCCGCGGGTAGCGGCGCGCGTGAGACGCCCACTCTCATAGTCCAAAATGATACTAAGCCCATCAATCTTTAGTTCTGCCGTCCACTCCAGCGTCGACTCCACCGCCAGCATCTGGCTGATGCGGGCGGCGTAATCCTCAAATTCCCCAAACGAGTGCAGGTTGCCCAAACTCAGAACCGGCTGTTCAAACCGCACAACGCGAAAATCCGCGGACACTTCGCCACCAACCCGTTCGGTGGGCGAGCTAGGGTCGGAAAACTGGGGGAACTGAGCCTCCAAATTGCGCAATTCTTGGGTGAGCTGGTCATACTCCGCATCGGTGACTTCCGACGCATTTTCAGCATAGTACTGATGGCTGTACCGATTGAGCAGTTCTCTCAGCGCATCGATGCGTTGCTTTGCTGCCTCAGGCTCCACTCAAGCCCGTCTCCTCTCCGGTCAGCTGCGCGAATTTCGCCATGAACGCCCGCACCCCACCTCCGGGAAATGCGATCGTCACTTCCGTGTCGTCGCCTTCGCCACGCATGGCGACAATGGTACCCCAACCGAAGCGCGGGTGCCGGACCTTTTGTCCCAGCGCCAGCCCATCGATACGGTGGCTGACCGCTGCCGTTGCCCGGTCCGGGGCGGCAATCCTCTCGCCGCGCCGCAAAAGCGAATCGGGTATCTCGCGAATAAACCGAGAGGCGGGGTTGGACGTTGTGCGGCCAAACATGGTCCGGGCCTCAGCGCAGGTCAGATAGAGCTCTTCTTGAGCTCGTGTCAGCGCCACGTACATAAGCCGCCGCTCCTCCTCCACTGTACCCTCCTCCAAGGAGCGCATATGCGGAAACACACCTTCTTCCAACCCGGCGACAATCACTACGGGAAATTCCAATCCTTTCGCACTGTGAACCGTCATCAACCAGACGCCGCCGCCGTCTTCCTGGGTTTCGTCCCAATCGGAGACCAATGCCACCCACCCCAAGAACTCGCCCAAGTCCGGCGTCCCCTGCTCCTCTTCAAAACGCTTAGCTTCCGAAATTAACTCGCCGATATTCCCCAGCCGGTCATCAGCCTCGCGGGTGCGCTCCTGCCGCAGATGGGTCGTAATGCCACTCACCTCGGCAAGATGTTGAACCCGCTCCGCCAAGCTTTCGCCGCTCTGTGCTTGAAAGCTCCTAAGCAGTTCCGCCAATTCCCGCGCAGCCCGCCTGGCCTGCGCCGACAGTCCCTCCACCTCGTCGGCCCGGTTTAGCGCTTCGGCTAGCGACAGCTGCTGTGTCAACGCAAATTCACGGAGTCGTCGCTGTGCCACATCCCCCATTCCTCGACGGGGATAATTGATAATCCGCAAAAGTGACAGGTCATCGGCCGGATTGAATACGACCCTAAGATACGCCAACACATCTTTGACTTCCTTGCGCTCGTAAAAGCGCTTACCGCCCACCAGCCGGTAGCTGATGCCGGCCCGAGCCATAGCCATTTCAAAGGCCCGCGATTGGGCGTTGGTGCGATAAAGTACGGCACAATCCGCCAACCGTCGTCCCTGCCGAACCGCCTCATGAATTACCTCGGCTGCGTACCAGGCCTCGCTTTCCTCATCCGGCGCCCGGTACAACCGCACTGACTCCCCGGCTTCCTTCTTGGTCCACAAGTCTTTTCCCAAACGCTCGTGATTATTCTTGACCACAGCATTGGCGGCATCCAGGATAACCTGAGTGGAGCGGTAGTTTTCCTCCAAGCGTACAACCGCGGCCCCGGGGAAGTCCCGTTGAAACTCGAGGATGTTGCGCATATCAGCTCCGCGCCAGCCGTAAATGGATTGATCGTCATCGCCCACCGCGCAGAGATTTCCGTGTTCGGCCACCAAGTGCCGGACAAATTGATACTGGGCTAGGTTGGTATCCTGGTATTCATCCACCAGCACATGTTTGAACCGGCGCTGGTAGTGCTGACGCACGTCGGCATGCCGGTCCAGCAGCAACACCGATTGAAAAATAAGGTCGTCGAAATCCAACGCGTTCAACGTTTTAAGGCGCTCTTGGTAGCTCGAGTAGACCTGTAACACCCGCTCCCCGAAATAGCTGCGGTCTTCCCACTGCTGAGGAGACAGAAATCGGTTCTTAGCGCGGCTGATGGCGTTTTGAAAGAGGCCGGGCGGCCATTCCTTATCGTCCCAATTGAGCTGACGGATAATGTCACGAATCACTGACTTCGTGTCTTCCGTGTCATACACGACAAAACGATCATTATAACCCAGATGCTGAATGTTTTCGCGCAATATCCGTACTGCGACCGAATGGAAAGTGCCGATCCACATGAACCGGCTGTCAGGTCCCACCAACGAATTAATGCGGTTTTTCATTTCCCGTGCGGCCTTGTTGGTGAAGGTGAAGGCCAAAACCTCGGCCGGATGAATCGCCTCTTGTTTAATCAAATACGCAATGCGGTAAGTTAACGTACGGGTTTTGCCGCTGCCGGCCCCCGCCAGCACCAAAACCGGTCCGTCCGTTTTTAGACAAGCCTGCCGCTGCGGTTCATTCAACGCGTCCAATAAATTCATTGGGGCTCCTCCCAGCACTGATACCCCAATTATAGCAGCACTCCGCTCCTTAATGCCACGGCTGCACTACCGGGGTTGACGCCGGGTGCCGACCCAACCGACCGGAAAACGATAGGCCTGAAGGACCTGGACGGATGATCAGGCCCTCCGTGGGGACGGGATCACGGTCTGAGACCACGCTTACGCGGTACCCGCGCGACCGCCAGCGCCGCGACTCCTCGGAGGCGCCCGCCGGTCCAATGATATAGACATCGTAAGGGAAGGTGGTTACCTTCACCTCTATCGTTACACACTGATCGGTCTCGCTTATCACCCATCCCCAGGAAGTCAGGGTTGCCCAGGTGAGGGGTGCATCCGTCGGGCAGCTTCGCCGACCCAAGACCTCAGCCGCAGCCAAGAGGTCGCGGCGAGCGCGAACCATGGGACCGCCTTTGACCCAAAGCGTCAAGCGTTCGCCGTCGGCTTCAAATCCCTTGGGCGATCCGCCTTCCCAAAAGCCGAGGTCTCTGAGCGGCCCCACCCACTCCACAGCAGCACCCCACTTCTTTATCGCACTAATGCGTTATGTGATTATGTGCCATTTTGCGGCTGCTGTCTAGTCGGACAAAACGCCCGTTACAGGGGATTGGGCCGGGCCCGCATGCGATCCAGTACTAACCGGTAGCCGTCGGCGCCGAACGTGAGACAGCGTTTGACGCGTGATATGGTGGCCGACGATGCGCCGGTCATCCGTTCGATGTCATCATACGTCTGTCCGTCGTCCAGCATCCGCGCCACCGCCAGCCGTTGCGCAATGGACTGGATTTCACTAATGGTCAAGATATCCTCTAAAAAGGCGTAGCACTCATCCGTGTTCTCTAAGCTCAAAATCGCCTCACACAACTGGTCAGTTTCGTGATTCTTCAGCTTGGGATTCATCCTAGCTGGCGCGGGGATCCGCGCCCCCCCTTCCTCGGCTCAACATCCGGCCAAGCACTCTTGCCTTCCTCAGCTTACAAGCCATCTTTGGCCCAGACAACCAATGCCACCTCGCCTTTTGTTAGTGATGAAACGCGGTCTGACTTTCCTCAACACGCGCCAGCCGCCCGTCCAAGCTTTGCAAATGTGACACCGCCCGCTTTAAATCGTCAAGAAACAGACGGGCCAAGTCCATGGAAAAGCTATTGCGCACCACCACCCGCATTATTGTTGTGTCTTCCAATCGGGGCGGCAGCGGATAGGCCGGCACCTGCCAACCACGTTCGCGCATCACATGGGAAAGATCGTGGAGATCCCAAGGCTCCTTGTGGCCCGACTTGATTCTCCAGGCAAACACGGGCAGATCGGATCCGTCACTCAGCAGTTCGAACGGCCCCATCGCCTCAATGTTTGACGAGAGAAAGCGGGCCACCTGCTGACAAGTACGCTGCACCTTTTCGTAGCCCTCGTATCCAAGCCGAAGGAAATTGTAGTACTGCAAAAGCACCTGGGCTCCTGGGCGGGAGAAGTTTAGGGCAAAGGTCGGCATATTGCCGCCCAGATACGACACGTCGAAGATAAGCTCCTGGGGAACAATCTCTTGGTCGCGCCAAAGCGCCCAGCCCAGACCCGGATAGACCAGTCCATATTTATGACCGGAGGTGTTAATGGAATAGACTCGAGGAATACGGAAATCCCAAACTAACTCCGGATTCAAAAACGGCGCCACGAAGCCACCCGACGCTCCGTCCACATGGACTGGGATATCTAGGCCGGTGCGGTTCTCAAGATCATCCAACGCGGTTGCAATCTCGACCACCGGTTCGTAGGCGCCGGTGTAAGTCACCCCCAGCACCGGTACGACTCCGATGGTGTTCTCGTCCACCGCTTCCAAAACGCCCTCGGGGGTTAGCCGCGGCCGTTCCGGGGTTACCTCCACATAGCGTGGCTCCACTTCGAAGTAGTTGGCAAATTTCTCCCACACGACTTGGACTGCGGAACTAAAGACAATGTTGGGCCGGTCGGCAGGTTTGCCAGCGGCTCGCTGCCTCTTTTGCCAGCGGCGCTTTAACACCAGGCCACCGAGCATACAGGCCTCTGACGATCCGGTAGTGGAAACCCCCAGCGCCCGCTGGGCATCGGGCGCGTGCCACAAATTGGCCAGGATACGAATGCAACGGTCTTCGATGGCCGCCGTTTGAGGATACTCGTCCTTGTCAATCATATTCTTGTCGGCCGCTTCCAGGTATAGCTGGCGAGCCTGAGGTTCCATCCAGGTGCCCACAAATGTGGCTAGATTCAAGCGAGCATTCCCATCCAACGCCAGTTCATCATGGACAATCTGATAGGCGGTGTCAGGCAAAACGCCTTGCTTGGCCAGCTCCAGGCGCGGTATGCGGTTTTCTCCTGCGCGTGCGTACAATGGGTTGATCGGAATATCACGGGCCTCCGGATGACGATTATGCCAACGCGGCATGAATCCCAGCTCCTTCCATTAGACTTTGTCCCCTCAAGGGTACCACAGCGTTCTCATTCATGGTCGAAAAGAAAATAAGCGCGGCCCGTTTGGACAGCGCTTACCCGGACGATATGGAGCGACATTAGGCGCCACTGCTACCGCCTCCACCCCCGCCTGAACTCCCCGAAGATGACCCGCCGCCGGAAGTTCCGGAAGATGATCCGCCGCCGGAACTCCCACCAGAGGATTGGTTCGAAGAGCTGAGCATCTTCATCAGCGATGATTTGACCGCTTGATCAACCGCACTGCTCATCTGCGGGGAGGACATGGCAGTGGTGACATCGTTTTGAATTTCCTTCTTCAAGGTAGGACTGGACATCACCATCATTAGGGCTTTTTCCAAGACACTTTGGCCGGTAGGGGTCATCAAAGCCTGCTGCAACTGGCTAGAGGAGACAGTCTCGGCAATCATCTTTTGCATCTTGGGCGTCTCCAGTTCATCCCGCACTGCTTTTTGTATCTGGATAGAAGGGCTGGACCCAGCCGAGCTCGAGCCGCCGCCGCTGGCCCCCCCCGAAGACGAGCCTCCGGAAGAGCCGCCCCCCGAAGACGAGCCTCCGGAAGAGCCGCCTCCCGACGACGAGCTACCACCGCCCGACGATGATCCGCCTCCGGATCCACCAGATGACCCACCGCCTGTCGAGGTAGTTGTCCCATGTTCCGGCTGCGGGGAGCCAAGGCTAATGCTGCACCCTGACAACAACAACACCGCGCACATTGCCGCGGTGACCCCGGCCACTCGGCTCTTCATGATTACACCTCCGAATCATCTCGTGTTGGAGGATTCCCAAAAGGCGGCAAGCTTACCAATCCAAATCCTTCCTGGCCACCAAGGCCCGCGTTCCGCCACTCCCAGAGTGACTCCCTTTACCACAATTGCTCACTCATACGCTCCGCTGCACGAGACACGGCAGCGCCCCTGCCAATAGGTCTGAACAGGTCCCCGTTCTACTGAAATTGTCTAATTTTCCTCATCCCTGATCACACTGGCTGCTATCTGTCATGCCCACGCCTTAGGACAAATGTGATTAACGAGAGCAGAAGCAGGAAACTCCTATTGGGAGCTCGCAATGGGGACCATGCGCCATGGGGAACTGTTCCGTCATCACTAGGGCGTAAGGCTGTTGAGCCCAAGGCGCCTCATTTGCCTGATCGGCGACACGCACTCTCCACGATACAAGGCGATGGACAGGCCATGGACTTCATATCGTGCGAATTGTCGATCCGGTTCTGATGATAGCAAAATAGCCCGACCGTTGCGTCAGCACCGATTGAGCGGTGGCCGATACGGGAGACGACAACACCGCCCAGGCCTAGTCATGCACTGTTCCAAATGAGCCCAACGCGCCTATTGCGGGCGGCCGGATCCAGATCGGACATACCCGCCCAAGTAGTTGACGGCCATTGCGAAACCGATCGGTGGCAGAAGAACATAGCGCTCAAAGATGATGTTTATCGTTCGTCCGCCTCGTGACGTCAAAACGCTCTAAGTGGCTGTTCGACCAATCCCCGCAAAAATGGTGCGCCACGTGGCGCCTTTTTTGGGGCGACTGTCATTTTCATCGTTTTCTGGCCAGTGACGCGCCATCACGTGTGTGGGCGTTTCACCCACCCACTGCCACAGCCGGATTTGGAGCCCAGCTCGGCGCCTTGGGACATGGGCACCTGAAGAGAGACGGACCGGATTCCGCTACGTAGGCACGGCCCAAAAGATTGAAAAATTCACGGCGGCGGGTTCCTGCCCCCGCTTGGCCCTCCATTTGCGACGTCCGGCACTCCGGAGGTGAGCGCCCGTCACACCGCCGTGAGAGATTTATTGATCCCCCTCATCACACGGCAGGTACGCCGTGTCTATCCCGCCTTCGCTTCTTTGCCATTACCGCTACGCGGTGTAAACGCCACGCGAATGGCATGGTCCTCGACATCTGACGGTGAGCGGAAGAGCCTTTTATAGTGCGGTGTACACGAGACGACGGTCATGCCAGCCAGGAATCGCCGGGAGAATGACGATCCACAATGGGGTATCCGTCGTTTCCTCATCGGCGTCTTGTGCGTCTTCGAACCATGCTCGAAGTGGTGCTGATAGAATCACCACAGGCCACTCGCTGCCTTGGGCTTTATGCACCGTGAGCGCATAGTTTAGCATAATCGGGGATTACGGCGTATAGGGCAAGGCAAGGCGGCGGCAAAATAACCTTTCCGTATGCAAAAGAATTGACCTGCACGTGTGGAATGTTTTCCCAACAAATCTGTTACGAGGCATGGTCAGGTGTATACCGGCGATATCGAAGAGACAGTATCACCTGGCGCGGCGGCCTTTAGAGACGTTTGACCCGGTGGTCCAATGCATTGGCCATACGCGCACCCGCCGAGGAGGAGTGGTCCAAGCCGTACTGGATGAGCGTACTTACCAGAAAGGTCGCAAGGTGGATGACGAGATCTTCAACGCGCTCAATCCAACCCGTCACATCTTTCGCGGGGTGAGTGGACCTACGTGATCCGGCCGTAACCCAAATCATGAAAGGTGTTTTTGCATGCTGCCTAACTCGCCGGAAATCCTCGTCGTGGAGCGGTAGCCTGACTTCGCCAGGTGTATTCCCGAACGCCGGTCTTTCACGGATACCACGCCATATCCGGCCGCACAAAACGTGAGGGAGCGCGCTACGCCGATGTTCTCATCGGCTATGATTGGCACGTTAGCCGGGTTGGCGTAGATCCGCTTGGATTTCAAGAGGTCGTAAGCGAAGCCAGGCACGCTCAGATCTCTTCGTCGGTGCGGTGGTCGTGGTCCCTCGGACCAACCGTTCCATGATGAATTCGGCCGCAACGTCGGCCCCTCAATGATGGGCTTTCCCGTCATAAGCGCACGGCCATAATGCTCACGACCGCGCCCAAACTTCCCACAGTTGGGACCCTCATGACTGCAGCCAGCGCGGTTTTGCAATTCGGGTCTATTGGCCGATATCCGGCCGGTAATAACTATGGGGAAAGACTATCGTGGATACCCGGTGGTACGCCTTTCGGCGAGCTTCCCCGGTGGTGTCCGCGATCCCAACCACGGCCAGAACTCTACCTCCGCCACTTTCAAATTGATCTCCACGGCGGACCGTGCCCGCATGAAAAATCACTGTCGATTCTATCCTCTCGCCCAACTGTATCGGCATGCCTGTGCGCGGGCTGACCGGGTATCCATCGGCCACCATTACCACGGCAACCGCCGACCTTCCGGAGACAGGCACTTCGGGCACCATCCCTTGGCTCAGATCCCACCAGAACTGGTACCAATTCACATCGACGATGGGGATGATGGCCTCCGCCTCGGGGTCCCCTAACCGAACGTTGAATTCCAGCACCATCGGACCCTGTTGGGATATCATCAAGCCTGCGTAGAGCACTCCGCGATAATCGAGATCGTGGCGCTGGAGATACTGCATAAGGGGATCGAAAATTCTTTGGTTGATAGCCTGAGCCAATGCGGGTTCCACCAGCACCGGCGCCACCGCTCCCATTCCGCCGGTGTTGGGACTCTTGGGATCCGGGGTGAGGCGCTTGTAATCCTGTGCTACCGGAAGCCATTGGTATTCGCGGCCGTTGGTGACAACCTGCACCGATAGTTCAAACCCCTGAAGATAATCCTCGAAGAGCACCCCCTCGTGCCAGACCGCCGCCCTGCCGGTCAGCGACTCAACCACGGTGCGAGCCTCCTCTGGCCCGCCCGCAATACTGACACCCTTACCTTGCGCGAGACCGCTCTGCTTAATGACTTTGGGCCAGCGCTGCTCGGCTTGAATCCAGGATAGAAGCTCATTTTCGTTGTGCGCGCAGCGGGCGGCCGGGGTGGGAATACCCGAGGCGGCCATCACCTCTTTGGCAAACCGCTTGCTACTTTCCAAACGGGCGGCCTCTTTCGACGGTCCCGCCACCGGAAATCCCGCGAGACGGAGCATGTCCGCCCATCCGTCAGCCAGCGGCGCCTCCGGGCCGATAACCACCAATGGCCGCCTTTCACCAAAAAATCGGATGATGTCTTCCGGCTTCCGGGCATCAACTAGGGGCGCCTCCAAAGAGATTCCACCATTGCCTGGCGCCGCCCATACCCGATCACAGTAGGGCCTCAGTCCATGCACTAATGCATGCTCGCGCGCCCCGCCCCCTATTACCAATGCCTCGCGTGCCATCCAATTCCCCTCCACCTTAATGACGAAAATGGCGCTCGCCGGTCATCAAGAGCGTGACGCCGGCCTGCTCTGCCACAGTAATCGACTCGTCATCGCGCATAGAACCACCTGGTTGGACCACCGCGGCGATACCACATTCCTGAGCCAGTCTCATCACGTCATCGAAGGGGAAAAATCCATCAGACGCCATCACCGCCCCGCGGGCCCGCTGGCCGGCGCGCTCCAAGGCGTGCCGGGCGGCATCAACGCGATTGGTCTCACCGCTTGCCACGCCGACGGTCACGCCGTCCCTGGCCACCACAATTGCATTGGATTTAGCCCGCGCCACTGTTTTCCAGGCTAATGCCAGGTCTGGCTCCAGACCTTCTGGCAAAGCCGGGCCGGCCACATGATTCCAACTCTTGGGCGCGGCCACGAAGGTGTCGCTCGGCTGAATCAGAAAACCGCCCCAAATCCCCTTCAGGTCGAAATTTACCACCCCTTGGTGCGGCACCACCAATACCCGCAGGTTTTTTTTCTTGGCAAAGACTACCCTCGCTTCGGGGGTCACATCAGGCGCAATCACCACTTCCAAAAACAACGAGCTGAGGCGCTCGGCCAACGAGCGGCCGAGTTCCCGGTTGACCGCGACGATACCGCCGAATATCGAGATGGGATCGGCATCATGGGCGCGGACATAGGCTTGTTCCACATTTTGGCCCACGGCTGCCGCACAGGGCGTTTGATGTTTGACCACCACGGCCGCCGGGTCCACAAAGTCAAAGGCTAAGCGGACAGCCGTATCGGCATCGGCCAAATTGTTGTACGACAATTCCTTTCCCTGAAGCACCTGAGCCCGGGCCAGGCCGGTCGGCGGAGCCGTGCGGTAAAAGGCACCGGATTGATGGGGGTTTTCACCGTAGCGCAAGGATCCTTGGCGTGTTCCTGCCAGTACCAAGGTATCGGGCCAGGTACCGGGCCGGTCTTCGGATAAAGCGGTGGCGATAATGGCATCATAATAGGCGACATGACGAAACGCCTCCACCGCCAAATCCCGCCGAAAGCCAATGTCATAGTCATCGACCGGCCGGGCCATGAACTCCTCGTACTGTGCGGGCGAAACCAACACCGCGACCCGGCTGTAATTTTTTGCGGCGGCCCGAATCAGCGAGACGCCGCCGATATCGATCTCCTCAATCAATTGGTCGCGGCCGGAATGTTCCTGCCAGCGCTGTTCGAAGGGGTAAAGGTTGACCACCGCAACCCGGATATCGGGCGCACCCAGCTTTATGCGCTGAGCCTGATGGGCGGCGCTTGACGACGCCAGCAGTCCCGCGTAAATCATCGGGTGAAGCGTCTTAACCCGACCGTCCAAAATTTCCTCGAAGCCGGTTAAGGCTTCCACCGGTTGCACCTCAAGACCTAGCGATGACAGATGCCGCGCCGTACTGGAGGTGGCCAGAAGTCTTAGTCCCTGACCGGTCAGATACCGAGCCAGCGGTGCCAGCCCGGTTTTGTCGCTCACACTAATTAGTGCCCATGCATCCATTGGTCGTTCTCCTTCTTGTACTCCACGCGGCCGTCGATTAGCGCCGCCTGCCCCCTGTCTAACGCCTTCAGCACCTGAGGATAAAGCGCATGCTCGGCCGCATGAATGCGCTCTTCGAAATCGGCGAGTGCGTCTCCCACCAACCGGGGCACCGGCA
Organism: Bacillota bacterium; assembly: GCA_021820965.1. GTDB lineage: Bacteria > Bacillota > Sulfobacillia > Sulfobacillales > Sulfobacillaceae > Sulfobacillus_B. The sequence continues at coordinate 37,284 of JAKACZ010000034.1, read as the reverse complement.
CTTGCGCCACAATCGGGCCGGTGTCATGCCCTTCATCCACAAAATGGACCGTCACCCCGGACCACAGCACGCCGTCGGAAAAGGCACGCTCAATGGCGTGAAGTCCGGGGTAGGCCGGCAGCAGGGAGGGGTGAAGATTTACAATGGCACCGGGGTAGCGGGCAATCGTTTCGGGGGTAAGCCAGCGCAAGAATCCGGCCATGGCCACGCGCTCAATCCCAAATCTACTCAGTTGTTCCACCAGCGCAGCGTCGTAGGCTTGTCGATCGGGATAGTCTTTGGGCATAAGCACACAGCTCTCCAAGCCATAGTCGCGCGCAATTTCCAGTGCCTTAACCCCGGCCTTGTGGGAGATTACCAGGGAAACCGAAAACCCGCTGGTTAGCATCGCTTTCAGATTTGACCCGGTCCCCCCGACTAATACGCCCCACCTCATCGTAGCGTCACGCCCGACTTTTCGATGATGCGTCCGATGGCATATGAGGCAATGCCGTAGGCGGAAAGAATGTCCTGAGCGGCCTGAACAGAGTCCTTGGGCACCACCACCGTGTAGCCAATTCCCGCATTGAAGGTCCTTAGCATCTCGATCTCCTTAATTCCGCCCCACTCTTGGACCAAGCGCATTTCCACCGGCCAAGGCCAACTGCCCGGATCAATCTCCGCCCCCAGCCCTAATAGGGTACGCGGTAGGTTTTCCATGAGCCCGCCGCCGGTGATGTGCGCCATCGCCCGCACCGGCACCCGCTGCCAGAGGGCCATCACCGGCTTGACGTAAATCCGCGTGGGCGTCAATAGCACCTCGCCCAATGTACGATGGCCCATCTCCGCTATGGGTGCGCTCAAGTGGTGGCCCGTCTCTCGAATCACCGTGCGGATCAGTTGGTAACCGTTGGAGTGAAAACCGGCACTGGCCAGGCCTAAAACGATGTCGCCGGGCCGCGGCGGTTCGGGGCGAAACACTCGGCGGCCGACCGCAAACCCGGACAAATCGAACTCATTGCCGCGGTACAGATCGGGAAGCTCGGCGGTTTCCCCCCCCAAAAGTGCACATCCCGCCTCCCGGCACCCTTGTACTATCCCTTGGACCAATTCCCGGACCCGCTCCGGCACTAAGCGGCCAAGGGCAATATAGTCCAAAAAGAACAATGGTTCACCGCCTGCTGCGAGCACATCGTTAACATTCATCGCCACCAGGTCGATGCCGATTGTGTCCAGACGATTTTCTGCCAGAGCCACCAAGAGTTTGGACCCCACCCCGTCGGCTCCGGCCAACAATTCGGTATCGCCAACCTGGAAAGCGCCGGCAAATCCTCCGATGCCGCCTTTAACCTCGGGGCGATAGGTCGACGCCGCCAACGGCTTTAGCCACTCAACCGCTTGATTGGCACGCTTAATGCTGACCCCCGCGCCTTCATACGTCATTTCCGGCCGCCTGTTACGGTCGGACATGGGCCCTCTCTCCTTCTTTAACACCAATCGGCACCGGGTATCCCTGGCCGAAACAGGCCAAACACCAGCCTTTGGAGCCCAGTGCCTCGGTTAGCCCATCCGGCGACAAAAAGGCCAGCGAATCGGCTCCAACAAGATCGGCCAGTTCTTTCACCGTCAAATTGCGGGCCGCCAGCTCACCCGCCCGGGACGTGTCAATGCCGTAGTGGCATGGCTCAAGATATGGCGGGGACGCGATGCGCATATGCACTTCTTTGGCTCCGGCATTGCGCAAAAGGCGGATGATATGCCGGGAGGTGGTACCACGCACCAGACTATCATCAATGAGAACCACTCGCTGGCCTTCGACCACCTCTTTGACCGCCGACAATTTTAACCGGACGCCCTGCGAACGCAAATCAGCCTTGGGGGCAATGAACGTGCGTGCGATATAGCGATTTTTCACTAACCCGAAATCAAACGGAAGCCCTGACGCCTCGGCGTAGCCCATTGCTGCCGGCAAACTGGAGTCGGGAACCCCGACCACCACGTCGGCACGGGCGGGGGCTTCCTCCGCCAATTTCTTTCCTAACAGCCGCCGCTTTAGATGCATGCTCTCCCCTTCCAGCCGCGAGTCAGGACGCGAGAAATAAATCACTTCGAAAGCGCATGGATGAGGATTGGTCTCTTTAGCAAAACGCAGGCTGGTCAAACCCCGGTCAGAGATGCGAAGCAATTCACCCGGCCGGACGTCCCGCACCCATGTGGCCTCAATCATATCTAGCGCACAGGTTTCCGAGGCCAGCACCCATGCCTCATCGCCGGTTTTGCCCAGCACCAGCGGGCGAATGCCGTGCGGATCACGCAGGCCGTAAAGCCCCTCTGGCGTCAAAAGCACAAAAGCGAACCCGCCTTGAAGTCGCGTCGCCGCATCAAAGAGCGAATCCAGCAGTTCCGGCTTGCGGCTGCGCGCCAAAAGGTGGGCCAACACCTCGCTGTCACTAGTCCCCTGGAAAATGGCGCCTTCCGCCTCAAGATCGTTGCGCAGCCTGACGTGGTTGACAAGGTTGCCGTTATGCGCCAAAGCCAAAGGGCCAAACCGCGTATGCATTAAAAGCGGCTGAGCGTTAACTTCCACCGAATCGCCGCTGGTGGAATACCGCACATGGCCAATCGCGGCCTCTCCGCTTTGGGGTGTGTGCCGCCCCATGTGCACCGCATCTTGCAAGAGTCCCATTCCCTTTTCCACCGTCATGGTGCCGTTATGCAGCACGGCAAGTCCCGCGCTCTCCTGCCCGCGATGCTGAAGGCTGAACGTGCCCCAGTACGTTTTTTGGGCAGCATCAGCATCGCCCCAGATACCGAACACGCCGCACTCTTCGTGAAGCTCACCGCACTCAAGACTCACCGCCGACCCTCCTCCCAGGGCTGATGCCAAGCTCCCATCAAGTCCGCGCGTGACCATTGATACCGATTGTCCACCCGAAGCATCCCCTTTGAGGTCACCATACCCAGCTCCGTCACATCAATGGATCGCGTACGCCAATAGTGCAAAAACGTCTGGCGGTTATCACCAGGCACCACGGCCACCCATTGCAGGGGAGCTTCGTTATAAAAGCGCGCAGCTTTGTCTTCATCCATCTCCGCTAACCGCACGTCGATGCCGAGATCAGGATGCGAGAACGCCATGAGCCGAACCAACGTCGCCGCCAGGCCGCCGGTTCCCACCACCCGCATGGCACGGGCGCCGCCGGACGCCGCCCACTCGCGCACGGCATTTAGCACAGCGGCCGCCCGGGTGAGATCGGCCCGGGGGTACAGGGTGGCTTCGCCTTCCAGTAAAGACGCCACCGAGCCCCCCAGATCCAATGGACCTGGATTAACCAAGTACAGGAAATCGCCCTCCTGGTCGAGCCGGTCGCCAACCGGCTCTAGCGGATGAGGGTGCCGGCCTACGGCGCCAATCATTACCGTTGGCCAGATGGCAGTGCCGCCGGTTTGGTTGTGCAGTGATACGTTGCCCCCGGTCACAGGCACGCCCGCCGCGGCCGCCGCGGCGCTCACCCCGCGGATTAGGCCGGCCAGCGCTCGGTAGCTGGAGTCAATCTCGGGATTGCCGGCATTAATGCCGTCCGTCAGGCCCAGGGGTTCCGACCCCTGCGCCGCCAACGCCGCCAACGTATACAAAACCGCACCGGCGCCTCCGGCATATGGGTCTACAGCAGCCCAGCGCCCGGTGCCGAACACCGAGAGGCAAATCCCGGCCGCGGCCCCCCGAATCCGCAGTACGGCGGCGTCATGGCCGGGGCCGACCACCGTATTGGTTTGAATCATGGAGTCATACTGGCGATACACGAAGGAGCGGTCGCGCACGTCGGGGTCGGCAAGCAGACGGGGTAGGAAATCCGCGCGAAACGATTGCGGCTCCGGGTGAAGAGTAACCGCCGGCCTCGCTTCGAGACTCTCCCACCAGTCCCAATCCACAGCTCGCTGGGGGGCCTCCGACACCAACCACAAAGCCGCAAGTTCGGCCGTCTTCACCCCGTGGTGCTCGATGACGAGGCGGCCGTCCGCTGTTACCTGACCAATGACAGTCGCCGGAACCTCAAAATGGGCCAACACGGCCTTGACGTGAGCCAAATTCTCTTCCGACACCGCCATCAACATTCGCTCTTGAGTCTCCGAAAGCATGATTTCATAGGCGCTAAGACCCGGCTGCCGAAGCGGGATCGCGTCGAGACGCAGGATGGCGCCGACGCCCGAGCTATGGCATAGCTCCGCGGTTGCCGAGGTCAGTCCGGCCGCGCCCAAATCCTGTAGCGCAGAGAGCAACCCTTGCTCCACCACCTCCAAAGTGGCTTCCATCAATAGTTTGCCTAAAAAGGGGTCACCCACCTGCACCGTCGGACGAAGGTCCGCGGATTCCCGGGAAAAATCGCGTGAGGCCAAAAGACTGGCGCCATGAATGCCGTCGCGTCCAGTCCGCTGTCCAGCCAGAATCAGTAAATCGCCGGGCTTTGCGGTGGAGGCACCGATCCGCTTTTGGGGATGGCGAATTCCCAGCGCCAGCACATTGACCAGGGGATTGGTTCGGTACGTGTCGGACATGGCCAGGTCGCCCGTTACCGTAGGAATGCCGATCGCATTGCCATATTGGCCGACGCCTTCAATCACCCCGCGCAACAGCGCCAGGCTTTTTGTGTCCCGCCCGCAGCGAAGCATGTCAGCCAGCGCCAGGGGGCGCGCCCCCATGGCGATAATGTCGCGCAAAATACCACCTACCCCGGTGGCCGCCCCCTGCACCGGCTCGACATAGGAGGGATGGTTATGACTTTCCACTTTGAAAGCCACTTCGATGTCCTGGGTCAATCGCACCACGCCCGCATTCTCGCCTGGACCCTGCACCAGGTGCCGCCCATCGCGCGGCAACTGCGCCAACAGAGCTTTGCTACTTTTATAGCTGCAGTGTTCCGACCACATCGCGCCAAAGAGACCAAGTTCAAGGTCATTTGGATGCCGAGACATGAGGGAGACAATCTTTTGGTATTCCGCCGGCGTCAACCCGACATCTTCAGCCCGCATGGCTTTTCCTCCCGTCAACCCCTTGGATCCATGCCACCAGAAGCCGGCGCCCGTCCTCCGAACCCAACGCCTGTGACATCGCCCGCTCCGGGTGGGGCATCAACGCGGCTACCGGTCCGCGCGTCACCCCGGCTAAATTGGCAACTGAGCCGTTGGGGTTGGCCATCGGATGTAGATCGCCGCGCTCATCGACATACTGCAGCCAAGCTTCGCCCGCGGTGAAGAGCGCGCCTAAGGTTCCGTGCTCCACATAGTAGGACCCTTCGCCATGGGCGATGGGAAGCCGGAGTAATGTACCGGCCTCGATCCCGGGAAAGAGCGGCGATGAGGCCGTGACCCGCAGCATCTGCCAGTCGCAGCGAAATTCGCCCTGGCGATTGGGGCGCAACCCCCCGGGAAGGAGGCCCGCTTCCGTCAAGAGTTGAAATCCGTTGCAAATGCCGAGCACAGGCAACGCGCGCTCAGCAATCTGCTGTCGAATCGCGCCCATAACCGGCGCTTTGGCCGCGAGCGCGCCGCTTCTAAGATAATCGCCATAGGAGAAACCTCCAGGAAGCACCGCGCCGTCTAAATCACCGAGATTGGTGTCCTGGTACCAAACATCTCGGACTGCCACCCCGAGAGACGCGAAGGCATCCAGGGTGTCCCGATCACAGTTCGAGCCGGGAAACGTCACCACGCCAATTTTCATGACGTGTGCACCGAGACTTGGTAGGTCTCCATAATCGGGTGCGCCAAAAGTTCCTCGGCCATTTCTCGGGTGAGTTTCTCCGCCTGCGCTCGATCGTCGGCCTCAAGGCTCAAGTGGATGTGGCGGCCGATGCGTAGATCCTCCACCGCGTACCCCAGATGCTGAAGCACGTGGGCGGTCGCTTCGCCGGCAGGGTCGAGAATGTCGGGTTTCAAGACGACAGTGACCGTCGCTTCAAACCTAGGCATGGGCGGTCATCATCACCCTTCGATAGATTTCCTGATACGCGTCTTCGACTCCACCCAAGTCACGTCGGAACCGATCCTTGTCCAGCCGCTCGCCGCTGGTCTTGTCCCACAGCCGGCATGTGTCCGGAGAAATCTCATCACCGAGCTTCAATGCCCCATCCCGATTCCAGCCGAATTCCAATTTAAAGTCCACCAACACGATGCCGCGGTCCAAAAAAAAGGGAGTCAGCACCTGATTGATGCGAAGCGCCTCTTGACGCAGCCGCGCCACCAGATCCGGGCTGGCCAGTCCCAAAAGACGGATATGATCGTCGTTAAGCAGCGGATCGCCCAGTGCGTCGTTCTTGTAGTAGCATTCGAGAACAGGTACATCCAGGGGCGTCCCCTCGTCAAGCCCGGTGCGCTGGTTCAGGGAACCCGCCACCCAGTTGCGCACGACAACTTCCAGCCCAATCATGGTCAGTTTCTCGACTAATAGGTTCTGTTCATCAATTTGTTCAAGGAAGTGGGTCTCTAGTCCATGCTCCTCAAGCCATGCAAAAAGACGCGCCGAGACCGCCGCGTTGACGGCGCCCTTGCCATCAATGTCCGCCCTCTTTTGCCCATTAAAGGCGGTGGCGGAATCCTTGAACTCCACCTGAACCTGGTCGGGATTGTCGGTCTCATACACCCGCTTAGCTTTGCCCTCGTATAAAAGTCTCATCGTGAGCCACCCCTTTAGCTGTCCAAAAGCCCGATACGACGGTAGATGGTGTCTACCTCACGCAAATACGGCTCGACATCAAACATCGATTCCAGCTGCTCAGCCGAAAGCAGCTCTTTGACTTCCCGATCTTGAGTCAATCGCTGGCGGAAGCTCTGAGACGGGTCGCGACCCGCTTCTAAGGCGTGCCGCTGCACGACATCGTAGGCGTGGTCGCGAGACATGCCACCCTTTACCAAGGCCAAGAGCACACGCCCGGAGAACACTAATCCGCCGGTCATTTCAAGATTTTGGCGCATGCGCTCAGCATGAATCGTGACGCCCTGAACAATGCGCGTCATTTGCGTTACCAGGTAGTCGGCCAGCGTCGTGGCATCAGGTAGCAGCACCCGCTCGACCGAGGAATGGGAAATGTCGCGCTCATACCAGAGCACCATATCTTCTAGGGCAGGCACCACGTACCCCCGGAGAAGCCGCGCCAATCCAGACACTTGTTCGCATTTGATCGGGTTTTTCTTATGCGGCATCGCGGATGATCCGCGCTGACCCTGGGCGAACGGCTCTTCCAACTCACCCACTTCGGTCCGTTGCGACAGCCGAATTTCTGTAGCTATCTTGTCGAGGGTTCCCCCCAAAATGGCCAGACTGGTGAGCACTTCGGCATGCCGGTCACGCTGCAAAATTTGCGTCGACAACGGCGCCGGCTTAAGCCCCATCCGTTCCCCCACATACTCCTCAACCGCCGGCGGCAGATTAGCATAGTTTCCCACCGCACCGGACAGCTTCATCACCGCCATGTTGTCCCGGGCACGCCTAATGCGGTCCCGATCCCGACCCAGTTCCAGCCACCAGAGCGCCCATTTAAGGCCGTGGCTGGTCGGCTCGGCGTGGATTCCATGGGTGCGCCCGATGACAGGAACCGTGCGATTTTCCAACGCGCGGCGCTTTAGCGCATCGGATAGGGCATCCACGTCCGCCAAAATGATATCGAGCGCCTCCGTCGTCAATGATGCCAACGCCGTATCGACCACGTCGGTGGAGGTTAAACCAAAGTGGACGTACTTGGCATCGTCGGAGGCCAAGCTCTCGCCCACGGCGCTGATAAAGGCCAGCATATCGTGATGATAGCGGACCTCGTACTCATCGACTCTGTCCGCTTGTACCGACGCATGTTGTTGCACCCGTGCGCTAACCCCTCGCGGAACCTGTCCCAGCCGCTCCCATGCCTCTAGCGCCAAAATTTCGACCTGAAGCCAGCGTTCATAGCGCGTTTGATCCGACCAATGTTTCCGCATCATGGGGCGGGCATAGCGATCTATCATATCGATCCTCCAGAACCCGAACATTACAATCGCATTGTACAATAAACGTTCGCCGCTTTCTACCTCTTAGCATGACCCTGGGCTCGCCTGTTATTCGAACCGCTCTGGTGGAACCATCCACGGCTGATCATCACTCCGCATCGGATATCTGCAAGCCAGCTTTTTAGAGCCATTGGCCAGGCAATGGATTGGGGCAAGGTGGGGCGACCTTCCTCCCCCGTCCACAAGCAGGCGCTCGACAGAATGTCACGAAGCAATCCTGTCCTTAAACGAAAACGAGTGAGCAGCCTCGTACCGTACTGCGCCGCCGGATTCGCACCCGACTGGCCATCCCAGTACCTTTTGAGCTAGCAGGAGTTTCCGAGTTAGTGAGTGCCAAACGTCTGAAACCCTAATAGAATCACGGTTTTGAGCATTTCGCACGTATTATACAACTTGGGGGCATTGTTGGCGGCATCGGTCGATCCGGTGAAGACGTAACGAGGGCCTCAAACTACCGTCTCATGCGGGACTCGGGGATTTCACCAATAACGGCTGGAACTCAAACTTGGTCAACGCGAACCATAAGTAGGAAACTCCTGCTAGCCGTCGATATCGGACTGATGCGTCGCGTGTGTACACAATGTTGTCAGCGCATGCGAAGACTCATTCGGGGGTGTATCCATGAAAACAGAGGTCGTAACGGTGCGCTTGCGCCCCGAAGTGAAAGCAAGATTGAAGGTTCTGGCCGAGGCCACCGAACGGACGCCGGCATACCTGGTCAGCCAGGCAATAGAGGCTTATTTGACTGAGCAAGAGTGACAAGTCGAGGCTATCCGTGAGGGCATTGCAGCTGCGGATCAGGGTGAGTTTGCGTCCGAAGAACGAGTGCGCGAAGTTTTTGGTCAATGGGGTGTAACACCTGAAAATTAAGGGGACCGAGAACGCCTTGCAAGATTTGCAGGACGCGATTGATTTTATCGCCCACTCAAGTCCCGAATCGGCCGTTGCAACTGCACGGCGCGCATGAGACCGTGTGCAGCAACTAACAGCCATGCCCGGTTTGGGTCGTCCCAGCCGAGTTCTCGGTACTCGTGAGTTAGTGGTGCCCGGAACACCCCTTATTATTCCGTATCGTGTCGATGAGGGTGCTGTTCAGATTTTGCGTGTACTCCATTCGTCGCGGATATGGCCACTGGAGTTTTAGATGTGACCGTCGTGCCCCGGACGGCGGATAGCTGGCAAGCCTCGCAAGGCAAGGACGGGAGACGTGGGCACGACGATGAACAGCAGGCAGATGTTTCTTTTGCGCAAGCTCCAGGGGGTAGACTACCTATGCTTTCTTGAGATGATTTTCGATTTTCTCGATTAGAGCAATATGGTCTTTGGTCTTGAGCGGTGCTGCGCTATAGAACGTGTTTTCGTCGACGGTGGCCCCTTGCCTCAACGCCAAATTGAATTTTGACCCATGCCACTGACGAAGCTCTCCGGGGAAGGACTCATCTGGACGATAGTTAAAGACAGTGATAGCTGGGAAGGTCCGCTGGGTTTGCGGAATTTCCATATACAAGGCTTCGTCGACATATGCAAAAGGGGAACGACACGTTTGAACGCGTCAACATCCACATCGAGTGTAAAGGACATCTCGGAATACCATTGGGTGCTTTTCCATTGCCCGATCACCTTCACGCCCTCTGCAAGGGTCCTTGCACTCTCGCAGATGGATTCAAGTTGCTCCATGGGGCCTTTTATTGCCTCATTTTCGGCGCCAGCAATTTGCCAGACGATGCGCTTATTCTCGATGGCCAAGAGCCTAATCGGAAATGGAACGCCTGTGTCCGATTCCCATTGACCCCATTCGTACACTGGACCCGGTGGGTTCGTCATGTCCACTGGACCGAATGTTTGAGGCGGAGACGCAATCCCCGAGCCGCGAAACCCAAAGGTCTGCGCGATGGCCCCTTGCAGGTGGGCATGATCAGATACGACAACCTGATTGCTTCCGGTGGGTAAATAAAGGCCTGCGAAGCCGTGATGATAGCGAGATTATTCATGCGGACAACCCCTGGAGATATTCGCTTGGACTGGTAAACGCCGCAAATGGTCCCTTGGCTTCGAAGTTTCCTTGCGTAATCTGACTCGGACGATCCGCTTGCGATTGCGGTTCGGTCAACAGTTGCTGGTGGCCCTCTTTGGGTTCCATATTCTAGCCGATGCAGTCTGCGATGTAGTCCTGACGAATAGCGTCGAGAGGTTTCGTTTCCACCACTGTTGGAACAGAACCACAAGCAAATAGCCATTCCGCATAACGTCGCAAGGAAATCGACCCGTCCAAATCGTTTTCGGCCCTAGATATCGCTGACTGAGTGGTATCCAACCGCGCAGCTAATTCCTTCTGCGACAGGCCCACAGATTTCCGGGTTCCCTCAAGTTGCAACATGGCTTTAATTAACCAATCTGTCTTGAGATACTCTCGAAATGCTTCATCATCGAACAAGATATCCGTTGGAATGTGGCGGGTCATTGCGATGCCTCCTCCTGACAAATGTGTTTGCAAATTCGTTTTGCCGCCTCGATTTCGTTACAGTCATTTCCCGAGTGTTTGGCAATCGTGTCACCACCGTCTGGCAACGGTTGTGTGACGACACGGGGCTCACGGTCGCCTTGTCGACCTTCCGTCGTTATTGTGGCACCTTTCGAACAGCCGCCACAAGCCCGCGATGTGACTGCTTGGCGAGACCATGTCGACCCCGGCGGGGAAGCACAGGTCGACTTTGGGAAAATGGGGGTCTGGGTCGACATGCAGACCCACAAAAAGGTGGTCGTGCATTGCGTTCGTCATGACTTTGCGGTTGAGTCGACATCAATTCGCCTATTGGTGTGTCAAGCAAGATCAAGCCACCTGGTGCCAGGCCCATATCGCGGCCTTTGCGTTCTTTGGGGAAGTGCCCCGCCGAATCATCTTCGACAACCTCAAAGATGGGGTCGTGAAATCCGACCTCTATGATCCGGTGCTGAACCGGACCTATCGGGATCTCGCCAACCATTGTGGGTTCTTGGTCGATCCGGGCCGCGTCGCCCGACCGAAGGATAATGGCAGGGGGAACTGGTGCGTCTGCGCAAGTTGCAAGACCGCCTCCAGAGCATTCAACGCCAGGTGGTCCAAGGGGTTCGGCGACCGACGGTCGCCGCCCTCCACCAGCGGGTGGCCACCGCGATCACCAAGGCCGGCCCCCCGGTCCGCGACTGGGTTCGGACCACGATCGGGGAACCGGACGCGGTCGGTCGACCGACGTTGACGTATACCATCGACCATGAGCAACTGATGCACTGGGGGCAAACCCTGGCTCTGCCTGCTGTGCTCCAAGCCGTATATAATACATTGGCCGATCGCTCAACCCCTTGCGTAGCAAGGGGTTCTCAACTTTCTTGCGGCCATAACTAGAAAGTCCTGCTAGTCTTATTGCAAGCAGTTTAAACCTCCATGATCTGCTCCATGTAGCATCGTCGTGAGGTAATGCCAAGCACCCTGCCGAATGTTCGCAATCCAGGCCTGGAGTCAGGCAATGGGTGACCGCTCGGTATCCAAGCTGATGCCGGACCCCAAAGTCCATGGTGGCAATCGCTCGGAAGCGGACGTATCGGTCATAATCTGCGGGGGACGACCGGCCGATCAATCACGGATCCCCTTAACTTATTCCCATTCAATAGTGGCCGGCGGTTTGGATGTCACGTCATAGACCACGCGATTGACCGATGCCACTTCACCCACAATGCGGCCGGCAATGGTCTCCAACACATCATACGGAAGCCGCACCCAGTCGGCGGTCATGCCGTCCTGGCTCTCCACCGCCCGTACGACAATCGGATACCCGTATGTCCGTGCATCGCCCATAACACCTACCGAGCGCAGGTCCAACAGTACCGCAAATGCCTGCCAAATGCTGAGTTCCAGTCCCGCCTTTCGGATCTCCTCGCGCACGATAGCGTCAGCTTGTCGCAACACCACGATTTTGTCCTCGGTCACGTCGCCGATTATGCGAACGGCAAGTCCGGGTCCGGGAAACGGCTGACGCCACACCAACTGTGCAGGGAGCCCAAGGGCTTCGCCCACCCGGCGCACCTCGTCTTTGAAGAGCCAGCGCAGGGGTTCGACAACGTGAAAGGCCACATCGTCAGGCAGACCGCCGACATTGTGATGGGATTTGATGGTATGGGCGCCCTGACCTCCGGACTCAATGACATCGGGATAGACCGTACCCTGAATCAAGACCTCCCGTTGTCCGATTTCGGCCTGCGCTCTCTCAAAGGCACGAATAAACTCACGGCCGATGATCTTGCGTTTTTGTTCGGGATCGGTCACTCCCGCCAACGCGTGCAAAAACTCTGTCTTGGCGTTCACCACGCGGAAATCAATATCGGAAAATGCTTGGCGCACCTCTTCGACCTCACCGGCTCGGAGCATACCGTGGTCGATGAGGATTGCGGTCAAACGGTCACCAAGGGCCTTGCGGGCAATCGCCCCGGCAACGGCGGAGTCAACGCCTCCGGAGAGTGCAATGAGGGCGCGTCCGTTGCCCACCGCCTCCCGCACTTTCTCCACCTGAGACTGAATCACGTTGTCCGCTTTCCAATCTGGCTGGATGTGTGCGATGTGGTAAAGAAAGTTGGTAAAGAGTGTAATTCCGTCCGGGGTGTGATGCACTTCGGGATGATATTGCACGGCCCATAAATTGCGGGCGGGGTCGCCCATCGCGGCAATCGGCGTACGCGGGGTTTTAGCCAATATCGAAAATCCCGGCGGCGGCGATACTACCAGATCGCCATGGCTCATCCACACCACCGAAGGATCGGGCACCTTGTCTAAAAGCGGTGATGGCGCGCCCAGAGTCATTTCGGCACGACCGTATTCTCGCCCCTCGGCGTGTTCCACCACGCCCCCCAACACTTTGGCCATGAGTTGCATACCATAGCAAATCCCCAGCACCGGAATTCCGAGGTCGAATATTGCCGAGTCCAGTCCCGGTGCTCCCGGGGCGAAGACGCTGGCCGGCCCCCCCGACAGCACCACCGCCTTAGGATGTTTTTCGCGGATCCAGGCCGCCGGGGTGTCGCCGGGGAGGACCTCGCAGAACACCTCGCACTCGCGGATGCGCCGCGCTATAAGCTGGTTGTACTGTGCACCAAAGTCGAGAACGATGACCCCTGATGCCATTAGCTTTGTACCACCTGGCACACATCGGCCAAATTGCGGTATCGCTCTTCAACGTCTAGTCCATAGCCGACAACAAACGCGTCGGGAATCTCAAACCCTTTATAGTGGACCGGCACGGCAATTTGTCGGCGCGACACCTTGTCCAATAGCGTGCAAATCTTTACTGACGTTGCCCCCCGCGACTTCAAATGACTATAAATGTAATTTAGGGTCAGCCCGGTATCCACAATATCCTCGACAACCAAGACATGTTTCCCTTCGACGCTTTCATCCAAATCCTTAATAATGCGCACCACTCCAGATGACTTGGTGGACATTCCATAGGATGAGACCGCCATAAAGTCGACTGCCAGCGGCAGGTCGATAGCCCGCGCCAAATCGGCTATAAAAACAAAGGACCCTTTTAAGATCCCGATCAAAATAAGCTCCTTATTCTCATAATCTTGGGTGATGTGCTGACCTAGCAACTGAACCCGCGACTGAATGTCTTGAGCGCGGACGAGCACTTCCAACCGTTCCCCTGGCGCCGTGCGCAATTACTCGTTCTCCTCCCTTTCTTCTTCCAGGCGTCGCAAAATGAGCGCCCGCTCCTTGAGCGGATAAAGCGATCCATGGCGCGGCCGCTCACCATGCGCAATGCGTTTGCCCTCAAAGTAACTTTCAGCATCGCGCTCGATCGCATCCGGCGGTTCCGCCAGCCGCGCACGCACCGCTTTTAATGACAAGCCGGAATCCAACCATTCCTTGATCTCTTTCAGGCGCTCGATGTCGTGTTGAGAATAAAGCCGTTGGTTGCCTTCACTGCGGCGCGGAGTTAACAACTTCAAGCTTTCGTAGTAACGAATCCGCCGTTCCGTGAGACCGGTGCGGGCTTTGACCTCGCCGATTGGAAACAACAGCGGCTCACCGTCACGCATGTCGGACCCTCCATCTCTCAGGTTCCTTTCAGTGTAGCGGATCTGTCCTGTAAACAACAGTCTACTAAAATAAGGGCGTCCGCAGGACGCCCTTATTTCGCTAGCTGGCCCTACTTGGCCTCGTCCACCCGAGCAAGCGTTCGGTCAGCCAACATCCGTTCAAGCCGGGCAATTTCTTGGTGAGCCTGCCCCAGCTTGTACGATAGCTCCTGCATCTGCATCTGCTGCCGATCCATCCGATCGTAGCGCCCCCGCATTTCCTGGGTGAGCACTTGCACCAAATCCTTAAGCATCATGTGCTGGGATTCGACAATATCAAAGAGCTCGGTGTCGGGGCGCATAGCCATCACCGGCGCGGTCGCCAGCATTCGCTTGGCGCGGACCGGGGCGGCCATCGGCGCCCGTGTGGCCATTTCCGCTAATTCACGGTACTCCGGGCGCCCGGATGCCTCTAAATCTTCTGTGCGCAAAACGTAGGGTCGTCCGGCCACGCCGCGTTTGCGTGAGGCAGCCAACCGCCCGGAACGCACATCGTCACGCAATGACGAACCCAGCTCCGGCGCGATTTGAAGCAGCTGCGTTAGTGTGACTTCCATGCTTTCTCCTCCTCCTTGGTGACTCGTTCTATATCATCCCCATCATTTGGTAATTCCATTCCCATTCATGTCCAACGTTGAGCCTTGTCGGCGCAAAAAGAAGAGAGGGCCAGCCGGCCCCCTCTCAGACAATCGGTTACATCATCATGTCGCCCATACCGCCCATGCCGCCCATGCCGCCAGCTCCGGGCATAGCTTCCTTCTTTTCCGGCTTGTCTGCTACCAGCGCTTCGGTGGTCAATAGCATGGCCGCAATTGACGCCGCATTCTGAAGGCTGAAACGGGTGACCTTGGCCGGATCGACAATACCCGCCTGCACCATGTCTACCACTTGGTTGGAAGTCGCATCGTAGCCGCGGTTGCCAGACTCCTTCTTCACATTTTCAACGATAACTGAGCCTTCCAGACCCGCGTTTTGGGCAATCTGTCGGACAGGTTCTTCTAACGCGCGGCGAACGATGGCGGCGCCAATCTTCTCGTCGCCCTCAACTTTGAGGTCGTCTAGCGCGGGGATAGCGCGCAGAAACGCGGTACCGCCGCCAGGGACAATACCCTCTTCTACCGCTGCGCGGGTGGCCGACAGCGCGTCCTCAATCCGCAGCTTCTTTTCCTTGAGTTCCACTTCGGTTGCGGCCCCCACCTGAATCACGGCCACACCACCGGACAGCTTCGCCAACCGCTCCTGCAACTTCTCGCGGTCATAGTCGGATGTCGTATCCTCGATCTGATTCTTAATGACCGCGATCCGCTTCTTGATGTCTTGGTCACTGCCGTGACCATCAACAATCGTGGTCTCTTCCTTGGCGACCTTGATCTGGCGCGCCTGGCCCAGCATCTCCGGCGTAACATTCTCCAGCTTCAACCCGAGATCTTCGGAGATGACCTGGCCGCCAGTTAAAATCGCAATGTCTTCCAGCATGGCCTTGCGGCGGTCGCCAAACCCGGGGGCCTTCACCGCCACCGCCGTGAGCGTGCCGCGGAGCTTATTCACCACCAACGTGGCCAGTGCTTCACCCTCGACATCCTCGGCAATAATGACCAACGGCTTGCCGCGCTGAACAATCTTCTCTAACACCGGGAGCAGATCCTGAATCGCCGAGATCTTACGGTCGGTAATGAGGATGTAGGGGTCGCTGAGAACGGCCTCCATCTTCTCGGTATCCGTGACCATGTAGGGCGAAACGTATCCGCGGTCAAACTGCATCCCTTCCACCGTTTCCAAGGTGGTTCCGGTGGTCTTAGCCTCTTCCACGGTAATAACGCCGTCGGCTCCGACCTTTTCCATGGCCTCGGCAATCAAGGCGCCAATTTCATTGTCATTGGCGGAAATCGACGCCACTTGGGTAATGGCCGACTTTCCTTCAATCGGCTTCGAAATCTTGCGGATTTCCTCAACCGCCCGATTGACCGCCGCCTCAATGCCGTGACGAATACCCATGGGGTTGGCGCCGGCCGTCACATTCTTCAGGCCCTCGTGGATCATCGCCTGAGCCAGCACCGTGGCCGTGGTGGTTCCATCTCCGGCGACATCTTGGGTCTTGGTGGCTACCTCTTTAACCAACTGGGCACCCATGGCTTCGAAGGGGTCTTCCAGTTCGATTTCCCGGGCAATCGTGACCCCGTCATTGGTAATCAAGGGAGCGCCGAACTTCTTTTCCAACACGACGTTGCGGCCCTTCGGTCCCAACGTCACTTTCACCGCGTTGGCCAGCTTGTCGACACCACGCTCCAGCGCACGCCGCGCTTCCTCTTCATAAATCATCTGCTTGGCCATTGAAACTTCGTCCTCCTTCGTGGGGTAATATGTCCTAGGCTACGACTGAGCTTGTCGCAAGAACCGCGAGGATATCGCTCTCCTGCAACAGTAGGTAATCCGCGTCATCAATTCGCACCCTTTGGCCAAAACCGCTTTCGAACAGCACCAGGTCCCCAGGCTTCACTTCCAAGGACGCGCGCGTGCCGTTGTCCAGAAGTCGGCCGCTGCCCACCGCCACAACCTCGGCCCGCTGCAGTTTGTCTTTGGCGGTATCTGGCAGCACAATGCCTGCCACGGTTTTTTCTTCGGTAATGAGCTTCACGACCACGTGGTCGCTCAACGGACGAATCTCCACGGTATTCCCTCCTCCATCAGACTTATGTCCAGCGGCGCGATCTATCCGCACCGTGTTAGCACTCGCACCTAGCGAGTGCTAACAGATTCCAAATGGGATGATAGCGAAATTCCAGGCTGGCGTCAAATACTTTCCTAAAAAGATCGGTGACTCGTGGGCCGCAAAGTCGCCCGATTCTGGGTTAAAGCGTTGTATGACGTGTACTGACGCGATTTTTTGCGGGTGTTCACGCTATGACGGGGACTACTTCATCCCTCGGATTCGGGACTCTCCGGCGGATTATGCTGTGTCCGACCGTGTACGACGTCGACGAGATGGGATATCACCGGCAAAACGACCGGCCATAGTTCGTCAATGGCTTTGGGCGACCCGGGGAAATTGATGATAAGGGTTTGTTCTGCCACACCCACGACTTGGCGCGACATCATGCCGAAGGGGGTGTGCTTTATCGATTCGGCCCGCATCGCCTCAGCCATCCCCGGTACTTCCCGGTCGATGACGCGGCGCGTGACCTCAGGCATGACATCGCGGGGGCCCAATCCGGTCGAGCCGGTGGTGACAATCAGGTCGATGCCCTGGCGAATCCACTGCCACACTTGGTGCTCCAACTCCACCGGTTCATCCGGCAACACACGGTACGCCGCCACTTCCGCAATGGGTTGAAGCTTCTCTTTCAGTTTTTCCCCGGACTCATCCGACCGCTCGCCACGAGCCCCGGCGTCGCTTGACGTGAGTATTGCCGCACGCATGGCGTCACTCGTCCTTTCGCCGAAATTCTCCGGAACGTCCTCCGCTTTTGCTCAGTAAGCGCACTTGGGTGATAGCCATGGCCCGATCCCGGGACTTTAACATATCATACAGGGTCAATAGGGCGGCGCTCACGGCAGTGAGTGCCTCCATCTCGACACCGGTGCGTGCGACCGTTTCCACATCCGCTACGACATGGAACGCTTCCTCTTCCAACGCGATATCGACACCGACTTTCACTAGCGGAATCGGGTGGGCTAAGGGAATAAGATCCGCCGTTTTTTTGGCAGCCATCACGCCGGCCACGCGCGCCACCGCCAACACGTCGCCTTTGGGAGCATCCCCCGCCTTAACCAAGGCAACGATGTCAGACCGCGTTTCAAGGCGTCCCTCCGCCGTGGCCCGCCGTCGGGTTTCGGACTTTGCACCGACGTCTACCATATGTACATGACCCGCCTGGTTCAGGTGCGGGAGTTCCGGATGGTTCGACAATGGCTAGAGAACCTCCTCGCTTAACCGCTCGTCCGCCGACACGCCCTTTCGCCAGGCAGGGCGTCGGTATAGCCGCCAGGAATGCGGCAAAACAGCCAAAAGGCTACCCGCGTAGCCCACCCGAAGGCCGGTCAAAAGCCCCCGGGAGTCGTTGGGAATCGCCAATAAGGCCAAGCCCAGAGCCGCTAATGCCAATCCCAAAGCCAACCGGCCAAAGGAATGATGGCGCCGCCGCCCGACCATCAGGGCTAAACCTGCCATGCCGATAAACCATCCAGTGAGGGCTAAGCCCCGGGCCTGTCGAAGCACGTGCCAGATGTCATGCCAGCCCAAACACGCAGCCAGCAGAGCTCCCAATCCTAAAATTCCCACACTTAACATGCGCATGCGTGCCCACACCTCTTATGAAGGGTTCGTGTCGAACGCCGAAATTCCTGCCGCCCTCATAAGTTTGATGCGGGTATCATAGCCATTAGACAACCCCTGGGAAAAGGCGGGATGAGAATGCGAGCGCATAAATGGCGGGCGGCTGTATTGGTTGCCGCCCTGGGGGGTACGTTTGTGGCTTTGGCTTATCTCCTTTCGACGGCCCCGCTCGTGCCACAGATGCAGACGGTGCCCGCTAGGAAACCGCCCACCCCCATTATTGCGCTCACCTTTGATGACGGACCGTCTCCACAGTATACGCCTGAAATCCTAAAACTTTTAACCCGCTATCACGCTCACGCCACCTTCTTTGTGCTGGGCTCTCAGGTGGCTCAGTTCCCCAACCTAGCTCGAGATATCGTGAGACAAGGATCGGTGATCGCCAATCACGGGTACAACCATGTCAATTATTTTCGCATGGGCGTGGCCGGCGTTGAGCGGGACGCCGCCCGGGCAGAGACGCTGCTTAAAAAAGAGAAAATTCCCATGGCCCCGTTCTATCGCCCTCCCTACGGCAACTCCAACACGCGGCTCGTTTCCGCTCTCTCCCATGAAGGCTATACTGTGACCCTCTGGTCTATCGACACGCGCGACTGGGCGATGCCGGGAACCACCTTTATTACCCGTAAGGTGCTGACGAATGCCCAATCCGGCGCCATTGTGCTCATGCATGACAGCGGCGGCAATCGCAGCCAAACGGTCCGCGCCCTGGCAGCGATTCTGCCGGTACTGGAGTCCGAAGGTTATCGGTTTGTCACGATGCCGCAATATGTGCGGGAGTTCGGACTAAAATCGCCGCCTAAACTGCCGCTGCCCGCGAAGCCGCCGGCGACAAAGGAGGCAAATCACAAAAGGGCGGCTCGCCACTGACCTGTATTAACGCTCCATTACCCGTCCCCGCGTTGCGAACCGAATAGCCCCCAACTTCAGCGCCTTAGCCGGTATCTGTTGACCTCAGGAGATTAATACTGGTAAAACCCGCGCCCGCTCTTTCGCCCGTAAAGGCCCGCATCCACCATCTTCTTGAGCAGCGGAGCGGGACGGTATTTCGGATCGCCGAATCCCTGGTATAAGACCTCGAGGATGGCCAGGCATGTATCCAGGCCAATGAAGTCGGCCAGGGTCAACGGCCCCATCGGATGATTCATGCCGAGCTTCATCACGGCATCAATGGCATCACGGTCGGCAACGCCTTCTCCCAGGGCAAAAATCGCCTCGTTGATCATTGGCATTAAAATGCGGTTGGCGACAAATCCCGGATAGTCCTGCGCTGTTACCGGCGTTTTCCCCATCTCGCGGGCGTATCCCAAAACCGTCTCAACCGTGGCGGTGTCGGTCAACTCGCCCCGAATCACCTCAACCAGCGTCATCACCGGAACCGGGTTCATAAAGTGCATGCCAATAACCCGCTCGGGTCTCGATGTGACCCGGGCAAGCCGGGTAATGCTGATGGATGAGGTATTGCTGGCTAAGATGGTCTGAGGCCCAAAATGAACATCCAGCTGTTGGAACAGCAGACGCTTGGCCGCCTCGTCCTCCACAATTGCCTCGATCACCAGGTCGGCTTGGCTCACGGCTTTTAGACTTGCCACCGGGTGCATCCGAGCCAAGATCCGGTCCTTTTCTTCGGCGCTAAGCCGCCCCTTTTCCACCTGGCCGGCCAAACGCTTGTCAATCCCTGCCAGACCGCGCTCAAGCCCGTCGGCCAGCGCATCGGTCAGGTACACCTCAAAGCCGTGGGCCGCCGCCGTCTGGGCAATCCCGGCACCCATCTGACCGGCACCCACCACCAAGAACCTCGCCATCCCTATCTCGCTCCTTCGCCTAGTCCACCCGGATTAGGGTGGCCTCACCCTGCCCACCGCCGCTGCAGATGGTTGCGAGGCCGTATCCTCCGCCGCGATGCCTCAACTCGAGAATGAGCGTCAGTAAAATTCGGGCGCCCGAGGCTCCAATCGGGTGTCCCAACGCCACTGCACCGCCGTTGACATTAACCCGGTCTTCGTCAAGCCCCAAGAGCTGCATGCTGGTTAACGTCACCGCAGCGAAGGCCTCGTTAATTTCCGCCAGGGTGACATCGCGGGCGGTCAGTCCCGCCCGGCTGAGTGCGATCTCGGCGGCATAAGCTGGCACGGTGTGCAAATACTTGGGCTCACGCGATGCCCACCCTGAACTGACAATGGTGGCCAGCGGCACCATCCCGCGGGTTTCTGCTTCTTCCTTTGACATCAGCACCAATGCCGCCGCCCCGTCGGTCAGTCCCGGAGCGTTTCCCGCCGTCACCGTGCCGTCCAGCTGAAAGGCCGGCTTCAATTGGGCCAGCTTCTCCAGACTGGTATCGCGACGCGGCCCTACGTCCTCGCTGACGGTGGTGACCGTACCCTTCTTCCCGGGAACGTCCACTGCCACAATTTCCTCGCCAAGCCGGCCGCTGTCAATAGCAGCCAATGCCCGCTGGTGGCTCCGGTATGCCCACCGATCTTGCTCTTCCCGAGAAATGTGATATTCCCGCGCCACATCACTCCCGTAGACACCCATGTGGCATTGACCGAAACTACACCAAAGCCCGTCCTGCACCACCGCATCGATGAATGCGGTATCGCCCATGCGTAGTCCATAACGGGCTCCCTTGACGAGATAGGGGGCCTGGCTCATCGATTCCATTCCGCCTGCCACCGCCGTCTTGATGTCGCCCAAACGGATAGCCATGTCTGCTAAATTGACCGCCCTCAAGCTGGAGGCACAAACTTTGTTAATCGTGTCCGATGGCACCGTTTCCGGCAATCCGGCCCGCATCGTGGCCTGACGTGACGGGATTTGCCCTGCTCCGGCCTGCACCACCTGTCCCATGTAGGCATACTCAATCTCGGTCCCTCTGACTCCCGCGCGTTCCAACGCCCCGCGAATTGCCGCCGCACCCAAGTCGGTGGCCGGCACGTCCTTCAGAGCCCCGCCAAAGCTTACAAACGGCGTGCGCGCAACCGCCACCACCACTGTCTCGCCCATGTTCAAGCCTCCTCGCTGAAATCAGGGCCGGCGCCTCATCAAAGCGCCCAGCGATGCCATCTTTTGCTCCATGCCGTGGTATCCGCGGTCGATGTACTCCACCCCACCGACGATGGTGGTCCCCTCGGCCCGAAGCGCGGCTAGCACCAGCGCAGCCCCTCCGCGAATATCCTGCGCCTGGACCGGGGCTCCCGTCAATCGCCCCACTCCACGAATGATAGCTGTTTCCCGATCCACCTTGACATCCGCTCCCAAACGGGCCAAGTCGTGAGTGTAGCCAAAGCGATTTTCGAAGACTGTTTCCTGTACCACCGCCAGGCCGTCACAGATCGTGAGCAAGGCGACCATCTGCGGATGTAGATCAGTGGGAAAGCCGGGATGCGGCAGGGTTTCAATATCGACTGACTTTAAGCGCGGGGCGGCGATGATTCGAATCCAGTCCATATCCTCTTCGATTTGCGCTCCCGTCTGGCTCAGCTTTAACAGCACGGTGCGCAAATGTTCGGGGATGACGTTTCCCACCGTGACCACCCCTGCGGTAATCGCCCCGGCCATGAGGTAGGTTCCCGCTTCCAGCCGATCGGGGATAATTTCATGATGTGTTCCCTTTAATCGGTCAACCCCTTCAACCCGGATCAGATTGGTTCCGGCGCCGCGCACCCGTCCCCCCATGCCATTCAAAAAGTTGGCCACGTCCACAACCTCCGGCTCCATCGCGGCGTTTTCCAGGGTGGTTGTGCCCTCCGCCAGACTGCCGGCAATCATGAGATTTAAGGTCGTTCCGAACGATGCGCGTTCAATATACATCCGGGTGCCTTTGAGCCGTCCCGACACCGTACCTTGGATGGATCCGTGCTCCAGACGCATGTTCGCGCCTAACGCTTGAAATCCTTGAATATGAAAGTTCACCGGACGGGATCCGATTTGACACCCGCCCGGGAATGCCACGTCGGCCTCGCCCAGGCGGGCCAACAACAGACCCACCAGATAAGTTGAGCCGCGCAGCTTGCCGGCTAAATCATAGCGAGCCTGGTGGGTCGTCAGGGTTTTGGCGTCAATGGCCAACCGAGTCTCTCCCTGCCATTCCACCTGCACGCCCATCTCGCTGAGAATCTGACACAAATCTAAAATATCGGTGTACCGCGGAATATTTTCCAACACGGTCACGCCGTCCTGCGCCAAGGCTGCCGCCACAATAATCGGCAATGCGCTGTTTTTCGACCCTTCAACAGCCACATCGCCAGCTAGGGCGTTGCCGCCTTCAATGACAAACTGCGCCACAAATCTCTCCCTCTCGTCGATCCCGGAGCATGGAGCCGAGCTATAAACTATAGTTTGGAGCTTCTTTGATAATTTGCACGTCGTGCGGGTGGCTTTCAGTCAACCCGGCCCCGGTAATGCGGATAAACCGGCCCTGGGCGCGCAACGCCGCCAAGTCTTTGGCCCCGCAATAGCCCATGCCGGAACGAATGCCGCCAATTAGCTGATATACGGTGTCAGCCAAGGATCCGCGATAGGGCACCCTCCCTTCAATCCCTTCCGGGACCAACTTTTCCACGTCCAAATCATCTTGAAAGTACCGATCGCTCGATCCTTGCTTCATGGCACCCAGCGATCCCATCCCGCGGTACACCTTAAACGACCGGCCTTTATAAATCTCCATCTCCCCGGGACTCTCCTCGGTACCGGCAAAGAGCGAGCCCATCATCACGGATGCAGCCCCCGCGGCCAATGCCTTAACGATGTCGCCCGACCAGCGGATGCCCCCGTCGGCAATAATCGGCACCGCCTGAACCGTCGCCGCCCGGTACGACTCCCACACTGCCGTGATTTGCGGCACCCCAATACCGGCCACCACCCGAGTCGTGCAAATCGAGCCCGGTCCCACTCCCACCTTGACCGCATCGGCTCCTGCCTCGATGAGAGCCTCCGTCCCTTCGCGGGTTGCCACGTTGCCGCCCACGACGTCAATGGCAGGAAACGCATCTTTGATACGCCGCACCGTGTTCAGCACACCACGGGCGTGTCCGTGCGCGGTATCCACTACCACAACGTCAACCCCAGCGGCCATCAGCGCCTCGACCCGTTCCATGGTACCCTCGCCCACCGACACCGCAGCCGCCACTAATAGCCGACCATTCGAGTCCTTGGCCGCATGGGGGAATTTTCGCGCCTTCTCGATGTCCTTAATGGTGATGAGGCCGCGTAGCCGTCCTTGACCGTCCACCAGCGGCAGCTTTTCAATGCGGTGCTGGGCCAATATTTTTTTAGCGTCGTCTAACGTCGTTCCCTCCGGGGCGGTCACCAAATTCTCATGCGTCATCACCTCATAAATGGGACGGTCAAACCGTTCTTCAAAACGGAGGTCCCGGTTGGTGAGGATGCCAACCAAATACCCGCCCTCGCGCACAATGGGTACGCCCGAAATGCGATAGCGGCTCATCATTTCCAGCGCATCTTGCACCTTGTGCTCCGGAGATAAAAAAATCGGGTCAATAATGACACCGTGTTCGCTGCGTTTCACCTTATCCACTTCACCGGCCTGGCGCTCGGCCGACATGTTCTTGTGAATGACTCCAATCCCGCCTTCTCGGGCCATGGCGATGGCCATGCGCGCTTCGGTGACCGTGTCCATGCCGGCGGACACCAGCGGAACATTAAGACGAATGTTGCGGGTAAAATAAGTGCGGACGTCGACATCGCGTGGCAGGACCGTGGAATATCCCGGCAACAGCAACACGTCGTCGAACGTCAGCGCTTCGAAGGCAAACTTCTCTTCGCTGTTCACAGCTCTCCTCCTTGCAAACGTTTCCGATGTAGATATAGACCGAAGTTTGAACAAGTCTACCACAGGCGCTAAAGCGACGACAATCGTCCGCAATTTATGCGAGGAGCTCGGAGACCCGCTCCCCGACTTTATGCACGGGACCGGCCCCCATCGTCAAGAAGGTGTCGCCCGGAGCCAGGATCGGCATGACCAGGTCAATGGCCTCAAACATATCCGGTACGTAATACACCGGCCTCGACCAACGCTGGCGAATGGCGTCGGCCAAAGCCTTGCCCGACACGCCGGCAATGGGCGCTTCACCCGGCGGCGAATAAATTTCGGTCATCACTAAAATATCGGCCGCATCAAAGGCTTGCACAAACTCATCCCATAGACGGAACGTGCGCACGTAACGCTGCGGTTGAAACAACACCACCACCCGCTCAGGCGTCACCTGCCGACAGGCGTCCAGCGTGGCGCGGATTTCGGTGGGATGGTGCGCGTAGTCGTCCACCACTAAAATGGGGCCCGGCACCAATATTTGAAACCGCCGATTAGCATTGCGAAACGCGCTGAGGGCTTCGAATACCATGCTTAGGTCCGCTCCCAAGTGCTGCGCCACCGCCACGGCCGCCAAGGCGTTCTTGACATTGTGAAGCCCCGGCAGTTTAAGGCGAATGGCCCCCATCGCCCGGTTTTTGTAGAAGACCCGGAATTGAGTGCCTTCGCGGTTTTGATGTTCAACATCCCCGCGGATCTGGGCTTTCGGGGAGAGACCGTAAGTGATTCTTGGTACCATCAAACTTTCCGACATATCCATCAACACCGGATCGTCCACCCCGATGACGGCCGCACCATCCCGCGGAACCGTCTCCAGGTATTGGGCGAAGGCCGCCTTGAGCACCTCAAAGCTCCCGTTAAAGTGTTCCAGGTGTTCAGCTTCGACATTTGTCGCCACCGCCATCTCGGGCCGATAGCGGAGAAATGTGCCATCGGACTCATCGGCCTCGGCCACCACCCAATGCGACTGGCCCACGCGAATGTTACCCCCGAACAAGTCCACTTCACCGCCGACCAATACCGAAGGGTCAAACCCGGCAGAGGTCAGTACCGTCCCTATCATCGTGGTGGTCGTGGTCTTGCCGTGGGTTCCGCTCACGGTGATGGCGCGCTTTGTGCTCAAAATTTCCGCCAGTAAATCCGACCGGTGCCGCAGGGCGATGCCGCTCTCAACCGCCGCTCGGCGCTCCACATTGTCTTCGCGGACGTCGGTGCTGTAAATCACTTCATCGGCTCCCACCACATGCTCAGCGGCGTGGCCGAATGCGACCGGGATGCCCGCCTGTATTAAGCGCTCGGTGCGGCTGGATGGGTTCATGTCAGACCCGGTGACGCGATATCCTTGATGATGTAGCCACAGTGCCAATCCGCTCATGCTGTACCCGCCGATACCGATAAAATGGACCCGTTTCATAGTCGACCGCCTTTGTCAAAGAAGGTTTGTATTAGACTACGCGTCGCGTTTCTTTTTCATCCGTAACCGGCCGGCTATTGAAAATGCCACCCTTGCTCGCGCCATAAACTGACGTAATGCTGCGCCGACCATATGATGCGATGCGTCTCTTCAGGCGTCAACGTCCTGACCACCCGTCCTGGACGCCCCAGCACCAGCGACCCCGAGGGAATCTCGGCGCCTTGGGTCACCAGTGAGCCTGCACCGATGATCACGTCGGACTGAACGTGAGCACCGTTCATAATGACGCTGCCCATGCCGATTAGCACGCGATTGGCGATGCGCGCACCATGTACCACGCTTCCGTGTCCGATGGTAACATCGTCCCCGATGATACAGGGCAGCCCGAAATCCGCATGCAGCGTGCTATTGTCCTGTAGGTTGCTGCGCGCTCCCAGGCGGATGCGCTCGCTGTCGGCACGAATCACCGAATTAAACCACACCGATGCCTCTTCTCCCAATTCAGCCCGCCCTATCACATACGACCCGGGCGCGAGAAATACGGGTGACTCCACCGTGGGAGACCATTGCCCAAAATCCATCAACACTCAAGAACGCCCCCTTAGGGATATGCTTCGGCCAAGGCCCAAGGCGTTTTCGGCCCTTCGTCCAAACCCATCCGCGAACCCATTTGCCACCGGTAGTAGGCGGCCGCCGCTACCATGGCGGCATTGTCGGTGCAATATTGAATTGGAGGAATATGGATACTCACGCCGGTTTCCTGACCCCATGCCTTAAGACGCTCGGCGAGTCGCTGATTGGCGGTGACACCCCCGGCGGCATAAACGTGGTCCGTCGGGTGTCTCTGCCAGGCCCGGATGAGATTTCCCACCAACGCTTCCACCACAGCTTGCTGCAGCGCCTGGGCTACCTCCGCCCTCCGATCGGGATACCGACGGACCAGCTCTGCGGTCGCCGTTTTGACCCCGCTGAAGCTAAAATCCAGCGATGCGGGGTCAAGCCGTGCCACCGGGAGGGAGAGTGTCGGGGTGTGTTGCACCTCACCAGCCAGCCGCTCAATTTCGGGTCCACCCGGGTAGCCCATCCCCAATAAACGCGCCCCCTTGTCCAACGCCTCGCCGGCGGCGTCGTCTCGCGTGCTCCCCAATACTTGGAGTTGCCCGTGCGATCGCCAGTACACCAGGCTCGTATGCCCGCCTGAGACAATCAGCGCCAGCGCTGGAAATTGGATAGGTGCGACCAGCGCATTGGCGTACAAATGACCCTCTAAATGATGAACCCCGATTACCGGCTTTTGCCAGGCGAAAGCTAGCGCTTTGGCAAATGTGACGCCCACTAGAAGCGCGCCCAAAAGTCCCGGGCCCTGCGTTACCGCCACCGCATCAATATCGCCAGGACCGAATCCTTGGGACTCCAAGACCGTCTGCACGACCGGGAGGATAGCCATGGTGTGCTCGCGCGCCGCCACTTCCGGTACCACACCGCCAAACCGGCGCTGCAGCATAGCGGACGAAAGCCGTTCAGCGGCCAAGACCTTGCGCCCGTCCTCCACCACGGCCGCCGCAGTATCGTCGCACGACGATTCGATGCCTAAGATACGCATAACTCACCTCACTCTTGTCCACAGTATTGGCAGTACCTGTGGGGGGTGCAACCCTTGGCTATTATATGGCTGTATGCGCTCTTTCTCTTGGTCGCCTGGTCGGCTCCCAGCCTTTTGACCCTTTCGCGATACACTTACGGTATCACGACCGGCGCTCATTTTGTCACGTTTTTGGTCAGCGTTGTTCTTTTTGTCTTGATGGGAAAAAGTCTGAGAAAACGGCACAAAAAGAATTTTTGGCCCGGATTTTGGACCGGAGCCGGGGTGGCGGCCATAGGAACGGGGATCACACAGTACATCCGCCATCTGCCCCGTGCCCAAGAAGCCTTTCTCTCCCAACTTCCTGGCGTTCCGCCCCAGGCGGCTCGCACCATGCTTGAACTGCATGTCGTAACCAGCGCCATTTTGTCGGCCCTCATGTTTGCCATCCTGTATGGTGGACTGGGCGCCATCGCCACCTGGTGGGGCGGACGCCAACGACGGTCTCGTCACCAAACCAATCCCCTCAACCCTAAAGAGGATCCTTCCACATGATGTAGGCGTCCTCCCGCGGATCGCTATAATATCCGCGGCGAACACCCAGTTGAATGAAGCCGAGTTTCTGGTACAAGTTTTGAGCCACTGAGTTGGACCGGCGCACCTCCAGCGTCATTCGCTGGGCCCCCATTGACCGAGCCCGGTCCATGAGCCCGTACATCATCCGCTCGCCCAAATGATACCCGCGAAAATCCGGGTGGACAGCAACATTCGTCACATGGGCTTCATCCAAGATAAGCCACATGCCGCCATACGATACGACCCGGCCGTGAAAGTCCAAGACCAGATATGCGGCAAAATTGTTTTCCATGAGTTCGCTTTGGAAAGCAGCCCGCGACCACGGTGTGGGAAAGGAGGCTGACTCAATCCGCATGACCGCGTCCAAATCAGACAGGTACATATCCCGAACCACGACTTCGGATTCTTCGGGCTGATTAGGGAGCGCCATGGTTCACCTCGCTAGGCCGGCTTACCGCAGCAGGTCTGAGATACTGCGGCGTGAGCAGCACGGGGTCGTCAGCTTTTCCCCATTGTAACCCTGGCCATCCCTCTAACGCTACCGCAACCCCATGGATGTCTCCCCCTCCCGGCTCGGCGCGGGGTCCAATTTGATCCATGAACTGAGGATCGTTTGCTCCAGGTCCCAAGACCAGTACGTCGTCGGGTACCGGAAAAATCTCCGGAAGCCGGCCTGATACCGCCATATCCGGCATGAATGCCTGAACACCGTCGTGGCCGACCCAATAGTAGCCTAGATAAAAGGCGGGACCTCGGCGCTCACTAGTCACCACCACCCGCCGCCCCGCCGGCACAACCCGAGCCCAGGCGGCGAGTGATGAGACACCTTTTACCGGTACCTGCCAACCAAAAGCTAATGCCTTGGCCAAGGTCACTGCCACCCTGACCCCGGTGAAGGATCCCGGGCCGATGCCCACAGCCACCCCGTCCGGCCGGCCAAATAACGCGGACAGCTGTTCCACCCACGCCACCAGCCGCGACCCCGCCAGCCGCGGCTGGCGAGCAGACACCTCGCCCATAATGATGCCATCATCAATGTATCCCACCGTGAGCATGGGACCCGAGGCGTCAAAACCCATCACCTTAAAACCCATCAGCTACTCCTTCAGCCACCAACTGCAGTTTTTGTTTCCATTCTTGCCCGAATGCGGCAAGTTCGGCCCGACGGGCGTCGGCCGATATCGCAAGCCGTATCTCCAATCGATCCGGGTACCAGGGCTTAAGTGGATCTGCCCATTCGGCCAGTATCAAAACTCCAGGCGGGGCGGGAACGGGTAGATCGAGCACCGCCCACTCGCGTTCATCGGCCATGCGGTATCCGTCAACATGCCAGACGCTCAGATTATTCGGCCCGTGATACAGGTGCAGCAAATCATAAGTGGGCGAAGTGACAGCGCCGGTAACACCGAGACATTGGCAGACATCGTGCACCAGCGCGGTCTTTCCCGAGCCCAGCGGGCCGGATAACAAGACCACTCCGCCCCCGGTCAAATGAGGTGCCAGCAGGGCGGCTAACCGTTCGGTCGCATGCCGACTCATTAGTACCACATCAATGTGCGAAATGGTTAAATCCCTCGCCCTCAACTGTCACCGCCTGCCCGTGATCCAGCCAGCGAATGCCAGCGGCCGGGGTAATTACCCCGATTTCGGCCACATTAGCCCCGTGCCCTTCGGCCTTTTGCCGAAGCGCCCGCACGTGCTCGAGTGGAACTGTCATCATCAATTCGTAGTCCTCTCCGCCAAAGAGCGCCCAATTCACCGGGCTGGCGTCAAACCGGGCCGCCACCAAGCGGGTGTCTTCCAAAATCGGCAGGGTGTCCAGCCAAATCTCCGCACCAAACCCGCTGTCGGACATCAGATCCTGCACTTCTGCCCAGAGTCCGTCGCTCACATCCGTCATGGTACGCACATGCGGCGCCAACGCCTGACCCAGAGCGACGCGCGCTTTGGGCTCCAAATGGGCGGACAGCGCCCGCGCTTCCTCCGGGGAGGTGCCCGGCCAGCGGCTCTGATGTTCTAAGAGCTGATAGCCCGCATAACTCAATCCCAAAGACCCGGTCACAAAGATGCGATCACCGGGTTGGATCCCGTGGCGGCAAATCGCACCTTGTTCAGATGGGAATCCAATGACGGTGACGTCTAATACAAACGCACCCCGCGTTCCCACCGTATCGCCGCCCAACACCACCACACCGTGGGTCCAAAAAGCCTCCGTCAATCCGCGATACAGACGTTCAACCCGTTCAAACGGCGTGTCAGGCGGCAAGGCCAAGCTGGTCAAGGCCGCGACAGGCGTCCCCCCCATTGCCGCGATATCGCTCAGATTCACCTCAGCCGCCTTTCGCCCCACCTGCTCCGGCTCTGCCCAGTCCCAACGAAAATGTGTATTTTCCACCAGCATGTCCTGGGAAATCAGCCAACCCCGGGAATCCCCCGGCACAAAGGCGGCATCGTCGCCAATGCCCAGATATCCGGCCGGGGGCGGATTTTGCATGTGGCGAATCATTGCGATGATGGCTCGCTCATCGAGCCGTCGGGTTGGCACCCTGGTTCCTCCCTTCAGGTTTAACCGTATCGCGAAACTGGCATACTTGGGTAAACCATGGAACAGCGAGGTGCCTATGTCAAGCCGCACACCCTCTCAGGATCCCGACGAACTCAATCAAACGCTGTACCGCCACGGTCTCTCCTTAACGGTACTGTTTGACCTGCTGGTGGAAAAGGGCGTTCTAACACCGGAAGAGATTCAACGACAAGCACGGGCGGTAAGCCGGAAGCTTTTGTCCGACTTCGACGTCGAATAATGTTAGAATAGTCCCCGGAGGGGGCTTACAAAGTGCAAGTGACTGACGACAGCGTGACCCTTCGCGGGTACACTTTGCATTGGTATGAGGCAGGCGCGGGGACGCCTCTGATCCTTTTGCACGGAGGCGGCGGTACAGGCCGGGCATTTCTGGCGCAGCTCACCCATCTCAGTGACCGCGGCATCCGGGTTTTGGCGCCCGACATGCCGGGCTTCGGAAAGTCTGACATGTTTGAGAGCGTTTGGCGCATTCCCCAAATCGGGCCGGTATTGTTTGAATGGATGGACGCACTGGATATCGGCAAGTCCCTGGTCGGCGGCAATTCCATGGGAGGCCGGGTTGCGCTCTCGATGGCGTCGCACCATCCCGAGCGCTTCGCCGGCTTGATCATCTTGGACTCGGTTGGCCTGGACCTTCCGGATGTTCCGGTAGTCAACCCATTGACCCTGCCGCAGCCTGGGTACACCGCCGGCTTGGTCTACGACACGGATCGCTACAAAAAACAGACGCCCTACCGTACGCTAGACGATGCTCGTGAACTTAATCGCGGCCGCACCACGTTTGCACAATACATGGATGATGGCGAAATTCGGTTGGATCCTGATCTAGATCTGGATCGGCTTACCATGCCAGTCCTCCTGATTTGGGGACGGGAGGACCGAATCGTTCCCCTGCCCTATGGCCAGGCGTTAGACCGCGAACTTCCCGATAGCGAACTCCTTATTATCGACCAGTGTGGGCACCTGCCGCATATCGAGGAGTCTGAAATGGTGAATCGTGCCATTGTCGACTTCTTGGAGCGTCGCCAGTTATTCCGCCTATAAATTCGCGGCAAGAGATAATCTTGGAGGGCTATCATTGGCGGTTCCGCCTGTCGAAATCAGCGGGGTCTTGTCGCATGTCCGATTCTTCGGCGAGCAGGGCCATCGCCGCGTCTTGGGCGGCCTCGCGCAGCGCCGCGGAATACCGGGAGATGTTCCTGAATGGTCAGATTCCCCGAAAGATACCGCCCCTACTGTCAAAGTGGCGCTCGTCATTGGAGGTCAAGTGGAACATCGGCTACGGTTCGAACAGCAAATATTCGCGTTGCCATAAGGCCTCTGCGTCATGGGTATCCTGGAGAATAGCGATGTCCCTGTCGGCACTGCACAGCGCATTCACCGCCATGGCTAAAGGCTGCCGCAATTGGTCGGGGTGGGCGTTGCCCGGCAGTGGTGAAGGCTAACACTATTCGATGACGGCCCCAACATCCTGAATCCGTGGTTAATTCGGGCGACTGGCGGGATTGGTCAGTGGCATCAGATCCGCATGCGGGGGTGGAACGTCGCTCTTCGGCACGATGGCCGTGGGTAAAGGACCAAATCTTCAGCCCTCGGTCGCTGTTTTCGCAATCGCCTCCCGATGCTGGTCGGCATGCGCATTGACGACATGGTATTGATGTCGCCCTTCCGGCTCACACGGGATGATTGCGTCCCACACCCAGTCCTTCTTTCCCATGCGAGCCGCCTCCTCGTCACCATTGACCAACGATCCGGATTACCTGCTTGCGCATGTAGTTGGTGCGCCCGCCGTTGCGCACCGAGAGACCTGGCCACCGTTAGGAAGCTACTTCAGCGGGTGCCCGGGAAATAAAAATGACTTCATCAGCTTATTGGACAACCGTAGGGCCTGAGCCCGCGTCCGCGCCGGTGCAGCGACCACCAGTCCATCGGCACCGCTCCAGCTTGAATGTTGCCACTCTTGCACCACGAGTTTCGTAAAACTCCCGTTGGGATAGATCGCGCCGTACTCACGAAACTGGTTCGACCTCGAATAATAGACGAGTAGTCCCCCAAAGTGGGGCTCGAACGGAATCGTCAGGTACTTCCCATTGGTCCGGTCCGGCATTGTCGCCCCGTAGATATCCACGATGCCGTGAAACGTTTCTGGTCCGAACATGGACCGTTCGCGGGTACCATGAAGTGTCAGGGTCACCGGCGTGACCCCCTGCTTGGGGTTCCCGAGTTTATACTGGACGCCGTGGAGGGTGACCGCGACGGACCGGGGATAGGTGCGGAACACATACAACCCAAGCAACACAAGGGCGCTCCCAGCGACGACCATCCAACGCTTTCTTATAACCATTCGCTCCTTTGTTTCACTTTCAGATGGCGCATTTCATTTTTTTAAACGGAACGTAACGAACCACCAGTCGGCTCGCGCGGGCTGTCGCCATCAAAGGCCAGCCTCACAGCATACACACGGCCGTCATATTATTCTATGGTAGCTCGTCAAGAGTTCCATCGGCCGGTGGGACACTGCCGCCCACAATAACGCATGGTGAACTACACGAACTGGAGCATGGACGCTGGGCTCCGACTCATCCCACCGTCGTAAATTACTCTAAACCGAATATGCCGCAACCGCAAGGATCTGCAGCGTGGACGGCTGATTACATCGCAGGCATTGGGGCACGTAATAGGAGTCGGGAGGACCATTGACCGAACCCGAAACCGTCCCGCGGCCTCCCGACAAGGTGATCCTAACTTGAAGCGGACCGGGCGCGGGACCACACCAGTTTGCCCAATAGAGGACCAAGTCACCGGCGCTCTGGCCGTGCGGCTTAAGTAACACGGCCTTCCTCACGAGATTTGAGGGATCTATGGGTGAGGCGGGTCGCGAGCACTGAGCCCTCTCCCGGGACCAAACGGACGGCAACAGCGAGTCCCCTCAGTACACAAGCCGTAGCTCCTTTATTGCGCAACAGCACATCCATAGGTTCACCCATGTTCTCGCCTTCTCTCCCTCCAGGGGCGGAAAGGCCGGTGGCCGTACACAGCGGGACCACCGCGGGGAGTGGCTGCTGATGCACGCTGACCGAGATGCGTCGCGACCCCAAACCCAGCTAACCCTAAACCTGCAGCTACCGCCACACTCATGGCGACGATTTGGCGCTGTTTTACGGTCTGGCTCCTCCATTTCACGACCAATCCATGAGTCATAATGCTCCACGCCAAATTCTACGCCGCATGCACAGGAGTCTCCTTCCTTTTGGTGGCAAATGGAACCAAGCAAACGACTGCGCCTCTTTGAGAACCACGTCTTCCGGAACAAGACACTCGCACTCGCGCCCCTGTAAGATAGACAGGTAACGCGAAGAGACCTCTCGTGGAACCGATCCAGGCCCGAAGACGTACCCAAGCGATTGGTCCGGGCGGGCTCTGGTCAACTCGCCCCAATGGGTCGGATGATGAAGCCCATGACTAAACGCCTGCACAGGTGCTTAGAACTGCAGTGGAGTTCAGATGCAAGCTCCGGCCGTTATGCCGGGGTCGTTGACTCCATATAAGACATATATGACCGCCTTAGGAGGCCCCATTAACATACCCGTAGGTCCAGTCATTAGTGCTTGTCACCTTAACGGTCGTTGGCCATGTCGCCGGGCCTTCGCCTTGATATTGCCCGGTAGGAGAAAATTTCTGAACGCGCTGATTTAAGGTATCTGCCACATACACGGACCCATTCGGGCCAATAGCAATGCCCGAGGGGCCGTTGAAGTGTCCGGGTTGAGTGCCATAACTGCCCCAAGTGGTCAATACTTGGCCGCCGGGGGTGCATGCGACAACATCGTTCGCCCCGGCATTAGTCACATACACGGTGCCCGTGGGCCCAATGGCCACACCGGACGGACCTAAGAGCTGCCCGGGACCCGGTCCCCAACCACCGACCGTCACCGAGCCGGAAGGTGTGGTAATGTGCACGGTCGCCTGCTTGGGATTGACTTGCGCGGTTTCGCCATCGCCGGTTGCTGTTAATAGCGGGGCTGATCCCGCAAACTCAGAGGGCGCATTCACGGGCGCTATTGTCGGCGTGCCCGCCTGTCCCAGTCCGACCGTTTGGACGACGATGAACGGTGTCCCACCGATGGGGGCATCGGTTGGCGTACTCGCACTATGAAGCGTGGCGGGCGGGAGTCGCAAAACCACGCACCTCCCATTGGCAGAGACCGTATGTGCAGCGCCCGAGGGCCAAATCACGGTTGCGTGGCGGCCATAGGCCGGGAGACGAATGGTCGTCGGGCGAAATCCCTGGTCCCAAACCACATTGATCAACCGCCGCACCCCGCCGAAGGTAACCATGGCGGGCGTCGACCGGGCCTGCCATTCATACGGCAAGACTGCGGCGTGCAGGAATCGTGTGCCGGACAAGGCTGTAATCAGCGTCTTCATGGCCTGGTACGCCGGGCCGGGGCTGCCGTTCGCACCAACCAGGCCATAAGCCACGCGCGAACGCGCGGGCGTGGTCATTTGAAAGACCTCCACGTGAGAGACGTATTTTGACATCCTCCCCACGGATAAATCCGGGGGATTCCCGATCCTCGCGGCATCGGGTTCCTGCTTCATGGCACCATTGCTTCTTAGGGCTGACGCCGGTCGTCCACAAGAGGGTGCTCCCCAGGCTCACCGGGCGTGTCCCGCCCTGTATAGTGCTCCGCAAAGGCGAAGCGTTTAATGTTGTTCGCCGCCAGCACGTCGCGGTCGTGGTGGCGCTGACAGGATGGGCACTCCCACTGACGGTCGGCCAACGTGAGATCGTGGTTGTAGTAGCCGCACGGACAGAGGCGCGAGGACGGCGCAAACCGTCCGATGACGCGCACATGCTTGCCGTGCCACGGCGCTTTGTATTCCAGTTGGCGGCGGAATTCCGCCCACCCAGACTGGGCGATGCGCCGCGCCAGAGAGCGGTTACGGGTCAGGCCCGCGACGTTCAAATCTTCAAGACAAACGGTATCAAAGCGCCGGACCAAGTCCGTGCTCAACTTCTGGAGGAAATCCTGGCGCCGGTTCGCCACCCGTTCATGCAAGCGAGCGATTTGACGCCGCAGTTTTGCGCGGTTCTTCGACCCCGTTGTCGTTTTGGCGAATCGCCGCTGGAGGATCTTCAGACGATACAATTCGGATTCCAACCACTGGGGATGTCCATACGTTTCTCCCGTAGACAGCACCAAGAAGTCATGGAGTCCGAGGTCCCCGCCGACGGCGCGTTCCTGTGTTTCTGGTACGGCATCCGGGACTTGGGTTTCGTCCTCGACGAGTACCGATGCGAAGAATTTGCCCGAGGGCACGCGGCGGACAGTGACGGTTTTCACCGCGCCTTGAAAGGGACGACTCAACACCGCGCGAATCCATCCCGCTTTAGGAAGGTAGATGACGCCGTTCTCCCAATGGATTTTGACGCCTTGGGGATAGGTCGCGCTTTGTCTGCCCTGCTTTGACTTGAAGCGGGGATACCCTTTTTTGTCGCGAAAGAAGCGCGTGAACGCTTTGTCCAAATGGACCAACGCTTGTTGCAAGGGTTGGGCGGCCACTTCGCCTAACCAGGGCAATTCCTGTTTAAGCGCGGTGAGGCGCTTATCCAGTTGGAACCGGGTGACGCCGCTGCCCTGAGTCTGGTAGGTTGTCGTCGCTAACGCTAACGCCCAGTTGTAGACATACCGCACCGACCCAAACTGGCGGTTCAGGAAGGCAGCTTGTTCGTCGGTTGGATAGAGGCGATAGCGATAGGTCTTTAACATGTCTACAGGATATCATGTATCTCTATAAGTCGTCAAGATTAGAGGGGGTCTTTGGGGCATCGAACCCCGCGGCCCCTGCGCCTGATATCCCCATGCCTGAAGGCAGGGGCTTTACGGCACTTTGGTAATGATAGTTCCACACGCCGGGCGCTGGCTGCAATGATGCCCACGGCAAGGGAACACGGGTCCAGCCAATCCCAAGCCGGGATGATTGTGGCACAGCCAGATTGGCTTCGACGGCCCCGAAGGCATAATTCGGCGTCGGAAGCGGCGCAGACTGGGCGCCTGCGGGGTTCGACGCCAGCATGAGACCGCCTGCCAGGCCAGTGGCCGCCAGACGGCGCACGATTATAGATAATGGCATAATATCCCTCTCTTATGTTTACCCTTCTTATATCTCAACCTATCACATCCACATCTGTGATCTCGAAACGGAGAAGGCGTTTAGGTTAATCAGGGTCGCATCTGTCGGCGACATCGGCGTATCGGGATGGACCAGGAAAGCAACGGGTAACGGGTTGGATGATTAGCGAACCAATTCCGTCCGTTTGGCCGCCATCACATGTGCTGCCTGCCACCGGACCGCATAACTTTTCAGGTAGCGCAACGCAATCATGTCTCGCGATAGGACCGGTCCGCCTGATACGCCTCCGATGTTTATTGATCGGCCCGGCCGTCAGTAGCTCGCATCCATATCCATCATGTAGTTGTGGCATCCTGACAGGCTCTGACCATCTGGGATCCCATTGGGGACTCCGCTGATCCGGCAATTTCTTTCTTAGAATGCGGGTTGCGGCCGCATTCGGCTGGGCCCGGCGGATGATAACCGCTCTCACAGCCTAATTGGTAGCTTTACACGCTCTGTGTTACTGAGTCACCCGCCATTGAATTAGGCAGCAGTTCTTTAGATCTGTAAGCGAAAGAAGCCCCACCTCATAAGCTAATCTTTACCCACAGTGGTAGAATATGCCACATTATGTGAAACATGGCAGGCACACCTTAGTGTTGCGGGGATCATCTCAGTTCCGTTCCGCTCGGATCGCTCGGACCGTAGGGGGTATGAG
>JAKACZ010000033.1 GCA_021820965.1 Bacillota bacterium | reverse complement strand
GGTAGAATCGCAAAAATTCGAGAACCACAGGAGGTTAGTGCACCATATATATCCATATTTGGGAATATACCCCTTTTAGCAAAGCAGAGCCCGATTTTTAACCCGAGTTATGCACCAGCTCCCTAGGCCAGACGCGTAAGTTTGTTAAGGCCTTACTCTATATTCTGACAATAGTTCTCCCGTGCCATACTGTTTTTAGGGGGTGTGCTCGCATGGACGTGATTCGTCCCATTTTAACGGTCGATGCTTTAGCGCAGCTGCCGGATGATGGCAAACGCTACGAGATCCTGGGAGGAGATCTGGCCGTGAGTCTGTCACCCAAACCCAAACACCAAAGTATCATTCGTCAATTGTCGGAGTTTTGCGTCAATGTGCAATTACGTGGTTTGGGTACATGGTATCCTTCACCGCTAGATGTCATTCTTAACGAGTACAATGTTGTCCAACCCGACGTTTTGTTTATTCGCGCCGACCGACTCCACATTGTCACGGACGCCAATGTGCAAGGCGCGCCCGACTTGGTTGTGGAGGTCTTGTCGGCCGGCACCCGGGAACGGGATTTGGGCGTAAAGGCCCATCTCTATGCGCGCTTTCAGGTACCGGAATATTGGGTGGTCGATCCGGAAGAGGAGACGGTAACGGTTTATCGGCTAACAGAGGACGGTTATCATATCGTCGGATCTTTCCGTTCCGGCGACATGGTCGACAGTCCACTCTTTCCCGACATTCCGCTGGTCGTCGCGGATGTGTTTCGTGCCTAGCCAGAAGCCGAGCACGGCAAGTGTTGATGGCATGGGGAAACGGGCGCAGTAAGTTGGAAGGGCGCTGCGGAGCAACTCGTCCATGGCGATTTGACAATTATGGTACGTAATGGATTCGCCCGCCACTAGCGGCTAGTGTAAAGTCAATTACATGACACTGCCCTATTCGGGAATAAAACACGCTCCACTTTGTTACACAAGCCGCGTGGCAATCTGCAAAATTTTGGTGTTGGGAGGGGGTCACACACCACATCGCGCAGACCCTGTCATCTCTAGCACTTTTCGATTCCTCGGACCAGCGTCGATAAGTTGCGAGAAAGACCTCGAAATTTTCGAGGGGCCCACAATTTTGCGGTTAGTGGCATAACGCTGGCACAAGAAACCTACATTTTTCGCTCCCTCCACAAAGTTGGACCGCGGTTTGACGGCTATGGCCTTGGGATGCCCAGTCCGGAGCCGTTTGTCTTGCAGATCTGGTTGACGGTGAAAATTTTCCATGCGGAAGACTTCAGAGGGCCCGGCAACGGCCCATGGATGCCCGACCGACCGGAGGCAAAGCCTTGTAGTTACATTAGGGGTCTCAACGCCATGTCTCTGCGTAGAACTTTATCCATCTCGTCTGGCAACGCGGTGCAGCGATCATGCAGGGCACTTCGGCTATGTCGCGGACTTCGAGACGTTTATGGGGAGAGGTTCATGCAGGCAGCCCGTCCTCCGCTCTCACACACCGTGCGATTGCGGGCGACGACGGTCTCTGCGGCCTCCGTCAATATTGACACGCGTCACGTTACAGAGAACAATGACGTCATGATTCGGACCTTGGCCGATAACCACACGAGAGACCTGTTCGTGACTGGAAGGTCGCGGCGGTTGCCGCCGGACATGCTTCGCCGCGCATTGCGCAAACTGGAATACATTGACTTGGCGGTACAGCTCGACGATTTGAGGGTGCCGCCCAGCAACCGACTCCACGTTGGAGGAGACCGGCAGGGCCAATACGCAATTTCGGTCAATGACCAGTGGCGGATTTGCTTTCGATACACGGACGGGGACGCCTACGACGTGGAGATCACGGATTATCATTAGCAGGAGGGAGGTGTGACGTGGGAATCATAAATACGACGCGGCGAGAGGTACGGCCTACACATCCGGGGGAGATGCTTCGGGAAGATTTTTTGCCGGAGTATGGACTCAGTGTGGCCGAGCTTGCCGAGGCCATCGGTGTGTCTCGTCAGACCGTCAATGAGTTGCTAAGAGAGCGGCGTGGAGTCAGTCCTGAGATGGCGTTGCGGTTGTCCCGCTTGTTTGGGAATACACCGGAATTTTGGCTCAAGGCACAGATGGCGGTCGATTTATGGGAGGCTTCTCGTGCCTTAGAAGAGTCCGTAAAACGGATCCGTCCATTGCATACGGTTTGACTGGATCAGGTCGTCTGTTTTGGTCCGCCGCGGTCTCAAGGATTCGACGTTCGTGCCGGTCTGTCTTGAGTGGGCGACAGTGCATCAGAGACGGCCTTTCCAGACGACCTTGGGGCAACAAAAAACTGGATTCCCGGAATCCAGCCTCGAAATTTATGGTGTCGGGAGGGGGACTCGAACCCCCACGGGTTGCCCCATACGCCCCTCAAACGTAAGCGTCTGCCTGTTCCGCCATCCCGACAACTCGTACCAAAAGGTTCGGCGCAAACTACCACAACTAAGATTTCGCCAGCAAAACTATTTTACCACAGGTACGCACCGTGGGCAACTGTCTTAAATGTCTCAGCAATGACGCATGATGGTGGCTTGGCTCAGGTGATATATAGACCCCATGCCTAAAGGTGGGCAGAAGCCCGTTTTCCTCCCCTTGCAGTCGTTCGCTCGCGAAAAGGGGAGACGACCGTTCGTCCCCGCAAGGGGAACGGTTCCCAGCCCTGAAGGTCGGAGCTTCTCGCGGGTATTGGGTGACTGACGGGCCCACACGACCGCGCGATCATCCCGGGAGGTTTGGGTAGTGATGCGCTTGCCGCCTTTCACCCGCGGGATCGTATAGCGGTGGCGGGGAGTCCCCAAAAATGCACAGCCACGCGCACCTGCAACAAGACGACAAAGGGTCAGCTCTATGTGCTCGGGGTTTTAGGTTGGTCTACAGCATAGTTGGTGCCGAAGGTGGGACTTGAACCCACACGAGCTGTCGCTCACGGCGCCCTGAACACCGCGTGTCTGCCTATTCCACCACTTCGGCAATGATGTGAACCGCAACAATTAGTCTAGCAGTTTTACGGAATTTCCGCAAGCGGCAGCGATTGTGTCTGACTGACGAGGAATGCCTCAGCAAAAAATGGGCACCACTAGACCATCATGTCTACCAGGGTGAGGGGTATGGTGTCCAAGAATATTCGGCTCCACATTGGTATTACGGTGATAGTGGCCTCGCTTGCGTATATGGTACTCCAAGGCGCCAATAACTTCTCCAGTTACTTTGTGACGGTACGGACATATGTCGGAAATATTGCCAAGTTTCGCCATGATCTCGTGCGCGTACAAGGCACACTAACGGCCCGATCGGTGCGATACGACCCCGATAGTGGCTCCCTGCGATTTGACCTGACCTCGGGTTCGGTTCGGCTTCCTGTTGTCTACCATGGTGCTATACCCAACGAACGCTTTAAGAACGCGAGCGCCATCGTCAAAGGGCGGATGGGTGCGAATGGCGTCTTTCAAGCGGAAAAACTGGAAATCCAGTGTCCAGACCATTATGCTCCGGCGGGAAGTGAGGCCGAATGACGATGCCGCTTGCCGGAGACATAGCGTTGGTATGGGCGGTCGTACTGTCCAGTTACATGGCGGCCGCAAGTTGGCTCTCGGTCCGCCGCCAATCGGTGCGGCTGCGCGAGAGCGCACGCGGAGCGGCTGTGGCGGTAGCTCTTAGTGTGACCACGGCGGTGGTTGTTCTGGAAGTCCTCCTGATGAGTGGCGACTACTCTGTGCGGGCGGTCTATGACCACAGCAGCCAAACGCTGCCCCTGGCGTACAAAATTGGGGCGCTGTGGGGCGGTAATTCGGGTTCGATTCTCTTCTGGGGCTGGATTTTATCCCTTTATTCGGTTTGGGTGGCTTGGCGTGGCTGGCATCTTTCGAGACGGATGACCACGACCGTCATGGCGGCCCTGGGCATGCTTCAACTGTTCTTTTCGCTGCTGTCGTTGGTTGCGGCCAATCCTTTTGCATTGGTGGCCGGCATCCCTAGCAACGGGGCTGGGCTTGATCCGCTCCTTCGAAACCCTGTCATGGTGATCCATCCACCCGCCATGTATGCCGGCCTGGTTGGCATGACCATACCCGCAGCCTATATGCTGTCAGCCCTTTGGCATCGCGTGCCCTGGGGGGAATGGGTGCCGGTGGTCCGGCGCTGGATGTTATTTTCCTGGCTTTGTCTAGGCAGCGCATTGGTGCTGGGCGGTTTGTGGGCCTATATGGAACTCGGATGGGGCGGGTACTGGGAGTGGGACCCGGTGGAAAACGCCGCCCTCCTGCCCTGGTTGACGGCCACCGCATTTTTGCATGCGTTGCAGGCGGAGGAACGCCGTCACCTGTTTCGCTGGTGGACGGCGGGGTTAGGCGCTGTTACTTTTCTTCTTACGCTGATAGGAACATACATCACCCGCAGCGGTGTGCTGAAAAATTCGGTGCACGCGTTTACCGGGAGTGATGTCGGCCCGTATCTTGCAGCTCTGTTTGGCACATGCACTCTGGTAGTCGTGTTTGTCTTTTGGCTGCGCCGCGATATGTTGGTTGATCCCCGGCCGGCAGGGGACGGGGTGGGGAAAGAGAGCCTTTATTTGCTGATGGACGTGACCTCGTCCGCCAGCGCCGTCATTGTTCTTGTGGGGACGTTCTATCCGATCATATCGCGATTGCTGCTTGGGCAGACGGTGGTGCTCACGCAATCGTTTTTCAATGCAGCAACTGTTCCGTTGTTTTTGCTACTCATTCTTGCGATGGGAGCGGCCCCGGCTCTCGCCTGGGACGCGGCCTTGCTAGCGCAGGTTCTGCGCGAATTGGCTGTGCCGATTGTTGCCGGAAGCACCGCCGCCGCGATGACTTTGCTCGGATATATGGAGGTGATGCCAACCGTTGCGGTAGGTATCATCATCTTTGCTGCGACATCGATGCTGCGGGAATACTGGCGTGCGGGCCGGCTTAGCGCCCACGCTCATCGTGAAAACCTCATATTGGGGTTTGTGCATGCCGTTGGCAGTAACCGGCGCCGCTACGGGGGCTATCTAGTCCATTTAGCAGTTTTGGTAATGGCCTTGGGCGTGGTTGGTTCCCACACGGGAGCGCAGTCGGTGACACGGACGCTTCGGCCTGGACAAGTGATTGACTTGGGCGCGTACCGCCTCAAGTATACCCGACTGACCGCGCGGTCTGAACCGGGCCGGGGGGTGGCCGCCGCGCAAATCACGGTGAGGTCGGCTCACGGATCCTGGGTGGCGCATCCCGGTCTGTTTTTTTACCCCGGTTTAGCCGAACCGGTGGCTGATGTCAGCATCCATCAAGGCCTGATGAAAGACGTGTATTTAGTGTTGGAGGGCGCCACCAGCCATAATTCCATTATGTTGGAGGCCATGATTAATCCCATGGTGTCATGGATATGGCTGGCGCTACCCTGCTTAGCCGCCGGAGTGCTATTGGCTCTTTCCGGCGGTCGCGATGCACTTTTCATGACCGCGTCGAAATGGGAGCGGCGGGAGGTGTGGATCGCGCCCTCGGTGGATACCAGGAGGGATTCTTAGTGAGCGGGCTCTTAATTCTCATGCTGTCTTTAGCAACGCTCTCTCTTGTCGTGCTGCCACTACGCAGGGGAGGGTCTTACTCTAATCGCATGGCGCTGGATGAGATTGACCGCTGCTTGAGAGCGACCTTTTGTCTTTATTGTGGATCCCGTAGGGCCAGGCGCCGAGCCACGCACTGCGGGCAGTGCGGTGCGGCATACGAGTCAGCGGAGGGTGGTCTATGAGGCGAAGCGTGCTGATTATGTCGGCCATCGTCGCGTCGCTGCTGAGCGGGGTTCGGGGGATGCCTGTCTACGCGGTCGGTCGCCGCGTCATGGCAATGGACCTGGTTGTTCTGATGGCCCAGGGACACCATCTTTCGGTGTTTGATCAGATTAGCCTGGCCAAAGCTACCCGCACCGTTCGAATTGGCCTCATCGAAGGGGCGCAGCACGTGCGGGTAATCAATGGGCGGGAAGAGACACAGGGACAAAACGCAATGACGCTACGCTCGCAGGGCGGCCGCGTGGCCGTGCGATATCGCGTGCCCTGGAACGGCCAATCGGCATCCTTGAATCTGATCAACCCTGATCTAGTCAGCACCTTGGTGTTGCTGGTGAAGCCTACTATCACCCTTCCGCCGGTGCTCAACCCCGTGCTGCAGGAGGTGGGTCAGGGTCGCATATCCGGCGTAGCTCACAGCCCCACCTTTGACGAGTATGCGGCCAGCCGCGTTCCCGCCGGTCAGAAGGTGCCGATAGTGTTGGAGCATCAAGTTGAGGAACCAATGGCTGTGGATGACGGAAATCACCCGGTAATGGCCCGCGTCTTTGAACTCTTGGCTGGCATCGCGTCTATGGGAGCTCTCTTGGTCGCGCTTT
Source organism: Bacillota bacterium (assembly GCA_021820965.1). GTDB lineage: Bacteria > Bacillota > Sulfobacillia > Sulfobacillales > Sulfobacillaceae > Sulfobacillus_B. Next base: position 49,103 of record JAKACZ010000033.1, on the reverse strand, counting down.
ACTGGCGTCCTGTGCGGTCTTCTGCAAAAGGATGGGCAGACCCTGGCCTGGAAGAGCTGGCGCGGCTCATAGCGGCTTTCCGGCGTGGTGAATTGGACGAGGAGGCGTATCAAACGGCGCGAAACATCATCGTTAGCCGGATTCAGGCGGTTGAAGCGGATCATGGCTAAAGAAACTCTACGCTTTGAGAATGTGGCCAAGCGCATCGGCTCCGGGACTATCCTTGACCGGATATCGTTTACGTTGCATCAGGGCCGGGCGCTGGCACTGGTTGGGAGCAACGGTGCCGGCAAATCCACGGTATTAAAGGTGGCGGCCGGAGTGTGGGGCCGGACCGGGGGGCGGTTGGAGCGGTTTGGGACCATGGTGAGTTTGGCGGCTAACAGCGATGCCCGGATCGGCTACCTGGGTGAGCGATCCTTCCTTTACGAAAATCTCTCGCTTATCGAAAACCTGCGCCTGTACTGCCGCCTTTGGGGGCTCGATCCCCGAGACACTCAGCTTGATGAAGTGGTGTGGCAAGTGGGCTTGTCCTGGTGTCAGCATGATCGCATCCAAAGTTATTCGCGCGGCATGCGGCAGCGCGCCGCCTTGGCCCGGGTGTGGCTCGTCCGCCCGAAACTCTGGGTATTGGATGAGCCCGAGTCGGGTCTTGACGACACCGGCCGGCGGTGGCTCGTCAATCTATTATGTGAGGAGAAACAGTCCGGGGCATCCTTCTTGATCGCTACCCACCGCCCTGATCTGATGGAGTCCGGCCTGGATCTGGTGGCGTCGCTGGAATCGGGGCGGCTGGCGCACTGGTGGAGCGTAGCGTCCACACAAGACATCCACCAGGTGAAATTCTAAATGCCCCCGGCGCTTAGAAAATTTATCGTGTTGGTGGTCAAAGACCTAGTGCTTGAGACACGTCAATTCGACGCAGGCCTTTTGATGATTGCGTTTGCGGCCTTGGAGCTATTGCTGTCTGTCTTTGCCTTGGGCACCGAACGGTCCCTGTGGACTCATGCTGCAGCGGGAATATTGTGGATGGAATCCCTTTTTGCGGGCATTTTAAGTGTGACGCGGATTTACGCGCGGGAATTGCCGGAAGACGCGTATGTGGGCGTGGACTTGGCACCCGGGGGGCGCCTTTCCGTGTTTTGGGCCAAAATCTGTGTCGGATCGCTGTTTGTTGGCATTACTGAAGCGGTGGTTTCGTTGCCGAGCTGGCATTTGGCCGTTTTAGCACCTGGTAATGCTGGCGTTTTTGGTTTGGTTCTGGCGTTGGGAGCGGTGGGGATTGCGGCGGTGGGAACGATGATGTCAGCCATGATGACAGGCCTTTCGGGGCCGAGCCCGCTTTTGGCGGTATTGGCGATGGCGCTCGAGGTTCCGCTCGCCATCTCCGCCATTGAGGCGACGTTGCAACTTCAGCGCGGACTGAGCCCCTGGCTTTGGATTCATGGTCTGATAGCCTACGACGTCATTTTTGTCACCCTGCCGGTGCTGTTGTACGAGTTTTTATGGGAGGTGTAGGCATGGCTCGTTGGTGGTGGGTGCTACTGCCCGGGATGATTGGAGTCTTGTACCTTGACTTGCTGGGTAGTCCCGATGACGCGCTGTTGGGTTCCAGCCAGCGTATTTTCTACGTTCACATGGGCGCGGCCACGGTGGTGGCGGTGGCCTTCACCGTTACGGCTGCAGCCAGCGTCGGCTACCTGGTGACCGGCCGTTTGGCATGGGACCGCTGGGCAGCGGCGTCGGCCGAAGTCGGCACGCTTTTTACCACGATGGTGCTGATCACGGGAATTCTCTGGGGCCGGGTGGCCTGGGGCGTGTGGTGGACCTGGGATCCGAGGCTGACGTCGACGTTAATCCTATGGGTTCTTTTTATGGGGTACCTGGTGATGCGCGACAGTGCGGTGACTGTGGAACGCCGCGCCCGCATGTCCGCGGTGCTGGCGTTATTGTGTTACCTCGACGTGCCGCTTGACTATCTCACTATCCGCTGGTGGAAGTCCATTCACCCGGTGGTGATTACCGAGCACGGTATCAACATGGCCCGTTCGATGATTGTGGCGATGGTCGCCTCGATGGTGGCGATGCTCTTCTTGTACGGAGCCTGGGTTAAGCTCCGCGTCCGGCTTTTGGCGGTGGAGCAGGAAATCGAGGAGAAAAAGGCCGAGGTGAGGATAAAACTCAATTCTGAGCGATGGGGGGATTGAAGAATGCATGGAAGCGAGCGCCTCTATTTGGAGGCATTATTTGCGGCCTATAGCGCGGTGTGGGTTTTGATGTTCGGATTCCTTCACCGGATGGATCGGCGGGCGGCGCGGCTGGAGCGCGATCTGGCGCTGATTAAAAGTTACTCGATGGTAGCCACGGACCATGCCGCCAAGCCGCCTCTGGGCGGTCCCAGCGTGTAAAAATTTGCCGCATCGTGTTATGCTGTCAGGTGGACTTGAGTCGCGGGGCTTGTAAGCGCAGCGGGCGACGTCGGAGTCTGCCGGTCGTTTGCTTGAGGTTGTCGACGGTTTACCGAACCGGTTATCCAGCGTACCCGCTGCATGGTGAGGGGTACGCATTTGATTTTGCTTGGACGATGTTTGCGGTGGGGTAGGGCAAGTCGCCCCGGTCCACCATATTATAGAAGTATTGGGAGGGACTCATGTGATCCGAGTGTTGGTGGCCAAGCCGGGATTGGACGGTCACGACCGGGGAGCAAAAGTTATCGCGCGGGCACTGCGCGATGCCGGCATGGAAGTGGTGTACACCGGCCTGCATCAAACGCCCGAGCAAATAGTCGATGCCGCCTTGCAAGAGGACGTGGACGTTCTGGCGCTTTCAATTTTGTCGGGTGCTCATCCCACTCTGGTGCCCCGAATCATGGACCTCATAAAAAAGAATCATCTAGACGATGTGTTAGTACTGCTCGGGGGCATCATTCCCGATGACGATGTGCCCCGAATGATGAATGCTGGTGTAGCCCACGTATTTGGCCCCGGCACCGATACTCAGAACATCGTGGCATTCATTCGTGAGCGAGTGTCGGATGATGACTGAGCCGCAGAGCCTGGCGGAACAGATCCAAGCAGGTGAAAAGCGACCGATCGCACGCGGCTTAACCTGGATCGAGCGGGATTCGTCTAAGGGCAAGGAGTTGATCCAGGCGCTCTTTCCCAACGCGGGGCGTGCCCATATCGTTGGCATTACCGGAGCGCCGGGGGTGGGCAAATCCACCCTGGTCAACCGACTGGCGCTGACGTTTCGACAAAACCGGCTTCGCGTGGGAATATTGGCGGTGGACCCGTCGAGTCCCTTTAGTGGGGGAGCCATCCTAGGAGATCGCATCCGCATGCAGGACTCGGTGATGGATGAAGGCGTCTTCATGCGAAGCCTGGCCACCCGGGGTCACCTGGGCGGTCTCTCCCGGGCGACGTTTGGGGCAGTGACGCTGCTGGACGCCGCCGGGTTCGACATCATTGTCATCGAAACGGTGGGGGCGGGACAGTCAGAGGTCGAGATTATGCAGTTGGCCCACTCCACCATGGTGGTGCTGGCGCCGGGCTTAGGCGACGATATCCAAGCCATTAAAGCCGGCATTTTAGAGATTGGCCAAATTTTCGTGGTGAACAAAGCGGACAGAGAGGGCGCCGATCATACCGTCCGCGCCATTCGCGGCATGTTGACGCTGGGCATGAAGCGCCCCGACTGGTTGCCGCCGATTTTAAAGACGGTGGCGGAAGGTGGGCAAGGCATTGAGGATGTGGTCGCCGCATTGGAGAAGCACCGCGATCACCTCAAACAGTCGGGACGCCTGGATCGCATTCGGCAAGGTCAAACCGCTCATCTGATACAACTGGCATTGGAGGACCTGGCCAGCGGTGCGCTGAACGCTGCTAAAGAGAGCGACGACTGGGACACACTCCTTGAGGGCGTTCGATCGGGTGAACGCGACGCGCAAGCGGTCGCCCGGGAGATTATGCGCAGGAGGATGACATGGGACTAAGCATTCTAAACGCGGACGAGAACGCCATCCGCGATGCGGCTCGCGCGCTGGTTAGGCGCGAAGTGGCTCCGCACGCCGCTCATGACGATGCTCACGAGATTTATCCGCGGCGCAACATGGAGCTTTTAGGGCAGCAAGGGTATCTCGGCATGATTGTAGATCCGGCTTTCGGCGGTGCCGGGGCCAGCTATTTGGCGCAGACTTTAGTCGTCGAGGCGCTGGCGGAAGCGGACCCGGCCACGGCGGTTGTGTACGAGGTACACAACTCATTGCACATCGAAGCCATTTGGCGGTTCGGCACCGACGAGCAACGCCGGCGCTGGCTGCCCGATCTGTGCCAGGGGAAGGCTATTGGCGCCTTCGCTTTGTCCGAAGCGGAGGCCGGATCCAACGCCGCCGCCTTAATCGCGCGCGCTCGCAGGGTGAATGGCGGGTATGGGCTGACCGGACGCAAGATGTTTATCACCGGCGGCGGCGAGGCGGACCGCTACCTGGTCTTTGCCACCGTCAATCCCGACCTGAAGGAAGGCGGCATCACCGCGTTTGTCGTAGCCAAGGATGCGGCGGGGCTAAGTTTTGGTCCCCCCATGGATAAAATGGGTATCCGCGCGGCGCGGACCTCGGAAGTCATTTTAGACAATGTATTTGTGCCGGAGAGCGATCGTCTGGGACAAGAAGGCGACGGTTATAGCATGGCCCTCTATCTTCTTGACGGGGGTCGGATAGGGATTGCCGCACAGGGGTTGGGAATTATGCAGGCAGCCCTTAGCCGTTCATTGCATTACGCGCGCGAACGGCACCAATTTGGCCGACCAATTGGAACTTTCGAGGGAGTGCAGTGGCGGCTGGCCAACATGGCCACGGATCTGCATGCGGCCCGGTTAATGACCTATGAAGCGGCCCGGCATCGAGAGGAGGGCCCGGCGCAGCGGCCATTATTCGCGATGGCCAAGCTGTTTTCCTCGGAGCATGCGGTGCGCCATGCCGAAGACGCCATCCAAATCTTCGGGGGCTATGGGTACATGACGGAATTTGGGGTAGAGCGGCTCTTGCGCGATGCGAAAATTACCGAAATCTACGAGGGAACTTCCGAAATCATGCGTTGGATCATTGCCTCACAGCTATTGCACGACTACGATTTGGACAATATTTAAAGGGGGTGGCGTATGGATAAGCTGGAACAGATTCCGGTCGTGGTGGCAGGCGTCACCGGGAAGACCGGCGGCGCCGTTGGCCGGGCGATTCAAGCCGCCGCCGACCTGGAGTTGCTGGGAGCATTGTCGCTGCGCCACGCCGGCATGTCGCTGGGGATGCTGTGGGGGGATCCGACCATCTCCATCCAGTTGACCGCCAGTTTGGACCAGATTGACGTGCCGTATGCGGTGCTGGTCGACTTTACCGAGCCCGAGTCGGCTCTCGACAGGCTCTTTCAAGCAATCGACCGGCATTGGGACATTGTTGTGGGGACCACCGGGTTTTCGGCACGGGCGCGCCAAATGCTGGCGGCGCGAGTGGAAGACACGGGCGTCGGCGCCGCCGTTATCGCCAACTTTTCGCTGGGTGCCTGGGTGGCTGAACGGTTAGCCCGCGAGGCGAGCCGCTATTTTGAGGCGGTCGAGGTGGTGGAAGGCCACCATGCCGGGAAAAAGGATCGTCCCTCCGGCACGGCCAAGGTGATGGCGGGAATGCTGGGAGAGGCATTGAAGCGGCCCGCCGATACGATTCCCGTGCATTCGTTGAGATTGCCCGGCATGGTGGCGCACCAGGCCGTCATTTTTGGCGCTCAGGGTCAAATGCTCTCCATTCGGCACGACGTACACGATCGCACCGCCTATGTCGACGGCGTGCTGGCCGCGGTGCGCCAGGTGCACCGTTTGGGCGGGCGTGTGGTTAGCGACTTGGGTCAGATTTTGGATCCGGCTGCTTCCCATCCTGAGCACCAGTCATAACAGTGACGCGCTTTCGCGCCAACGAACGGAATTGATCGCGATAGGAGCCGGCAGAGCCGTTCCGCATGTCCTCAAACAACTGGCTTCGCAACGCGTCCAATCCCTTGCGCGCATCCTCCACCAGGGGCTTTTTTCGTGCCATTAGCCTCACCTCCACTCATACTTTCCGCAAAAGGAACCGAGCCTATGCGAGGCGGCAGGGAAAGACGGGCGGACGTGGAAGATAGATCGGCCCTGGAGAAACTGGAAGAGAGAAGGCAGGTGTGGTGCATCATGAATAGACTATCCATCGAAGACGTCGCGGCATTTCCCAAGCCTGGCACCCGCATTCCCGCCATGTGGCAGTTTTCGGACGACGGCCAGACTCTTTACTATTTGTTCGCGCCCGAAGGGACCAACCGAGCGCTGTGGGCTTATGAGGTTACCTCTAATACGCATCGCCTGGTAGCGGAAGCTCCCGATCATGCTGATGCCGACACTTTTGACGAGGAAATGCGCCGCCAGCGGCTCCGCCGGCGCTGGGACGGCATCGCCGCCTACCAGGTCCAGGGCGACACCGTTTTAGTACCCCAGCGCGGCCGCCTATACATAAGCCGCAAGGGCGGACCGCTCACGCCAATGTCCGACGTCCAGGACGTCGTGGATCCGTGGCTGTCAAGCGACGGACGGTATGTGTTTGGGGTTGTCGGTGGCAATCTTTGCCGCATTGCGGCCGAAGACGGAACACTTGAATGGTTGACCGTCGGCGCAGAGGAGGGCCTGACCTACGGACTGGCCGAATATATCGCCCAAGAGGAACTGGATCGCTCGCAAGGCTATTGGATTAGCCCCGATGGCGCCTGGGCGGTGCTGGCGGAGGTCGACGAGCGGCACCTTCCGGTGTATTCGATTGTGCATCAAGAGGCGCGTGATGTGTGGCTGGAACCCCATCGCTATCCCTTTGTCGGTCAAGACAATGCAAAAGTCCGGCTGGGGATTCGATCGTTGAATGATGGAGGAGACGGTGCCATCCGCTGGATCGATTGGGATGGAACGCACCGTTATCTCTTAGATGTTCTATGGGCACCCGGAGGTGAGTTTTTGGTGCTGAGCACTTCACGCAGCCAACAGCATCTCGCCTGGGATCGGTATGGCAGTGACGGCCGCTCGCTCGCCCGCATCTATGAGGAATCGTCGCCGGAGTGGATTAATCGGCCGCAAAAAAGTTATGTCAGCGAGGACAACCTGCTCATCACCTGCAGTGAGCGCGGAGGTCATCGAAAGCTTTTGCTTGTGACGCCTGACCATGGGTGGACTCTTATTCCAGGGGAGCCGGTGTCGTGGGATGTTCTGGATATCCTTGCCGTTGATTCGCATCGCCATCGCGCCTATGTCTCGGCCACCCGCAACCGGGCCTTGGAGCGTATCTTGATGGAGATTGACTGGATGACCGGAAAAATAGTGGATTTAACCCCGGAACCCGGCGATCATCAGGTGGTGGTTGCCCGTGATGGACATGCCTGGATTGATGGTTATTCCAGCAGGGAAAAGGCGCCGGAAACCCGCTACGTGGTGGGTGGGGGTGTATTCCGTATTATTGTGCCCAGTGCAACATCGCCTGACGATCTAAAACTTATCCCGCCCGAGTTCTTTACCCTGGCGGCAGAGGATGGAACCGAACTTAACGGCTTGGTCTATTGTCCCGACGGTGACGCGCCCGCTGGCGGCTGGCCATTGGTCGTGGCGGTGTATGGCGGTCCCCATGCGCAAGTGGTGGTGGACGACTGGCTGGAAACGGTCGACCTTGAAGCTCAATATCTGGCGCAGCGGGGATTTTTAGTCATGAAATTGGATAACCGCGGCAGCGCTAATCGAGGACACGCGTTTGAACGGCCGCTTTTTCGACACTTCGGCGATGTTGAGCTCACCGATCAAATTATGGGCTTGCGCCATGTGGCGCAGCACTGGCCGGCAAATCTCTCGCGTGTCGGCATTTATGGCTGGAGTTATGGCGGTTACATGACCTTGCGGGCGCTCTTGATGGCCCCCGAAATTTTTCGCGTGGGCGTGGCGGGTGCGCCCGTTACCGACTTTCGCTGGTACGACACCGCCTATACCGAACGGTATTTGGGCACGGATGACGACAATCACCAAGGCTATGAGAGCACCAGCTTGGTGAACAAAGCGGGAAGGCTTCAAGGCAAACTGCTGTTAATACACGGGATGGTGGACGAAAATGTGCATTTCCGCCATTCTGCGGCCATCATTGACGCATTTGTGCAAGCGGGCAAGGATTTCGACTTGGTGGTACTGCCCGATTCACGCCATATGATTAGCAATCCGGCGACCAAGCTCTATCAAGAACGGCACCTCTTGCAATATTTCGAAGAGAACCTCTAGCGAAAGGAAAACACGTGGAGTGACAGATCAACCCGGATTTCCGGTCGGCACGCACGGCACGGGGTCATCAACCACGACCATCAAGCGCGCCACGCCAGCATGGGCCGACGGGGAAAAGGCTTGTGACGAGGCCATCACGTCTGGCCGCGATGTGCGGACCGCCGACCAGTTGGCCGCCTTGGCCAAACAATTGCAACAGGGATGAGATGACACTCGGCGACGAACGGCGCTCAGACCCAAGAGGGGAACTCGGAACCTGCAGGAGCACCCAAGGTGTGGTTTACGAGTGAATTGCGGGTGGCGTCTACCAAGAATGAAGCTGAACAAGACATTCGGATGATTAAACTCTACCAGTGGAGCCCACGTGTTCTGTTGCATTCGGGGCTATTTTTCATCGCTGAAAAAACACGGATTTTCCGTGTGGGAGTACCGACGGCGAGCCCGTGAGGGTCAGCCTGTATCGGTCGTAGACGGGTTCCAGCTGACCCTTCTGACTGGTACATGCCGGCAGCAAACTTCCAGCCGGACGAATAGGAAGTGCAATCGATGCGGGGCGGTGTTGGTGCACACCGGACGCCCCATCTAGCGGTGAACCAAACGACAGAATAACCCAGCGCCTGCACCTCGATTTTAAATTCCTGAAGCACCGAGCAAGGCTGGCCGGTGAATCACTGTGACGCCATCGCCGCTTGCGGCACCTCATCGACCGACGCGTTGTGCCGGGACGCATGGGCGAATCCAGCAGGTCAATCGATGTCGCGCAGGATGGGCTACTACGCTCTGGTGGACACGCCGACAACGGAACCGACAACCGGCTTCGCCGTAGCTTTTGCGCCCTCGTCTCTGGCGACGATGGAAGCGGTCCCGGTCCCGCCATAGAGAACCGCGGGGCACTAAGGCTCAAGGAATGGCGGGCTTGGGAAATGGCGGGGTCCCGCATACGCCGGTGGCTCATGAACAACCGCCGCATACCGAAACGTACGGAGATGTAAGTACATGGGGGTAGGCGGCGGATACGCACGGAAAGAGTGGAGGGGATGGATTTGAGTCGACGAAGCAAGCTTACTGTCGGTGTTCTTATCGGGGTTGCTGTGGTTAGTATTGGTGTGTTGGGAGTCCGGGCTATTCCCGTTTTCTTTGTTGACGGTGGGGACTGGCATCAGAAAATACATTGGATGGTCTATGGTTACGACCGTGTATGGTACCAGCATCGAACGTATGTGGATCCCAGTAAGGAAGTGAGCCTTACCGAACTAGAACGTAAATACGGCCAAGGGCAGAAGTTCATCCCTACGGGAGGTAAAGTGATTGGTCTCCCGGTGTATGAAACCCCGCTCGCCTTGGCGTTCGAAAGGCAAACGCACGACGCAGCGCCCCTGTTATTCCTTCGGAAACGTGACGGCAAGTTCATTATTTACGCATTAAGCGGCGGTCCGTAGAACTTCCTGTTGGTCAGTAACTCGCCCTACGCCAGCACCGAGGATGCTCGTTCGCTCGGCGTCGTGCCCAGGCATGCGATTCGCGATGAAGTGTCCTTGCCTCGAACTGGGAATTAACTGGCCCGATGAACCTCAGGTGGGCGATGGCCCTAACAAAGAATTGTATTCTCACAGGGAGACCGCTTTTCAGAAAGGCGCATATTAAGGTGGGCATCGGGCCAGATTATTTCATTTACGTCAGCCGTCATCCGGAGGCGGTTGTTGATACATCATTTTGGAGCCTCGCGTGTCTGGTAGGGCTTGAGCCGTATCTTGGAAAAAGTGGTCGCTTATAGCCGTCCCGAGTATAGTGCAGAAAGAGTTGTTTCACGTGCCTAAGGGTCTGCCTCAACAACGGCAATTTCGGCATGCATTGGCGGTCGGGACGTTGGTCATCCGAGACCCCGCTGGTTTGATACCGACACTGAGCAAAGGGGAGCGGGCGGTCGTATCTCTGGCGCTCGAACTGTCGGCTCCGGTGTTGCTAGACGATTTTCGTGCGAATCAACACGCGAACCAACAATATGGGGCGCGAGCAATAAGTTTGGCCCAGTGCTTAATTTTGTTTTGGCATCAGGGCATCCTGAATGTACCGGAGGCGGAAATAATCTTTGTGCAGCTCAAACAGACGAGGGCAACAAACAGCGCACCGTTGATGTGGGCAGCTCAAAAGATACACAAACAAGGGGGGCGATTGTTGTGGCAGTAGACCGATTGACCTTCACGCCGGACCAGAGTCACGAAATCGAACGCCTGCGAGAATGGGCTCGTCTCACTAACAGCGAGGTCCACGCCATGCTGGTTGAGGGAGGCCTGAGTGCGTTGCGGTTGCGGGCCGCAACCGCACTGTACACCACCCAGCCCTTGACGGTAAGTGAGGTCACTGACCGCATTCATGTCGACCGTGGCGCACTCATTGCGTGGTTTCACGCCAATGGCGTTGCACCATGGGTTTCACCCGAAGAAGAGAAAGCCCTGCCTCGGTCGCTGGATAATTGGTTACGAGACGAACTATCACAACAGTAGGCGTTCAGAGGCTCGGGGGGACTGGAGATGACCGTGTACGGTCGTACGGTCTCCTTCTGACCCAGGGTCCCCGACTTGTCAGCGAACGACTCGAGCCCCGGGGGTCGCGGCGCATAGGCTTTCACTCAATATGGTAATTTCGTGACTTGATGCAGGAAAAATATCGGCGCACCCGCATGCGGGTGCCGGTTCGGGAGAAATCCTGTCATGGTGTTGGCGCTCATGCTCATGGTCATCACTTCGACTAACATGCCTGTCACGAGAATGTGCTAGGTATTCTTAGTTCAGAGGCGGCCTGGGAATGTAGAAGAATCAGCCCAATGGGCGCCTATGACCAAATAAGTTAGCCTCAACACCATGGCCCTCGGCCACGGAAATCAGGACCAATCCGCTGCATTACGGTCAAATAACGTGAGACCTAACAGCAGTAATTGGGGCAGGCTCAGCGCCACGCCCGCGCGCGCCACTTTCGCGGCGCAAGAGATGGGCGAGGGTTACCGCCAATACGCAGATGAACCCATACACGTGAATTTTGTCATCGGTCCAATGGAAGTGCTGCCATCGGAGCCCGACGAATGTTTCACATCCCGAAAGCTGTCTTCCGCATGCCAGGTATCGGAGTACGTGGCCACAATTTGGGCGGTAGACCACTCGGTATGATCGGTAAAGAGAACGGTCGTCCCGGAATGGGTGTTGCCCATTTCCTTCACAACTGGGTCACGACCTCCGTGACCCCCGAGGGCCCGCGGTTGACTTTTTCAATCGACCACAACGCGTATGAGTACATCAAGCTGAGCAACACGAGGTCTCGCCGTGCCTCAAGGGTTTTGTACTGGCATAACTGGTATAAATAGTAATGGGAGGATATTAAAATGACCGATAATCACGAACTTATGAGCGTCACCACGCCTCTGGCAGGACTCGATGGTCGAGTTGCGCTTGTCACAGGCGGAACTGGAGGTATTGGGCGGGCACTCGTAAAAGCGCTCGTCACTGAGGGGGCGACTGTCGCCCTTAGTTACGGCACTCAAGCAAAAGTGGCTGAAGAGATCGTCGCAGAGGTCCGGGCCATCGGAGGTCGGGCGATTGCAGTGCAGGCCGACCTGCGGCACCCAAGCACTCCAGCCGCTATCATCACTGAGGTGGAAGCCGCACTCGGCGCCGTCGATATATTAGTCAGCAACGCGGGATTGGCGCGTGTTCAACCTTGGGGGGACATCAGCGTGGAGAACTTTGACGAGATGGTCGCGGTAAACCTCCGCGCCCCCTTTTTGTTGGCGCAGCGGACAGTGCCCGGAATGCGCGACCGTCGGTTCGGTCGGATCCTCTTTATTTCATCCGTTGCGGCATTTACAGGCGGGATCGTTGGACCGCACTACGCTGCATCGAAGGCTGGACTTCACGGCCTCACGCACTTCCTAGCCGGTCGACTCGCCCCGTTTGGGGTGACCGTCAACGCCTTGGCGCCTGCTCTGATCGCTGAAACTGGCATGCTCCCTGGTGACCCACATCAACTGCTTGAGCAAATCCCCGTGGGGAAACTCGGGCGGCCCGTAGAAGTGGCGGATTTAGCCTTGGCCATCCTCCGAAATCCCTACCTCACTAACCAGGTCCTGTCCCTCGACGGAGGTATGTATCCCAGGTAGGCGCCTGCGGCGTGGTTCGTAATGTATACAAGCCCGCCGTGTGCCCGCGTCCACCAGTACTTTAACGGTTAAAAGCGAAGCGGGTCACGCATTCTTTGATAGACTAGACTCCACAAGGATCGTTCTTTCGTTTTTCTGCCCAAGAGCGACACAACTACCGCCTAGACTTACGCGATAATCCATGCAGCCACACCGGCCCTAGGCTCCTGCCCCCATTGCCTCAAGAAGGGGGCCGGTGTCTTGTGTCGCATCAACCTCCGTAATTCCTCAGTACCGCCGCGTGTGATGAATTCGAGCCAGGCACTATAACCACTCTCCATATCTATATAAACAAAGGCTTCGGGCCATTCGAAGTGTAAGGTTAGCAAATTCTTCTGATACATGCAGGAAATTCACGTCGAATGTGTCAAGGTAACGCGAGGAGGGACGCCTATGGCGACGATTGTGGCCAACCGATCCCCCCGGCATGAAAGAGCCAGTCTACCAGTTCCCAATGGTCGTATCGTGCGAAAGCTCGGCCAGGGGGATTCCGGGAAAGGGCCGAGCCGCGTAAAGACCGAGACCGTCTATCTCGGTACAGCCGACCACATCCGCGACCTGGTCCTGGTGGAGGCTGTGAATCGGCGGGTGCCGAAACGTCGGCCAGGCTTAAGCCCCGGCACCTATATTGCGCTAGGGGTGCTCGCGGTGCTCGCGAAACTCTGCGCCCCGGAGACAGGCTGGTAGGGATTTGGGCCCTAGATCGAAAAGACCATGGTGCCCGCGCAGTGGGGGGGCTTGGGCCCACCCTGCTCGACGCCCAAAACTTCTGGGATCACTGGGATCTCTGATTTGTCCTGAAGCGACCATGCCCCACACGACGGACGACCTCCCCATTTTAGACACGGATACGGTCTTTCAGATTGAACACAACACCCGCGCATTCCCCTTCTTAGGCCAACGGCCAAGAGGGGGTTAGCGGGCGAGCCCGCAGGGCTAGACATGCCAAAACTTTTGTCCTATGATAAGGACATAGGGCCGGAGCGGTCCGAATCTACGCCTGGGGAGATTAGCGTAAGACGTCTAGGGCCAACGGCCCCGGCGCACCGATCAATGAGCCAGGAACTTCTGAGGGCGACCTCAGAAACCCCCGCCTCAATCCGTAAGGATTAGGCGGCGGGAGAGTTCATGAGGCGGTCTGACAAACCGTTCAGACCTGCTATCAGGTCCGGTTGGACGAGATCCTCTATGATGCCACCAACTGTTTTACCTTCTTTCACCCCGCGACGCCCGCCAGTGTCGCCCAACGGGGCCATAACAAAGCGAGGCGGGATGACCGCCGCCCGGTTGGCCCTGGCGGCCACCCGGGATGGCGGTTTTCCCTTGCTCTCTCGGGTTTATCGCGGCAATTGCCATGGCGCCAAATTGTTTCCGGAAAGCATGACGCGAGTCATCGACCGTGTCACCCGTTATAAGCAGCGGATGGTTCACCGACGCTGCCTAGTGCCGGTGATGGTGGGGCCAAAATCCGGTGTCAGGGACACGTCTTGCCAATTCGCGGCAGACAGGCGCCGATGGATTTCCGGTGGGTGAATTGTTCGCTGCAGCGCGCTCCACCCTACCCGAGCGGTCGGCTTCGGCCGGCGAAAGTCAGCGACCGTGTCGCGAAGACGCCTAAATACTTGATACTGGGTGACTTCGTGCGGGGACGGTGCTATTCGGAATGGACACGAAAGCATGCCGCAACATGGTTAGGCCCCACGGCAACCGGCTCCGGCATTTCTTCGTGACAGATGGGCATGACAACGGGGCAACGCGGGGCAAATGGACAGCCCCGGCGGCCTTGAGACAGATCGGGCGCCACTTGCTGGGTTTCGGGCAGGTCCGTACCCAAAGTTCCTGTGGATGCGGCCAATAACAGCTGGGTGTATGGATGTGCTGAACGTCTAATCAGATCCTCGGCATTGGCAACTTCGACAATCGAACCGCCGTACATCACCGCAATCCGCTGAGCGAGATAGCGAGCTGAGGCCAGGTCGTGCGTCACGTAGAGATAGCTGAGTCCTTGTTGGGCTTGTAGTGACATCAAAAGGCGCAATATACCCGCCCGCAAGGACACGTCCAGCATGGACACGGGTTCGTCCGCGACGATAAATGTGGGGTCGGCGGCTAAGGCCCGGGCGATGGCGACGCGTTGCCGCTGACCGCCGGAGAGTTCATGCGGATAGCGATCCTGATAAGTCGTGGCAGGCGTTAGCCCAACTCGTGTCAACAGCTCACGGGCCATTTCCTGCGCTTCCGAACGGCCCAGACGGCGGAGCCGCCGCAATGGCCGCTGTAAATGATAGGAGACCGTATGGAAGGGGTTCAGGGAGGCGAAGGGATCTTGAAAAATGAGTTGGGCATCGCCGTGGTAGCGCGCTAGCGCTGTCCCGTGAATTAAACTGACATCCCGGCCGTGAAACCAAACTTTCCCGGCACTTGGCCGTAAGAGGCGAACCAGAGTGTGGCCCAATGTGGTTTTGCCACTGCCTGATTCGCCGACCAGTGCAACCGTTTCTCGTGACGCAACAAAGAGGTTAACGGCGCGGACTGCGACGATGTCTTGGCCAGACGGCCGCGGGAAGCGAACGGTCACATTATCCGTTTCAATAATTGCGTTAGCGTTCATGCGCCAAATCCCCCTCCACTCGTTGTGTGCCCACCACGTGGCACCGGATGTAGGTCCGGGATTCGTATTGAGGCAAAGGCGTGGTGCGACAGATGCTAAGCCGTTTGGGACACCGATCATAAAAGGAGCAGCCGACGGGAAGATGGGCCATATCAGGGGGTTCTCCCGGAATTCCCTCGATGCGGACCTGGTCGTCGAAAATCCGGGGGGTCGCATTGATTAATCCTGTCGTATAGGGATGATGCGGCATGGTGTTCTCTAGGCCCGTTTCGCGATCGGTAATTTCCATGAGTTCGCCTGCATACATGACCGCGACGCGATGTGCCAAACTAGAGACTAAAGTGAAGTCGTGGCTTATCAGAAGCACCGCCAATCGACGCTCGCGCTGCAGAGCGGCAACTTGACCCAGGATGGAGCGTTGAACCACCACATCTAATGCGGTGGTGGGCTCATCCAGGATGAGCACGCGCGGATTCAGGGCCAAAGACAAGGCAATGACGACGCGTTGCCGCATTCCACCGGATAGTTCATGCGGGTAGCTCTGTGCAACGCGGGGGCTTAATCGCACCTGCTCCAACAATACTGCCGTCTTTCGGCGAATGTCAGCTAAGCCCATGGTGGGAAAGTGCGCCCAGAACGTATCGGTAAAGTGGTCTTGGACCGACAGCACCGGGTTCAGCGCATTCATGGAACTTTGAAAAACCATGGCCACATCCCGCCAGCGCAATTGGCGGAGTTCGCTTTCGGTCAGGCCATACAGGTCTCGGTCCCCAACCATGACACGGCCGCGGATATCGGCGGCGTCCGGCTCCAAGAGGCGCATCACCGCTTGGGCCAGCGTCGATTTCCCGCTGCCCGATTCGCCGACCAGCCCCAAAATTTCGTCATCGTACAGCGCCAGCGAGACATCCCGCAAGGCGGGAACAGATCCCGTCGGGCTCCGGTACGAGACACACAAATGATCGAGCAACAATGCCGCGTTCACGCTTAATCTCTCCTTAAGACGCTAGATCTCTTGGTTCGCCGGTTCACGCGCAGCCGGGGATTGGAGACCTGGTCGATGCCGAAGTTGACCAGGGAAAGGCTCAATCCGACCAGAGCAATGGCCAACCCCGGAGGAACGATCCACCACCAGGCGCCATTGAGTAAGGCCTCCCCGGCATCCGCCCAGTACAACATGGTGCCCCAAGTCACTGTGTCGGGATTTCCGAGCCCCAGAAATTCGAGACTGGCCTCGGCCAAGATCGCCCCGATTGCGGCGAAGACTAAATTGGCAATGACCAATGAGAGCATGTTCGGCAGGATCTCGGCGAGAAGCACGCGCCAGCGATTATCGCCGGCCAGGCGCGCGGCGACGATAAAGTCGCGGCGCGACAGCGTTAGCGTCTGCGCGCGTAGAATGCGCGCTCCCCACGCCCACCCGGTAAGGCCGATGACCAGCGCTATCGTGGCCGGACCCGTCTGATGCACATACGCGGTAATGACGATTAAGAGCGGCAGGCCCGGGATGACCAGCATAATGTTGGTGAGAGTGGCCATCCCTGTGTCAACCCATCCTCCCACATACGCGGGAAGCATCCCCAAAACCACGGCCAAGACGGTGGCGATAAGGCCGGCGGCAAATCCCACGCTAAGTGACACGCGGCCGCCGTAGAGAAATTGCGACCAGATATCTTGGCCGCTGGCGGTAGTTCCGAGCCAGTGCCGCGCGGACGGCGCGGCCAGCGGAGTAAAGTTGGTCGCGGTGGGGGAATAGTGCGTCAAGACCGGAGCCAAGGCGGCCATCAACACGAATAGCAACAGAATGCCGACGCCAACTAACGGGCGCTTGTCCCGTTTCACGATGTCGCCCCAGGTGTGCCAGCGCCCACCACGAGCGGGTGGGGCCGGACTTGGCGGGCTGGCCGTGGAGGGAGTGGCTGGAACGTTCATGCCTGGTCACCTCTTCGCGTTCGCGGATCAAGCTTACCGTACAAGATCTCAACCAAGAAATTCGTGAACAGCACGGAAAATGCGATAATTAAGAAGAGCCCTTGCATGAGGGGATAGTCTTCGTTCTGAACCGCGGCCAGCAACTGGTAACCTACGCCTGGATAGGAAAAAACCACCTCGGTGAGTAACGCACCGCCGACCACGAAGCCGATGGCCATGGCAAAGCCCGTCATGCTCGGGAGGATGGCGTTTCGAGCGGCGTAGTGAAACATCAGCCGCCGCTCCGACAAACCCCGCGCTTTTCCGAACAGCACATAGTCTTCGCCTAATGTTTGGATCATGTTATTGCGCATCCCCAATAGCCATCCGCCCATCGAACTAATCACAATCGTTATTGCCGGGAGCAGCGCATGGTACACCATGTTGGTGAGAAATCCCCAACTCAGGGCCGGGGTTAAGCTCGTGGAATAGGCATGTGCCAGGGGAAACCAGTGCCACAGATAGCCAAACACAAAGAGGAGCAGCAACCCAAGCCAAAAATACGGCAACGCAGCGGTGAATGTTGCCATGGTTGGAAGCACCGTGTCCCACTTTTTTCCACGGTGCCAGGCGGTGTATATCCCAAGCAATAGGCCGACGATGACGCTGATCACCGTAGCCAGCCCAACCAAGCCGAGTGTCCACGGCAAACTGGCCGCGATGATTTTCGACACCGGCACGGGATAATAGGTGAGGGACAGTCCGAGCTGGCCATGAATGAGGTTGTTCAGGTAAATGAGGTACTGCTCCCATAACGGTTTGTGGGTGATGCCAAATTGGAGTTGCAGAGCGTGCAGTGCCCGGGCGCTTAACTGCCCTTTAAACCGCCCAATCATGAGAATGGCAGGGTTTCCCGGCATGAGCCGCGGCAACACGAAGTTAATCGTGGCCGCAGCCCACAAAGACAATACCAGAAACGCCAGCCGTTGCCGGATGAAATGCATAAGACCCTCCTTACCTGGTAACCCGGTGCGCCGCCTGTTTACCCGCGAGGCTTTAGGTGGGAGAGCACGATGCCTTCGGCGGGATAATTGTATGGGGCAGGTTGCGCATAAGGGTTCTTGGCGGTTGGCCAACCCGTGTAATACCTGGTGTTGTACTCGTACCAGGTGGCGCCATAGATTAAAGGAATGGCCGGCAGATTCTGTGCCACGGCCTTTTCGAGGGTGTCAATCGCTTGATGCTGAACGGCGCTGTTGCTCGACTTTTCATAGGTGGTTAAGGCCGCGGTGGTGGCCGGGTTAGACCACCCTTCAAAATTGCCGGGGTTCTTGGGCTGAAGTAGCGACTGGTATAGGTAGTACGGCGTCGAACCGGCCCCGCTCCATGACATCGCGAGCTGATAATGTCCGGTGGTGATGTTGGAGTAGTAGGCCCCAAAACTTAATTGTTGGACCGTGACCTTCATGCCGATCTGGTTGAGATCATGAGCCATCAAGGAGCAATCCGCATCCCAATCGGGCCAGCCTGAGGGCACCTGTAACGTAAAAGATAATGGGGTGCCGTTAGGGGCAACAAAGATACCCTGCGCGTTTCGCTTAAAGCCTGCGTGCTTCAAGATGCTAATGCTGGTGTTGGGACTATAGGTAAAGGCCCGATCCTGCGCGGGAAGATTTGGCGCAATCCACGATTTTTGTTGAGGCAAGAGTGCCGTGGGTGTGGCCGGGCGCTCATAACCGTATTCGCCGACTTTGTCCAGTTGCACCCGGTTGATGGCATCGCTTATCGCTTGGCGGACCGGTAATTGCGATAATATCGGATTTTTCAGATTGGGGTAGAGCATGTTGGTGCCGCCGACCGAAAACCAGTAGTGATTATAGGCGGGCGCCTTGGCAACAAACACTTTGTTGATATTCGGGAAAAAGAGATCGGTCCAGTCCACCGATCCGGAAGCCAAGGCAAGCGTGGCGCTCTGACCTCCGCTATAGTCCAAGTACTTCAGTTCGTGAACCTTGGGCTCTCCGCCCCAATAATGAGGATTGGCGAGATAAGTGTAAACTTGGTTCGAAAATGTGTGCACCAGATAGGGGCCCGTGCCTATTGGGTGCGGGTTGGTGACCTTGGCCGGGTTGGCATAGGTGCGCCAAATGCTTTGGGGGACGATATAGACGTCGCTCAGCACAAAGTTGCCGAAGGGAACGTCCGGTGATCGGAATCGGAAGACGACTTGGGTCTGTCCCTGGGCCTTAACCGAGGAGAGGTGTGCCCAGATGCCATTGGTGTCCAAGCTGGGGAACTTCCGTAGAAGATCATAGCTGTACACCACGTCTTGAACCGTGACCGGCTTTCCGTTGGACCACTTGACATTGGGGCGCAGGGTGACGGTTAATGTGCGATTGCCCTGGCTCCAGTGATAGGACTTTCCGAGGAGCCCGTAGGTCTGGGGGCCTACCAGATTGAAATAGAACAAGGGCTGGTAAATAAGGCCCAGCGTTCCACTTAAGGCGCTAGACGAGTACGGATTAAAGTTATCGGCAAACGCGCCGTTCAAGCCCGGAATCACTGTTAGGGGGTGATTCCCGGTGGTGGCGGCAGGGGTTGTGGGCGCCGTGCCGCAACCCGCCAGCGCCACCAGGCTGGCGCCACAAAGCGCCGCCAGGGTGACTCCTGCACGTGACAGGTTCATCATTTATACCTCCTCAGGTGGGGAAACAAGAGTGGGTGAGTACGTCTTAATTGGTTTGGCATCCGCCCATTGCAGGTCCGCGAGAATAACCTTGGCATTCTCGCTTTCCGGCCAGCGAATGGTTATGATATCCTCGGTAATTTCTACGGTGGAGCGATCATCGGAAAGTGTCACAGTGGGGCGGGTCGGCCCCAGCCACCGTAGCTTGGTGACCCCTGCGCCGGTCCCGCGGTGGATGCGAACGCGGTGCTTGGAATCCAGAGTGAGCTCCTGGGTAGTAAACTCGACCCGCAGACGGTCTGGGACGAGAGGGACCCCCCCATAGGGCAGCATGAGTCCCTGACGCGCTGCCACCGTAATCGGCCAGGCCTCGGGATCGCCGGGGATGGTGACGGTAGTTTGTTGGGGGACCTCGTGAAAATTGTGCACGAACAGAAAATGGCCTTGGGGACCCAGGCGACACGCCACGTGAACGGCCGAATTTGTGCTCTGCACGGCGGGCGTTTTTCCCAACGCCGCGATTAAGTCGCGGATTAGCGAATACGAGACGTCGTAAATCCCCGACAGCCCCAATCCCACCACCAAGGTCTGGCCCTGACCCGTAGTACGGCGAATGATGATAGGCTCTTCCAGCCCCCCGGGTTGATTCAGGTGCCCCAGTACTTCGATGCCGGAAAGGCGGGGAAACGTCCTGTAGATGGGGCAGTAGACAGAGTCCCAGGACAGCACCGTGGCGTGTCCTTGTTGTCCGAACCGCAATGATTCCGGCAGATTCAGTGTGTCGGCTAAAATGCGGCAACTCCCACCGGACAAATCTTGGGTCGGCACGTGCGGACCCAAAATCAATGTGCCGCCGCGCTTGGCATAATCGGCCAGTCGGGCTTGGGTCTCCCGATCCATATACTGACTGGTGGCCACCCACAAATAAGGATAGCTGGCCGGATCGAGGTTGGCCTGGGGCGAGTCGAGCCAGACGGCGTTGATGCTGAGGTTGGCCGCGATGAGGCAGCGATAGGCACCATCAAAATGCCAGGCTTCGCGGTCCTGCGTCACAGTCTGAATGACCGCCAGCTCGTCGTCGGAGGCCGTCGGTGGCGGGTTTTCCGTCATATAGTACGGCGAGTAGTAACCCATGGTCAGGTCACCGACCGGGTGAGTGAGGACTAAACTACTGCCGAAATCACGAATCAGTGTTCCCAGATGGGCTATTGGGACTGCTGCCGGCCGATACGAGCCGTCAATTGCCACGGGTGCCTGCCAATCGTGATGACGGCCAAAAACCCCGATGTCGTCCGGATTTTCACCGGCCGATATCATGTACCAATTGAGGCCATTTAAGCCGGCCGCAATGCTTACCCGTGCCGCCAGATCAAGGTCGGAGGGTTCGATATGGGGGCGGTCTTGAAATCGCCCCGACTGGAACTCCGGGGAAAATGCGGCGGCATTGGACGAATTGACCGCCCGGGTGTAGGCCACCGCGATGGCCAGATCGTGGAAATTGTCATAGGTCACGTGGCCGGGATAAAAGTCGCCGCCTAAGAGCGACAGCTCCACAGGAGCGGCATCGACCAGCTGCGAAAGCCCCACGGGATAGTCCACGCCACGGCTGTATATGGAGAAATCGCGAAATCCATGCACGTTGATAACGTAAGGGCCTGGAAAGCCGCGGGTCCGGGCCACATCCTGTAGATGGGTTAAATAGCGTGCACGGTAACGACGCCAAAATTGAGCGCGCGCCCAATAAGTGTCTTCTGCGGCATCCGGGGACGCGGAGTCCAAAAATGAACGATACTCCCGCTGAACGGTAGCATGGTCATCCGGCGTGGCGCTGACCCAGTGGAGCATGCCTACTTCGTTGTCTAATTGGGTCAGAACAACGGGCCCGCCGTGGTTGACAAAATAGGGGGCGAGGGCAGCACCTAACTCTGCGTACCATCGGTCGACCAGCTCTAAAAACGTCGGGTGAAGATAGGTCACCATGCCGGCGGGGTGGGGCTTGCCCATCGAATCGCGGGCCAAGACATCGGGATATCGCGTAAATAGCCACGCGGGCAATCCCTCCTGACGGAGTTCCGCCATGACGTGGGGACCTGGGCGCAGGAATACGGTAAGCCCGGTTTCGGCTGCCAGCGAGAGAAACCGCAGCAAGTCGCGCTGGGGGTGTGTCTTACCGGCAAAGTCAAACTGGGTTGGTTGGGGTTCGTGCCAAAGCCAGGGTACATAGGTGCTGACAGTCGTGATGCCCAGGCCGCGCAGGCGCTCTAAACGGTCGCGCCACTGATCGGAGGGCAGCCGAAAATAATGCATTTCGCCGCCGTAAAAAAAGTGCGGAATTCCGTCGTGCCAAAATGCCCGGTCCTTCATTTCAAGAGACATGGGATTCATCCCCAGCTTTCTTCAGCAGATTGTCCGTCGTTGATGCTCGAGGAACCAGCTTCACCGGAAGCACCTCGGCTGGAATATTGGTTTTTCCGGAAAGGGCGCGTTGCAACTGTTTCATTGCCGCCACGCCCAATTCATACATTGGTTGGTGAATGGTTGACAGCGGCGGCACCACATAACGGGCCAGCCGAATGTCGTCGAAACCCATCACCGCCACATCCCCGGGCACATTCACTTGTTGTTCTTCGAGCACTTGCAGGACGCCAATCGCCATTTCATCGTTGGCGGCAAAGATGGCTTGGGCCGGCCATTCACTTTTTAGTAAGGTTCGCATCGCCCGCATACCGCCTGGTTCCGTAAAATCACTATGCACGACTGGAACCGCCGCCGTATCAATCGACGCTTCCTGCAGAGCCCGGAAGAACCCTAACTGCCGCAGGTGGCTGTGTTCGGAATCGACGGGTCCCGCGATAAAGGCGAAGCGTCGATAGCCCTGGCTCAGCAAGTGTTGAGCCGCCAAATATCCGCCAGATTCATGATCCGAACCAACCGCAGTGATATATGCCGACTGAAGGCCGTCGGACAATCGCCGGTCCAAGACTACAATGGGCAAGGACTGCCGGGCATACTGCAACAATACGGGAGAATCGATTGTCGGGTCGAGAACGATGGCTCCGTCAACGCGCCCCTCGTGCAATAGCCGCAAGGATCCCTGTTCCTGGTTCTTGGCACAGCCCGCGGCCAGGGTTGTATAGCCTAAAGCCTCGCCAATCTCTTCAACCCCACGGATGAGTTCCGAGTAAAACGGGCCACTGAGGTTATGCAGCAAAATAGCGACGGTGTTGGTCTTTCGTACTCTCAGATCCCGCGCCGTTCCGTTGGGCCGGTATTGTAGCTGTTCAATGGCCTCTTGTACCCGCTCCCGCGTTGCCTCCGACACACGATGAGGCTGCCGCAGAACCAGGGAGACGGTGGAAACTGATACTTGCGCCAACTTGGCGACATCTCGAACGGTGGTCATGTATTCTCCTTGTCGAATCGTTTCGATTCCTTTTCTATTATTTCCGCAAGGAGATCGCAAGTCAATACCATCTCAGAAAAAAATGAAAGTACTCCAATTATCTGACGGATCACGACTCCGATCGCGCACCGGGCGCATCCCAAGCTTCGTGAATGGCAGTTTGCCAAACCCTCGAAAAACCGTGATTTCTCGGGTCCAGGCCGAGCCCGATGGTGCTTGTCAGGGAGGGTATCACCCTCTTTATTGACGGAAACATTTTGCTAACATGGAACCTAACATCTTGACATTACCGGAAAAGTCCGGCAATTTATACCCCATCGATACGTTTCGAGAGGAAGGGATAGAATGATGTGGAAGAGAACTACCCAAGGCGGGCGATGGTTGGGACACCGGGGGCGCTTTGGCGGCGTGGCCATGTTGGCAGGAATATTGGGTTTTACGGTGGGAAGCAGCGGATTGGTGCAGGCCTCGGGCCTGGCTTCCGGCGTGAGGCCTCAGGCAAGCAGAGTGGGCTATTCTCCCGCCGAGGGTGCTTTCGGTCAAGGTGCGCCCACCATGGCAGGGTTGTACGCGGGCCCGCCGTTGACCCAGAGCCAGCGAACCGCGTTGTGGAAAATCGCCCAGAGAACGTGGAAGTTCTTTTCCTTGGATGTCAATTCGCAGACGAATTTGCCGCTCGACAATATCGGCTTCAATGGAGCGCCGTCACAGGGTCGATACACCTCACCGACCGATATTGCCATGTATCTTTGGAGCATAGCCGCGGCTGTGCAGCTCCATTTGATCTCTTATCCGTCCGGGGAGCGTCTGGCCGCGAGTGCGCTAGACGCGGTCAATCATCTGCGCAAATGGCATGGATTTCTTCTGAGTTGGTACGACACCAATAATGGCATGCCCATTCAAGGTCCGGGACAGGGCCCGGTCACCAGCCTAAAAGGGCAATTTATCTCAACGGTCGACAATGGCTGGTATGCTTCGTCGTTGGTGATCGTACGCAACGCATTTCCTTCTTTGTACGCGAAGGCTACCGCGTTGCTGCAGGCCATGAATTTTGGGATTTTCTACGATGCCGGTAACCAAGCGACCAGCATTAACGCCGGGCAGATGTATGGCGGGTATTATGCTGATCAGGGGCCGGCCGCCTTTGACTACGGCAATTTAAACGCCGACCCCCGCATTGCGGCATACATGGGCATTGGCACCGGCACCCTTCCGGGCACCGTGTGGTGGCGAACCTGGCGGACCCTTCCCGCCAGCTTCACCTGGCAGACCCAAACGCCGGTAGGGTCAACGGTAACGTATGTGGATCCAGAAACCCATCAGCCCTATTCGGTCTTTGAGGGCCACTACAGCTATCGGGGCATTACCTACGTTCCAAGTTGGGGCGGGAGCGCGTTTGAGGCATTGATGGCTCCGTTAGTCATTCCCGAAGCGAGTTGGGGAACCCATAACTTTGGGCTAAATGACCTCAATTACGCGGAGGCGTCGGTCCTTTACGCGACACACCACTTACACTATCCCGTATGGGGGTTGTCTCCCGCCAGCACGCCAGGAACTTCCGGGGGATACACTGCCTACGGTGCTTATCCGTTGGGCTCCGGAGGGCCGGCGAATGCCTATTCCCAACAAGCCGTAACGCCCTACGCCTCGTTCCTGGCGCTGCCCTTCCTGCCTCAACAGGCATATCAGAACATCGTCAAGCTGCGCGCCCTATATCCGGTCTATGGGCCATACGGGTTCTACGATGCCGTGGACCCCCTCACGGGCACGGTGGCTCCTCGCTATTTGGTGCTGGACCAAGGGATGATCATGGCGGCTATCGATGATGCACTGATGCGCGGGGGATTGCAGCGCTATTTTGCCCGGGATCGGGTCGGCCGACGGGTAAAGCCCTACTTAGAGGCGGAGCAATTTTCGATCCAGCCAATTCAGGGGATGGATTTGCATGGCTACAAGACCTTAGGGCACTAGCCTTTATTCGCGGTCACGGTGTCATCGTCATTAGCCCAGGGTGCGATGTTGAATTTTAACACGTGCAATTCGAGGTGAGTTCGGTGTATGGTGAGGCAAAAGGCTGAGAGCGAAACCCGATTCGTCGACGGCACAGCGGAGACCGGTATCCGTAGGTTGGTGACCACATATCGGATTGGGCCTTCCTCGAAAGTTCCGCTAGTTTGCCGCAATGCGTTTGATGTAAAAGCCATGAACGGCAAAGGCCCCATCGCCCCATGCTGTCAACCGGAGATCTTCCACTTGGGGATGGCGCAATGCGAGGTCGAGTTGGACAGTGGTTGCTCCTGCTACAATTAGCTGTCGACGGTGGTTGATGAACAATGCGCCGAGCACACGGTGACCCGCTCGGATGGGTAAGGAGTCACTAATTGCCACATCCACTTGGTAGACGCCTGGACCCAATTGCAGCAAGACCCCGGGAAGCACTGTGCCGCGCGTTTTGCCAGGTATTAGCACCGTTTTTTGATGCCAGTTGATGGATCCCTGGTCGGTTGCTTGAGTCCATGCCGGAATCATCCACGTCGCCCCCTGGGGTTGCCACCCAGAATCGACAGCGCTGGGGGCGGCTAAGGGGAAATGTCGGGATCCTGATACGACGAATACCGGCCCTTGATGAAAGGATACGCGATAGCCGGCATGGAGAGCGTCGGCGATCACTTCAGCTAAATACGGACTGACCGGTCGCATGGCCAATATGGCAGTCGGAGTCTTTTGGCCTCGACCGGCTTCCTTCCAAAGCAAGCGCAAACTGTCGATGAACTGGCCGGGCACTTGTTCTTTGGCGATGCCGACGACTTTGAATCGGTAGGCCTCGGGACCCAATCGATCTTGGGTCCATACGACAGCGTGCTTAGGAATGTGCCGCACAGCATTTTCTACTTGTGGCAGTGCCTGACACGTCCTGTTCAGGAGGGGAATAATGGATGATGCCAAAAATATGGCTTCCAGAGCTAGTGTGGATAATCCGACTCCGAAGAGGAACAGTGACCGTCGTGAACGAAACCGCGATAGGCTTTCGCCGAGCGCCAGGAATACCCAGCCAGCCAAAATCACTTGATACTGATCGGTAATGGTCTGTTGGGCGGCGAGCATCGATAGGGCATTGAGGAAGAACAAGCCGCACAGAGCCAGGACACTTGCCGATCCGAACAATGACAACGCCAAAACCGGACCGAATATCCACAATGCATAGGGTCCTTCTTGTAGTAGATGGTGCAGCACTAAGGGAAAGTGCACCACGATGCCGGTAAGGATGCTGCTAAAGCTGTGGCCTAAGTACTCATACAGGGAGAGATTGATCTTCTCTGTGCCGCCGTGGAAATATCTTGGGAAAATCACATCCATTTCGATAAAAAACAACGCGACGCTGGACAGGAATGCAATGAGGCCGTCGCGTAGTTGTTTTCTATAAAAGATCAGTCCCAGGCCCCATCCCGCAATAGAAATAAGAGCCATGTTTTTGGACAGGGCGGCCATAAGCAGGAGAACATAGTACGTTGCCTTGCGCCCTGACGCATAGGTGACATAGGCCCATACCAGAAAGGGCAGCGCCAGAAAGTCTGGATGAAAATCAAACTGGCTTCCCCCAATAATGGCGGGATATAGCAGGAAGAGTACTGCGACGATACTGGCGTGCCACTCCGACAGATGGTTGAGGATTGCCGCTCGGTAGATGCCCCATGCCGCAAATGCGGTACCCAGGGCTTGCAGGAGAAAAAGGAAGAGAGCTCCGCCGAGATAACGAAATCCATAGGCTAAGGGGTAGATGTAGATCGAACCATCATTGGCGAACGCCGGTGTTTGAAACACGGTCGAAAACGCCCACCAATTGCCGTGGGATATTTTCCAAAATTCCTGCTCGAAATCGCCTAAGTCCATCATGGTCGCTTCGAGGTTATCAAGCTTATGGATTGAGACCAGCAGCTGAAATGTGCCGAATACCACAACCGCCAGGAGAAGCAGCACCTGGGGTTTTGCAGTGAGTCGAATCGTGCCGATGAATTCGTGTCGGTTATGCGCTGGGTAAAACTGCACGTGGTGACCTCTCCTCCCTGGCTGGTTTACGCCCATTCCAATTTTGTCTCCAACCTAAAACGGTGGCAAGGTCCCCGGCGTTTAGGCCGGGGACCGTTCGTCCCCGTAAGGGGAGGAAGCCGCCGAAGATGTTTGCGGGATCCAGGTTTGGCTGGAGCCCTTTTGCACGAGATGAACGCGAGACGCCGAATAGGAGCCGTAGGCGGTTTTGCGTCCGGGTCGCCGCTCCCGGCTTCGCCCAACTCGCCCAAGACCTCAGTGCTTGGATTCGCTATCCCGGCCGGCATACGTGGACCCATCTCTGGAGTATCATGCCCCCCGAACGCCAACCCGCTTATACCAGCGTGGTCGACTGGATCCGCCGCGGCCAGTGGGAGCCCGGGGCGTTGTGGGCCGGTTGGGTCCGGTGGGCGGACGCCCACCTGTTGCCAGCGGGGGTCTTGCTCGGAGCTGCGGATGACACCCTGTGGCATAAAACCGGTCGACATGTCACCGATGCCGGCTATTGGCGGGACGGCGTGCGATCGACGGAGACGCGCGTGGGGACTCAACGTCGTGCTCTTGGTAGTGATTTGGAGCCCGCCCTGGGGCGGGCCACCGATCGGCTTGCCGATGAATGTCCGCATTCATCGCAAGGGGGGACCCACTCCTGTGGAATTGGTGGTCGCCATGATCCAAGAAGTAGCCACGTGGCTGCCGCATCGGCGATGGACGTGGATCGTCGATAGCGGGTACACGGCGTTGGCCGGCCATGCCTTGCCGGAGGGGCATGTCGTGATCTCCCGGCTTCGCAAAAACACCGTCGTCTATGCACTGCCGCCGACGCGCCGCTCAGGTCAACGCGGACGTCCGCGGGTCCACGGGGACCGTTTGCCTCCCTTGGCGAAGCTCGCCGCTGGCTTGCCAGCGGACGCATGGATCCCCCTGATCTTGTCTCTTGGGGGGGAATCCCAAAAGCGACAGGTCACAACCCTCCCAGTGATTTGGTACCCGCATCAGGTGGCCCGCCGCATTTTATTGGTCCTCGTGCGGGATCCTGCGGATCCGGCCGGATTGACCACGATGTCAAGCAATATTTAGGGGGCGAGGATCCTCAGTCGTGGGTTGGTCCGGCTCCGACTCGCAACGTCGCCTTAGGGTTTTTGACCTATACCTTGGTGTGGGCCTGGATGGGACAAGCCCCTTCGGCGGATCGGGGGAATCAGTCGGTCAAATCATCCAGCTTTCATGAGGCGCTGGCCCTGTTACGCACCGTCCTTTGGACGGGAGAATATTTCCGAAAAGGCCCCGACGGGGCCAAGCCCGAGCCAGCTAGCGCTAGGTCGAATTTTGCGTAAACCGCTAAACTCGAGTTAGTTAAATTTCCCGATAGTGAGCTCTGCTGGCATAAATTGAACTTCTCTGGCGGTTTTCCGACTACGACTGGGACGCCCACAAGGTTGAACTTTTCATTGGCGATGATGGTAAGATGACAGTGATCGTACTTTAACATAACAGTGAGGCCGAGAAGTCCAGGGGATGAACATTTTGTTCAAACAAAGAAGTATGCAAATGGTGGTAACTGGTTCATTTGAGGGTTTTCGCCATACTGCCGCGGCTGCCGCTGAGCTATTAACTAGCCTGGCTTCCATCGAACCCGATGTCATGCCGACCGCTTTTCAGGAGATTGGCTTCCGAGGGGTAGCTCCTGTGCCTGTGGCCAGGCTCGGATTTTTGTCCCAATCCCGCGGGTGGCAATTGAACATTGCGTCTAACCAACTCCATCTGCAGTATTCGCCTGTGGGCGATAAGTTTGATGACGATGTTACCCCGCATTTAGTGAAAATTCTCGAAAGGGTACTGAAGTACATCGGGTCGAAGGCCGCCCGTCTGGCGCTCACTCGCCGGTACGTCATGATGCCACATGAGGAAGCCATCGCAAATCAGGCGTTCACGAAGCTGGTTCGCCCTCCAAGGCTGTTTGCAGAGCCTACGCCTGTGGAATGGACCGTACAGTTAATTTCGAGACCCTTGGACTTTGTCGACGGAATAGCAGACGAGGTGGTGAACGTTATTGCGAATGTCATCAAGTCGTACAGTGCGGTGTCAACCGGTACAGGATCGCTCACCATTTTGACCCTCGATGTCGACATTAACACAGTCCCGGAAAATGCTGATCCTCGATTTGCGGCAGAAGACTTGCGCACATTTTTCACAGCTTTTGATCGTGCTGCGCGAAGGGTAACGGTGGAGGTGGAGGGTTATATACATGAGTAACAATGACACGTCAAATGTCTTCCGTATGAACGAGCTAGACGAGCCCTTTAGCTACTCACCAAGCGCCTTTTCCTATTCTACGGTGATTGGCAGTGGCGAGTTCGTCATCCCGAAGGATTCCTTCATGGTTTCTGCTGACAACGAACTTGTTAGCCGGTTCTCTTCCTCGAGAACATGGTCGGCTTCTGTATTCGTCCATGAACCACCCCGCAGTGTAAACTTCGATGCTAATTGGCTACTGACCGCAAGGTATAGCTCGCGTGAGGCATTCGCGTCTGAAAACGTAACGCTGACCAACTATGCTGACGACTTGTGGTCCAGTGATAGACTCAAGGAGGCGAGCCTTCGTCTCGTCGAGCTAATCGAAGGAGACCGCGTTGAGCCGGGGCATATTACTGAAGCAGAATCCTTCGTCGGCGAACTTTGGGCCGAAAACTCGGATGCCACAAAGCTCTGGCTCGCGAATTTATACAAGGACTTCATAGACCGACCTTCAATTCTTGTGGCGTTACTCGATGTCGTAGGGCACCTCGACTATGATACTGTGACGCCGTCTGGCCCGGTGATGGCTTTGGCGGCCTTGTCGCATAGTGATGTCTTGGTAAAGGAGTATGGTGTGCGTTGCTTCGAGCTTTGGAACCATCCAGATGGAATAAAAATTCTCGAAAGCGCTTCTGCGAACGTGGAGTGGCTACAGGACTATATCAACCATGTCTTAAACCAATTGAAAGAACAGATGACCATTGGCCTACCTAGTGCGAATGATTGAAAGAGGGAAATGGAGAGTGTCAGATAGCGAATTGCTAGACGACATACCTGCGGACGCAGTCACTGGGAACCTCAGAACTCAGGACAATACCCTATCACTGTGGGAGGTGGCCGACGATCCCGGAGAAGCCGTTTTAGCCTTGGTTTGTGGAAAGCAGCGACTCGACACCCTTGATGTAGTCATGTTAGACAAGGAACTAGTCCAATCTCGGGGTCTTGAGGTGGTCGAGAAGTTAGGGGAAACCCCTGTGTCAGAGCTTGCGAAGATGCATCGCGATCTCGTCGGGCTTGCCTATCGGTCTTTGGGAACCGTGGCTTCCATCGTTGTGGAATCGATACAAATGGGGCTGATCAAGCGTTATCACAAAAAGGATCTGGTCGAAATAGTTCAGGGTGCGGTTCAGCAACATCGGGTTGCGCTTGATCAGCTAGCGGATGGCGTTCGTAGACAGATACTGAAATGACAATCCCAGTCTGGTCGCTGGACTTAGGGCAAACGCTCTTAGAACGAGATTAGAAATAGGATAGGACGGTGAGGCGGAAGCTCAGGCGAGAGTTTCAGCATGATTCGCCCACCATGATGTATGCCACCTCGACGGCATGTCATGACTGCCTCCCCAGCCCTCGAGGTGGCGTAGTGCTATAGGGGTAGTCGGCCTATGCCGAATTCAGAATTCTATGAAGCAGTATGTGGAGACCGATCGGAATCTGCGTACATGGTTGGTCCGTTCGGACGTCGAGCCTCCAGCTGGCACGAAGAATATGGTCAGGGGAAGCCAGTCCTTCGCAGGCCTGCGGTGTCGCATTGTCAACTGGGCCGTAATAAAAATACTCCGTTCTCAGGACTCATCAGACTCCCACTGGCAAGCCGAAAGAGATGTGAACCGGGAACTCCCTGTGGAGCATTTGTTCGTTTAGGTGGAGAAACTTTCTCTGCCCACGTCCTCTCACCCAGACCCATGGTAATGTGCTGGCAAGCGATTGTATTCGTGAAAACCATTCCCCGATGGAGCATTTTCCCGTAAAATGGAATTAACAAGTATCGGAAGGAGGGGAGTCCCATCGACGAAGATCGGCGCTCAGGACCCTCTGACGCGACGTTGTCGGAGACCTTTTCCCGGGTGGCTCGGCGAAAAGTTCAAAAGAGCCTTCGCCCCAGCCACGGCCGCGGCGGGTATCGGTTTAGCCCCCGGCATCTGGCGCGGACAGCCGGATTCTTGTTGGTAGCGGCGGGACTGGTAGTGCTTGGCCGCATTCCCTTCTTCTATCTCCGCTCCTGGTGGGTGGGGGCTCATCTTGCCCAGGCGGCGTTAAACCAGACTCCAGCATCCGACCACACTGGCGCAGCAGTTGCTTGGCCTCAAAACGTGCTCTCGGTGGTGCAAATCCCATCACTAGGGGTCAATGCGCCGATCATGCAAGGTACAACGAACGCTGAGCTCAATGTGGCAGTGGGGCACCTCACCACCAGCGTCATGCCCGGGCAGCCCGGGACCAGTATTCTGGCGGCGCATGATGTCACCTGGTTTCATCACATAGACCGGTTGAAGCCGGGTCAGGTCATCAATATTGTGGAACCGCACCGCATCCTGACGTTTCATGTGACCAAGAGTGCGGTCGTGCACGTGGGGACACCCGTCTACAATTCGCCGAATGCGTCCATTGTGCTTGAGGCGTGCTATCCCCTGAACGCGCTTTATCTCACGCCGTACCGCTACTTGGTGTGGGCGAATTTGGCGTCTACGCAAAAGGCCAAGGCAGCCCATCCGCTCATCCCGCCAAACACGCAGTACACGGCGGTGGGGATCCCTCGAGCAGTGAAAGCGCAGGGACTGACATTGGCAACCAATTATATGCCGATGGGCACCTTGACCATTAAAGGAAGTCCCAGTCCGGCCTGGAGGCAGAGCAATGCCCCCTTGAATGCCGCCGATGCAACGACAGAACTATTCTTTGCCATGATTCACATTGCCGAAGCGAATAACCTGGCATGGTGGCATCAGTTGGCGCCCAATATTCCGTATTCCGATCTTCGACCGCTCATCGGAGCGCAGGTGTCGTATGTTGGAAAGGCCAATGAGGTCGAGATCGTAAAGCGAAACTCGGTGATCGGCTCTCAGATCCAAGTCCCGCTGCAGGTAAATCGCGGGAGCTCTCCTGGGAACTACAGTGTCACGTTGACCGAAACTGTTCACAAAATGACCATGGCTGTCACCAAGGTTAGCATGAGTGCGCAGTAGGTCAAGAAGAATTTACCAATCGGTGCAACCATCGGCAGAGCTCGGCGGAACAGGATTAACGAGAACTGCGGAACCGGCCTGGGACCACGCTCCCTGACCGCCTGTTAGGAGCGGGTCGCCTACAGCCAAGACATGATGCACCGGAATCTTGCGACCGGCCCTCCGCTGCGCGAGGCAACCGTGCAGTGAGGTATTCGGCGGTCGTGATCACAGATCCATTGTTCCAGAATAACACGTTAGGCTACCACGGTGTCGGGCCGATACCCGTCCTTGGCCTGGTACGGGTACGCACCCGTTACGATCTTCCACGGTTTGATGGCGTGTTGGCCAGAATGTTAAGTCCATAGATGTTGACCAGGCCGTGTCCTGGCGTCCAGATGCGTATCTCCAACTGATCCTTTGCCGGAGGTGAAGGTGGAGTGATTTGCCACGGTCCGTACCCTTTGAGCAGTGCACTATGGGGATAGACTTTCGGGCTGGAAAATGGAATTTTAATAGTGCGCTGAATCCCACTGGTAGAGACAATCGTATCCCGCCGCAGCAAGGTCGATCCGGTATCGTTCCACACCTCCAAAATGATGGGTGTTGTGGTGGAAAGATTGACAACTGCATTATAAACACCGGGACCCAAACGTTTGTAGAACCCATCGACCACATAACCCGCGTTTCCCGAAGAAGCCATGTGCCATCGGCTAACTGGACCAAATAATAGCGGCCGGCCGGCCGGGTGTTTTAAAGCCCAGGCAGGATACAATTTCGGCGCCCGGGCAAGATTTAGGTCATAATTGGTGGCTTTGCTATAATACTGAAATGCCCAAATTCCTCCGCCATGTTTGATTAACTTGCTGTCAGGCAAAGTGGCGGCATTCCAAATCCGGGCTAACTCGGCAGTCACCGGTGAAGCCTCAACGCCCTGGTAGGGTGACACCAGGAAAATCACGTGGTGCTGGGCGATATGAACAGCCGTGCCGCCTAAAAAGGTTTGTACACTGTCGCGGGCCGCAAAACGTCCCACAAAGGCCTGAGTGGACACGACTTGTTGGTTGTGTGACACATAAGGCCCGACCGATGACAGGACTCTGGCTGCTTGGGAAGTAATGCCATCTATATGGGACTGAATAGGTGGAACAAATATAACAAACCAGGCGATGGTATTAGCGAATAAAGCAGCAACAGCAACATACCAAACAAGGTTCCATAGGTGTCTGAATAACGTACGGAACCGGCTTAGCAACGAGATCGTGCCCACGGCCACAAACGGCACGACTGCGACGCCTTGGAAATAAACGGGTGTGCCGAAAATAAGGCCGAGGTTGTGTGCCCCGCCGATTAAGTTATCGGTCAAAAGAATCACCAGACTGACGCCTAGTCCTATAGGGGACAAAGACCCGAGCAATCCGGCCGGCGATATTTCGCCCATGATGTTTAAGCGATGCGCCCACAACGTCGCTAACGCCCGTTGCGGATGAGACAGTAAGCCCAGACCTAAGTCGATAACGGTGACGTGTTGATGCTGATGGGAAATCAAATATCCATAAAAGCTGGCTAAGTTTCCGCCTTTTATTCCTCCTGGTACAAATTTTTCAATCGCCATTAGGACCAAAGCTGACAAAATCATTAAGACGATACCGTTCTTTCGGTGTTGACGCCCAAGCAGGACCTCCATAATTCCTAACCCAAAGACATAAGTGGCGACGACATTGCCGCCCAACAGAAACAGGGCCGTCCAAATATAGCCCCGAAAGCGCTTGCCTTTCCAAAAATTCCATCCCGCCAGCACGACGAATGGTAGGACCAAAGGCTCGATATGCACGTCGAAATTGGCGGTCCAGTAAATCCAGGGGGTACCAAAGAGAAATACGGCGCCGAGTGTTTGTAAAATGGCGCGGTCCCTTAGACTTAAGTCTCTTTGACCGAGAAGCTCGCTCATCCACGTCAACCCAGCCCATGAGACAGCGCTGAGACTAAAATCCTGCAGCAAGGGGAGAAAAAACCCGGAATGAACAAAATGCAAGATCCAACCAATCGGCCACATGATTATTTCAAAGTCATTTTGAATGAAAGGGAAGTTCAGGACCGTACTCATAGGATTCAGGTTCCCGTGGGAAATGAGATAGGCGGCTTGATAATAGATGGCAAAGTCGTACGTAAAGGCATAGTGGCGCCATTTGATGAGACTCCAAACGGCTAATGCGAGAAATTGGCCCATCGCTGCAATCGCAAAAACCACACCGGGTTTCACTCTCATGGCGCGACTGGGCAACTCGAACGTTTTTTCTGCAATTTGAGGAGATTCTTTCAACGCGCGACACCCTTCGATCGAGTTGGTGTGGGAACACCGCTTTTCAAATTGACCGAGAGAAATGGGGAGCTTACGATTCCCCAAAGCTCCAGCCGATATTGCAGGGCAGTCAGAAGAACTCCCCAACCGTACTTCATGCTCCTTTTGAAATTAATCGACGACGATTGCGCTTCATAGCGAGTGGGGCAAGATATTTCGCCGATCCGAAAGCCGGCCCTATGCGCTTGTACAATCATTTGATTGTCGAAAACAAAATCATCGGAATTGAGATCCAGGGGGAGCGCGCGCAGCACCTCGCGGCTAAACGCGCGATACCCTGAATGATACTCGGATAACTTTAATCCGATCAGAACGTTTTCAATCAATGTGAGGATGCGATTAAACACATACTTATACACCGGCATCCCTCCTTTTAGTGCACCTCTCCCCAGAATTCGGGATGCCAGCACAAAATCGTATGTTTCGTAGGCTACCATTCCGGCCATGGCCGTAAGCAGCCGGGGAGTATATTGGTAATCGGGATGCAGCATAATCACAACGTCCGCGCCATGAGAGAGCGCCGCTTCATAACATGTTTTTTGGTTTCCGCCATATCCCCGATTGACTTCATGACGAATTATGGGAATGCCCAGCCTGTTAGCTTCCACTGACGTTCCATCGGAGCTATGATCATCCACCAGTAAGACTTCATCCACGATGGTCCGATCAATTTCCTGTACTGTGCGACGCAAAGTTGTTTCCGCATTATAAGCGGGCAAAACAACCACGATTTTTTTCCCGTTAAGCACGGTGACAACTCCCTTCTAACTGCGAGAAACGACAATAATGCCACTAAAAATCAGGACCAATCCCAGCACCATTTGCCACGAAACCCGTTCGTGCAAAAAAAGAGCTGCACCAAACGCCACCAAAACAAAGTTGAGGCTAACCAGTGGATAGGCAACCACAAGCGGCAACTTCGCCAGGACTCGAAGCCAAATTAAGGCGCTGACCCCGTATGCAAGAAATCCTCCATAAAACAGCGGTTTAGTCAGGAGAGAGAAAGTCAGTGCCTGATTTCTCATTAAAAGCTTTAATAAGATCTGAGCTGTGCTGCTCAATATGATTGAGGCAACGGCCATGACATACGGTCCCCAGGCCATCGCCGGCAGTAGTTCTTCTGTCGCGTTCATTGGACACCTCCACTGAATTAGCCAAACCTTACCGGTAAAATCTGCGAATACCCATAGGGATAGTAGTCTTGGTTATTCACTAGGTTCGCCTCAAGATAGATAGGGTCAGATTCCGGATGCACGTCTCGAATCACAAATCTCGCCTGTCCCGCCGCATTCGTCATTGCCGAGACCGGGGTCTCCCCCGCATGACCGCCGTTGATCATGGCCTCGCCAAACTGCAAGCCGCGCTGAGCATAGATCACCTGGCCGAGATAGATAGGCACCCCCTTGACATGCACCGGCTGATCCATGCGGTTAAGAATCTCGGCCGTCACGGTCAGCGGATTTCCGTAGGGTACGGGATGATTCACCGCATCGGGGATCAGTGCGACATGCCATGTGGTGGGAAGATAGGTGGCCGTATGGCTGATGGTTTTGGACCGAGCCGTGAACGCTACCATCTGAAACCCTCCCGTCAGGGCAGGCTGTGCATAGAAGTTCGGAGCGGCGAGGGTATACTGGGCGGTCTGGTGGGGATCCAAAACGGGAGGTCCAGCCAGTTTCGTCCAAAATGCCGTAAACGTTCCGCTCATGTCCGCCGTGAAATGCGGATGGAGCGGATGACTGGTTCGATTCGTTACGGACGTAACCACCCGATCCACCGTTGCCAATTGGCCCGTCGTGTGCACCCCTACCAGTGACATCGTCAGGGGACTGGGGATCGCCAAAGCCGCAACCAGACTCGCCCCCGCAGCCGCACCAACCCCACCCATGACTCCAAACTGCACTCGCTTCCATGGTCTCGGTGCGGAACGCGTGGTCGTCGCCCACGCCATGACCGCCGACGGCACGAGCATAACCAAGTAACTGCCAAAGGAGCGCGTGGCGACGAATAAGGCAACCGATGGGACAATGAAGATCCACGACTTGAGACGGGGATAAGTGACAACAAAGACGGCCAAAAGTCCGAGCAGCACAACCATGCTTAACAGCGTGTATGCAGACAAGGAACCTCCACCCAGGTGGAGAAAGAGGCTCAGGGTAATCAGCCCTTGTCCGTCCGGGACGGTGGAGCTTATGAGTGGAGTCAATATTCCTCGCAGCCATGCCAAGGGGGTGTCCAAAACAAATGGGATATTAGGAATCAAGAATACCAGGCCACTAATGATCCCGTACCGTATGGCAGGCATAACACCCGCTTTCCAGGTGCCCAATGTGCGCTTTCCTTCAGCCGCAATCCCCAGCAGCAAAAACGGCCAAAACACCCACGGCGTTTGCTTAATGCCCATTGCCAGGCCAAACCACAGCGGGCTCCACAGTCCCAGTCCCTTCTTGGTTGGGTAGCGGTCCCATTCCCGGGCCGCTAGGATGAGAAATGGCACAAACAGGGCATCGGTTACCCCGCCCACCGCATAGCTGATATAAACGCTCAAGCTTCCCAGAATAATGACTAATGGCCGCATCGGGCGCGGCAGGCTGAAGAACAAGATGACCAGCCCGGCTGCCCAAGCCATGACATTCACCCCCGCGCCAACTTGGGCGGTCCATCCCAACAGCATGAAGGGCACATAGATAAGAAAGGACTGCGCGGGATACGAAAGCAGGGTGACGGGCGTTCCCGCCAACGTCCAGGTGTAACCGTTGGGAGACACCTGGAATAGATGGAATGCGGCTCCCAGCGACCGCCCATAGGGATTGATGCCATGTATCACGAGTTGCGCGGCATACTGATCGAACGCGAGTTCGTCGGTTCCATAAGCTGGCGCGGTAATAATCTGGGTGTAGCTCCAGACTGCCAACGCGACCACCGTGAGGGTTAGCGTCGCGGCCAAGATCCAGCGGTAGCTCCGCGATTCCTCTGGTGATTGCCCATGCCATACCAACAGAAAGAGGCCCCAGGCGATAATCACAACCGACGGCACGGTGCTGACGGATGTCACCGTGCCATAACCCCATAGCCGCAATCCCCAAAGAATCAGAACGACACCACACACCGCCCAGATCAGGGTTGACAAGGACGCATAGGGTGCGAGCCATTGAGGCAGCGAATTGTGTGATTGTGTTTGTGTTTCAAGCCACGCAGTATCCGCCATGCGCACTCCCCTCCCGGATATTGGGACTTTTATCTATGGAACAGCGAAAGCTTGTACGTTGCCGAGCCCCGGCGCGCCTACAATATCGTAGAGAATTTGACCATTCGGAGACAGCACAATGTTCTCCGTGTTGGCAGGGGCGGGCAACACCTCTTTCACGCTCTCAGTGGCCAGATTGACGACCGCAACATTGCGAGTCGAGCCTTGGCCCTTCAGCACGTACAAGGTGTTGCCGTTAGGCCCGATAGTCAGCGCTCGACCCGAGTGTCCAATCGGAAACTGGGTGATGATATGCCCCCCAGCCGTGGCAATTTGGCTGACTACGCCATTGGGCTCCAACACGTAGACGCTCTGTTCGTTTGGAGCCGGCGCTAGGCTCACAGCATCGCTCGGAGCAGGAATTGTGCTTTCCACGGAATCCTTCTGCCCATTGACAATGGCAATGGCCTTACTGGTGCTGTTGCCGTTCAGCGCGTAGAAGGTCGTGCCGTCGTCTCCGGCAGCCAGTGCTGCAACCGGCCCACTGATGGGAACTGTCGCCAACAAGGCACCAGATGACCCATTCCGAAATTGGACAGCGCCCGTGGTGGGCGTAGCCAGTCCCAAGGCCAAAATGCCAGTCGAGGATTCGGCAATGACCTTGGCGCTATTGCTGACAGAAACGCTGCCCCCCACTTTCTTTTGAGTCAAGTCGATTTGGTAAATACCATGGCTTGCTGTTGTTCCGGCAACGATCCACGTCGTGCCGTTAGGTTCCGGCGCTGCGCCGTTCAGTGTGCCCGCCGGGGTTGGAATAATCGTTGTCGGTTTGGCGTGGGAGATTTTTGCGGACGGAGACACAGACTCATGTGCCGGCTTGCTTCCGCATCCTGCAACCACAATTCCCACCCCGAGGGCCAGCGTGATGGCCGTGAATAATTTGGCTCGATTCATCAAGACAAACTCCTTTAAACATCAATAGACCGGGCAGATTATGCTGTCGCAGCCGTCCATCCCGGCGATCCATGCAACAAGACATCTGCGGCGCATTTTTAGCCTTTTGCAGTCTTCGGCAAGCCCTTGGCATGAATTTAAACAGGGCTGGCCATCCGTAGAACGCATAGGCTCACACCCTGATGCCGGCACGCCCATCCCGGAATCATGCGTTCCCGTCAAGCTCCAGCCCAGAAAACCTTTGGGGCCCTGGAGCCCCAAAGGCTTCTTGAGTGCGCATCTCGCGGTTAAGAGGTACGGCGGCGCCGTGTTCCGAAGAGCAAGGCTGAACCGCTCCCTACCAGGGTTAAGGCCGCCAAGGCCTCACCGAGGAACGGCTTGCCTGTTACCGGCGAGGTGGCTCCGGGAACAACACCCGAGTTCTTGGGAGCCAAAACCGCAAACGCGGGATCCCGTTGAAATGTCCAGGTGGCACGCCCCGCTGCAACAGAAGCCGAACTTACCGTGGAGAAAGCCCCCTGTGCATTCCATTCGACGACGCGGTCGCCGGCCCCAATCTTCTGATTGTTAATCGTGACCGTCATCGGCTTCAGAAATGTCTTCTGGTATGGCTGCCCAGACGAAGTCACCACGTTGACACCCAACCC
Organism: Bacillota bacterium; assembly: GCA_021820965.1. Classification (GTDB taxonomy): domain Bacteria; phylum Bacillota; class Sulfobacillia; order Sulfobacillales; family Sulfobacillaceae; genus Sulfobacillus_B. Next base: position 9,544 of record JAKACZ010000033.1, on the reverse strand, counting down.
AGCCAAGGCAACATAGCCCGAGTAGCCGAGCGCGGCCACTCCGGCAGTTACTTGGTTTAAGACCGGGGCTGTCACAACGACCTGAACCGGCGTCGCGAAGGTTCCCGGCGCGACAACAACTTTCACTGGGGTTCCAGCGACTTGAACCGATACGGTTGTGGGCGAGGTGGCGTTGGGAGAAACCGTTGCTGCCGTCACGACCTGCGAATACCCTCCGGGAGTACCGGCCGGAACGGGATTGGTGGTTGGAGTATAACCCGACCCGGCCGCGAAAACCGTCGACCCGATGAAGGAGGCGACACCAACAGCCGTAGCCACCGTTAAGACGCGATTCTTAAGACGCATTGGCACACCCCTTTCCGAAAAATCATAGGGAACCTGTTTATTCCGTATGATTGACCGCGCGATCCTAATTTCTGCGCGTTTCGCAATAATGTAACAAGCTCGTTAGCCGACACGAAATATTTAGCAACTAGCGCTACGGAATCACTGAATTGAAATGCAGGACATTTTAAGCCCCTTATACCCGCGTTCGACACGCATCTCCCAGTTCCTCCTTGAGGCGCTCAGAATTTACAGCACCAGCCGGCCAACATGGCCTGGGTGCGTGTTGACGGCACATTATACAGGTTCAAACTGCGTACTACGAATATGTAATTATCTACGGAAAAGTGGTATAATGCTCTCGACTTTCCTGGGGCAAGAACAACTTGAAAGTCTTACTCCTGATTGACTTAGCTGACTTTCCATAATCCTATTGATGCCGTGCGCGCCAGGCATGGCGTAATCGCTCCGGAACATGGTCCGGAAAATCGCACACAAAGGTGGTCGATTGGCGCTTCCGTGCGTTCTAAATCGTCCAGGAGCCTCGCCGCAAACGCGGCGAGAATTTGGTCCACGATCCATCCACAGGTGATGTCCTCCAGTTCTCGACACTACCCATAAAACAGGTCGCCAATGGTCCGCGTGTCCTCCGCCTGCCCTCCAGTGCCAGCCATTGGTATCGGATCCAGCCCAGGGCCTCATAGGAACGGCCCTGATATTCCCGAGGAGGAATGCCAGGAGACGCTTGGCCACCGTGAAACACGTCTCAATCGCCCAGCGCTTCCGATCACTACGGACGACTTCGTTGTCCGTGAGGATGATGAGGTCGGTACTCCATAGGGCCCTAACCATTCCTGGGATTCACTGCGACGGTCCCGGACGAACACAATTTTGACGGGAAGCGCCTCGGCATCGGTCGCGAGGGTGGGACGATACACGCGTTTGCGTCTCCACCACCCAGCGCCATTCATGGTGCTGCGTGCATAGGAGCTCAACGAGACGTTGAATGAAGGCCGTGCACCCCCCTGGTGCGGGAGTGCCGGCCTGCCTGCGCCAGCCGGCGTTCCACGCCAAATTTCCGCAACAATGTCGGGAAGACTCGACTGCTCGTGATTCTGGGGTATTGTATCCTGGAGAGTGCCTCTGTGGATGGATCTGGCGACCATCATGATGCCAAGACAGAGGCGTTTGCCCTGGTCAACCCCGATCCATCAATGGCTCCAGGTGTGGCGGCATCAGGGTGTCAGCCACCATTCAAGCGTGGAACCTTGCGGGGATCCATGACCATGTCAGAGGACAGACCGTTCGACACAACTCCTCTGGGGGATTGACTCTGCGCGGGGACCATGATACGCTGTGTAAAAACATATGTATTGTCGGAGATGCGTCGTCCTGAGCGAGGGATATGATATTTTCATGCGCTGAAATTATTGCCTACCTGTCGTGGCACTTTCCGCTCCAGCCCGGCGATGTGATTTTGACCGGCACGCCCGAAGGGGTGATTCTGGGTAGCCAGAAGGCGAGCGTCGCTGGCTTCAGTCTGGGGATCGCCTGACAGTGGGCATTGAAGGTCTGGGAGAGCTTGAAACTACGGTGACTGCAGACTGAGAAAGAGGGAAACGCGATGCGCTTACGAAAAAAAGTTGCGCTCATTACCGGCGCGGGTAAAGGGATTGGCCGGGCGACGGCCGAGTTGTTCGCTAAAGAAGGGGCGTTCGTGGAGATTGCGGAGGTGGATGACGCCGCGGCACAGGAAGCGGTGCGGGCCATTCACCAGGCTGGCGGCGAGGCAGCCGCCACGCATGTGGATGTGAGCGACCAAGCCAGTGTCGAATCTTGGCGCGCCCAAGTGCTGGCACGGCACAATCGGGTGGATGTGCTGTTCAATAATGCCGGCGTCAGCGCCGTGGGGGCATTGCACGATGTTCCCGAGGAGTTGTGGGAGAAGGTGGTGGCCGTCAATCTCACCGGTGTGTACCGCGTTTGCAAGGCGTTTTTGCCCACCATGATTGCGCAGCGCGGCGGCTCGATTATTAACATGTCGTCGTCGATTGTGCATACTGGACTCTTGCGCCGTGCCGCATACTCCGCCACCAAGGGCGCGATTTTGGCCATGACGAAATCCATGCAGGTGGACTACGCGCCCTACAACATACGCGTTAACGCGCTCCTGCCGGGAACCATCTTCACGCCCTTTGTGGAACAATATCTGCGCGAATCCTATGACAACCCGGAAGAGGCCAAGGGGGCGCTGCGCCAGCGGCAGCTGGCACCGGAATTGGGCACGCCCGATGATGTGGCGTATGCGGCGTTGTATCTCGCGTCTGACGAGGCGCGCTATGTGTGGGGCAGCGGCCTCATTGTGGATGGCGGCACCACCGCCGGCAAGCCCTATTAATTGCCCGGCCATGAATCTATTGGATGGTGCGCAGATAGCGCGGTATTTAGAGCGCTGTGGACTCATTGACGAGAACAGCCGGGTGACGGTCGCGCCACTGTCCAGCGACGTGGCGTTGGCAGCGTGCGACGATCGCCGGTGGGTGCTCAAACAGGCCCTGCCCAAGCTGAAAGTGGCCGCAGACTGGCGGTCGGACGTGCGCCGCAGCAAGGTCGAGCGCCTCGCACTGGAGGAGGTCGCCCGCATCTCGCCCGGTTCTGTCCCTCGGGTGGAATGCGGCGATGACGGGCGCGGTGTGCTGGTGATGCAGTTTGTGGACGGCCTGGTGTGGAAATCCGAGCTATTGGCGGGCCGGGCCGATGGGCGGACGGCTCTGGCGCTGGGACGCTTTTTGGGGCTTGTCCACAAGGACAGCGCCCGCCGCCTAGGCAGTCTTGGTGTCTTCGCGGACCAGTCGCTGTTTTACCAACTGCGCATTACGCCCTATTTCGAGCGAGCGGTATCCGGCTCCGCACCAGTGCGCGCTCCGGGAGTTCGTGAATTTTCTGATGCAGACCGCTGCAGTGCTGGTCCGTGGGGACTTCAGTCCGAAAAATGTCATCGTTCCGGGGGGCGACAAAGACCCGATTGTATTGGATTGGGAGGTGGCCCACCTGGGCCACCTCGCGTTTGACCTGGGATTTATGATGCATCACCTGTGGCTGAAGGCGATTTTTCGGAAAAGCCGTTCCTACGGACAATTGGTGGAGACGTTCTACGCCGCCTATGGGGCCTCCTGTGAGGCGCCGGACAGTCTTGCGGCGGCGGTGGCGAATGTCGCCTGCGTGTTACGAGAGGATATGGGCAAAAGTGGGGAGATTCGGTATACGCCCGGCAGATGTTGGACTCGCGGGGCAATCCCACAGTGGAGGTTGAGGTCGCGGCAGGTGGGGCAAAGGGCCGTTTTCAGGTGCCATCGGGTGCCCCCACCGGACGGTTTGAGGCGGTGGAACTGCGCGACGGCGACCTCTCCCAATACGGCGGTCTCGGGGTCGGCCAGGCGGTGGCGCATGTCAACGACCTTTTGGGCCCGGCCGTTAACGGGCGGGATTCCGGGGATCAGGCAGGAATTGACGCACTGCTGTGCGAAATGGACAGCACGCCCAACAAAGCGCGCCTCGGAGCCAACGCCATATTGGGTCTGTCCGGCGCCGTCGCGGTGGCGGCTGCTCAACAGCGCCAGATTCCGCTCTACCGGTATTTGGCCGAGCTATACCAGCACAGCGGCGACCTGGCCATGCCGATGCCGATGGTGAACATGATTAGCGGGGGACTGCACGCGGGAGGCCAAATCGATGTCCAAGACTATTTGTTCGTGCCGGGGGGCGTCCAGTTACCCCGAAGCCATGCGCCGCGTTGACTCCGTGCGGCGGGCGTTGGCGGAGGTGCTGGCGGTACTGGTCGCCGACGAGGGCGGATTCGGACCGCCTTTGACCAGCAATGAGGAAGGACTCGTACTGCTCACCGAAGCGATAGAGGCGGCGGGTCTTAAGCCGGGTGTCAGTGGCGCCATCGCCGTGGATGTGGCGGCCACCCACTTCTATCGCCAGGAGCGTTATCGATGGGCCGCTGGCGGCGGGGACTATGAGGCATCGAAGTTGGTTCAGGTTCTGGAAACGTGGGCCCAGCGCTATCCCTTAGTCTCCTTGGAGGATGGGCTGGCCGAGGACGACTGGTGGGCTGGCGCCTACTCAATGATCGGTTGGGGCAGCGTCTGCAGATTTTAGGCGATGACCTCTCACCAATCCCGAGCGCATCGCGCGCGGCATCGCGGAGCGGGCCGCGAACGCGGTACCCATTAAGATGAACCAGATTGGAACAATCAGCGAAACCCTGGCGGCCGTGCATATTGCCCAGGACGCGGGATTTGGGACAGTGGTGTCGGCCCGGTCGGGGGAGACCGAGGACGCGTTTATGAGTGTTGGCGGTGGCCGTCGGCCCGGGACAAATCAAAGTCGGCGCGATTGTCCGCTCGGAACGGCTGACCAAGTACAATCGGCTGTTCCGCATCGACGATGAGCTCGACCGGGCCCCCTTGGCCCAACCTTTTTCAACGAGGTGAACTATGCAAATACACCAAGAGCTGCAAGCGGGCTGGGAGGCGCTCCCGGTGCTGGATTTAAGCAACCTTGCGGAGGTGAGAATCCAGGAAGCCCGTGAGGTGCCGGAATTCACACCGAGAGCGGGCGTGACCCGCAGCCACGTCGATATCCCGGCGCAGTCGCCTTCCCGCCTCATTGGGCTGGATCTCTACACACCGGCCGGTAAGGGGGAGATGCCGGCGGTGTTGTGGATTCATGGCGGGGGTTACATTGTGGGATCCGCCGCGGCCGACGCCGGCTGGTGCGGGGAATTGGCCCATGCGTTGGGGGCTGTGGTTGCCGCGGTGGAATACCGGCTGGCTCCGGAGCATCCCTATCCGGCCGGGTTGGAGGATTGCTATCAGGCGTTGGTCTGGATGACGGAGAATGCGGATAAAATCCAAATCAATCCTGACAACGTGGCGGTGGCGGGAAACAGCGCTGGCGGGGGGCTTACCGCGGCGCTGGCCCTTTTGGCGCGCGACCGCGGCGGCCCTAAGATTATTTTTCAGATGCCGCTCTATCCCATGATTGACGATCGCAGCGAAAGACCGTCGTCCTACGAGATTACATCCGGAGTGTGGACCCGGAGCCACAATCTCATCGCGTGGCGCCTATATCTCGGGGGTCGGACCGAGGTGCCCTTTTACGCGGCGCCGTCGCGCGCCCCGGATTTGGCCGGTCTCCCGCCCAGCTACACCATGGTCGGCAGCATTGACTTATTCCGTGACGAGACGCTGGATTTTGTGTCGCGGCTTGCTCAGGCAGGGGTGCCGGTCGAATGCCGCGTTGTGCCGGGAGGGTATCATGCTTTTGAGTTTATTGTCCCAGATGCGGCGGTGAGCCGTGCGGCGCGCCAGGACTACATCGAGGCGCTGCGGCGGGGGCTGGCGGGCACCTTTTGTTGAGGAGGATTCAGTGATGGTCGCATTGAACATCATCAGAGAAGAGTTGTATACAGCCGTTGTGTCGGACGTCCTGGACAGGTTGGGGGCACGCGGACAGGAGCTGTCGGCTGGCATCCGCCCGATGGTGGCGGCCCGGCGGCTCGTGGGCCGAGAGCTTTCCCGGTGATGGTGCGGGAGGCCTATGAGATGCCCCAAAAGCCGTATGCGCGCCTCATTGACGCGCTCGACAGTGTCGGCGCCGGTGAGGTGTTTGTGACCAATGCGCTCTCCGACCGAGCGGCCTTTTGGGGGGGCTTTTGTCGAATGCCGTCAAGGCGCAGTGGTAGACGGGCTAGTTCGGGATGTCGAGCGGATTGAGCCATTGGGGTTTCCGGTGTTTGGACGTGGCTGCCGCCCGGTCGATTCGATGGGCCGGTTTGAGGTGGTGGACTTCCCGACTCCGGTGGAATGCGGCCGGGTATAGATTCATCCGGGCGACCTCATTCTGGGCGACAGCGAGGGCTGGTTGTGGTGCCGCAACCGCTGGAGGACGAAGTGCTCGATCTGGCATTGCTGAAAGTGCGCGGGGAAAATGCGGTCCGGGAATGCATACGCGCGGGGCAGAAGCTGCGCGAACTGTACGACACCTATGGGGTGCTCTAAAAAAGAGGGGCGGGGACCTGACTGATCCTCAGTTTCTACCAGTCTGGTGGTAATTTCCCGTCATGTGCCGTGTTTTTCGCGCCCGAACTGGGCGCCACGGTCGTGGCGCGCGACGGGATGCTCGGCTGAGAGGTGGCCATCCATCTGCCGCGGCACGCGGCAAACGGCGCAAACGGTCATGAGGGCTGGCTGACGCTGTAGTGGGTAATTGCGTCACGAAGTTATGTTCAAGATGAGGGCAGGTCCCTCGGCGGCGCGTTGTAGGAGGAGCCGTCAAACCGCCCCAAGCGGCTGAGGCACAACGGTCTCGGTCGTGAGCGTTGGGAAAAAGGCATCATCAAAGATGTCAGGTGTGGACCAAGAAGGTGAACGGTGAGCGAACCCATGGAAGCGTCGAAAGACGGTTCGATGATGTCAAAATGGAGGGCTTTACCCTCTCTCCAGACGAGCGAAGGCGGAACCTACTTACGGCCTTCGCGGCATCCGGCGTATAGTGGGCACGAGCTTGGTCTGGGCTTGGGCATAGAACGTGAGAACCCTGTCGGTGATGCGAAGTGAAAACTCTATAAGCAGAGCCCGCGAAGGGGGAAAGTAGCGATGCACCGAGAGGGGGCGGACCGTCCCGTACTAGTGAGGAAGTGCGTGTCATGCGCATGGAGCGAAGGGGAGGGACGAACTCAAAGGGGCCCTGGCCAACCATCCGGGAGGAGCCAGTGCGTCTCGGCGTCGCTCGGCGGCGGTAACGCCGCCGAGGAAGGGTTCGCACGAGCCGGATGAGCTGAGAGGTTCAAGTCCGGAATCTGTGGGGGGCTGGAGGTGCAATTCCTCCGGCCTACCCGGTAGTAGGATTGGCGTCGGCAGATCATCCGCCAGGAGATCCCACCCTGGATCAGCGCCCAATGCCCGAGGCGCCAGAGTGCATGGGTGCGGTCTGCGGCGGATGGGACCGCATTTGGCGTCCGCCCTTGTTCAGGAACCTACCCCCCTCGGCCCGAAAGCCGGAGCGGGAGGAGCAGCCGACAAGGCTGAGAAGCTGGGGGAGTGCAAGTCTCCCCATCACCAATTGGTCGATTCGGGTGATTAGCATATCCCATGCATGGTGCGGTAACAATCCATGTTCTGCTGGGATGTAAACGCCGCGGCGGCCTGGGGCATCCCGAAGGTCGGAACCGTCTGTGCGGCAAGCAAACGTGGAGGCCAGAAGGACGGAAACGAATACTGCAGCCCCGAAATTGAGCTCCCTTCAGAAGCGGTTGAAGGGGACATCGTGGGTACATATTCGGTAAACCCGGTTTTTCAACGGCAAATTGTGTGAGAAAATCTGGCCTCAAATCCCCAGCAGAGAGGACGAATGATCGCTGAAGGGTCGGCCAGGGTTCCTGGTTTTTCTCTCCGAGAAAGGCATGACAACAGACTCCCCACGACGCGCCAGCCGGGTCACCTTTGGTGGCCCGCCACGAGGGGAGAAGGAGACGTGGGATTACGCGGCAATCTCCTAGCCGGTCGAAGACTGCGGACTGCGGAGCAGCCCAGGCCACCCGGTCCGTGTCGGACAGGGCCCAGGGCAGGAACCGTGCCAAGGCGTCCGCTGTTAAGGGTTGCCCTCCATTTTCCGCACAGGCGCTGAGGTAAGCGGTCAACCAGGCTTGCGGATCGATCCCGTTCTGCGCGGCGGTGGCCCCAATGGTCCAGCACTGCGCCGCGAGCTTGCCACTCCAAATTGCCCGGCTGCCATAATAGTTTTTGCGTTGGGTCACCGGGTTCCAGATCTTGCGCTCTCCCGTATTATTGTCTAAGGGAATCCGGGGATCATCCATAAAACGGGTGAGACCGTCCCATTGGCGCTGAACGGTGCGGAGGACTTTGGCGGCTCGTGAGGGGAGGGCGGGGTTTCGCAATTCTTTCTGCCAGTGTGTCTTCAACTGCGCCACCCAAGCCCGCAAGGCCTGGTCCGCGCGAGGCCAGGCCTCGGCATCGGGGTGGGCCGCCTGACGGCGGTTGTATCGATGATACAGTTCCGCAATACGGACCACCCAGGTGAGACTCCAAGAGCCCAAGTCGGGTACACTGCGGCCCCGGTGAGACTCACCCAGCATCTTCGACCTTGGTCTGGCCGGGGATGGCGACGCGAAACGATACACCAACCTACGCCCATCATCTCGCTGGGCTGCGCCATGATAATAATGTAAAGAAAACGATATGCGGCCGGGAGGCCGCGTTAAGGGTGAGTGAAGAGAACGGTGACAAACCCTGCAATGATGACAATCAGCGTGCCCCAATACCAGTACTGGAGCCCGGTAAGTTTTTGATCGAACTTGGCATCAAGTCCATTGATTTTCTGATCGAATTTGACGTCAAGCGCATGAATCTCGTGGCGCAGGCTATCAGCCGTTCGTTCCTGTTCGCGGCGGACATCATCAATCTTGTCATCGAGCCGGTAAATCGCCTGCAAGAGATAAAATCCCCAATGGTCGGGAAAATCTTGCGTAGTTGGCGGTACTGGCGGCTGATCCGGCATCGGTCGATCTCCTTCTATGAGCGGACTCCTTTCTCTGTCAGTATACCACGAGCCACCTCAAGGTCGTCATCTTGCCGGGCTGCGCCACAGTGCTGACGCATGACGGGTCACTAATCGGCGCAACCCGATGGCGTGACGACGGTTTAGGGCGGGGCAATGGTCACTCTGCGGCATTGTGTCCCTCAATGAGGACCGGGCGGCGGCGGAGCTTGCACGTAGTCTGGATCTCGTCTATCCACGGGGCATCGCCAACCTTCGCCGCAAACACGAGCTGCGCGCTCTCTTAAGCCAGGCTGGCCTTCCCGCTCCGCGCTATGCCACATTTAATCATCCCGCGGAAGTCACCCGCCTATTGCAAACCATGGCTTTGCCCGTGGTCGTGAAGCCCACGGCCGACTCGGGTAGTGTCACCTTGTGCCACACGCCCGAGGAAACGCAAGACGCTGCAACTGCGGTGTTGCGCTCGCCAGCCTATACGGGGCCCGCCACGCCCCCCTATGGCCTGATCTAATCTTTACCCACAGTGGTAGAATATGCCACATTATGTGAAACATGGCAGGCACACCTTAGTGTTGCGGGGATCATCTCAGTTCCGTTCCGCTCGGATCGCTCGGACCGTAGGGGGTATGAGCGC
>JAKACZ010000080.1 GCA_021820965.1 Bacillota bacterium | reverse complement strand
GGCTAAACGCGTAGGTTCTGCGGACGACGCGGGCACTTTTGCTCCCGGCGATTGACTTGACTGGCCCCTGAACCGTCGTCACGCCACCGGGTTGAGCCGATTAGTGACCCGTCATGCGTCAGCACTGTGCGATTTCCGATTTCCTTGACACGGTCTTCACCAACCGCTAAAATATTTGTGTTTGGTTGTCGGTGGAGTGATCGACACCTATTTTTCGGGAGAGGGAGTTCGTGCATGTCCACGTACATGGCTCGTCCGGCCGAAGTGACACGCAAATGGTACGTAATTGATGCTGCGGGTAAGCCTTTGGGTCGTGTAGCCACGGTTGCAGCCACGCTATTGCGCGGCAAACATAAGCCCATTTACACACCGCACATCGACACGGGCGACTATGTGATTATCGTCAATGCTGACAAGGTGGTGTTGACCGGTCGCAAGCTGGATCAAAAGATTTATTTTCGTCATTCGGGCTATGAGGGTGGTTTGAAGCGCACAGTATACCGCCAACTTATGGCTAAGAAGCCTGACTTCGCAATGGAAAAGGCGATTCGCGGCATGTTGCCCCACAATCGACTCGGTCGGGCCATGTTCAAGAAGCTCAAGGTATACCGGGGACCGGATCACCCGCATTCGGCTCAGCAGCCCGACAAGTGGGAGGTTATTGGTTAATGGCAGTCGCACAGTTTTGGGGTACCGGTCGGCGTAAGAATGCGGTGGCACGTGTACGCTTGGTACCTGGCACAGGCCGTATTGTCGTTAACGGCCGCCAGTTTGAAGACTATTTTCCTATTCTAACGCACCGTACTGCCATTGTGGGTCCGCTGAAGACTGCCGAGGTCGAAGGGCGTTTTGACGTGCTGGTTCGGGTACAAGGTGGGGGAATGACGGGCCAAGCAGGAGCGGTGCGGCACGGCATTGCTCGGGCGCTGTTAGGCGTCGACCCGAATTTTCGCCGTGGACTGAAGCAGCGTGGATTTCTTACTCGCGACGCGCGGGTGAAGGAACGCCGTAAATACGGATTAAAGAAGGCCCGCAAGGCACCGCAGTTTTCAAAGCGATAAGGATCCAGCCCCGAGAGGGGCTTTTTTCGTAAAACCCCGCCGTCCCGGTAGAGATGTCCCCTGCTTCTGTGCAGATCTGGGGATTTCCTCCTACCGTCGGTCATCCCCTGCTTCTGTGCAGATCTGGGGATTTCCTCCTACCGTCGGTCTTGAGGCGCTTACCTCCGGAAGGAGTCAAAAGTGCCGGACCGTTGAACGATTTCGCTCGATTCTGTGTTCAAACACTGGTATCGTCGACATTGCATCATGCGGCTATCTCAACCGGGGGCGGTCCGCTCCTATCATAGTTACGCCTGTGGCTATTTCGCGCATCGGGGTGGGGCCGGCGCAGCCGAAGGCATTCTGCCAGGGGACGAAGTGGTGTTGGTGCCCGAACGGACCGCGTATCGCCGTTTCGCCCCGCTCGGAGTTACGGCTGCGTCGTCCGGCTGAATCCCGGCAAGTTGCTGGTGGGACGACCCTGGGAAATCCCGACCGGGGATCAGCGGTGGCTAGTTCGTCTTTCCCCAAGACTCGCAACGCACAAACGAAGGTTCCTCGAGAATCTCCGCCCTTTGAGGGCGCGAGGTTCAATTCCCCTGGATCGCAACAAACGACGGGACCGGCAGAGGATCCGCCGGGTAATCGGGCATTACCGCTGCGAGGCTCTCGGCGGCTTGCGGACGTCCCACCTTGAGTGCCAATATGGCGTGCTTGAGTTTTAGGGTGGGGTCATCGGGCTTGTGTTGCAGGGCTTTAAGGACGTAATGATACGCTTGGTCCGTATCCTGCGCGAAGTCGGCCGCGAGCGAAAACGCTAGCGCTTTCGCGGGGGAAAACGTAGGGCTATCCGGTTGTTCCAGTGCGTAGGCGATATAACGCCTGGCTAAATCCGGATCATGCAACGCCTGCCCCAGCGCCAAGGCAGCCATCAGCGATTTGGCAGTGCACGCTGGCGATCCGGCCGCCTGCGCGGAGGATATAGCGGACTCAATCAGCGTGAGGGCCCGCTCGTATTCTTGCAACTGAATGAAACAACAGGACAAATCGGATGCCAATAGTGCATGCGTTATGGGGGAACCTGTCACCTGGGTTAGGGTGGCGGCGGCCGTGACCGCCCGGCCAACAGTTCCCCTTCCCATGCGACACTCGGTCGACACGATGCGCACGGCCAGACCCGCATCGGCCGTCCATCCTCCCAATACCTGTGCACATTCCTGGTAGAGTGTTAGCGCCGATAACCATTTTCCATCACGGAAACAAAAATCGCCGAAATGCAGCAACGCCTCGCTTAATAGTTTCGGATTGCGTTGGGTGCGTGCTGCCTCGACGCTTCGATGGAAGTACACGGCCGCCTCATGGAATAATTCGGCTTTCTCGGCCGCCTGCCCCAAATCGAATGACGCTTTCACCACTTGGTCCGGCTGTTCTTCGACCGACAACAGGGCGAGGGCCACTTTAAAATGGCGCATGGCCTTCGCATAATCATGGCGCTGCTGCTCCGCGCGACCCATTGCAGTTTCGATCTGGGCCCGGATATCATCACGTCCGATGCGTTCAGCCAAATGCTGCGCTTCGTTTAAGCCCACCATGGCCTCATCCAGCCGATGACTCAACATGAGTGCGTCCGAGGCCTTCAGCAGCACGTCCACGGTTCTCAAATCATCGTCGTTATCCAAAAAATATCCCAGCGGTTTGGACAATCGCCGGGCGATAATTTCTAGAGCCTTGCGCGATGGGCGGATCCGTCCCCGTTCAACTTGGCTGACGTAGCTTTTGGTTAGTTCGTTGCCTGCCAATTGTTCTTGGGTCAATCCACTCTTTTTACGTAAGTCGCGAATTTTGTCGCCTACCACACCAAGCCCTCCCCCCTTCAATGTAACATAGGTAAAAAGTAATTTAACAGCGAGAACGGCAAGTTGAGGCACCAATTTCCGAGAATTCAACGGAGCGCCTCGTACGGGGCATCACGGTGAACGCGCCGTGTGTGCGCAAGTTCCTACTGGTATGCCACCGGCAGAAGTTCAAATTTAGGGATGCCTGCCCCTTAACCATCAAACCTGAAAGCGTGCCAACCTCCCAAGGTATGGTCCGGGCCAAATTTGCGAATGAAGCTTAACTCGGTGTCATACCCCTCATACAGGACAAAGGGGGCATAGACATGGGCCGAGGGGGAACATGGATGGCGCGCATCATAGGGCTGTTAGCGGCGGGATTGCTAATGGGCGCATTTTTTATAGCGGCGTCCGTGCAGAGTCAGTCGCGAAATAAGCTGACTCCCCAACTACCGCCTATGGCGGGAGATTTACTCCGCGGACGCACGGTCATTCTCGATCCGGGTCACGGAGGCTGGGATCCGGGTGCTCATGGGCGTGATGCTACCGAAGCCCAAATTAACCTGGAGGTGGCATTAAAGCTACGCACCTGGCTTGAAATGGCTGGAGCCCGGGTTCTGATGACCTGGGATTCACCGGGCGGGATCCCTCCCAATCGCAAGTATCGGGTACAGCAGCGCGTTGAATGGATTAACCGGCAGGGAGGCGACCTACTGATCGATATTCACTGCAATTCGGGCCAATCCACCTATCGCAATCCGCAGACCTTCTACTGGGACGGGGCCGCCAGCTACCACTTGGCCGAAGATGTTCAAGAGGAACTTCGTTACTTTACCCACAGCAAACGCGACGTCAAGCGTATTGATCAGTACGTGCTGCGCCATGCCACGATGCCGGCCATCAATGTGGAGATCGGCTATCTGACTAACAGGCAGGAAGAACGCCAATTAATGACACCGTCCTATCAGGAAGATCTCACCTGGTTTATCTTTGTTGGTACCGAGCGTTGGCTTCTTAAGGGCCGGTGGCCGCCCAACCTGCTTGAATCCCCGCCGCCCACTGACTTGTTGATGCGGTAAGGGTTTAGCGTGCCGCTCAGGTTATAATGAGGGCAAGAACCTGAAAGGAGCACGCCATGACACCAAAAGACATCAGCGTCATTGGGGTCCCGCTCGACTACGGTGCGGACCGGCGCGGCGTCGATATGGGTCCCAGCGCCATCCGTTATGCCGGGCTTCATGAGAAATTAAGACAAGCAGGCCATCGCGTGAACGATTTAGGTAATGTGACGGTGCCCGTACCCGAAAGCCGGACGCCTCAAGATCCGCGCGCCAAGTATATCGATGAAATCGTCAAGGTTAATCGCGTGCTGGCTCGAACGGTCGAAAAGGTGTGCCATGAGGGCCAGTTTCCCGTCGTGCTGGGCGGTGACCACTCAATCGCAATGGGGACGATTGCGGGCTTGCTTCGCGCCAAACCCAAGCTTGGGTTGTTGTGGTTTGACGCACATGGCGACTTTAACACGGAGGAGACCTCGCCATCCGGTAACGTCCATGGAATGCCGGTCGCGGTCGCGGCCGGTCGCAGCCGTTCGGACTTGGCGGTCCCGTTTAAGGGTGCATTCCTCGACGAGTCCAAAATTGTCTACGTGGGCGTGCGTACGTTGGATCCGGCCGAAGCGGAAGCGCTCCGAAATAGTGCGGCGACGGTCTTTTCCATGCATGAGGTAGATCGTTGGGGCATGCGCGAAGTGATGCGGCGAGCAATAGGCGTTGTCACTGATGGGACGGATGGGGTCCACTTGAGTTTCGACATCGATGCATTGGACCCGTTATATGCGCCCGGTTCCGGCACCCCTTATAGCGGGGGTCTAACCGAACGCGAAGCGCACTTGGCGCTGGAACTCTTGGCGGAAGGCGATATATTGACGTCGATAGAGATGGTCGAAGTTAATCCGATTCTCGACGAGCATAACCGCACCGGACGTTTGGCCGCCAATTTAATCGCGTCGGCATTGGGCCATCGCATTATCTAGACGAGGAGGGACTGGGATGAGTTGGGAGGATCATGTTGTGCAATATCGGCGCGAATTGCACCGCATACCCGAATTAGGATTTCAGGAGCATCAAACACGCGAGTACTTGTGGAACCGGCTTAAGGGATTAGGCCTCGAGTCAACGGCGGTGGGAGAAACCGGACTGTATGCGGATTTGCCAGGAAATAGGCCGGGGAAGGTTGTGGGCGTGCGCGCGGACATGGATGGCCTGCCGCTATCGGAAGAAACAGGCCTTTCGTTCAGCTCAGAGCATGCGGGGGTCATGCATGCCTGCGGTCACGATGCCCACATGGCTATTGTGCTGGGGCTAGCGGAAAGGCTGGCTCAAGACCGCGATTTTCCAGGGACCGTGCGCATACTCTTTCAACCCGCCGAAGAGCGCCCCCCGGGTGGCGCTTTAAAGCTGATTGAAGCCGGTGCGCTGGATGGGGTGGACGAGGTTTACGGGCTGCATGTGTGGGCAAATTTGCCCGTGGGAAGCGCTGGACTTCGTGCCGGTCCGATGATGGCCAATGCGGACCAATTTACGATTCGTATCAAGGGTGTCGGAGGCCACGGATCGCAGCCCCAGGCGACCAAGGATGCGGTCCTTATTGCCGCCCAGATCGTGGTTAATCTGCAAACAATTATATCACGTCGGGTGCCGCCTTTTGAACCCGCGGTGGTGACGTGCGGCACTATTCATGGTGGCCATACTTTTAACATTATCGCGGAAACGGCCGAGTTGACGGGAACAGTCCGCACATTTTCGAACGCTTGCCAAAGCCTCATTGTCGAGGAAATGCAGCGCATCGCTGAGCGCACCGCGGCACTCTATGACGCAACCGCGGAACTCACGTACGAAAAAGGCTACCCGGCGCTAATCAATCACGAAGGCGAGGTAGCGGCCTGGGAAGAAAAGCTGAGGGGATTGGTGGAAATCGAGCGGGTTGAGCCGGACATGGGCGGAGAGGACTTTGCCTATTACCTGCAGCATAAGCCCGGGGCCTTTTTGTTCCTGGGGTGCGCGCCACCAGACGGCCAGGTGGCGCCGCATCATTCACCGCATTTCATCTTGGATGAACGGGTGCTACCCCTGGGTGTTGAAGTGCTGCGGCGCGCCATCATGCCTAACTAATGCGCATCAAGGCATAACGGCTTTTATTATTTCGGGTACCGTTGTCGAGAATTTGTCTTGCCGATGTCGCCGCTTGTCCTTTGGGCACGCGACGGTTTCCGCTAGAATAAGACATAAGCACGGCTATATGCGCGTAAGAATCAATCGTTCGGCTCGCCGCGCCGTTCACAGGTTTTTTGTTGCTCGGGATTCCATCCCTACGTAAGGTGGATTGAGAATGGCTCAGCTATCATCCGTATATCGCCGACTCGAAGAGGGCGCCAAACGCCTGACGCCGCAACGGGAGCTTATCATCAAGCTGTTTATTGACCGTCCGGGTCAGCACCTATCCGCTGAAGAGGTGCACCAGTTGGTGCGCCGGGAATTCCGCGACATTGGTATGGCGACGGTGTACCGCACTTTGGAGCTATTGACCCGACTCGACATCCTGCAACAAATTCATTTCAACGACGGGCGGGCCCGATATGAAATTAATCTGGAAACCACTGATGTGCATCGCCATCATCATATGGTATGTGTGCGCTGCCACCGCGTCGAAGAATTCCAGGAAGATTTGCTGGAACAATTGGAAGAACGTTTGTTGGCGGAACGCGGCTTTCGGGTTGTCGATCATGAGCTCAAGTTTTATGGTACTTGCCGCCAATGTGCGCGCAAGCAACAAGGAGGGCGAAGACGGTCATGACCTTTTACGGATATCGCCGGTGAGCAACCTCTAACCGGGCGCGAGCGTGGCTTGCCGAGAAGAATGCGAACGTTGGGGAGGAGCGCGATTTAATTGCTCAGCCGCTGACTGTCGAGGAACTGACCCGGTTGGCGCACCAAGCGGGCGGGGTCGATGTGTTATTGTCCAAACGGAGTCCAGCGTATAAAAAATATCGCAATCAGGCCCATAGCGATCAGGATTGGCTTTTCATGATGGCCGAGGAACCGCGCCTGATTCGGCGTCCCATCGTTCAAGTGGGCGGACGTTTGGTGATCGGGTTTGAGCCTGATGCCTGGGAAGAACTCTTGTCCTAAAGCGCCTTGGGCAATATCAGGCCTGTCAGTGTTTGATCCGCTGGCTGAGGCGCGCTGTTGTGCGGAATGATTACCAAGCCATCGGCCTCGGCAAATGAACTGAGGGCATCCGACGATTGGTTGTCGATAATCTGGTAGCGGATTCCGTCAGGGGTGCGGACAAATCGCGCCTTCAAATATCGGGTTTCCCGCGTCGGCTTTCCATAAGGCTGGGCCAGCCTGCCGGTGACCGGTTTGAGGTGATAGGGCTGGCTGGTGAGCGCGGCTATAGCCGGCGCCGCAATGAGATGCCAGGCAGTGAGGCTTGCGCCGGGATTTCCCGAGAGCGCTATCATGGGTAGTCCGGGAGCCAACAGGCCAGCAGCCATGGCCTTTCCCGGGTGCATGTCCACCCGCCAGAACAGGCGCTCGAAATGACGCTCCAACAGGGCGGGAAGATAATCGCGGTCGCCCACCGACACGCTGCCGGTTGTCAGCACTAAGTCAAAGTGATTTTTGGCGTCCCTCAAGGCGCCGAGCATCTGTCGCTCGTTGTCGCGAACGTAGCGAACGGTGGGTCGCGCGCCCAATCCCGCGGTCAGCGCCCGAAAGAGTGGCCCGTTGGCGTCATAGATGTGTCCAGGCGAGAGCGGCTTTCCTTGGACCGTCAGTTCGTTACCGGTGATGATAATCAGCACTCTCGGCTTCTTTAGCACGTCCACATGACTTAACCCCAAGGCCGCGAGTTGTCCTGCGGCCAGCGGCGTAATGCGTGTGTTGCGCTCCAGGATACGCGTGCCTTGGGTATATTCGTGGCCCTGGGCCATGATGTTGCGGCCGGGTTTGACCGGCTTTAACACGGCGATGGTATCTCCCGGCTCGACCGCTTCTTTTTCCAACACCGTATCAAAGCCGCCAGGCACGGGGGCGCCGGTCATGATTCGCAATGCCTGTCCGGGCAAAAGCGGTTTGGCCCAGACGTCGCCCGCAAACAGCGTGCCGACGACATGCAATGTGCCCGGGGTATCGACGGCGCGGAAGGCGTAGCCGTCCATCGCCGCTCGTGGGAACGGCGGCCAGTCCAACGGGGCGTCAACGGGCTCTGCCAACACCCGTCCCACGCTGGCGGCCAGCGTTACACGCTCAGCAACGCGCACGGGCGTGACATGGCGAAGAATTGTTCGAAGCGCGTCGTCAACTGCGATGTAATTTTTCATCAGCATCCCCCAAGAAATAAGTGTATCGCGTCCATTCCCGACAGATGAATTCGGCGACACGATCCAGACTGGCGTCACTCAAGGGTAGGTTGGCGGTGACCCAGTCGGCGGCGTTGAGCCGATTGGGGCCAATCACCAGCGAGGCTCTGGCGTGGGCCGGAAGGTCTTCCGCCATCCAAATTTTTGGGTAGGGCGCGGTCTTGTCTCCTTCAACGATGATCAAGGCATCCTCCCTGAGCGCCTGCGCCAGGAATTGGTAGACGGTATGCCGCGCTATTGGCGAGGGGCGAAGTACCAACCCGTCCGGAGCGGCCAAGAGGGCGGATACCCCCAGCGCTTTAAAGCGAGCGGAGTCTGCCCCGGGCTTCTCGGGCCCCAAGGCGTGGTGCGACCACTTGACCACCAATACTACGGGCAAACGGGCCACAAGCTTCTCGATTAGACGCGTTTTGCCACAGCCTGATGAACCGGCGACGTGCAGCACTCTCATGGCTGAACCGCCCGCCGAAATGCTGCCCATTCCTCCGGCGTGTTGATATTTGCCAATTCCTCTGGATCGATCGGCACTACTCGTGAGGATAATGTCATCACAACATCGCGGACGCGGGGTCCGGTGTTTAGAGCCAGGGCATCTTCCAGTTTCGGCAAAGCACGGTGGTGCCAGAGCGCGGCCAAGGGCTGTGTGTTTCCCCCGCGAGCTACGGGATAGACGACGTCCAGGGTGGGTTCAGCGTGCCATTCACGGTAAAGCCGCGTAAACAGCGTGGGGGGCACCCGCGGCAAGTCAACTGCCAGCACGGCCAGAAGATCGTAGCGGCAGTGGGCCAAACCATTATAGACACCACCGATGGGTCCCGGAAAGGGTGTAAGGTCGGGCAACTCCAACGCATCTTGCGGCTGATACCCAAACGGGCGGGAAATCCACACCTGTCCGGCGCAGACTTGCCTGAGCGTGGCTCGCGCATGTTCGAGCAGCGTATGCTCATCATCCAGCCGGAGCGCCGCTTTGGGCGTTCCCATGCGGCGTGACTGCCCGCCTGCAAGCACTAAGCCGTCAACCGGCAGCATCCGCAATCCTCCCTCCGCAGTCTGTCAGTCCCATGGTACACTAAACTCAAGGCACCAGCCCATCCTTGTCATACACCATAGTCAGGATGATGCTTTTCTTGTTTGAGGTGAATATATGACGCGTTCTATCGAGATTGTCGCCTTTGACTTGGACGATACGCTTATCCGATTGGCACCCAACTTCATTCCGGAATACTTGACACGGCTTTCGCGCCGAATTGAATCGGTTTTCCCCGACGCGGCACCCATATCTCCCGCCATTTTAGCCAGCAGCACCATGATGATGAACAAAGAGCGGAATCAAGAGCGGTTGGAGGACTTCTTTTACCGCGATTTTACCACGCGCACAGGGTTGGGCCGGGGCGCGCTGGAACCTCACCTCACCGCCTTTTATCGGGATGAATTTCCCCAGCTAGAGTTCCTGTCCCGCCCAGTTTTCGGAGTCATGGGTTTGTTGGCCACGGTGCGCGCCCGAGGATACCGAGTGGCTCTTTTGACCTCAGCCTTGTTCCCGCGTCTGGCGATCGATGCGCGGCTGCGCTGGGCCGGTCTCGAAGACTTCCCCTTTGATTGGCGCACGTCGCTGGAAGTGGTGCACGCCACCAAGCCGCAGCCCGGTTACTACCTGGAGGCGGCCGAGGCAGGAGGTGTTTCACCAGATCGATGGCTCATGGTTGGCAATGATTTGGCCGAGGACATTGTCCCCGCTTATAACGCGGGAATGTCAGTGTACTGGGTGCACGGAGATGTGACCGATGATGAATGGGCGCTGGTGCCACCGAATACGCCAGTGGGCCCATTGGAACGGGTGGTGTTCTGGCTTGACCAACATGCGCGCTAAGGTATCACACCACAGAAAATCCCCATCGCCGGTGCCCCCTTGTAAGACCACAGACGACGGGGTGGCAGGAATGGCTCTTGAATAGGTCACACTTTTGCGTAGGAATGGGTCAACATATCGCGAAACGACGTGAGTGAGTCCGCTCGATCGGGATCTTGAGTGCTGTAAATTTGAATGAGGTTGGTAAGCATCCGTACTAGCATGAACCGCGTGGGGGTGGGGCTCAGATACGCCGGGTGGAATCCGAATCCGTTATTCATCAGAAACTGCACACATTCCCCGCGATTTAGCAACCGCCCCTTGTGGAATGGATCGATGAACAGACTGTCATTGTACTGCAAGAGGAAATGCCCGGGCATGCCGATGCCCACCACCGGAATTCGCAGCCGACGGGCAATTAACAGATAAATCGCGGATAGGCTGATGGGAATTCCCAGACGGCGGTCCAGCACTTGATTAATGAAACTGTTGTCCGGGTCATAGTAACCATCTTGGTTTCCGGCAAATCCGAGGTCTTCGAAGAAGTATTGGTTGAACTGTTCGATCAGCTCGCGTCCACGACCCAAGCCGCGATCCATGCGGCGCTTGAAATCGGATGCCATATCGTCGAGCATGGCACGATAGTGGGCGCGGTTCAAGCTGGGATAACCGGCTTCCGCAATGAGAAATGCTCCCTCTTCAAGGTCAATCCAAGCGGATGGCATTTCGCAAAAATGCTCGAAGCGCTTTCCCAGTTCATCTAGCCGCAGCCGCTCGAGGATACTGTAGACCCGGGTTCGCACGTGAGGATCGTTTGAAGTACGAGCTTCTTCCAAATACGATTCGGCCTGGCTACGTGCTTCGATGAGTGTTTTTCGCGCGATTTGGGCAGTCTTAATATCGTCATCGCCCAATAAATGAATCAACGCGCGAATTTCTCCCTCAGTCAGTGACTTCATGGCCGTCCGCTCCTTTCCCCGAGTCGCATGATTTACGGCTTAGGCGGTCATCCTCATGATATGGGATTTCCGCTGTTGTGTGAGAGCAGTTGTCAGCCGTATCATATTATTCGCGCTTCGACCGTGTTTTCCTTCCTACTGGCCAGTGAAAAACCGCAAGATCTGGTGAGGTAAAACCCCTGCATTTCGTTTTCACGTTGTTTCTATTATGCCCAGAGTCTGGTAGACCAGCCTCTAATTGCCAATGTGTCCTAAGAAAATTCGTCCAAGTGTTCCATGAAATCTTGTATCCTCCATCATAGTACAAATCTCAAGCTTGGTACGTGGAAATCTAAGGGCGTACCGAAAAAAGATGGCTGTGGCTCCGACTTTCGCCACTTACCCGTGTAACCAGTACAACGCCGGTGCTGGAAAAAGGTTGCAACGGTGCTTTGGTCTCAGTTGCAATGGTGCCACTTGAAGGGTATGGTGAGAATATGCGCGAAGAGATCGACAAACTACTAGTGTATATCGGCAGAGTGACCGGGCAGGTGCCGGTCTTGCAGGTGATTATCGGATATCTTTTGTCGGACCCCTCGCGTGTGCGGTTCGTTGACACGCTTGATGCCAATCGCCAATTAGGCATGGTGCTTTCCATCCACCGCCGCATCGAACTACCGATGGCCCCCTGGCAGGGTTACATCAAGAGCGTCCTCGTGCCTGACGCCCTCACTTGGATTCAAGCGGCCCGCGCCATGGGTGGAGAGATTGCTGTACGCTTGTCCTCCGACGATCCCGTATTGTTGCAGAGGCTCACCCCGCTGGTGGCGCCCGAACGGGCACGGCATGAGCGTGTGGTCATGGCAGACCGCATGCAAAACCTGCGTCAGGAGTTGGATCGCGCACTGGATTTGTATAATGAGGTCCGCCATCTCATGGAAATAGACCAGGAGCGTCAAGCCGAATTGGAAAAGTTCTTGGCGATGGCCGAGGCAGAAATGCAAAATATGGGCCGCGAGCTTAGCCAAATCAAAGAGCGGATGCAGGAAAGCCCGCCCAACGTGTAATGTTTGTCAGATCCCTTCGGCATACTAGTGATATCCGAAGGGGGAGTGTTGAGTGATGACCCGCCGTGACGATCCAGTAATTCTTCTTAACCAAGACTTGATGGGCGAGCATCAAGCTATTGTGCATTACCTTACTCATGCCTTCACAGTAGTCCGCCAATACGGCGATTCCATCGAAGCCATTGCCCGCGATGAGATGCGCCACTTCAAGTGGCTTGCACATGCGATTGTTGCCCTTGGAGGCGTTCCCGATTTGACGCCTCCCCACCTTTTGCCGGTCTATTCGGGCGTCGAGGCGTTGGATTATGACATCAATGCAGAAGAAGAGGCCATTAGCCAATATCTGGCCCACCGCCGTGACATTGCGGACGAGCGGGTGCAAAACCTCATCTCCCGGATCGTGGTTGATGAGCGGGACCACCGTCGCCAATTCATAGGGCTTCGCGAAAAGTGGGTAAGCGGCGGAACCGATGACATGCCCGAACGTGGCGGCGATGAGCGGGTGGTTCGGCTGTTTCAGACGGCGGTGTCGCGGGAGTATCAGGAAATTCTTCGCTCTCTCATGGAAAGCTTTCTCCAGCGCCATGTCCGAGAGGTGGGGCTGGATGCGGAAGACCGGGCTGTGGACGAAATGAAGCACATGAGCTGGATCGCCCAGTCTATGGTTGATGCGGGCGGTATACCTCGATTGAACCCATCCGAGGGGTCCGGCCACGCGCCCGAGACCGACATTTATCGCGAACTAAAAGACTGGGCCGAGGCTCAGATGCCGGGGCTTGTTCCCTTGATAGTCCGTGTCATCCAACATGAAGAATATCACCAGCTAGTGACGCCGCCGGGGTAGACCATGCACATAGGGTGCTCGGACTGCTTGGCGCGTGTGAATGGCGGCTGGCCCGTGCTTTTGAAACGCCACGCCTTCGGATAAAAAGCCCGGAATACGTAAACTAGTTCCCCTCAAAAGGAGGTAATGGCCGTGTCACATCCCGCGCCACCAAGCCCCATAGGCAATGCAACGGCTGCGTGCACATCGTCCGCGGTAAGCGAGGGATATTGCGACAGAATCCAGTCCACCGAGTGACCTTCACTCAGCGCATCCAATACCACGGACGGGTTCCTTGGACGCAAGCCGCCCCGTGACACACTACTAATCTTTACCCACAGTGGTAGAATATTCCACATTATGTGAAACATGGCAGGCACACCTTGGTGTTGCGGGGATCATCTCAGTTCCGTTCCGCTCGGACGGGTATCTCCTGCAGCAGAATTAGGGCGCCTGGCGGGCCAGTTGGATCCCCCAACAAATCAGCTGCAATTGTCGATAACCCCGCCACAAGGTTTTGATACCCGGCTCGCCGTCACTCCTGCGGCCGAGAAAACCGCCCAGTTTGGCCATCGCGCGGACGGCATCTCGGAGGGTGAAGGGCTGTCCCGACCGCCGGGCCGGGGACTGTGCGGCGACAATCCGCTCTAGGGCATCAATTTCGTCCGCCGA
>JAKACZ010000079.1 GCA_021820965.1 Bacillota bacterium | reverse complement strand
GGGCATTCACATAGTCCACAAGCCCAATCCGCTCCGCCATATCCGCCGCGACCACGGCAAACCCCATGCGGTACCCCTGCAAAAACTCCGGCGCCTCGGGCGCCCGTGGCTGGGTGTCTTGTTGTGTATCCATACCTCCTACTTCGCCAGGGATCCGGGAAAATCCTTTGGCCAGGGCTCTCACCCACAAATTTTTTTGGCGGCGTGAGACTTTGGATGGCGGCGTGAGAACGGACCGAATAATGGGCGCGCCAGCACGTCAGGACCAACCACTCGCGGGCCTTCATCCAGGGGTGCGAAATACGAGATTAAGACTAGGGCCCAGCCGAACATTCGCATAAGTGACACTCATGACGCCACTGATTAAAGGACTTTATGCCAATCGTTGTGACACCCGAATGTCGCATGCCATAGGTATCGGTGCGAAAAAACAGGGGCAAAATGGTTGTGAGCCAAAACTAACGGCCAAGCTCGAAAAATCCCGCCATGACAACGATCTGGTCATGGCGGGAGGCGGAATCCTGTGTCATTCGTTGTTATACCAGGGTGCCAAACTCAAATATTTTTTGTGCCATCCGAAGTTATAACTCACATTGGAGTTTACAAACAAAGTACGTCCCTAAGACACCTTGGAAACCGCATTTCACCGTGTACATAGTCTCTCCTTTTACACTGCCGAATGTTGTTCCCTCGCACCACGCGGGTTCGGTCGATGACAATTATGTTGTCCTCTAGAATGGGGTTCAAATCCCGTCGCCGCATGACCCGTTGTACTACGCGAAAAATTACCGTCTCAATGGTTACGATACCACGTGGATATTCACTTAGATTACCAGCTTACATTTTCTGGATGTACCACGACCCAAACGGGGATATCAACACAACCCTTCTCCTCTCATTTCGAGCACTTGAACCATAAAGCACGGCGATATCGGTCACACGTTTTTGATGATGGGCCCCTGCTACTCACCGAACAGCCACACCAACTTCATTCTGGGCGACGAGAGACGACCCATTGTACACGCGGCAAACGAGTCATCAGACGTGGCATGCTCTATGATCTCTTGGCACCCATCAATATAGGGCTCCGTCCATTTGCGAACCCAGTCCCTACTCGAATAGGGCCATGTTTGCTTTATTTGTGAGGCGTCCTGCTCACTAAGTTCGCGGGAGAAAATCTTCGGTTCGTCTTTCACACCGAGGGCGAACAAAAAGCTCCTCAAATCTTCTTGGTTGCTTAGGCCCACAAGATTAAGGTATTCCTCCCACTCGACGAATCGGGTGTTTGGTTTATATGCAAACCACTGGCGTAGGCTTTCCTGTGGGAAGTAGAGTGTGTCCGCTTTGCCTCGATACACTTGCTCAGACTCGCCCACGGAACGATATAAGACGAACTCACAGTCCTTCAATAGCGCAACAAAAGACTTTGCTTCTGTTTGCGAGCACTCCTTGTAGTATTGGAAGAACTTCTTAAAATGGGGGCCCGTATTAATGTCCACGTCGTCCTGGTATTGCGGCAACAGCTTGTTGTAAATCTCGTCCTTGAGGGACGGAGGGGTGATCCCCAGTTGCTTGATGAACGCCGCGGTTTCTTCGTTCTCCAATAGGGCGCTATTTACTGTTTCATAACCGCTACTATCGCCTGTCGGCAGGAACAGTACAGCTTGATCCTTGTCGTCAAACGCGGGTACTGCCTTGCCGTCCTGACTGAGGAACACCGGTTTGATCCTTATTAGCTTGATCCGACTACTAGCTTCCGCCACATATTTGTAGAATTGATGCAGCCACTCAACGGGTTGGGCCTCGATAAAGTCCTCGGTGATGTATCCTATGACATCGTCATGGTCGTACCAGTCTTTTGTGATAGCGTCAATGTATGCGGCTAGTCGTGGATTAGACCGGATCCTCTCATCCCGGCCAAAAGAGGTGAAAACCCACTTGGCGTTTTCGTCATCGCACAGCGCAGCCAATCGCTCATTAGAAAATACCGCGGCGATTTCGGGGACCGATGCCCAATACGCATATTCGGCCGTGACAAAGCCGTCCGAGCTCGGCAATAAGGGCTCGCGGGCCATCGCTTCTTTCATGGCCGTGTAGAAGGGTTTGAACGAGATTCGGTTTCGGCTGTCCACGTCACCAAATTTGCTTTCATCGTACGGGACGATATCAAAGATGCGGTCATCGACAAGCCCGAGTGTCTTGAGACAGGTTAAGGTATCAGCTGCCAGTTTCGCCAGCAATTGAATCATATCCCGGTTGTGTTGCTCACCGGCTTTGATCCCCTCGCGACTATCAGTCAGAAGAAACGGAGCGTGAATCAAAAAATTGAGCCCGGTCGCCTCTTTCGTTGAAAAAAAGCAAGAGGCTGGCTGGTTTGTGCTTTCCAGTTTGCCGTCGTCGCTCAGCAAAAATCCTACCGAATATGTGTGACCGCCCTCACTGGTGCGGGTACAGAGCCAGATCTTGTCCTCCAAGACGTCATCTTGATCACCGCCGTTGGCTTGGGATAGAGTGACAAGCTGAGCCATCGTGTTACTTAACTCAATTTCTTTTTCGACCCGCTTACTGTAGAGTCCCAATTGCCCCGAGCACTCAAACGAAACTACTTTCAGATTGGTCAGATACAAGACGGGGTAAGCCAATGAGCGAAGTTTGTCATATATATCATCATAGGCTTCTGCTTGGTGCCGTTCCGGATGGTCAAACGGAAACACAAACAGCGTTTCCTCGGGCTGTCTTTCGCTGTGGTCGGCATCAATTCGGACGGGTACAATGAACCGTTCAATCTTGAACCGGAAGTTCGGGTCGTATACGCTCGGCGTCTGGGTGTATTGGAACACCGCCTTGAATCCCACGCCAAACTTACCGATTTTCGATTCGGCCGTCTTGTTGGAACTGGCGATTGACGTAATCGCATTGATGTCGCCTAATGTTCCGTTCTGTGAATCCCCGTCTTCCGTCGCCGGGTTGGAAACAGTAAACCGTCTCGTGCCATCATGAGCGAAACGGAGCTCATCGTCCCGTAAAACGAAGCGCGCGGATGTCGCACCAGCGTCGTCGGCATTTTGTAGTAGTTCATAGATAAAGTGCGCTTGGTCGGAATATTTCTCAACCACGCTTGTCCTAACTCCGCGCATGGAGGGTTTGTCCAGCGTGTCAGCGCTTTCAGCCCTATCCCGGGACAAAGCGTCAAAGTAGATTGCTTCCTGTTCATTCAACGGCGTTTCCTCCACGTGGTTCATTACGATTTACGACAAAGGATATTGGCGCGCATTTAGCCAAATATTAGCACATCTCCTGTGAGTGGTGAGAATATTGGCCTCAAATCAGCGGCTCTCTAGCAGCCCGTCCCAAGGCTCTTCGTGTGGCCGTCATCAACAGCAGGAGGCAGAGGGCACTTTGGTCCTGTCAAAGCGGCAACCTGATGGCATATGACGAGGCAAGGTCGCAGACCCTCGGGGAGCTATCCCCCCTACGCGGAAAGAGAGATGACTCATCCTGGGAAACACATGGTACATCACATCAGAGTGCGCACGTGAAATTCACGGCAACGCTTCCAATGCGTCACCATACCGAACCAAGAATTGGCCACTACTGCCGACTATTCACACCGCTTAGCACTACATCAATCCGCTCAGCTTGAAACCATCCAACCGAACACCCTGCCCGCCGCATGAACGGGATGAACCAGACCGTCCAGGTATGCTACGTTTCGCGTTCCCAAACGAACGTAGTGAGACGCCAACTTCTCAAAAGCGTCGACAAGGATGTCCACGGGCCTCTCCCGATCCTCGAAAGCGTATATGAGGAGGCCTGTTCGTCCACAAAGCCACTCCGAGCCAATTTGATACAGTCCGAGAGCGCGCTGTGATCTTCACTATAGGGCGATAGAATGTCCTGGACTGACAGGTCGGCGAGTTTACCATTATCGCCTCGGAACCGGATCATTTTTACTTCAATCGCCCACGTCTCGTCCTGTTCTTCCCAGTATACGTCGCACTTTTGACTAGACTTTGGATAGCGAACTTGGGTTTGAATGGAGCCATATTTGCTCGAACTTTGTCTCTTCATTTCTGCGACCGTCTGCGCGACGGCATCCACCTCTCGATAGGGCCCGACCCCTGGCTGGTACGTCCGATTTCGGCCCCGAGCTGACAAACGCATCGCGTCGACAGATTTCATACCTGCCGCAAAATCATGGACGAACATATCCAACATCCGCAACCCTCCTAGAGTAAAGGCATTGTGACCTTATTCCATACCGAACGCCACTGGTGAGCATGTTATTGTAGGAACCGTTTCCCTGTTGCGCGGTAGCTACGTACATTTTCTAGCCTTCTCTTTTGCGAATCCGCTAACGGTAAATGGGGCACGTGCTCCAACGGAACCCATTGGCAGTCGACGGACTCATCATCGAGCCTCTCTGCTCCTCCAACGATCTGACCACTATAGAGTACGGTGAATTCTCTGCGGACCTCCCCGTCGGAATACGCAATGACGGTCTGAGGATCGGAATAGGTTCCGATGAGATCAATGATGTCCACGATATACCCGGTTTCCTCTTGAACTTCTCTAACGGCACAGGTGCGAAGATCTTCCGTAAACTCTAACGTTCCACCGGGCATTGTCCATTTTTCGTTGTCCCTACGCTTTAAGAGCAGAATCTCATTACGGTCATTGATGATCGCCACCGCCGTTGCCGGTTTCACCGAGTTTGGGGTTGGAGCCTGAGGATCATTAGAATAGTCCCGCCGTATCGTCCGAACTCTCGTGCCAAGCCAGGCTCGCACTTGCTCACTTGCCGGCACCACGGTTTGTTGTTCTCCGGGAGGAGATTTCACGAACAGAATCGTAGTTCCCGGTTTGGACCGTAGCGCATGTGGGGTTCCAGCCGGAATCACGTACACGTCGCCCGTGCGAAACGAGTACGTGGCACCAGAACGGATATCAAGGTACTCGACCATGCCAGACACCACATAGCAATACTTAAACGTGTTCTGATACAAGCGCGGAGGCTCTGACACAAATCCAGAGTATTTAAGGATCCCGAGTTCAAGCTTCTCGTCCTCGATGGGTATGAGCCGCTGGTCAACAGACCTGCGCCCGACAACGTACTGTTGGGCAGCCTGTTCAAGGGCCTGGCCAATCTCGGTATTGCGGACGGACATAATTTCGCTCATATGCAGGTCTCCTTTTCGATTTCTTATAGATATGGCAGGTGAACGAGAGGGGACTGCCCCTCCGCAATCTGCGCAGCGATGGACGCTTGTATCCCATATCCCATGACCCGGGACTGCCTCCAAGTCTCATGAATGGGTGTCCCGATTTGGCTTGGTATTCCTTGTTGACGACATCTTTCCAGTCCCAGCCCAGCTTGAAGCAAACCCCACGTTTGATGGACGTCCGCATAGATGTTATAGGCGGTTTCAAAATACTGGGCGGCTGCGTTTATATCCCCCTGTTGGAACAAAATTTCGGCATAAGTTAGCTGCAGGTGACCGGACCACCCGACGATCCCAAGAGTATGGATGATTGCATCCGCTTGTTTAAGTAACTCGTAGGCTTCAGAATATCGGTTTTGGACGCGATTGATATCGGCTAATGTCACCAGCAGGTAACTCTCGTATCGCTTGTAGCCGTGGTCTCGGGCGATCTTAAGTCCCTGTCGGCACGCCTTTTCCGCCCAGGTTACATGCCCCTTCAGCCGTAAAACATCGGCGTACTTCCGCAACGCCCGACACATATAGTCAGGGCTGTTGGACTGGGCACTGGTCTTGATGGACCGCTTGAGCCAATCTCGTGCAAGACCCAGATCCCCAGACAAGACACCAAGATTGCCGCCAATCATAAATAGCAGTTCGTTATACTCGTTGATCCAGTTATTGTCGCGCGCGCGCGGTATAAACGTCATCAAGGTCGAGATTAAGCCGGGCACCGGGACCGAAAACATCTGATGATGAACCTTTCTAATGGCCAGATGTAGTGTTTCAGCGGTCCAAGATTGCTCTGTGACGCCCGAGAGCCGTTCATCGATCATTTGTACCGCCTGTTCATAACGGCCGCTCAAGTGAACCATGTCCACTAAAATGCCGAACAGGGATAGGTTCAATCGTTGAGGATCGGCGTCATATAAGTCCGTAAGGAACCATTGTAATTTGTAGGTATCGCCCGCCAACTGCAGTTGGCGCAACCAGGACAAGTGCGCATCCAACCATCGGATCAGGGCGTCTGTCGTATCGTAGGACCGCTTGTGATAGAACGCTTCCAAGAGTGCCGAGTCTGACTCGCCGTACACCGTTGCCGACGGGTCGGGTGTTGTCTCTGTGAGTATGGCATCGTAGTATTCTGTAAGCGATCGGTGAATCTCGCGGACGAGTTCCTCCTCTGTGTACTCCCTGATTCCATCCCGCATCAGCGCGTGTATGAAGTATTTGGAACCCTCGTGATGAATAAAGGAAAATTTGTTGAAACCATCGAATTTGGTCACCGGGTATCCCGTGGGATACCTCGACAGCAAGTGCCGAAACAACGGCCCGTTATAAAAGCGGGGAATCGACATAACCTTGAGAGTTTGAATTTCTTGCTCAGAGAGATATCGAAGAAATCGGTCAAGAATCTCTCGTTTGTTGGAGCCGAAATCCTCGGGTCGAATCGGTAGTCCACGATTTTTCATCTCGAAATACGTGTCAACGGAAAGATCGAGATGGTACGGATGACCGCCGCTGGCAGCAATCATTTTCTCGCGAACCGCGACTTCATCAACACCGCACATTTCCAAAAATCGGGCCGCATTGTTTGTATCCAAGGAGTCAAGGAGATGCTGATCCAAGACATCTGCCCACTCGACATCGACAGCTGCCCATTCAACGTATTCCCGGCTGCCAATGACAAAGAGGACGTCGGGAAGGTGCGCAACGAGCTCGCGAACCCACGCATCCCGTTCGTGTTTGACGACATCGCTTTGCGCTGATCCCCACAGCGCTTCATAGGTATCCAAAAAGAATACAACAGCCGGAATCCGAAGAGCGTCGATGGCACGCTTAAGGTCAAAGGCCAAGAAGGCGGGCAAGCGCTCTTCGATTTGCCGAGCCGAGTATGTCTCTAGGATGGACAATTCCCGCCGCGCGTCCTGATGCAATCCCCACTTTTGTGCCGACTGGTATAACAACGATACGATCCCCGTCACAGACCCAATAATCCCCATGCCATCTAGGGCGCTTACCACGGTACCCACCAGACTCAATTCATCCAGATACGGCAGTTGCCGTTTGTTGTAGATAATGTCGGGATTTCTCTTATAAAAATACAGTGAGTACGCGGCCTCGAAATGCGGAAATTTGATTTTGTACTGGCCTTGTATTGTTCTCATAAGTTCCAATAACGCTCGGGCGGGGGTATGAACAGTCTGATCTTGAAAATCCAACGAAGCACAAACGGCACGCGGAATCTTCGTCGTCAAATCGTGTTTCAACTGGTTTTGCAGGCTGGTCTTGCCCACACCACCCACGCCGTAGTATGTGATGACATGATACTTCGAGGGACTGGACCGTCGACGACTTACTAACTCCTCCAGTTTCCTACGAAAGACGTCGCGCGGAAACTCCCGATCCGTGAACTGCTTGGTCGCAACAAATTGGCGTTGCTGGCGGGTCAGTTGATAATTCGGTTTGATGGGCACGATGGCTGCTCCTCTATGTTGGTTTTTATTTCGCAAATCATAGTCTGACGCTCACAGATGAGCGAATTTGCCAATGTATTGTTCTTATCGCGTAAGGCAATGTCCGGGTCTATGATGAAGGTTTCTCCAGCACCACGACCTCGATCCCGGGGTGGCGTTCCAACAACGGGCGAAGTACCGCGTCGTCTTGCTCACAGAGAGCAATCGAACGTACGGACTTAGGGCGAAACCGCTCCCACACCAGCACCTGTGAAAACAACACCTGCCCCATCAGATACATGCCCAGGCGATCACGCTTCGCTTGCACCACGATCACGTCCTGACCGGTGAGCGCCACCAGCTCTGCCGTCGACCGCTCAAAGGGACCTCCTGGCAAAATGACGGCGTCAATCCATCGTGGGCCGTGATCGGCGCCGCGCGCCACGACTGGAAACTCGGCGACTAGCGTGCCGCCCACCTGCCGCCAATACGCTTCAATCATCGCGTCTTCCCTCTTGCTATGGGATCGCATATCCATCCCCCCTCGGCCGATGTGGCTACGGATCCGCCTGGCCGGTATCCCTTCCCCCCATCCTGCTGGCGTGCAGTTACCTGGCCAACTCGATGATCAATGCGGAATGGTCCGAGTATCTCAGTTCACGTTCCGGATGCGAATAGTAGCACTGAACCACCCGATCTTTGACCGGGTCCGACACAAACGCATGGTCGATTCGGAATCCGTTCCCCACGTGGCTGTACCAGCTATACTCTTGCCGACTCCCGTTGGTGAGACGCCATGCATCCTGCCATCCCATATTTAATAATCGCTGCATACTCTCGACGCAATGAAACGGGGTGCCCTGGGCGTCTGCTGGTAACCCCGTGTTAAAGTCTCCTATGATGAGTGCAGGACGGTCGACGAGGGAGTCCGCCCGCTGAAGAACTTTGTCCCAAAACAGCGTCTTCGTGTGTGTGGTGTTGATAGGGATGTGGATTGCCAAAAACCGGACTTCGTCGACCTCGAATTCCATCCACCGATGGCTTTCGGTGGGGGCGATGGACCCTTTGCAGGGCGACAGCGGACCTTTGGCCGCAATGAGCAGTCCATTCGTATTAGGAGCGGGACCAGACGTGGACTGATGCACCCACCCCGCGCCGCTCAGGCGGTTCCTGATAAAATCGCCCTTCGGTCCTTCCCTGAACTCCGTCAAAACCAAGATATCCGGGTCATGGGTCACGAGCGTGTCCGTGATATTCACGAGGTGCGGCTTGTTCTCACCATGCTTGATGTTCCATGTCAATATCTTCATACTCGCCAAGGTAGTTGGGAGCCTCCTTGTCCCATGCGCTGTATTAGCCCGCTATTTAATCCATGCCTCCAGCGGTTCAAAGACATGGCGCACAATGTCGTTAGCCGACCATTCGCCCCTTTGAGCCGGGTCGCCCTTCGCTAATGTAACCGTGACAAACACATCGGCCCAGTGCCAATCCATTCCTTCTATCGACGCGATCCAACCGGACAAGGTCGCGAGGTCTGTCTGTTCGTGCGACGCTCATCCCACCATTCGCGGTCCCTTAATACCACGACCCGCCGTCCTCGGTCATCGCCGGCCTCCATGAGCCCGGGGATCTCCACACGTGTCGTGATGGGGGTGTCGTCACCCATCGCCTGACGTATGCCCAGTAATCGCTCCCCGACTTGCCCACGGGCCAACGCATCGACGAACAGGTGCCACGTCCAGCTGTTATCCATCATGAGTTCAGGTTTTCGCTCAATCGATTGCGTCCAGCCCTTTTCCACATGCAGACCCACCTCATACCGGTCATCCACCTCATCCACAAAGAACTTTCCGAATCGATAGGCGGGATACTCGGTCGATGGCACAATCCACCACAGCGACCGTGCCGTATCGAATCGATTAAACGGCCGGCGGGTGAACCGTGGACCCTTTGAGTTCAGGCTTTTTGCAATTTGGACCGCCAACTCCCCCGCATTCGCTGCCACGGTACCCTTCATTACCATTCGCTCCTTGCCACTCGTCTTAAATTTCGTTATGGATTCCCGTCGTTCAGCGCTCTCTCGTCCGCTGTCCAATTGCGAGGAGGGCGTACGCCCCCACCACGACATCCGACCAATCGACCTGATCCTCATGGACGGCTTGGTTCCCCAGCCCGCGAATGATGTGCATGTGGTGGCGAAGAAGGGCGCCGTCGCCAGGATTCTGTCGGGCCCATTGCTCGATCCGCTTATCCAAGGGGAAGTCGCGGGAATTCCGGATACCCGCGAGGTCCAGATACTTTTCCAACACCCGACGATATTGGGCCACCAATAACCGAGGACTCTCGTTAATTCCCGGCTCGCGCAAGTAATGCACGAGATCATGAAGTCCCTTCGTCTCAAATTGCTGCACGCACAAGGTGTGAGCGCTCAAAGCATTCATCCGGTCATCCGCTGTTGGAACCTTCGCCTTCGCCGGATCACTGACCCGAGTCACGTCGGCGATTGCATTGGCAATTTTACCGCCCTGTCTTTCTCGCGCGACAAGGCCGTCTGCGGCCAACTTTCGGCACGTCATGTTCACCGTCTGACGCGGCGTAATGCTCAATACGCGGCTCAGTTCATCATCATCGAACCATTCCCCGGGATGCTCTTTCAAAAAGGTGACAATACGGTTGGCGTGGGTCATCCGATTCCTCCTCGATAGTTGTCAAGCCCGCGGCCAGGCTCGGCGTCTCTCAGACCGCTCCCCTACCTTGGGAAGAGGTGGGGACGGTAACCCGCCCGGGGACGCTTATCCCAATGAGCTAGGAAGCCATGCAACGAGGCATTGAGAGCGTCGTACCGACTGTCGTCCTCCGTAATCTCCTCCGTGAACCGGCGAAGCTGGCTCTCCGTCTCCCGACCATCTGAATACGTCGTGTCATCGACCCCGTCGCGCCACAAGAAATAGTTGCCAGGGGTCATGTTGCGGTACCCGATGTACTTGGAGGGCCCCCAGTGTTCCGACCGCGGGTCGAAGTACCAATGGTGTACGAGGCCCAGCAAGGCGCTGAGCCCATGTTCATCGCCATCATTCAAGTACTCATTAAAGTGGACAACATTCTTCCGCGCCTCTTCGAGGGCAGCCAAAGGCAATCCCGGCACCATATCGCCTCCATTCACAGTTTTCTCTAAGTTCAGTGTAAACTGCCTGCCTATCAGACCCCTAAAATTAGGACCGTACCCTTCGTAGGGGGTTCGCCCCCGTCGAGGTCTGCGCTTCGCACGGCTGTAGACCTCATCCTGCCGCAAAGCGACCACGGGCTCGATAGTAGGGGCCCCCCCTACATCCGTGGGAAGACTACTGCTGGTTCCGCCAAGGCGGAATTTGGGTCGCGTACACCTGCCGGAGTACATCCACTGTCAACGGCTTGTCACTCGTGCCCATCTGCAGTCCCTGGCTGATGGCCGCGATCTGGGCCTGGGTGTACAGATGGACCGCCATATCAGCCAAGCCGCTGGTGTACTCGTACAGAGCCTCCGACAGAGCGGCGGTCAACGGCGCCTCCGTCCGCGTGTATTGGTACCGCCACAAGCCCCGGATAAAGAGGTCCCACCCAGGTCCGGGGTGATAGGCTGGCCATTTGAGCAGCGTGATGCTCCGACGCCGGAGAGTATCGCTGTGGGACACCGTCCCAATCAAGTCCTCCGTCCCCACGAACAAGAATGGGACCTGCCATGTGTCCGAGATCGCCTGGAGCCCATCGACATCGACATGGGGTGACTTCCCTAGCCTGCTCTCGACATCATCGACCACGATCAGGCAGACGCCATACCGCGACAACACCCGCTTGACCTCCCCAATCCACCACTCGGTAGGCGACCGCTGACCAGTACGGGACAGGGGATCGCCCCAGTCCTCCCCGGTCAACTGCCCGACGCGATCGAGAAGCGCGTGTAAAAATCCGCGCCGTACCGCCGCGGCATGTTTACCGCTAGCCATGAAATCTGCACGTTACTCGCCTCGGGTGTGACCGGATGCTCGGTCCCCGTTCCGACGCGAGAGATGACTTGCGGCACCACGTTCCGCAAACGCGAGAGCGCCAAGGTCTTCCCGACACCGGACGGTCCGACAAACACCGTGCTATCTGCAGGAAGCCGAGCCATGCCACCCACGTCATCGGGCCCAGTCATGAGCGGCCGGGGCATCCCCATCCCGCGGCGGACAATGCTCTGCACCTGCTCGGCCAATTGCACCTGATCAACGCCACAAATGCATACCTGCGGCAGCACCATATTCACTAACTCCATTCGCTCTCCTGCCGGCCGCTCGCGATCGTCGTTCCTATAATCGGGATTCCCGTGTTCGATCACCGCACGAATCTCCGACGGCGTAAGGTTTAGCCAATCGCTGCCCTGGCCTGGCTTTTCCGCCACGTCGTCGATGCTCCCTTTGGGGGGCTGTAGATCATCAGCCATCATCGTTTCCTCCTAGAACAGTCCCTGTGGTGTAGTAGAGGCCCTGCATCAAGTGCGGAGACCCTCCCCCTTTCTCTTTAGCCATGTGACCCTGATCTTCCTAAGGTATTTTTTACGGGGACTCCATGCTCGAAGCGGTGGACCGTGCATCGGGGTCGACCACCCGGGCCGGGGAGCCGGTCGCCGCCACTCCGTCGGCCTGCAATGCCTCCTCCACCCAACGGGGATCAATCGATGTGGGCCGCAATGCCGCGCGCCGCACGATCCGCCAGGCCACCAATGGCTCTCCCTTAGCGTGCAAGTCGTTCACAGCCCACGCCAGTCGTCGCCGCGCGAATCCTTCCGAAGACTCCGAGCCAGCGTGGACGAGGGCAGCCGTATGCGGCAATTTGGCCAGGCGTTTCTGCAAGTAGCCGGGGCGTCCTGCCATCCGTTCAACCGCGGCCACAGTGATCCGCACGGGCCGGCCCTGGGAGTTGGCGATTTCGGTAATGGCGGCAGTGACTCGTTCGACCCATTCCGCGTCCCGTTGTCCCCAATCGATCCGGGAAGCGGCGGTGCGCTGCGTAGCGGCGGCCGGGGGACAGTGGGTCTCTAGCCACGCGCGATCGTGGCGACGCAGCCAGGCATAGGCGGCCGGGGCGGCTCGGCGTGCGGCCGTCGTTCCGCAGGCGTGCTGACAGGCCATCTCCCAGTCCTGGCGGTACTGGTCCCATACCTTCTCGGTCGGTACCGATGGTGCAGCTGAAGCCGTTGGGCCTGTGGACTGGGGCGGTGGTGAAGAAACCACTGTTAATCCCAGCCGCTCCGCGTGACGTAGCACCGTCCGTGGATCGACGCCCAACATCCGTGCTGTCGCGCGGAGGCCCAAGGCAGGGTCAGCCCATGCCTCGCGGAGCGCCGCTTCCCAAACGGGACCAAACTGCCGCATGCGATCGATGCGCTGCTGGTCATCCGACGTGACGTCTGGCCCCGTCCGGGCATAGCTAAAACCGCACTGTGTGCAGGTAAAGGTCCCCACAGGCCTGCCCCCCGCAGTGTCATGCCTCTCACATCGCGTAATGACCGGCTTGTCCCACACGGGACAGGTGGGATTCAGGCACGGCCATGGCCCGGTTCCAAACGGCATGGTGGACTCCGGCAACACGAACAGGATATCCATAGGAAGACCCAAAAAGCTGCTCAAGAGGATATGGTAGAGGGTATGGTAGAGGGGATGTTGGGTGGCGGCCGAGGGTCGCAGCAGCCGTGCCGGCCAGGGATCGGCGGACGACCATGCGGGTACGCCAAGGCGCGCCAGCGCCTGCTCGGGCCACGCCTCGACGAGCGCCCCCAACAGGGCGGTCATCTTGACGGCACCCGTCGGATTGGCCCATCCCAGGTCCCCCAAGGCGCGATGGTACCGCGCCACGAGGGTTCCCGCATCCGGGGGTTCCAGATGGGGGTTATAGCGCTTCTTTTCCAGCGATAGTAGAACTCTCCAATGACGGCGTGGGGTGGCGGGTTTAGAATGACAAGACCATGAAAATCGTGGATTCCGCTTGTCATGGAACCACCCAGGTTGTGGAAAA
>JAKACZ010000032.1 GCA_021820965.1 Bacillota bacterium | reverse complement strand
CAATCTGAGCGAATTGATGGGGACCAACGGTTGCCCTCGATGGACAACATGCTATGATGAGGGAGACGGGATTCCAGGTGGGTGAATTGTTTGACGCACCCCGGTTGAATTAAATGACGTTTGACACGGATGGAAGCAAATGAGAGTACGTGACGTAATTCAAGAGTTTTTGGCGGACTTTCGGGTTTCAGATATCGAGGAACGATGTCCCGGAATTAGCCGGGCCACAATCACAAAGACGTTGAATGACCTCAGCAAAGAAGGTCTTATTGAATGTGTTGAAAGGGGCCGAAACGCAAAATGGGTGAAATCCCACTGAGGTAATTAGCCAACGGGGGACCGGTGCAGTCTTAGCGTACATTCGGGGGCGAGAGCGCCTTAAGCCACGCCGTTTTCGGGAGCGATTCTCGAACACGACTATTCCAGAAATTTCCTCTGTGTCTGTAGAGGGTCAAGTTGGGCAGAAGTCGAATCCGTGAACAAGCATCCGGAATCGATGAGGAGAATGTCATGGACGGTCGCGCGTGGGGCTTTTATCAGCCGTGGTGGTATTATGTCGCGGGCACGGGCATTATGGGAGGGTGCGTTGCCGCGTATCGCTGGGTTCCCCTGGGCCATGCCTGG
The DNA here is from genome assembly GCA_021820965.1 of Bacillota bacterium. Taxonomy (GTDB): domain Bacteria; phylum Bacillota; class Sulfobacillia; order Sulfobacillales; family Sulfobacillaceae; genus Sulfobacillus_B. The sequence continues at coordinate 55,943 of JAKACZ010000032.1, read as the reverse complement.
TATTGGATGGGACTGCTATTCGGGGTGATCCTCGGGACGGGGACAGTTCTCTAGTACAAGGACACTACCAATCTAGGCGCGCGCCGTCCCGTCTTACGCGGCCGAGAGCGGTGGGCGACCTGGTTTGGACTACGTCGTGACCCGACCCTTGAGCGAGACCAATGGCAGCGGCTACAGGCGGCTGGGCGCCGGGCCTTTGTGATGCGCAACTGGGTCTTTGGCTGGGGCGTGATGACCGGCCTCGCCGCGCCGATGTTCATCGGTCCGGAGGCGACGCAACCGTTATTTGCGTGGGGCGTGGGACGTGGGACTACTACTTTTCATGGGTGGCGGCTATATCGGGGGGCTGTTCTAGCATTGGATGGCATGGCGCATGGCCAAGACAGCCGACTAACGCGAGGGGTGTTTGGACGAAGGCTTCTCTGTCTATTCCCGATCAGGCCGTCGAGCCTGAAGGCCGGAGATTCTGGGGGAACCACCATGGCTGCGTCCACGGGTCGTGAGACCCTGGGAGTGCTCCTCCGGACTCGCCACCGCTTATCCCACCAGCAACATCGGCGGGGTTCAGCCGCAACTACGCCTTAACGTGCCTTTGAGGCCTTTGAGCGGCACGGGACGGCGATACGTGATCCGTGGGGGTACCAGAAGTGCCCCGGGGCGAATCTCCCCATGCATCCCCTTGTTGAGATGGCCGGATTGCGGACACGTTTGGGACGTGTACGCCTCACTAATCTGGATCAGTTGGATGCCGTAACGGCGGAGCTGGTATTCCAAGTACAGTTCCCAGCGCCCAAACTCCAACGCCCCGACATCCTGATTGGTCCGCCGGGATCGGCGGTGCCGTTTGTGGTGATTGAGGGTGCCAAGATCGCCCGCGTAAAGGATCGTGAGGCCGTAAGCGAGGCAAAACGCGACGATCTGGTTGGCCGCATGATGCAGCGCATTGCGCGTCACCCGTTCGACTTTTTGACTCGCACGATGCCGTGCGCGGGTCAAACGCTGACGTCGACGCGAACCCGGCTTCGTGCGTGCCCGCTTTTTGCGTAGCTTGGCTTGCGCTTTCGCACGGCCCTGCTTGACAGAGCGAAGACCTCGCCCGGAGACGGCCAGCGCATGATCGCCATCAGAGACCATGCCCAGGTGAATGACCCCGATATCCAGCCCTGGCAGGGCCGCAGGCGCGACCGCGCCTGCGGGATTCTTCACCTGCGAAAATGTGGTGGCGTATCCAACGCCCCCCATTTTACCGTAACAAGAATCCTTGATGCCGTCCAGTGCAACATATGTTTTCTTCGAGGCGATACACGATGACCGTGCCAAGAGGGGTTCCGCTGTCGAGGAAAGGTTCACGTTCGAGGAGATATTCTCCATTGCGGTGCAAAACACCCATACATTACCACGATTGGTAGATATATACTCACAATAATAAGCTACACCCGGGTTGGCATCACCATGAGAAGGGTTCGCGATGGCGTGAGAAAAATCCTGCCGGGGTGAACGCGATCATGGTCACCTGGCATGGGCCGGTGAGTCCTGTCCGTACTCTCTTTTGGTGTTCACGGAAGGGTGCTTGACCTGACTACCATCCGACCCCGCTCGGCCTGGTCGCTGCATCGTGCGACGGTGCCGTGGCGGACCTGATCAGGCACGGCCCGATGGGGTGCCAGCCTCTTCGGGGCGAACCATATTAGACGTCGGAACCTGACCTGCGTTGGGCTTCGAGTCGCATGACACGGCTGTCGATCCCGAGGATTTTCGCCTCCACCTCGTCATGGAACCGGTCTAGTTTCTCGTTAACGGTCGTCACGCCTTCGGCTACCAATTGGATCTGATGGTGAAGATCTTCCACGAGGATGCGCGTCTCGCGATTCAGTTGCTCCGCATGCTGACGTGTTTCGCGATTCAGCTGCTCGGCGTGCTGGCGCGACTCCACGATTTGCTGGGTTAAATCCTGACGCATGCCATCCAAATAGCCTTTCAATTCGGGATCCGTGTGACTCCCCCCTCATCGCTCTGGTCGATTCGCTCCTACAGGGAGAACCATTCGCCATCCGATTCACCGATTCCTGTCTATTCTGGGAAAATTCGTCCCCGTCCGTGTACCGCCCAACGAGTTTCTTTTGCGGTACACCTGGGCGCAAAAGAATAGGAGGTCCAAACCCGCATGGGGCCTCATCGGCTATTGGCGGAACTGGACCCCCGTTTTTCGGTACACCTGGTCATCACGAGGATTGGGGTGTGGGTTAGGCGTCGTCGGGCTCCGGCGGTTCGATCATCTCTTCCGGCTGGCCTAAGCGCTGGAAGAAGTCGTCCGCTTGCCGGCGGGCATAGGCGGTGATTTGATCCGCCGTTTTTGCTACGCGGGTATCTTGGCTCCGTGGATCTTTATCGCCGGTGAGCTCGATCAATTTCACCAGCTCCGACTGCGACCAACTGCGCTGTTCGTAGGCAGCCACGACCAGCCGATCCAAGACCTGCGGAAAGCCTTGGAAATACTTGGCGAGTACCGCATCGATCATGTCGGCCAGCCACGGGGCACTTTGCCCGGCTACATCTTCGCCCAAATGGCGGGCGATCTCGGATTGGCTGGTGCCGTCTCGCTCAGACTTGGCTTTCAAGGCTTGGTAAACGTCGTCCGGGAGCCAAATTTTGACACGTTGCATTGGTACCGACTTGGGCGCGGACATGCAAATCATCTCCTTTTGTGAAACAAATGGGCGGGGGTCGGATAGGCCCCAACTAGGCCCTCGATAGAAGAAAAAGGGCGGGCGATAGGCGGCACGCTAACTAGGAAACTCCCGCTAGGGGCCGTGACGGTCCAACGCTTGTACCACGCGGCTTTGCCGCGTGCGTGTAGCCCGACCGGTCCCAGCCGGTGGGGCGTGATCCCCTTATCCTGACTTTCTTCCCCGACTTTCTTCCCCGACACATGGGGGGAGAATGGAGACCCAGCCGGTTTTTGGCTGGGAAAGAGGGGGGGGCGATTTTCGGAGCTGGGGCTAGTGGATCGGACATCGTGACTACGCAGCGTGGGCCGAGGCCATGGCGGAGTGTTTGCCACCCGACACCAGGGGCGTCATTCGCGAGATCTTCGATCCGGCCCAATATCGCCAGGCCATCCGCGATATCGAATGGACGAGGGGCGACCGGCCACAAGCCACCGACCAAGGCGACGCGATGTCAAGACTAGTGACCACAGATGACCTCTTTGAGTGCGCCGCCGGATGGATTCTCGGGAGTGGACTGAATTACTGCCCCTGCTCCTAGCGTTGGCCGACGGGGCCATCAGGGGGCTGGCGGAGTTGTTAAAGCACGTGAACACGAGATGAATATGGAGCGCTGGTGCTGGGGTTGGTCCTCCGACTAGCCGATGGCGCGACCAACCGTAGAAAATTGCCGTTAATGCAGTATGATCGGGAATAGATATCGATATTCTAGGATGAAACGAGGTTTTTGGGCGTGTCTACCTTAGCGGTCATTGGGGAACCCTTTATTTGGAAGACGTATGATCGCTGGGGTCGCCCGGTCGCGCTGACACCTTCCTCGTGGAGTCAGCATATAAATGTACCAGGGCACTTAACACCTGAGCAGTGGCAATGGGTGATCGAAACGGCAGAGGTAACCTTCTGGGATGTTTCCGATCACACAATGAAATACATCCGGTCGGCCGTGGTTGGGAAGACGGTAAAAATATTGGTCATTGTGGTTAATACCCAAACGACTCCGTGGACGGTAAGAACCGGTTTTCTGACTAGCAAACTTTCGGGGCGATATCAGGTATCGCATGAAGGAGGATAGATCGTGGGTCTCTCTACGGCGCGTGATCATCGACCGAACGGATTGATTCATATCGAGGCGTGGCCGCACGACCAACTGGTGCATATTTACAACCGGCAAGCCAGTCCAGAACCCGTCGAAGCCATACCTGTGGACGCACTCGCGGGGTTCTATCGGCTGGAGTCGGAAATATCCCACCATTCGGTTCTGTGGGGATTCAAGTGGTTGGGCCCTGGGGGCTCATTGCCATCCTACGCTGAACTAGCCGAGGCCGATGCCGATTGGCCCGATTGGATCTCCCAGCAAGAGTGGGAACAGGTTCGGCATGCGTGGGACCTCGGAGCCCCGTATCAGGCTCCCCAAAACAAGCAGTAACACGGAACTCCTTCCATCACGAGTGAAAGAACTGTTGGCCTCCGGGAGGGACGGCGGCGCGTTAATGGAAGGTGATCCATTGATCCGTGGTGCGGTCGAAAACCGCCTACAATGAAAAAGGGGGCGACACTTGGCATTGCGAGATTTCACAGCCTGTGCGAAAGATGGTGCGAACCGCATAACCCACTCTAGGCTTACGTTTCAGCCTTCATTTCGCAGATTTCGCAGAGAGTCACGATAAACCACCGCCCCCACGGGCTTAGCATGGTTACATATAAGATCTAAACTTACTTTTTTATAGTCGTGAACTTATATAGGACAAACCTATCAACGTTTTTTCTCGCGATACATGTTTATCGATTTTTATCGATCCGATCTGCCACCTCAGGATCACACGGCCTGTGCCTTCTGTTCGTCTAGTGTCATAGAGTTGGCCAACCCCTGCGAAAGATGCGAAATCTGCGAAAGATAGGCCCAAACCGTTACGGGGTAAGGGCTATGCCTTTCGCAGTTCGTTTCGCACGGGTTGCGAAATTTCGCAGATTCGCGCCCCACGGAGAAAAAGGCCGTCATGACTACGGCCTTTGCCACACCGGAAAGTGTGCGCTTCTCCTCGTACCCCCACCTCGATCGACCCACCGTGCCCGGTAGGCCGTGGTGGCATCGATGCGCTGTCCAATCTCTTGCAACAGCTCTTTCCAGTCCGCCTCGCCGGTAATCGGTCGCTCTTCCACGACCTCCCAAACCCGCGTTCCACCCTCCCGACGGGCCCGCTCTACGCGGGCCGACTCGGGGGCCGGAATCGGGGTGGGCGTCGTGGGAGCGTCCAGCAGGTGCTTGAGCGCTCCCATATTACTGCCCTCCCTCATACATGGTGACGGCCCGTATAGTGCCACCGCGGCCCCGACGGGCCTCAGTCGTTTGTTGCACCTTTCCAGTCTCCAGGCAGCTCTTGATCGCGATCGTCAGCTCGTCCGCTCGACAGTGCCGCTGGAACACCTCAGCGCTGATTTCACTCCGGCTCATACGGGCGTCCGGATGGTCCGAAAAGTACTGCGCGAGCGTGTCGGCGGCGTCGGTGCCTTAACGTGCTGCCTAACAGCATCGCGACCACTTCAGCGTGATAATCTAGCCACGCAATGCCGGCCCGTAGGTGCGTTTCGATCTCACCTGCAAGCGCCCATCATCGTCCTAGGCCCGCAGTAGTATGGGTAATGTCGCTGATCCTTCACGTTTTAGCTGCGCCATCAACTGCCCTATCTCACCCAATGCCACCAGCGCTTGCCCGAGCTCACCACGCTTATCCCGCTCGCCATCAATGCTTTGTATGGCCTCGATCAGCCCTTCTCCGCTACTGATGCCCCATAACACGCGGTCCTCCGCCCATTGTGGGTCGAGGCGGCTTAGCAACTCTAACGGCCAGCGAATCACCTGCTCCTTGCCCCCGCTGCTAGGCCCCACTACCACCCCGAACTACTTGGTGTACTGCCGTTCCGGTGCCGGAATTGGAACCCACGTTTTCTGCCCGAGATAGGCACCAAGCTCCATTAACAACCCCAACGCCAACGCTTCATAATCCGCGCCACTATGCCGTTCGAAATATTGCACCGTGTCGTGGATTGGTCCGATTCTCGCCGCCCGGTCCAGCCGGGGGAGAATTCCCCCGACTGCTGCATTTTGACCGATTGTTGGTACGGATGTTATCATGGTGTCACCTCGATCGGCGATGCAACAACAGTATCCTGAGTTTCGCCGGGGGCGGCAGCGCTATCTGCCGTTCCCATTCTCATTTCTACTCCAAACACCCGGAACACTTCGCTCACGGGAATTCTCCGTGTCACCAGCCCCGGGAGCTTGAGTGTCGCGATATCTCCCCGCGCTACCTGCCGATGCGCTGAGATTTTGCTAATGCCTACAATCTCCGCGAATTCCTGCACGCTTACGGTTGCCGACCGTCCAGTCTCCCGGTTTATCGCGTCCCACAAAGCCTCTGCTGTCATGATGATGCTCCTCCTTGACGTTCACAGCACAGGAGGCTATATTTCCTGTTAGTCCGTTTTCCCGCTACACACCCCCTTTCGCGTCAAGCGCAAAGAAAGTTGCGCACGAAAGATATCCTGCACTTCTATGTATACCCGATGCATGCTAGAATTGTCAAGAGGGAACTAACAAATTTTTTAAGGAGAGGACAGACCAATGCCCAAAGTGCAGCTACCCCACGCTACTAACCCACGGGCGTCCGGCGCCCGTCCGGGCCGGACCGGGACCGTGAAACGGGACAAGCAAATTTTGATCCGCCTCACCGATGAAGAATTTGCGGCCATTCAAGCGGCCGCCGATGCAGCGGACAGCGCCATTGCCAACTGGGCGCGTGCGGTACTGCTGGCAGCTGCCCGCCAGCGGCAGAGTCAGCCAACATTGGTCGGGCGGGTCGAGATCCACCGGACCGGCCAGTCAGCGTCCAGCGCGGAGGACACGGCCGAGTATACCACCCCGATTCCGACCCCCGAGTCGGTTTTCTGTGTCCGCAATAGTCCGTAGGTGCGGTCGTTAGCAGACGTTATCTCCGTTCGTGTGGATGGTAGTGTGGATGGTGGGCGTTTTGAGAGCATTGCGCGGGAAAGAAAAAACCCGCAATCGCTTGCGGGGCCTCAAATTTTGCTGGAGCTGGCGATCCGACTTGAACGGACAACCTGCTGATTACAAATCAGCTGCTCTACCGATTGAGCTACGCCAGCATCCTACCTTACAGATACTTAATATAGCATATAGGTGGATTAAGCATCAATGTCGCCTGGAGCGTACGGTCTCCGCTGGTTCGGCATGGGTTTCAATAACTCAAGTTCGCAGTTTGACTGATTCCCGAAACCGTTGCCAGATTGGTTTTTCACGTTTCAGTGCAGATAAAATATTATGACAGAACACCCGCCGCACTGATATGGACAATCTCTCAATCGGAACACTATTGTGGCAATGTGTGATGAAGTGTTCGGACTGCGTTTGCTCTCCAGACTGCTGAAGTTACACCTGTTCAAGGGAACCCGAGCTTGAATCGCGGGTTGATGGTATTTTTCGACGCTATAAACTTGCGATATTATCTACTTCCGCCTGCGAAGGTTGGGTCAATCACTTGCACAGCTTGTGTATGGTGTTTACCTGTCCAGGGAACGCTTTTTTAAGAGAGCTCGCTCTGTCACCGTTCTTGGTTCCGCGAATTTTTGGGCATCAGCTGCACAGTGGGTCGCCTTTGTTGTACTTCGGCGAGCGGTGCTAAGTTTTCTGTTCATGGCCCGTCTGTGCCAAATTGTGGGATGCGCGCTACAATGGAAAGGTGGGAATATCATGGCATCTGTGACCAATATTCGCCAGGGCAAGAATTACGCGGTGGGCGAAGCCGGACCTATGGAAGCACTGGATGAGAAGCTTTTTATCGGAAAGGCGCTCGGTTTTTCCGGTATGGAAGTCTCGTCAAAGCTCTCGCCATCAACCTGAAATTGGCCGCGTCCGCGAATAAAAATGTACATCTCCTCATGAAGGCGATGTTGGTGTACAAAAGGCACCTCTTGCCCCGGGGTAAACCGGTTGAGGTCAGACCAGGTGCAATTGTACGCGTCTTGCCCCAAGGGAAACGGGCATGGCGCAATCACTCTGAGGAGGACCTCTTTTGCATTGTAATTCAGGCCAATATTGAGTCCATCGATTACTCAGGCCAGGATAATGAATCCTCTAAGCGAATACCGTCCTTCCCGTCGGACACTTTTGTCCACCGTCATGCATTTGTCATATTCACTTGTTACCCTCCGAGTATCCTTGATCGTAGGAGGAGAACACCCTTGCCTGCCACACCCCATACGAAGTTATTGATATTATGTACAGCAGCGGTCGCCGCCGTCTATGCGGGAGCCTACGTTTATACCGAGCCCAGTGCCCAGGCCGCCGGGAGCGCCGGCTCGGTAACGGGGACTAAGGCGGCCAGCCGTTCCACGTCGAATCCTAATGCCAATACAAACGCGCCTGCAAGTGGGAAGAAAACATCGCCGACGAGCCCCTCGTCCGGTGGATCGACTCAAGTGAAGTACAAAGATGGGACTTACACCGGCTCAGGTTCCAACGTATATGGGGACTTATCAGTGGCAGTCACGATTTCACGGGGGAAAATCGCTGCGGTGAAGATTACCAGCTACAACATGCATTATCCGCAGTCCTATGTCGATCCGCAAATGAACCAGGAGTTCGTGAAAATGCAAACCTATCGGGTGTACGCGGTCAGTGGCGCAACGGCCAGCAGCTACAATTTCGCGGAAGCAGTCTATTACGCGCTACAAAGGGCGAGGGCGTGAAGTGACAATTCACATACCGTTGCCACATCGTCGCCGCACAAGTTTTGCCGAGTCATTTTTATTAATGGGTACGGTTGTCACGATTCGAGTTGTGGGTGAGGGTGGCGCCCACCGTATGCGTGACGCGATTGACCGTGCCATTCAAGCCATGCGTTCCGTGGAAGAGACATTGACCCGGTTTGACGAAGGTAGCGCTCTTCGTCGATTGAGTCGTAGCGCGGGTGTATTGACCTCCGTTCCGCCGATGTTGTTCCATGCCTTGAAGGTTGCAGTCGAAGTGGCGTCCATGACCGACGGCGCGTTCGATCCGACCGTTGGTCGGCGTCTCGAAGAATTAGGATTCAACCGCCACTACTTAACCGGGGACACAGTTGACTCCGACTTTCTCGACAGCCAAAGCGTCAGTTTTCGTGACATTACGCTGGTTGACGAAGATCTTCAGGTGCGCCTGGAAAAGCCAATGGGGTTGGATTTAGGCGCCATCGCCAAGGGGCTGGCGGTTGATTTGGCGGCGCGCGAGTTAAATGGCTGGGAAGGATTCGCGATCGACGCCGGTGGAGACATCTATGTGTCGGGCGTGGATCCGCACGGAGGGTTGTGGCAGGTCGGAATAGAAAATCCGCTGGATGCGCGTAGCTTATTGGGGCGCATCAAAGTGACAAATAAGGCGGTTTGCACTTCGGGAAGCTATAAGCGACAAAGCCCCAAGCACCCCCAGATTCATCATTTGCTTAATGCCCGTACGGGCGAACCCGCCCAAGGACTAATCAGCTGCACCGTCGTTGGCCCACAGGCGATGATGGCTGATGTTGTTGCCACTGCGGCGTTTTTGTTGGGGCCGGACCGCGCGCTTCCGTTTATTGAGGAGATGGGTCTTTCGGGTCTATGTGTCACCGATGAGTTGGAGATGCGAGAAACCACGGGGCTGGGGGCGATTGGGGATGAATAAACTCGCAGGCGGGCCGAGCACCCAGGATGATTCCTGGACCCGTCTCAAGAAGTTTTCGAAGACTCCCAAGGGATATGCGCTGGGTGCTTTGGTTTTGCTGACGTTGGTGGCAGGTCTGACCCCAGCGGGGCACCCTGGGGTACCCCACGCTGTGGAGGCTGTTGCTATCGCGGTTGCCTTGGATTGGCTGGTGGCTCGAGTGCTTGGGCGGCGAACCACTTTTTCCACTGGAGGCGTGATTACGGGGTTGATTGTCGCCGACGTCTTAAGCGCATTGACGCCGGCCTATGTGGTGGTGTTGACGACAGCTATCGCACTCTTGTCCAAGCATCTCTTAAAGCGTGGCCGAAAGCCGATTTTCAATCCTGCTGCGGTTGGCCTACTGGTATCACTCGGGATATTTTCCAGTGCTCAGAGCTGGTGGGCGGGGATGCCGCTGATGTCGTGGTGGCATGTCCTTCTGCTGTTGGTGGTAGGTTCGATTGTGGCTGCACGCCTGCATAAGTACACACAGGTGTTGGTGTTTCTTGGCACCTACTTGGTATTAATCCTGCTGATGGCTGTCTATCATTTGGGTCTTCCCTCGGCAACCCCCGCCGATGCGCTGAGGACACCGTTTATCAATGCGGCACTCTTCCTGGGGTTCTTTATGTTGACGGATCCCCCGACCACACCGGCAACATTGAAGGGGCAAGTTCAATTTGCCATCATCGTGGCCGCGGTCGCCGTCTTTATCTTTTCGCAGGCAGGCGGCTTGGCCTATCTGTTAGTGGCCATCTTAGTAGGAAATCTCTGGACGGTGTGGCTTGCCGGATCCAAAAAACGGGCACGTCAACCGGCGGCCGAATCTCAAAAACGCGTCTTTGGCCAGATTGGCTGATACCAGCGAGACGTACAACCCCTGCTCCCGAGGAATTTCCCCGGGGTGACATCACGGCTTCACCGATTCCAAATGTAACAAAATCGCATTTACAAGATTGATGCATGTGGTAGAATTCCCCTTGAAGGGCAAGATGCGGACAAGGGGGTTCTCCTGTGGTACGTCGTTTCCATGCGGTTGGGTTTGGATTGTTGGTGTTGGCCGCCGGAATTGTGCTGACCGGATGTGGTGCCGACACGCCCGGCACGGTGCAAGCTGGCGTGATACGGGCGCTTGCGGCGGAAAATGAGTATGGCAATGTTATTCAGCAAATTGGTGGACGCTACGTCTCCGTGACCAGCATTATGAATAACCCCAATGTGGATCCTCACACGTATGAGGCCGACAGCCAGAACGCTATCGCCATGGCCAAGGCGACATTGGTCGTACAGAACGGTGCCGGTTACGACGCATTTATGACCAAATTGGAGTCTGCCTCGGCGAATCCGCACCAAGTGGTGATCGACGTGGCCAAGGCCTTGGGCTATGGACCCCGGGTAAAAAATCCGCATTTCTGGTATAAGCCGACAACGATGCCCAAAGTGGCTTCGATCATTGCTCGCGATTTGGCCAGGCAGGATCCGTCGCACCGCCAATATTTTGAACAGCATCTGAAAAAATTTGACCGATCGCTAATTCGGTGGACTGCGTCGTTGACGCAACTACAACGCCAATTCGCTCGCGCCCCGGTTGCGGTAACAGAGCCTGTCGCAGACTATCTTTTGACGGCCGCCGGCCTCGACATTAAGACACCGTGGGCATTACAAGCCGCCATCATGAACGGAACCGATCCGTCACCTCAGGCGGTGCAGATTGAGGACAATCTCTTAAAACACCGCCGCGTCAAGGTTTTCGTGTACAACCGGCAGGTCGTCGATGCTACCACCAGCGCATTCATTGCTGTGGCCAAAAAGTATCACATACCAATTGTGGGTGTGTATGAGACCATGCCGCTCCGCTCTTCCTACCAGCGGTGGATGCAAGCGGAGGTTGCGGCGCTTCGGGCCGCTCTAAAATCGGGAAAGTCGACGGTGAATTTAAAGTGAGCGCGAGAACGGTGTTGGAAGTTAAGAACGTGGGGGTAGTGCTGGGTGGGAGGTCTATTTTGCGCGATATTAACTTTCGCGTCGATGAGGGCTCATTTACGGGTCTTATCGGACCCAATGGCGCCGGGAAAACCACCCTCCTTCGCGTTATCCTTGGACTCATCCGACCGACGCGGGGTGAGGTGGTGGTCGGCGGCCACCAAGTGCGCCGCGGCATCAACTCGGTGGGATACGTTCCGCAGAAAATTCGGCTTGACGCGGATGTGCCGCTTCGCGGGCGTGATTTGATCGGTCTGGGCATAGACGGGGACCGATGGGGCATGCCTATTCCCAACCGCACGCGCAGGGCTCGCGTTGACCGCATTCTGGAGCAGGTGGGTGCGCAGGAGTTTGCTGATGTCCCTATTGGCCGTCTCTCGGGCGGGCAACAGCAACGATTGTTAATTGGCCATGCGCTGGTAGCTGAGCCGCAGCTGTTGTTATTGGACGAGCCGTTGTCCAATTTGGACATCAAAAGCGTGCATGAGGTAGTGCGGCTGGTTGCCCAAATGGTGGGCGAACAAGGAATATCGGCCCTATTGGTGTCTCACGACATGAATCCCTTGTTGGGCGTGATGGACCAAGTGATATACGTCGCCAATGGGCGCGCTCTTATGGGAAGTGTTGACGAAGTTATCCAGCCGGACGTGTTATCCCGACTCTACGGCTACGACGTGGAGGTGCTCCGGACGCAAGGGCGCATCTTGGTGGTCAGCGGCAACGACCAGCCACATCACGACGACATACCGGGACCAGGTGATTATATAGGAGGGATGTCCCGATGATCGAGATCCTTCGCGCAATTGTTGCACCAGGCCTATTTCATAGCGGGTCTGTACTGTCGGCGCTCTGGATTGGCACAGTCGTGGCGGCGCTATCAGGCATGGTGGGGGTATTCGTGGTGATTCGGGGACAGTCATTTATTGGCCATGCCTTAACTGACATTGGCACTGTTGGGGCTTCAGGGGCCATTTTGGCGGGAATCAATCTCTGGTATGGGTTTGTAGCCATGGGCCTTTTGGCGGGCGGCGCAGTGGAGACGATGGGCGCGCGCGCCCGTGACCGTGATATTGAAACAGGTCTGGTGCTGGCCTTTGCCATGGGCCTTGGAGCTCTGCTCCTCTACTTTGATACCCTCTATACCAGCAACGCCAATGTAACCATGCAAGTCCTCTTCGGGTCCATTTTTGTTATCGCGCCCGCTATCGCCAGGATATTAATTTTCTCCAGCATGGCCGCGCTGATTCTTCTGATGATCTTATATCGCCCCCTCTTGTTGTCCACGTTGAGTCCCGATTTGGCGCAGACGCGGGGCGTCTCCGTGAGGCTGGTGGGCCTGGTGTTCGTGGTGGTCATGGGGATCGCGGTGGAAAATGGTGCCCTGGTGGTAGGTGCACTCTTAAGCACCGCTCTTTTGATCGGACCGGCGTCGACCGCCATTCAATTAGTATCCAAGCCGATAACGGCGATGGCCGTCGCTGCCGCAGTTGGCGTCGCAGCAACGTGGATCGGAATCATTTTGGCCTACGACAGCTTCAACTGGCCACCGGCCGGGCACGGCTGGCCCGTTAGTTTCTTCATCCCGGCTCTGATTACGGCATTTTATCTCCTAGCCCGTCTGATGCAACGTCGCCCGAGGCCAGCCCTAGCCGCCGAAAGCAGGGTGCGTTAATGGCGCTGATTGTGAATGCGGTATTTCCCCCGGGACTATTTACCGCACCGTTCATGGTGCATGCCTTCATTAGCGGCACGGCGGTGGCGCTGGCAGCCAGCCTCATCGGGTTTTTCGTGGTGCTCAGAAGTTCAGCATTTGTCGCACATGCGCTGCCTCAGGTGGGATTTGCCGGAGCTGCGGGAGCCCTTTTGATGAACGCCAGCCCGCTGGCGGGCTTAGTCATTTTTTCGTTGGGTGGTGCGTTGGGTATTGGCTGGATGGGCCACCGCGGGCGGCACGATGCCGTTACCGCGTTGATCTTGGTATTGGGGCTGGGGACTGGTTCACTCTTTTTGGCGTGGAACAGCACCTATGCCACCGGGGCTTATGCGCTGCTCTTTGGTCAGTTGGTGGGTGTAAGTGCTGCGGGCGCAGCTGTGACAGTCCTGTTAACGGCTTTGGCACTAGCATGGCTTCTGATCTTGTACCGGCCCCTGCTGTATGCCTCGGTGCTTCGATCCAATGCGGAGGCACGCGGCCTCTCCAGTTACCGGCTAGAGATGGCGTTCCTACTCGCGGTCGGCATCACGGCGGCAATTACCGTGCCCATTGTCGGAGTGCTGCTGAGCTTCAGTTTGATGATTGGGCCGGCGGCAGCCGCACGCTATCTTGCCAAGAGTCCGGGCCAAGCGATGGTGCTCTCCGCGGCGATTGCCGTTGTCACGATTTGGCTATCCGTCATCTTGGCATACGATGTTGCCTGGCCCATCGGCTTTTTTGTCGCGGCCGTGACTGCCGTTATCTACGGGGTGGTACGCGTCGCAACCGGTGTCCGGGTTGCGAAGTCTATAAAGACACCACCGTGTTCTGAGCAGGAGACAGACAACGTTCACGGGTGTCGATGACTCGTGCGCGAGCGGCATCGATTAAGTGAAACCTGGTCCACTGTTACAGTTTGGAAATACCTTTGTGGTGCAGTAGGAGAAGACAACATTGCGGAGGGATGGTGTTTGTGGAAAGCATTGCCATACAAAATGCCGGTCCGGGTAAATCAATTCAGCATTGGTGTGTCCTTTGCGGTCAGCCATTTATTTATCGGTTCGACGAGTTTTATAAGTCCGATCAGTTACGGGCAGTAGACCGGGTGTGTCGGACCTGCTTTCCTAAATGGGTTTTGACTCAGGAAAGCCAAGAGCATTAAATTTCGCCGGACGGTTTTTGCCACCCTCCTGCTGCTAGCGGGAAGACGTGTAGACACAGACTAAAACGCGGCTCTCAACGATTGTGCTCCCGCTCTGTTCAGGCGGCAGCGGCAAAATTCATGCCCGCTACTGGTTGGTGTGGAGGCGTGCCATCATCTCTGAAGGTCGCCTAAGGGGCGCGAGAGACAACGCTTGACGGCTTATAGCACGTGGGTCGGTTGGCCCGGTGGCAAGACCGGTGAAGCCCCGTGCAATAGCGGACGGTGGAAATGGGACACACAGGCCGTAACTGGATAAGTTTGGGCGACGAGGCCGTATTTAAGCGTTTCGGTTGGCAGCTTATGCTTGGACGTCCCCGCAACCTGATCGCTCTAAGGCCGACGGGATTGGCGTACAAGGATTTGAAATTGCAATTTCGGTTGACATCAAACTGCGTGGACAGGTAAAATAGCAGAGCGGTTGAGTGGTATTGTACCGACTGTGCAATTTAATATGCGGCGGATGGGTGCCCGAGTGGTTAAAGGGGGCGGTCTGTAAAATCGCTGGCTGACGCCTACGTTGGTTCGAATCCAACCCCATCCACCAGAAGATATCGCGGGGTAGAGCAGCCAGGTAGCTCGTCGGGCTCATAACCCGGAGGTCGCAGGTTCAAATCCTGCCCCCGCAACCAACTTGCTCACGTAGCTCAGCAGGTAGAGCACGTCCTTGGTAAGGACGAGGTCACCGGTTCAATCCCGGTCGTGAGCTCCATTTTTATGTGTGCGGCTGGTGGTCCGCAATATCTTGTAAGAGTCATGCTGCCGCGTGGAATTACGACTAAAATGTCCACGACCAAACCAGCGCGGAAGTTTCCTACTCATGGTCCGGTGGCCCACACTTGATTTTTAGCCGCTATTGGTGGAATTCCCGGATCGTAACATGAGACGGCAGTTTGGGGGCCTGGCCGAGGTCTTCAGTGGATCGACCAATTCGGCCAAATGCGCCGCCTCAGTTATATCACACGCGCAAGATAATCGAAACCGCGATTCTCGGGGGTTCTTAGGCGTTTTGCACCCGGTAACTGGGAAACTCCTGTTATAATAGTTTAAATTCATACGTGAACGCTTAAGGCGGCGTCGGGTCCATAGATGCCGGGGTTTTCCCACTACTGAAGGTACGGGGGACCCTAGATATGAGGGCATCACAATTGTTGCGACGAGAGCAAGCGGATGCCCCTAAAAGGCCACAGTCTGGTTATGAATCCACTGAAATTGGGCATCTCGATCAGGGTGGTCGCCCGCACTCTCATGCACTTTCCGGGGACCTTACAGACTGTAGCCTTGCTGCCGCAAGAGGACCCCCACCGTGTTGGGACTTGGGACTAATGGTGTGGCCCAGGGCATGTCACTCCGCAGCCAGTGTGACCAGACTTTTAGACGTCCAACGCAGGGGACATTCCGGAACCGCGCGGATCGTGGGTGCCGACAGGCCGAAGGCCCGCGACCCGTATCCCAACGCCATCGCTTCCGCGGCGGCCGTCAGACGGCGCACCTTTTTATCAAGAAACGGACGCAATCGCTCAAACTTCTGACGTCATGGCTCTTCGATATCCCGGTATACACCTGGGCATGCCTCCCAACAGATTCGTTGGGAAAACATTCCACACTGGCAAGCCCATTTCCTTTACTCAAAGAGGGAAATTATTTTACCGCGCCGCCTAAGTGTAAGTGCGGTGAGAATCCGGGGGTGGACAAATCCGCCTACGACCTGTATGGGATGTTATGGCAAAGGGTAGTGGCGTCAATCAAGATAGGCGAAGCGCCGAATGTCTGACTCGGGCCGATATCCGATGAGACGGGCTATTTCCTCTTCGTTTTCAATGCGGACCATAGTCGGGATGCCCTGCACTTCCCACTTTTCGGCCAACTCGCGGTTTTCGTCGGTATCCACCTTGATAAAGATCACCCGGTCGGGAGCCTCGTCGGCCACCTTGTCAGCGACTGGACCCAGTCGGCGGCAGTATGGTCACCACACGGCCGTAAAAAGTGCTACCACGGTCTGATGATTCGCTTTAGCGGACTCCAAAACTTGCGGCCATTCGTGAGTTGCGACCTCGCGCATCGGACTCTCCCCTCATTTCTCTTCCTCACATTATAGTCTTTTCTTCGCGGTAGTCGCAGTGGCACGGAGAATTCGATGGGCATTAATGGGCGCACTGGGTGTGCGGTGCCGTATACTGATGAGGAATTACGATGTAGTGATTTGAAAGGAGTGTTCAATCGATGGCAATTCGCAATGTCATTTCTACGTTGACGTCAAGTGGGGAAGAGGTCATGGGTCCCGATGTGCTGCTGTATCATTACCCCGGCAACGACATTATGAATGGCTCACTATTAACGGTCGAATCCAATCACTTTTGCGTCTTGAAGAGCCGTGGCGCCATTCTTAATGCCTATGAAACCGGGCAATATGCGGTCGACACGCCGCAACGGGTGTTGGTCGGGGCTATCCAGCAAGCGTTTTATGGCGGCCAATCTCCTTGGCAGTATGAAGCCATCTATGTAAACCGGGCCAAACTGGTCATCCGGGCGGAGGGCCAGGCTCTGTCCCGGGAAATGGCCCAGCTTCGATACCAGGTTGACTACTACATTCATGTGGATTCCACTGATGACGCCTTGAAATTGGTTCAACATATGCCGTATCAGGGCCATTTCATTAAGACTGCGGAAGTGAACACTTATGCCGCCCCGGTATTGGAGCAGGCCATCAATCAAATCTGCCAGGTCACCCCGTTAGAACAGATTAATGAGAGGATTCACGACATCACCGATTTGGTAACCTCACACCTGCAAGAGTTCCTAAACATCTATGGGATCACGCTTAACAATGTGAAAGTCTTGGTAGCTCCCGCCGATGAGTTGATGAAAAAACTCATTTCACTCCGGGCCTTTGGCCTTGATGAAGAAAAGGCTATTCGCTATTACATCGCGATGATGATGGCGGAACACGGCCTTATGACAGCGCCTAACATGATTTCCGGTACCGGCTTTACCATTCAGGGGGCAACGCCGCTCGTCGATGCTGCGGCATACACAGGCCCGGCCAAACCGTAGGATCACTGGAGGGGAGGCCATATTACGATGGCTCCTCCCCTCCTTATAACCTATTAACGGAGGAAGTGCGGTGAATGGAACGTCACGAACAAATTGCCCAAGTGGCTCTAAAGTTCTTAAATGAAAGCCGTGACATCAACCCCTACGCATCGTCCGACAGCATGCGGGCATTGGATCACGTCATTCGAAACGGCTTAGCTGATGGTCTAGCGCGGGCTGCCGGCGTCTGGCGCTCGCTCTATCAACGTCAAAGCCGGGTCGTTGGGGTACCTACCCGGGACCGTCCCTTTCCCGATGCGCAGCAGATGGCACTTTTGCGGGAGTATAAACGCGCGGCTGACACATTGTCCGAGTGGGTGAGCCGCATACATGCGCTACCCGCGCCTGCTAATGACCGTGTATATCACCGCATCCGCGACAACGATCAGCTGTTGGAGCTATTGATCGCCACCGACTATCAACTGGCGACGATTGCTGACGGTATCGATCATGCGGCCGATGGTGTCGCGATCGCGAATGCGGCCGAATCATTGGCGCTACTTGATGCGAAAATGGCTGAACTGGAGGCTCAGGTTACAGAACGGAGCCGTTTACTGACGCACATACCGGTCTAGACCAAGTGGTCAAGCGAGCAATGTTCGGATCGCCCGTGTCGGCCGCATGTGAAAAAAGGTGCACCGCCAAAGGCGCGGCTGTTAGGGCGGTTAGTGCTTTCATTGACATGGCCCCAGCCGCGTGCTAGAATTCTTGCGCATGACTGGGAGGTAAAGCGACATGCGCACGATTATTACGTTGGCGTGCGGGGAGTGCAAGCGGCGCAACTACACGACCACCAAGAACAAGAAGAACGACCCGAACCGGCTTGAACGGCGCAAGTATTGTCGGTGGTGCCGGACCCACACAATTCATCGGGAAACGCGGTAATGCCTATCCAGGGCGGAAATGGGGAGAATAATGGAAGCTAAAGGCGGAGTAGCAAGAGCCTCAGCCGGCCCGTGGAAGTTTGTCCGCGAAGTCCGATCGGAGCTGAAAAAGGTTGTCTGGCCAACCTATAAACAAACGGCATCTTACACCGGGTTTGTTGTCGTGTTTACGCTAATTGTGGTTGCCGTGATCGCCCTTTTGGATGCTCTATTCAACTTTGGCCTACACCTGTATCTCCGCTAAGGATAGCAAACTGCGAACCGGGCGTTGAGGCGCCCTGTTGCTATATTCGATGAACATGGGGTAAAGGGCACGGAAGGCGGCATCAACGTGCAAAAAGACTGGTTTGTGATTCACACCTACTCTGGGTATGAGAATAAGGTTAAGGCGAACCTGGAGCGGCGTGTGGAGTCTATGGCCATGGAGGACAAGATTTTCCGCATTATGGTCCCCATGGAAGAAGAGCTTGAGGTAAAGGACGGCAAGAAACGGCTCGTAAAGAAGAAGGTGTTTCCGGGCTACGTGCTGGTGGAGATGGTCATGGGGGACGACTCATGGTACGTGGTGCGGAATACGCCGGGTGTCACGGGCTTTGTGGGATCCGGTTCCAAGCCTATCCCGCTGTTGGAGCACGAGGTCCGTACGATTTTAGGGCACGACCTTTCCGGCGTGCCTGAATTGCCGCGCATCAATCTGGCTGTAGGCCAGGAGGTGTTAGTCACGGAAGGACCTTTCGAGGGATTTTCCGGACGCATTGAAGAAGTGCTCTCGGATCGGGGGAAAGTGCGTTTAACAGTGTCGATGTTCGGTCGGGATACGCCGCTGGAGGTTGACTTCGCGCAAGTCTCGGAATTGGATTAGTTAAGAGTAAAGTGAGGGAACAGCGTGCCTAAGAAAGTCGCAGGAGTCATCAAGCTCCAAATCCCGGCAGGGAAAGCTACCCCGGCGCCGCCGGTCGGCCCCGCACTGGGTCAGCACGGCGCCAACATCATGGCGTTTGTCAAAGAGTACAATGAGCGCACTGCGGCGCAGGCCGGGCTCATTATTCCGGTGGAAATCACCGTATATGAAGATCGCTCATTTACCTTCGTTACCAAAACGCCGCCGGCAGCTGTGCTAATCAAGAAGGCTTTGGGACTGGAGACGGCGTCGCCAAACCCCAACACTAACAAGGTGGGCACATTAACGCGAGCTCAGGTTCGCGAAATTGCGGAAACCAAGATGCCTGACCTGAACGCTACGACGTTGGATTCCGCGATGCGGATGATTGAAGGCACCGCCCGCAGCATGGGTGTCGAAATCGCTGACTAACAGCAAAGTTTGGTGGAAGGTCCGAAGAGGCCGCTAACACCACAAGGAGGAATTTTACCGTGGCCAAAGAAGGCAAGCGTCATATCGAAGCATTGGCCCGCGTGGAGAAAGGCCGGGTGTACGAACCGGATGAAGCGGTGGCGCTAGCTAAGGAACTCGCCTTCGCCAAATTTCCGGAAACGGTTGACGTGGCGGTGCGACTTGGCGTGGACCCGCGGCATTCGGACCAGGTTGTGCGGGGGGCTGTAGTGCTTCCGCACGGAACTGGCCGGTCACAGCGAGTCTTAGTGTTTGCCAAGGGCGACAAGATCAAGGAGGCCGAGGAGGCCGGTGCCGATTACGTCGGCGGTGATGAACTGGCAGAGCGCATACAAAACGGGTGGACTGATTTTGATGTGGCGGTGGCCACTCCCGACATGATGGGGGTGGTGGGGCGCCTCGGGAAGATTTTGGGTCCGCGCGGTCTCATGCCCAACCCGAGGACAGGAACCGTGACCTTTGATGTCAAACACGCGGTAGATGAGATTAAGGCCGGTAAAATCGAGTTTCGCACGGATCGAGCCGGTATCGTCCATGCGCCCATCGGTAAAGTGAATTTTGAATCGGAGCAGCTGGTCCAAAATTTGGCAGCACTGATTGACGCCCTGATCAAGGCAAAGCCTGCCGCAGCGAAAGGCACCTATGTGAAGAGCATTTCGGTGTCAACTACCATGGGACCGGGAATCCCGGTTAACCCCATTACCGCTCAGCGTATGACGCTGCCGGCGTAGCCCGCGCACTTACGACCGCCCCATCTCCTAGTGGGATGCGGGTGGTTTCACTTTTCGCACATAGTCAATATGCACAAAACACATGGCTGACGTTTTTCATTAGTCTGAAAGTTGCCGGGTTCAACGAATCGTGTTACCGTAAATGATGTCTTTAGAAACCGACGGAATGTGACGGGATCAAAGACGATCTTTGCTGACAGAGTACTGTATTTGACTCACTGTTGCCGGGTTGAATCCCGGGTATGGCAAAGCATCGCTGCTGAAGTGAGGCAGGCGAGCGCTCCTCGAGCGCTTGTGGAAGAAGCAAGGCAGAGAACCGGACCACCCGGGGCCGACCGTGTCGGCTGACAGGGATCACGGCGTGCCGCGATTCGCCACAGGGCGCAATTATTAAATAGCCCAACTTAAATCCCGGATGGTTACGAATGCCGTGCTTCGGTGACAAGCGAGACGGCTTTTCGTCGTGCATGTGTGCGAGGCAGAAATGCAAGAAGTCCCACTCTTTATGGGATTAGCCTTGCTGTCCGCGCATCACGCTGCGACCGAAACAAAACGGAAGCAGAGGAGGACACATAATTGGTTTATAGATCGAAACTTGCCGTTCCGGCGATAGCGTTGGCCACCGGTGCGTTTTTGCTGGCTGGCTGTGGATCGTCGAATAGTAGTGCGGCTAGCAACACCCTGTTAGGGAAGGTTAAGTCTTCGAAGCAGTTGATTATCGCGGAGTCTGCTTTTGCACCGGAAGACTTTCAGAACACCCAAACCAAACAGTGGACCGGATACGACGTGAACATTCTTAAGGGCTTTGCTAAGACCTTGGGTGCGAAACTGAAGGTGGATCCCCTGCCGTTTTCATCCGGCATTACAGCCGTGGCTGAAAAGCGTGCAGACATTACGATCGACATTTACTGGAGCAGCTCGCGGGCCAAGGTGTTGTCATTCAGCCGCCCGATGTTGAATTACAACGACGCGGTAGTCGTCAACTCGCAGCATCCGGCCATCGCTAGCGACACGGTGTCGGCCATGAGAGGAAAGACCATCGGTGTGGTCACCGCGTCGGCAGAGGTGGCCGAAGGCAAAGCGCTTGCCCGCAAGGTTGGCGCTAAGCTTGTGTACTACCCCTCTATCGCCGAGGCTTTTTTGGCACTGTCGACCGGGCGGATTGACGCCACGTTGCAGCCGGACACAGACCCTGCGTGGTCAAAGAAGACGAATCCGTCGCTGCATATCAAGATCCTGGGCCCCGTGCCGAAGTCGATTGCACCGCCGATTGCGAGTTTGCGCGGATACTATGCCGTCCCCAAGGGACAGTACAGCGCGAGCTTCTTGAAGAAGCTGAACGCGTATCTGTTGAAGATTGATAAGAACGGCCAAGAGCAAAAGATCCTTGATAAGTATGGCATGAAGAGCTCGATTTATCTCAAGGGTCTGGCCAGTGTGCCGAACAACTCACACTAAGAAACGTGGATAACCGACATAGTCGGGATCGGGGAGCCAGGGGTGAATCCTGGTTCCCCGGATCTGGATTCGAGAGATCCATATTCGGCGATAGGAGGTGTCATCGGTGCACGTGCTTTTGAGTGAATGGCGTAGCAATTTTGGTCATTTCTTGAGCGGTCTCGGGGTCACCTTGGAACTTACCGGCGTGTCCTTGGCAATCGCACTGCTGCTGGGATTTATTATGGCGTTGGCTCGTTTGTCCGGTGTCCGTCCGCTTGAACTGGTCACGACCTGGGTAGTTGAAATCATTCGAGCCATCCCGGTTCTGATTCTCTTGTTCATTGCCTATTTCAGCCTCGGCTCCGTTGGGATCAAGATGAGTTCATTTGTGTCGGCCGTGGTTGCGCTGGGTGTATTTTACGCGACGTTGTATGCGGAAATCTTTCGCGGCGGAATTCTGGCGGTGGACCGGGGGCAACGCGAGGCGGCACAAGCGCTCGGTCTGCCCAGCGGAATAATCATGCAAAAAATCATTCTGCCTCAGGCGTTCTTCAACATCTTGCCGCCGGCGACCAACCAGCTTAGCAATCTCATTAAAGACACGTCACTGGCCTTTACCATTGGCGTGGCCGAACTCATGTTCCAGGCCAATAACGCCGGCGCCACTGATTTCCGATTTTTTGACGACTTTCTCTTGGCCGCGTTGATGTACTTCGTGTTTTATCTCATTTTGTCCAAACTGTTAGCGAGGTGGGAGCTTAATGTCCAACAACATCGTAGTTAGCGCTAAAGGCATGACCAAGCGGTTTGGCAAAACGCTCGTGTTTGAAGATGTGACCCTAAATGTACACAAAAGTGAGGTCGTTGCCATCATTGGGCCCAGCGGCGCGGGCAAGAGCACCTTCATCCGCTGCATCAACGGGTTGGTGCCCTTCGAACACGGAACGCTGGAAATATTGGGACATACGATTACAGGCGGTCAGAAGCATCCGCCGCGTGCCGTGCTGCAGAACATCCGTACACGGGTCGGCATGGTGTTTCAGGGCTTCAATCTTTTTCCTCATCTTACGGTGATGGAAAACATCATCCTGGCGCCGATGGAAGTCAAAAAAGTCTCTAGAGACGATGCGGTGCGCCGAGCCCAGGAGCTTTTGGACATTGTTGGTTTGGTCAACAAAGCCGACATGTACCCCAAACGCCTGTCAGGGGGAGAGCAACAGCGGGTGGCGATTTGTCGGGCTTTGGCGATGGAACCGGAAATTATGCTGTTTGACGAGCCAACCTCGGCGCTCGACCCGGAATTGGTCGGCGAGGTTCTGGCCGCTATTAAGCGGCTTGCCAGGCAGGGCGGAACCATGATTCTGGTGACCCACGAGATGCAGTTTGCTAAGGAAGTGGCGGACACCGTCGTCTTCATGGCGGATCATCGGGTGGTCGAGAGCGGTGCGGCGCGTCAAGTCTTGGAGAACCCCAAGAGCGAGCGAGCCCAGCAGTTTCTCCAGCGGGTGCTTCGGCCAACGGAAACCGCAGATGAGATGGATGCGGTTGAGGCACAAGGAGGTGATGCGTTGTGACCCCTGGCCAGATTATCAGCGACTATGCTGGGGTAATGGGGAGTGGGGCCGTCAAGGACTTGATATTGACCGTGGTGTCGGTGATTATCTCCGTCATCATCGGCGTCATGTTTGCCGCTGGGCGTCTTTACGCGCCAAAGCCCATCCAGATCGTCATTTCTTGGTACGTGGAAATTATCCGGGGATTCCCGGCCATTGTTCAGCTGTTCATTATCTTCTTTGGGCTGCAGCAATTTGGGATTATGCTGTCCCCGTTGACAGCCGCCATGATTTGGCTGGTGGCCTATGGAGTAGGGTATGCGGTCGAAATTTTCCGCTCTGGGATTATGGATGTGGCTGAAGGGCAGTGGGAGGCAGCGTCGGCCCTGGGTCTTCCATGGTTTACGACGCTGAGGAAAATCGTCTTCCCGCAGGCCTTGGTCACCATGCTGCCGTCGTTGACCAGCTTTGTGGTGCTCCAGCTGAAGAACACCACCCTGCTGTACTTAGTCGGGTACGCCGACGTCATGTACCAGGCGCGAAACGGCACCGACAGTACGTCCGCGCCCGGAATTCTCTATCCGATGGCGGCGGCGGTCTATCTCATCATGAGCCTGGGGATTGGTCGGATCGGTCTATACATGGAACGGCGCGCTGCGGCGTATCGCTAGGACGCACGATCGATGAAGCCAACGAGCGGCGGCCGCTGCCTTTCCTACGCCGCGGGATGGACCGATTGCGGAATGAGCGTCGTAGCCACATTAGCCTCCGATCACAATGAGACGATGGAAGCCGCCGACTGGTCCGCATGCCATGCACAAGGCGTGCGGCCTGTTGGGGTCTTGGGCTTCTTAGGAAGAGCGCCAAGCGCCGGCTCAAATATCCTCTGCGGGTTCGACGGGGGCGAGCACACCCAACCACTTCGCGACGGCTTCAGTGCTGCCGGCTTGAATGACGATAGTTAACAAGATGGCCATAAAGGTAATGGAACCGACGATGTTAGCCCCGTGCACCCCCTCAGCCGCGACCATGCCGGCCAGCGCGGCGGGGATGACGCCGGTTTCCCGAACCCAGAACATAAAGGCAATTTCACGACCCTGCCAGCGTGCCTTGCGATCCGGCAGAAGCGAGGCCAACACGGTGAGGGGGCGGCCGACCACCATAAATGTTCCCACCACCACGAGACCGGGAAGAAGGTAGCGGCTAACCAACGTGAAGTCTACCTGTGTGCCCAGCAGGACGAAAATCATCATCCGCATCATGAGAGTCATGGCGTTGTTGAAATGCGCCACGTTTTGTTCGGTGTGGGGTTCCAGACCCCAGCCAAAGGTGGGGCCGTTCCCGGATACCAGGCCGGCAACGAAGGCGGCCATGAACCCGCTGGCACCGAGCGCTTCAGCTCCGGCATACGCGCCGATGGCGCTAATCAGCAGCAAAAACGAGCTAAACTCATGCAAGCGTCCCCAGGCCTGCCGCGAAATCAGGGCCAAAGAGAGTATTCCGACGGAAAACCCAATAATGATGCCGATGCCGGCCGATTTGACGAAAGCGAGCACCGCCGCACCGAATTGGATGGATTCCCCGGTGTGCGCTGCGAGCAGCGTGGCTACCAGCACGGTTCCGGTGGCGTCGCTGAATGCGGACTCCGACTCGGCGGTTTGCTTTAGTTTGGGTCGGACGAAGACCCGCTTGAATACCGGAATCAGCGTGGCCGGGTCCGTGGAGGCAATCACGGAACCCATTAGCAGTGACAAAATCCATGATGTTCCCAAGACCAGGTGGGCCGTAATGCCAACCACGGCTGCGGTAATGAATACGCCCAAGGTGGCCAGAAGGGAAATGCTCAGCCACACGCGCTTCAGCATAGACAGTTCGAGGCCGCGGCCTCCCTCAAACAGAATCAGCGTCGCGCCTAGGTTCAAGATGAACTGATTGACGTTGGATTGGTTGGGAACGTTGACCAGGTGAAGCACCGCCGGGCCCAGAATAATTCCATAGACCAAATAAGCCGCCACATCCGGGATGCGCGGTTTCTCCGATAGCTTGCCGACCGCCAAGCCACCCGCAAAAATGATGAGCAGCACCAGCCAGGCATGATTCCAGCTATCCATGCTGAGCACAGCGCTGCCCCCTTTTTTGTCACGGGCTTCTTGCGATCCTAATGTTCTCACGTTCAGTGTAACCTTCTTGGCGGTGCTCCCTTCTGGATTGCGCAGAGATTACACATGAAACCCATGATATCATGACCATTGCGGCACCTACGGCGGGTGTGGAGCTAAACCAGAGTTTTTAACAGGACAATAAAGTTCCTAACCGGGGAATGTAGTTTTTCATTCTCGGTGAGATTCAGTGCCCCTCTGCTTACGGATTTGGAGGATTGGAATGCCCCAGCTGGCAAAAAATCGGCCAGGGAGCCGGCGCACCCAAGCGTCCATGGCACGGACCGGTCACAGCCGGGCCACCACACTCGGGTCCCACGATGAGACGTCGTTTCCCAAACTGGAGCCTAAGGAGGCACGCAAAAGCAACTTTTATGATTTGGGTTGCGGCCGGATCACGTAGTTCCATTCCCGTGAAAGGTGTGACGGGTTACATTGAGCGCGTTGAAGGTCTCGTCATCCACCTTGCGACCTTTCTCGTGGGTACGCTCATCCAGTACGGCTTGGACCGCTCCCCCTCGGCGGGTGCGCGTATGGCCAAAATGCATTAGACCACCGGGTCAAACGTCTCCAGAGGTCGTCCGTGCCAGGTGATATCTCTTCGATATCGCCGGTATACCCCTGACCACGCCTCCCAACAGATTCGCTGGGACAACGTTCCACACCTGCCAGGTCAATTCCTGTGCCAATTCCTTTGCAGACGAAAAGTCATTTTACCGCGCCGCCTAAGGATTCCTACCGGTTCCCACAGGATTAACCTAGCAGGAGTTTCTTACTTATGATTCCCGTTGACCAACTTTGAGTTCCAGTCGTTATTGGTGAAATCCCCGAATCCAGCATGAGACGGTAGTTTGAGGCCCTCGTCACGTCTTCACCGGATCGACCGATGCCGCCAACAACGCCCCCAAGTTGTATAATACGTGCGAAATGTCCAAAACCGTGATTCTATTGGGGTTTCAGACGTTTGGCACTCACTAACTCGGAAACTCCTGCTAGATAAAAGGGCCGGATGTATTAATGCCGTCGCCGTGTGGTACGGCGACCCCCTGTCAATTTTCAGGAACTCTTGGTCCCGGAAGGCGAGCGTCATTACTTCGAGGTGTCATGGCTTACTGGCGGCCTAGAGTGTGCATTCAATACGGGACGATGCGTCGGCCCCCAACCCAACGGGCCCGTGGGTGGCAGCCACCGAAGGCCCGACCACAGGACGACAAATCGCGCGGTGCGAAACGCGTGTGTTAACTGAGCCTGGGAAATCGGCACTTGAGTAGCACTAAACGAGTTGTATCCGTAAGCAAAGGTATCAGGCGCTATCTTGGTTGGCGAGGGAACCGGTTCTTGGGGATCCCCCAGGACATGCGGTGGCCACATGATCTGATAGGGCCATCGCGTCAATTGTGGGGCAAACCGCCCATGATACGTCAACTGCTGACTGAACTTCACGTCGAATTGGGGATACGTCCGATGGCCTAAACGCAGTGACGCGACCGGTTTGTACGCAATTTCCACAGATCCCGTCCACGGCCCAGACTGGGTGGTATTACTCAGGTGCGTCCAACCGGGGGTCATGGTATTCACATCGGGAGCAGCAGCTAGTACCGCTAGGGGAGACAACACTCCAGAAGTGCCCACAACCAGCAATCCCAGTACGAGCCCCAACAGGATCCCGATGCTCACCATCATTCTTTTCTTCATGTATTCACCTCGCATTCCCGTGCATACCGAGTTACGATCATCATTTTTTCCTACGCTACGATTCATTCCCATAATATACGGAAATTCGACTACCGCCATCTTGTTTCAGCGCCGCGGGGCTTGATGCATTCTCACCCCCGAATGCCGATGATTTGCTGGACGAAGTAACGAGGGAGCCTGTGAGCACGGGCGGGTAAGCCGATACGGCATATTCGGGTAGGCAATACCCTCGGCATCGGTCAGCCGAGGGCTTTCGAGGCTTTCACGATTTCCTACAGGTTCCGCGTAATTTTCGTCCGGACATCTGGATCGGCCTGACCGATGGCTTCTTCCAGATGTTGCCGGTCGCGTTCCGCGTACGGGGCCGGTAAACTCGCTGAAGCCATCATGCGCGCAGCTAAAAATGGTTTCAGATGCTCATCCGGCATCGACGCGGCTAGGGTCAAGTTCGTCCCACAGAGGCGCACGTATTGCGCATCCGTGGCCTGTTCGGCCATCTCCAAGATCATCCCCCGTAACGCTTGGAGCTGTTCGGCCGCCGACAGGCCCCCTAACTGCTCAAACATCGCCCACATCTGGCTCATGCGCTCGGCGTCATCAAGATTCGCCAGCGCCACCATACTCATCTGACTCATCGCCATCCCTCCACTCCGAGTGCCACATTCCAAGTAATTGTACCACCCATGGCCTACCTAACCACATGGCCAGTCGCCGCGGTCTCTTCCCATGGCTCTACTGGCCCGCGTGGGCTATGACGACCAATGGCTGGAACCTAGCATTCGATGTCGTCCAAGAATCTGTTCCAGGGACTTACGGACTACGGGACAAATGCCCCCGCTACCCGGCTATTGCTAACCCGAACTATTGCACCAGGCAAACTCCCGCCTTCATGCTCGAGGGAGGAGCCCTTGTGATACTGGTTCTGCGCCTTTACCCAGATCTTCGTGACGCGAGCGGTGATAGGTTTTCCCACTCCGGCCCCCAAGTGTCGCTGGTACAATCACCCCAACGGTAATCAATCCGGAGGCCACTATGCGCCGCCGGTCCTGCGTTTCCTTCAGCACCACAATGCCGAGACCCTCGGAGTTAAAAATTATGTTTTCCTGGTTCCGACCTCTTACGTAAGCGGGGACAACGTCGAGTTAAGATCTTTGCGAAATACCCATTCCGAAAAACCGGCTTTACTGCGCGTCTGCCGGCTAAAAACTATTTTTCGTGGCCACAGCGGGTCAGCCTGCGGCACGCTATGTGTATAGAAGGAGTGCCGAATGCTTTCATACGCTTTGTAGAATGGTCCCCAATCCATTGAAACCACTACCATGAAATCTGGTATCCTACTCGGATTAAGGAAAGGGTGGATTCGGTGGCCCTGTTTACCCGTCGGGAATATGAGTCACGCCTTCAGGTGGTCAAGCATCGGATGAATCAGCAAGGAATCGACACACTGATTGTGACAGATCCCGCCAATATGAACTATTTGACAGGGTACGACGGCTGGTCTTTTTATGTCCCCCAAGCAGTGGTAGTAGCGCTGACATTGGACGAGCCCATTTGGGTTGGCCGGGGAATTGACAGCAACGGTGCGCGGTTAACCTGTTGGCTGGACGAAGCGCAGATCCGTGCGTACGGAGACCACTACGTTCAATCTGCCGTGTTGCACCCCATGGACTATGTGGGCGAAGTGTTGGACGAGTTCAACCTGGTCCACGGCTACATTGGCGTCGAGATGGATGCCTATTATTTTTCCGCCTACGCGTATCAGCGCCTGGTCCGAGCATTGCCGAACGCCAGCTTCGTCGACGCGACGCTCCTGGTCAATTGGGTGCGCCTGATTAAATCGGATCAGGAAATCGCCTACATCCAGCAGGCGGGTGCTATCGTGACCCGTGCCATGTATACGGCACTTGAGGTGATCCGGCCGGGTGTGCGGGAGTCCGATGCCGCCGCTGAAATCTTTCGCGCCCAAATTCAGGGCACCGAGGAATACAGCGGGGATTACCCCGCGATTGTCCCCCTCATACCCTCCGGAGTGCGCGCCAGTGCCGCTCACCTGACATGGGCAGACCGTCGCTATGAGGTCGGCGATTCGGTCAACATCGAAATTGCTGGATGCCGGCATCGCTATCATTCTCCATTGTCCCGGACCGTGGTCATAGGACAGCCCGAGCCACGGCTGGCAGAGTTGGCCAAGGTGGTTGTCGAGGGCCTGGCAACGGCCTTGGCCGTCGTGCGCCCCGGTGCACTGTGTGAAGAAGTCGAGAATGCCTGGCAGAGCACTATTCAGCGGCACGGGTTTATCAAACCATCGAGGCTCGGATACGCGGCGGGCCTCAACTATCCCCCGGATTGGGGAGAGCACACCGCCAGTCTTCGAGCCGGAGACAAGACGGTGCTCGAGCCAAACATGGTGTTTCATATGATTGCCGGCATGTGGCACGACGGCTACGGCTTGGAAATGAGCGAGGCCTTTCGGGTGACGCCTTCGGGTGCAGAGGTCTTGGCCAGCGTCGACCGGTGTCTGTTTGTCGTTGGCGAGGAGCGATATCAGGGGGCCACGGCGTGAAGATTGTCACTCGTTCGGAGCTGGAACAGGTTGTCAAACTGAGTGAGGACGTCATTGATGTTATCGAAGACGGGTTCGCCCGCATGGCTCAGGGACGCGTCGCCGCTCCGCCGAGTATGCGGATTGACGTTCCCCAGCATCATGGCGAGGTGGACGTGAAAGCCGCCTACGTGGAGGACGTTGACCACTTTGCCATTAAAATCTCATCCGGATTCTTTGACAACCGGGCCCGGGGTCTTCCGAGCGGCAGTGGCATGATGGTGCTTCTCGATGCGGTAACCGGTCGGCCCCAAGCGGTGCTGCTGGATGAGGGCTACTTGACCGACGTGCGCACGGCCGCCGCTGGTGCGATTGCCGCCAAATACCTGGCCAACCAGACCGTCCAACGGGTCGGCGTAATCGGGTCCGGAGCCCAGGCTCGCTGGCAGATCCGCGCACTGTCCATGGCCCGCCGTTTTGACGAGGTGTTAGTCTATTCGACGCACGCGGAACACGCGGAGCAGTATGCAAAAGACATGTTCCGGGAACTCGGGCTCCGGATTTCCGCACAAGCCGACCCGGAGGCGGTGGTGCGCCAGTCGGATATTGTGGTGACCACCACGCCAGCTTCCCATCCGGTGATTCGGGAAGAGTGGCTCCATCCGGGACTGCACATCACCGCGATGGGGTCTGATGCCGAATCCAAGCAGGAATTGGAGGCCGGGATTTTAGCCCGGGCTAATCGGGTGTGCTGCGACCTTATCAGCCAATGTCTGCGATTGGGTGAATTGCACCATGCGGTGGAACGTGGGCTTATGTCTGCCGATGGCGTAGTGGAGCTCGGCCAGTTGATCCAGGGCTCGGCGCAGGGACGGACTAGCACCGATCAAATCACCGTGGCCGATCTGACCGGGACTGGAGTCCAAGACACCATGATAGCGGTGTATGCGATGGACCGAGTCGACGATAACGCGGCAACGCGGGTGTTTGAATCAGAAAGGTGGATGCGTCATGCGTGGAGGCAAAACGGATCAGGCTAATTTGGGCACGCGTTCAGTCTGGGGCGGTGAAGACGAGTACTCGATGCAGGGTGCGACCCAAGTGCCGGTGGTGCACAGCGTGGGGTACGGATACGATGATGTGGACGAGTGGTACGAGGTCGCGCTCGGACTGAGACCCGGACACATTTACGGCCGCAACAGCAATCCCACCGTACACGTGTTCGAAGAAAAGGTGCGGATGTTGGAAGGCGCCGAAGCGGCGACCAGCTTTTCGACCGGAATGGCGGCCATCAGCAACACGCTCTTTACCTTGCTGCGTCCCGGAGACCGGGTAGTTTCCTTGGTGGACACCTATGGTGGGACCAACAAGATTTTCAGCGAGTTTCTCCCGAACTTTCACATCGAACCGGTTCTCTGCCCCACCACCGACCACGAGCGTCTCATCAGCGAGGTTAACCAAGGCGCTAAAATTTTATATCTCGAGAGCCCGACCAATCCCACCCTCAAAATTGTCGATCTGAAGCGTCTCATTGACGCGGCCCACCTGGCGGGCGCATTGGTGGTGGTGGACAACACGTTTGCCACACCGATTAATCAGCAGCCCCTTGCGCTGGGCGCCGATTTAGTGATCCACAGCGCCACCAAGTTTCTTGGCGGGCACGCCGACGCCCTCGGCGGTGTGGTGGTGGGACGTCGGGACCTGGTGGAGCAAATTTACCACTACCGCGAAATCAACGGGGCTACCCTGCATCCGATGTCCGCCTATCTGCTGCTGCGCGGCATGAAGACGCTACATTTGAGGGTTCGCCAACAGTGCGCTTCGGCGATGAAGATTGCCTCCTTCTTGGCCGAACATCCAGCCGTGGACCAGGTTTTCTATCCCGGACTTCCCGACCACGAAAACCACGACATCGCCAAGCGGCAGATGGTCCAGTTTGGCGGCGTGCTCAGTTTTTCCTTAAAGGGCGGATTTGACGCCGTGCGTGTGCTTTTGCCCGAGCTCAAGTATGCCCATCTGGCTGCCAACCTGGGCGCGGTCGAGACGACGGCCGGGCCACCCAGGACCACCAGCCATGTGGAGCTCACCCATGAGGAGCGGGCGGCGCTGGGCATCCCTGAGACCCTCATTCGCTACTCGGTCGGCATCGAGGACGTGGGCGACTTGATTGAGGACCTGGCTCAAGCGCTCGCGCACGTGCCCCACGAGCTTCATGTGCGATCGTAGGAACATGGCCAACGACCGAGGCTTCGGCGAACCCTTGACGATGCGGGAACGGGCCCATCGTCAGGCTGATCAGTTAATTGAGTGGCGGCGCACCCTTCATCGCCATCCCGAACTGGCATTTGAGGAATACCAGACGTCCGATTACATTGCCGAGGTGCTTCAGCGGATCCCCGGCATGGTCGTCACCCGCGGGCTCGGCACCCCGACATCGGTGGTGGGGCGCCTGGGCGGTGGCCAGACCGGTCCACACGTGGCTCTGCGTGCCGACTTGGATGGATTGCCCATTCAAGAGTCCGACCAGTCCGAAGTGCAATCGGAGATTCCGGGGCGCATGCACGCCTGCGGCCATGACGGCCATATGGCAATGGTGTTGGGCGCGGCGCATGTGCTGGCGGAGGATGCGGCGAATGGACGAATTAGAGGACGCGTGACCTTTCTGTTCCAACCGGCCGAAGAGGCCTCAGACGCCGAGGGAAAAACGGGGGCCCGATATCTAATCGAGGCCGGCCTGCTGGACGACGTGGACGCGGTGCTCGCGCTGCATTGCGATCCGGAAAATCCGGTCGGTACGGTGCGGATTCACGACGGCGCCGCCATGGCGAATGTCGACAACTTTGTGGCACGCATCATGGGACGGGGCGGACACGCTGGATATCCCGATTTGGCGCTCGATCCGCTGTGGCTTATGGTACCTGTGCTGCAGGCGATTCACGGGATTCGGGCCAGACGGCTCTCCCCGCTGAACGGTGCTGCTATCAGCGTGTGCCAAGTGTCTGGAGGAACCGCCAACAACGTCATTCCACCGTTTGTAGAGTTGGCGGGCACCTTGAGAAGCTTCAACGACGGGACGCGCGAGACCATCATTGATGAGTTGTCGCGAGCCATTAGGGTGGCTGAGACTCTGGGCGGAAAGGCTGATCTTAACATCGAGCGCGGAGAGCCCGCCGTCATCAACTCCCCGGCGATTAACGCGGTGCTCCGGTCGGTGGTCCGCGACGTGACCGGAAGGGACAGCCTCGACAATGGACCGTTCGGCATGGGGGGCGAAGACTTTGGATTCATGAGCCGCAAGGCGCCGGCAGCCATGATGTTTCTTGGCGTCGCGAGCTGCCATGGGGAGATATCCAGTTTACATGCGCCCGATTTTAGACTGGATGAAGCGGCGCTCCCGTATGGCACCGCGATATTGGCTGAGGCCGCGCTCCGGTTGGGCGGCACTCAGGAGGCATAGAGATGTCACACAAATTGGCGTTAGTGGGATTCGGCACGGTGGGACAGGGCCTGGTGGAGATTTTGGCGGAAAAGGGCGCCGAAATTGAGCGGGAGACCGGCAGCGCGTTTCAAGTGGTGGCCATCACCGACACGGTCAAGGGCGCATTGTACGATCCGCAAGGTTTGGACCTGGTGGGGGTGTTGGAGTCCGTAAAAGAGGGGGGGAGCTTGGTCGGATATCCAGACCGGCCGGGATTGATTCGCGGGTGGGATAGCTTTCAAACCATCAGCGACACCGGGGCTGACACCATTGTGGAGGCGACCTTCACCAATGTGGAGGATGGCCAGCCCGGTTTGGATCATGTGCGCCGTGCCCTGTCCCTGGGGAAAAACGTCGTCACCACCAACAAAGGGCCGATTGCCTTGGCCTATCAAGAACTGAAAGAATTGGCTCAGTCTTACGGGGCGCGCCTACTGTTCGAGGGTACGGTCATGAGTGGCACCCCGGTACTGAGAATGGCGTCGTCGGCACTGGCCGGCAATCGCATTCTTGGCGTACGTGGCATCCTAAACGGCACCAGCAATTACATTTTGACTCGTATGGAAGACGGTCTGCCGTTTGATGCCGCATTGGCCGAGGCGCAGAAGCTTGGTTATGCCGAAGCCAACCCCACCAGTGATGTGGATGGATTTGACGCCCAATACAAACTATTGATTCTTGCCAACACCGTGCTCGGGGAAACCTTGAGCCGCGACGACATTGCAAGAACCGGGATTCGCGACATTACCCCCGATGACCTAGCTCGGGCGCGCGCCGACGGGGCACGGTACAAGCTCATCGCCAGTCTGGAATGGACCGCATCAGGGCTGAAGGGGCGAGTCGCACGCGAGCCGGTGCCGCTCACCGATCCGCTGTCGGGAATCTCGGGCGCTGTCAACGCATTGACCTTTCGCTGCGATTTGTCAGGGGATGTCACGATGGTGGGAGCGGGGGCGGGACGCGTCGAAACCGGTTATGCCTTGCTCATTGACTGCATTAATTTGGCCCGCCGGCAAATTTGACGGAGGTTGCAACTGCTTGTGATCTGTATCCAATTGTGTCATAAAACATGACATAATGCATTTAGGTGATAGAACGATTAACCAGGTGGATTGTCAATGGTCAACCTGGGACAACGGGTGGACTGGCCGATGTACGTCGGCGGGGAGCCGCGGGAATCTGACAGCACCACGCCGGTCTTAGACCCGGCGACCGAATCTGTGGTGGCGCTGGTGCCATGTGCCGTTCGGCAAGATGCGCTGGACGCGCTGGCACGGGCGGAACGCGGCGCATCCATTGGTGAAGAGCTGCCCGCCTGGCGGCGCATGGAGATTCTCCGACGTGCAACCGACCAATTGGAGAGCGAACTCGAGAGCGTGGCCCGGCTAGTCGCGACCGAAAGCAGCAAAACCATTCGGG
Organism: Bacillota bacterium; assembly: GCA_021820965.1. GTDB lineage: Bacteria > Bacillota > Sulfobacillia > Sulfobacillales > Sulfobacillaceae > Sulfobacillus_B. Next base: position 21,259 of record JAKACZ010000032.1, on the reverse strand, counting down.
AAGCGCGCAAGGAAACGCGGCGGTGTGTCGATACCCTGCGCCTCAGCGCGGAGGAGGCTCGGCGCCTGGGCGGTGAGGTGATTCATTTTGACCAGTCGCCCGGCAGCGAACACCGGGTAGGGTATTGGGATCGGGGACCGGTAGGCATTATTACCGCCATCACTCCGTTCAACGACCCGCTCAATCTCGTCGCTCACAAGGTGGGGCCGGCCGTGGCCATGGGGAACGCGGTGATTGTCAAGCCATCCGACAAGACGCCGCTGTCAGCGCTCAAGCTAGCGCAAATTCTTTATGAATCTGGTCTCCCCGGCGACATGTTGAGCGTTCTTACCGGACCATCCTCGGCAATTGGAGATCCGCTGGTCCAAGATCCGCGGGTGCGTATGGTGAGCTTTACCGGCGGTCTCAAGACCGGTGAGACCATCGCACGTCAGGCGGGACTCAAGAAAATTGCATGGAGCTTGGGTCGAATTCGCCGGTCATCATTTTGGCGGATGCGGACCTGGATGCGGCGGCGCGGGCAACGGTGTCGGGCGGCTTCTGGGCGGCTGGCCAAAATTGCCTCGGCGTTCAGCGCATTTTTATTCAAGACGCTGTGTATGACAAAGTTCGCGAACGGGTGGTGGCGTTGACCGAAGCGGTTCGGGTCGGCGACAAGTTTTCGGAAGAAACGGACATGGGGCCGCGGCGGCCTTGGTGCCGGTGCGCGATTTGTCCGAGGCCATTAACCGGGCCAACAGCGTCAACTACGGACTGCAGGCCGGCGTCTTTATACGCGACATCACTCGTGCCTTTCAGGCGATTCGACACCTGAAGGTGGGCGGTGTGATGATTAACGACTCCAGCGACTATCGCATTGACGCGATGCCGTTTGGCGGGGTCAAGGGTTCGGGGCTTGGCAGGGAAGGCGTGCGTTTCGCCGCCGAGGCGATGAGCGAACCCAAGGTTGTGGCGTTCAACCTCGAATCGTAAGGAAGGAGCGGAAGGATGCAAGACGTTGACATGTGGCATCGTGCGGTGGGGGAAGCCCGTCTGCGAATTGCTGACTACGCGGCTCGGACTCCGGTCGTGCTGTCCGACCCGCTTTCCGGTCAGCTGGGGCATCCTGTGTGGTTTAAGTGCGAGCAGTTTCAGCCGATGGGTGCCTTCAAAATTCGCGGCGCGGCCAATGCCCTGGTGGCCTTGCGCGACTGCGGGCAGCTGCTGGGTGCGGTGACCTATTCCACCGGGAACCACGGTTTGGCAGTAGCCTGCGTCGCGCAAAAGCTTGGGATTCCTGCGATCATCTGCATTTCGCGCCACGTGCCGGACAACAAAGTGGCGGCGCTTCGTGCCCGTGGCGCCGAGATTGTCATCGACGGAGAGAGCCAAGATGATGCGCACGTCCGAGCGGAGCAGCTCGCGCAGGAACGCGATTTCGCCTTAATCGAACCATTCGACGACCCCGACGTCATTGCAGGCCAGGGCACCATCGCCGCCGAAATTTTGGAGCAGGTGCCCGATGTGGCGCAGGTGGTTGTGCCGGTATCGGGCGGCGGGCTGGCCGCCGGGGTGGGAGTGGAATTGAAAGCGCAGCGCCCGGACGTGCACGTCGTCGGAGTGTCCATGGAGGGCGGGGCGGTGATGTACGAAAGCCTCAAGCGGGGATTCCCGGTTCAGATGCCCGAATCGCCGACCTTGGCCGACAGCCTTCAGGGCGGCATTGGACTTGACAACCGTTGGACCATGCAAATGGTGGGCGAGTTTGTGGATGAGATGATCTTGGTCTCGGAGACCGAGATATCACAGGCCATGGGTTTTTTGGCAGTTGAAGAGGGCATCGTCGTGGAAGGGGCGGCCGCGGTGACGGCTGCCTGGCTGAGGCGCGGCGAAGCGCTGTCCGGTCCGGCTGTCGCCATCCTAACCGGCCGCAATGTCGATGGCACGGTGGTGGCGAGCCTCATGGCCGAATACACCGGCACCAGGCTGCAACATAATCCCATTCCGTAAATCTTTTCCAGAGGAAATCTTGACCTAGGTCGCGAAGGGAAATCGCCAGCCGTTTCGGTAGTTTGCGCGTTGGGCAGGAGACACGATGATGCCAATCCTGACTATGGCCGATGTCATATCGCTGGACGTATTTCAATCGGCTGTCGTCGCCGCCGGCGGCGACCGGCTGGCTGAGCGCGTCGTGCGCTGGGTTTCGGTGATTGAAACCCCGGTCGAAGACTTCGTGCGACAGGACGAATTCGTCCTGACCACCTGCGTCGGTTTTGGCGAAGATAGTGCAGCGCTTGGGGAGTTTGTTGGAGAGATTATGGGTGCGGGCGCGTCCGGGCTGGCCATAGCCACCGGGCGTCATATCCAGCGAATACCTGACAACATCAAGGCTCTGGCCAACGAGGCGCACTTTCCCATCCTTGACGTGCCATGGAAGGTACGTTTTGCCGAAATCATTCAGAGCGTCTATGCCGCCATTTCATTGGCGGGCACGGGATCGGTCGGCGGCAGCGGCACGGTCCGTGAGGCGCTTTTGCGGATGAGCCTAGGGGAAGGACTGGACGAGGTGTTGGAGGCGCTGGGGCAGGGCTGCAACGGGCTGGCGGCGTTCTATGACGCCTATAGCGGGGCCTGGCGTGGCATGGCAAGCCTCATCGATTGGTGCCACGCCCACTTTCAATTGCTCCGTCCGCATCTTGTGACGGCGCTGGATGTCGGGCCAGCCTTGACTCGGCCCCCGCAAAGCCGTGCCCAGATTGGCGGCCGCCGGATCGAGTTCTACCCCGTAGTGCTGGGGCAGCGCTGGGTTGGAACCGTGGTCGCGGAGTCTTTGGACGATGCCGAGGCCAATATGATGTTTCACGATGAAGGTGAGCGATTGACGCTCCTGGTATCGCTGGCTTTGGCGGAAGAAGAGGCGGCTCATCAAATTGGGCTCCGGATGGAAGAAGATTTGGTGTGGAACTTGGCCAAGGGAACATTCAAGAGCTGGGATGAAGCCACAGCCTTAGCCGCTCAAGTGAACCGCGATTTGTCCCATCCGCATGCTGCCATTATTGGCCGGCTGGCCGACCTGGAAGCGCAGTACCACTATCGTCAAACCGTTTTTGCCTCGGTACCCCGAGGCAAATGGGAGGCGGACTTGGCGAAAAAAGTGCAGCGAGCGCTGAGTCAAGCCTTTGAAGCCGCCGGGTGGCGCGCCTTAGTGACCTACCAGCGGGGCGAGTGGATTGGCTACGCTTTCACGAATCGCCCCCTCTCCATGGAGGCGGTCCGTGGTTTGGTGGCAACCGCCGAACATGCACTTTCGCTGCACGAGCCGCAAGCCAAGTTTTCCTGGGGAATCGCCACTGCCGCTCCAGGCCTTTCAGGATTTCATCAGAGCTATCAAAACGCGAGGACGGCTTTGGATTTGGGTGTGCGCCGCCAAGGCGTGGGCCATGTTTTTGAATACGAACATGTGCAATACCAAGCGGTGTTGTCTCGCTTTATCGACGATCCCGTGGTCCGCGATGTGGTGCAGGCCGCACTGGGCGGATTGGTTGACTATGACCGGGCCCACGACAGCGAATTGGTCGAGACCCTGTCCGCCTATCTCCGACACCGCACCAACGTCAGCGTGACGGCCCGCGCACTGCACCTGCACCGCCAATCGCTGCTCTACCGGCTGGGGAAAATTGAACTGTTGACCGGCCGCTCCCTGGACGATCCGGACGATCTCTTCTTGTTGGAACTCTGCGTTCGCTTAACCGGACTTCGTTGATCCGGCACCCCTTGTCTTCACTCGGCTAGGTCATGACAAGTTGTTAAGTTAATTAAGGTTTATGTTAAGATGAGGGAAGTGACTGAGACGGAATAATGCGGTGGCTCTTTCGAGGTGAGATATTGAGTTCCACGGAATTGATTCGTTCCTTCATGTTTAAGCGCAAGTGGGGATATCTGTCCGCAATTCTGGCAATCGGCGTGTCGGAGTTTTTTCAGGTGCGCATTCCCCATATCTTGGGCAACTTCATCAATCACTTAAAGGCGGGGGGCGCCACCGAGCACGTCATTTTAGGGTTTGCGTCCGAACTTGCTGTGGTGGCGGCGGGCTACGTCCTGCTGTTTGGGTTTGGCCAAACCCGAATTGGGTATTTGGGGCGCATCCTGGAATTTGAGCTGCGGCAGACCTTGTTTTCCCATTGGGAGACGTTAAGTTCCCGCTACTTTCAACAGCACAGCGTGGGCGACTTACTGAGTCACTCGCTGAATGATGTGACCTCCTTGCGCCAGGCCATGTCTATGGGACTAAATCAAATTAGTCAGGCCGCCTTTCTATTTGTAGCTACTTTGTACATGACGTTTCGGACTATTGATGTAAAGCTAACCCTTTTCAGCATGGTGCCTATTTTGTTTATCCCGGCGGTCATTGCCGTCATACGTCCGCAGGTGCGGATGCGCTCGCGGCTAGTGCAAGAAGGCCTATCCGACATGTCGGAGCTGGCCGAAGAAAGTTTCCAAGCCATCCGTCTGATTAAAGCGACCTCCAATGAACCGGTGGATGTGGAGCGGTTTCGGCGACTAACCCAGGAAATCGTGGACCGGCAAATGCGGCTGGTCCGGATCAATACTTTGTTTCAGGCGCTAGTGCCGCTTTTGAGCGGTGTCGGATTCACCGTGGGATTGGTCTACGGCGGCTATTTAGTGATCCACGCCGTCATCTCGCTGGGGGCCTTCGTCGCTTTTACAGTGTACTTAAGCATGCTAGTGCAGCCATTAATGCAATTTGGCATCGTCATCAATCTGTTCCAAAACGCTTCCGCATCCTTAATGCGGATTCAGGTGCTGTTAGCCGTGACGCCTGATATTACCGATCCGGACTGCCCCGTGGAACGGGACTGGGTGGGCGAGGTGTCGGTGCAACATTTGACCTTCACCTATCCCGGCAGCCAACATGCCGCATTGAAAGACGTTACCGTCACAGTGCCAAAGGGGACGACCCTCGGGATCGTAGGCCGCACCGGGGCCGGCAAAACCACGTTTATGAACCTTCTCTTGCGGGATTACGACCCACCCAGGGAGAGCATGTGCATTGACGGAGTCGACGTGCGAGATATGCGGCTCAGCGATCTGCGCGACTTAGTAGCCTATGTTCCGCAGGACGGTTTTTTGTTTTCCACCACCATCGGGCAGAACATTGCGTTTTCGCAGCCGAACGTCGTGCCGAAGGCGGTGGAGCGGGCAGCCATGGACTCGCGTATTTGGGATACCATTCGCGACATGCCTGATGGCATTGAGACCGAGATTGGCGAGCGCGGCGTCATGCTCTCGGGTGGACAACGCCAACGGACCGCGATTGCACGTGCGCTGATTAAGAGTAAGGCCAACATCCTGGTGTTGGATGACAGCCTGTCGGCCGTTGACACCCGCACCGAAAGCGACATTCTTCAGGTTCTTCGCAAGGTGCGCGGCGAAAAAACGGTCATTATCGCCGCCCACCGTCTGTCCGCCCTTCGCGACGCCGACTGGATCATCGTGTTGGACAAGGGCGAGGTTGTGGAAGAGGGAACGCACTCTGCCCTCATCCGTCGACAAGGGCTGTACGCCAATTTGTACCGCATCCAGTCCGGGGGTGAACCGGCTTTTGGCTAGTGTGAATCGGGAAGACAACCGTGAAATCAGCCTCAGCACCCCATCGGTTGCCAGGCGCCACCTGGTCGGTTATGCGCACCGCCATGCCAAAGACTTTCTGGTGGTGGTGGGCTTGGTGATGGTCTACGTGATAAGCCAGGTCATCCAGCCCTGGCTGGTGAAAGTAGTCATCGACCAGGATCTCATCGTGAAGCATCCTCAGTTTCGATCCGTTCTGGAATTGGGCATCGCATACCTGGTCATTACGGTGATCGGGCTCTTTGCCAACCTGACGCAAAACCGCAAACTGCAGTGGATTGGTCAGCGGATTGTGCGCGATATTCGCAACGATCTGTTTACACACATCGAATCTTTGTCGATGCGGTTCTTTGACACGCACGAAACCGGTCGTCTCATTACCAATGTGTCCAGCGACACCAATCAGGTCAGCCAGTTCTTCACCAGTTTTCTCTTGAGCGTGATTCAAGATGGCATGTCCATTATCTTGGTGATGGGGGCCATGTTGCTATTGAATTGGAAAATTGCGCTCTTAAGCTTTCTGGTGATCCCGCTCATCGTCCTTATCTCCATGCTGTTTCGGAAAAAGCTCCGGGATAACTATCGCTACACCCGAAGCCAGTTTTCCCGCCTCATTGCCTATACCGCCGAGAATTTGGGCGGTATGCGCCTCACCCAAATTTTTCACCAGGAAAAAAAGCAGTTCGACCAGCACACCAGGTTGAATCACCGCTATACCAACGCCAACGTCAACGAGTACCGATCGTCGGTGCGATTCAACCGCACGTTTAACGCGCTAGGCAACCTAGCCGTGGCGATGATGATGTGGTTGGGCGGCGAGGCGGTGCTCCACCGCCGGATTGAAGTGGGGGTGCTTTATGCGTTTATCACGTACGTCCAACAATTTTTCAACCCGATTAATTCACTGACTCAAAACTGGAATACGCTGCAGACCTCGATGATCTCCGCCGAACGTATTGGCGGCGTGCTCCTCACCCAGCCGGAGATTACCGATCCGATGACGCCGGATTCCATAAGTCGGGATCCGGCCGGCCGTGAGTTGACCGTTGCCGGCGAGGTATCGTTCGACCATGTAACCTTCGGCTACCGGGATACGCCGGTATTAAAGGACATCACCTTTACGGTACCGCCCCGGAGCTTTGTCGGGTTTGTTGGCGAGACCGGAGCCGGCAAAAGTACCTTGATGGGCCTTTTAGCCCGCTTTTACGATATCCAGCAGGGCGCCATCACGGTGGATGGGCACGATATACGGTCTTTTCGGCAACGCGACCTCCACCGGATGATGGCGGTTGTGCAGCAGGAAGTGAATCTGTTCTCGGGTACGGTGGCAGACAATATTCGGCTCTTCCGACCGCACGTTAGCGACGAGGCGGTTCGGCAAGCTGCAGTTACGGCCGGGGCCGATGAGTTTATCCGCGCCATGCCGGATGGGTATGACTCGTGGATTCGTGCCAAAGGCGCCAATCTTTCGCTGGGTCAGCGCCAGCTCTTGGCGTTTGCCCGGGCGCTGGCATTAAATCCCAAGATTCTAATCCTCGATGAGGCCACCGCAAGCCTGGACTCCGCCACGGAGATGATTTTGCAGGAGAGTCTGACACGGATCGCGGCGGGTCGAACTACCCTGGTTATCGCCCATCGGTTGTCGACCATCCGCCATGCCGACATGATATATGTGATGGACCACGGCCGTATTGTGGAACGCGGCAACCACGGGGTCCTCATGCGGCTTAACGGCTACTATGCGGAGCTAGTTAATAAGTCGGCGCCGCGCGGTGCAGCCAGTAACCTTGATGTGCTTGCCGGTGTAAGTCCGGCCGCGCGGACTGCCCGTCCGAGGTAGTAATGATGCGTTGGAGAATTAAGCTTATCCCGATACTAGGCAGTTTGTTGGTGCCTATAACGCTTATGGTTACATCGCCCCAGACTTTTGCTTATACTTATAATGGAACAGCCGCTGCGAATTACGCGGACAAGTATTGTCGAACTACAATCCAAACTACCCCAGCTTTATCGACGACTGTACTAATTTTGTATCACAAAGTTTATATGCGGGCGGGCACCCGCAAGTCGTCGCCCACAATACTCACACCGGGATGCCCGAATACACAACATATCCTAGCTACTGGTTTTTGGATAATGCCTCTATTTACGCAAATTCATGGACCGTAGCTTCCACCTTGTACTCGCATCTCACTCAATATGGCGATGGCTCGTTGTACGCCACCCACCTGGGAACTGACAAGGCCTACACCGACGGCATGTCAAAAGGGGATGTTCTCTTTTTCAACTGGGGAGAAGCAGGTAATCCAACTGGATCAGCAGGGATTAACCATGCTGTCATACAAACCGGATATGGCACCACAACAACACTCACCCAAACCATACAGGGTGATTACGTGGATTCACACACCAATAATCGCTACCACACATGGTGGACCTTAGGCCGGGACCGGGACGCCCAATCGTACTGCAGCCGCGCGTCATCGCGCTCAATGTTTTGCAACACGAGAAAATCGGGTACCACGTCTCCCCACTCGAAGAACGTCCGCGCCACCATATCCAGCCGATGGATTTCGGCAATCTCGTCGGCAGAAAAGTGACCGCGCAAGGTTGAGGACAACACGTCCGACCAGACGATAGTCTTCATAGCCCACCTCATTGGGTCATTTTATGCCCTATCATACTGGCTAACCTCGACTATGTCCAGCCCTTGGCTACACTATTTGAGAATGAGCCGGCGACCATACCGAATCGCCGCGAAAAAGTCCAATCGGCCGCAGGGACGCCGGCTCCTGCCGGTCTATTGGCCGCGCGACCGAGGACATCGGATCGAGGGGGGTATCCTGTTGTTGGGGCTAATGCTAATTGTCATCACTTCGGCTAATTCGGATGTCACTGGTTGCTCGGTTCAGCGGGCGCGTGACGTCGAACCGGGGAGTTTAGATTCACATTGGCCGAACGGCCAGAGACCTGCGTCCTACGGCCAATGCGAATGGTCACTAGAATCACCCAGATGCGGCATACGGACTTGAACCCTGCACCAACAAATGACAACGGTACTAGCCAAAACAACGCCGGATGCAGTTGGCGGTTGAATGATACCTGCTTGGTGTTCGTGCAGACTTTGGACCGGCACCGGGATGTGTTGTACCACAGGGGTCGCGTAGGTCTGAACCATGTGGCCTTGTGGGCTGGGTCGCGAGACCAGGTCAATGCGTTGACTGAACAGGTCCGTGCGCGCGGCCTTCAGGTTCTCTACGAAGATCGCCATCCCTTTGCCGGGGGACCGGACCGCTACGCCCTCTATTTTGAAGACCCCGATCGAATCAAGGTGCAGTTGGTGGCCCCCGAAGTCGGTGGTGACGTTGCGGTTCGATTAGAAACCGTAGCGCTGGGCGTAGCAGATGCGTAGCATTGCCTTAAGCGGAGAAAACACTGGGGACGTAGACGGATACGCTGTAAGCAAGCCTTATGCGGCTCTCCAAGACATCGGAGCGAATCCGTTATAATCATTGGTAGTGGATTCCAATGAACGAACCGATCTGGAGGGGAGTTAATCGATGGGGATGTGCCACGGTCCACTGTGGGGCGGAGCAGATCCATACGCAGGCAAAGGCCAACTCTCATGAATAACGGATAAGGCGGTAGAGCGATGCAATATCGGCGTCTAGGACAGTCAGATTTGCGTGTATCAATGTTGGGGCTCGGGGCGAGTGGCCTCGGGACCCGCGAGGATCTCCGCGAATCGCACAGGATTCTGGATCGCGCCCGGGATGCCGGTATGACTCTCATTGATACGGCCAATGTCTATGGCCGGGGGGCCTCCGAGTCGGCGATTGGCACCTGGCTCCCCCTGCATCGCTCTGAGGTAATCATTGCGACCAAAGCGGGGCTACCGGTGGGTGATGGCGCCCACGACCGCGGGGCCTCCCGGAGCCACCTGACGCGAGAGTTGGAAGGCAGCCTGAGACGACTACGCACCGATTACATTGACCTGTACCAGGTGCATCCCTTCGATCCGTGGACACCCCTCGATGAAACGCTCCAAACCTTGGAGGGCTTCGTGCAACAGGGCAAGGTGCGGTACGTAGGTGCCTCCAACTACCGGGTCTGGGAACTGATGAAGGCCGTAGGAATCAGTCAACGTCTGCGTGTGGGTTCGTTTGTCTCGCATCAGTGTAGCTATTCCCTCGCTGATCGGACCGCGGAACGCGAGATGGGGTCGTTGCTACGCGACCAAGGGCTGGGCCTCATTGCCTACTTTCCCTTGGGCTCGGGTCTGTTTACGGGCAAGTATCGGCCTGATGAGCCAGCGCCTCCCGGCTCTCCCGGCGCCCGGGTCAGCGGAGCATTCCCCTATCAGGACCCCGGCTTGCTGGCCTTGGCTGCCGAGGTGGCAGCGGTTGCGGAGGAAATCCATGCGCGTCCGGCCCAAGTGGCGCTAGCTTAGCTCTGGCATCATGCCGAAGTGGCCTCGGCCATCGCCGGAGCCCGCCTCGTGGAGCAATTGCAGGAAAACCTGGGTGCCCTCCCGGTCACATTGTCCGATGACGCGCGGCGACGCTTAGATACCGCCAGCGAGCCGTTTACCAGCCGCGAGACGCTCGGCGAATACCGAATGGATGAAATCAAGTCAAGGAGGGTGCGTCATGACGGATGCTCAGAAGACCGAGCGCCATACGGCGATTGTGGATGTCCATGCGGTGCTCGCTAGAGACGGCCAAATTTTGTTGGGACGCCGACAGAACACGGGGTTCGCGGACGGCCTCTATCATCTCCCGGCGGGTCATCTCGAAGCGGGGGAATCCGTCGTGGAAGGACTGGTCCGTGAAGTCCGTGAAGAGCTCGGCGTACACCTGCATTCGAGATCCGTCCGCTTTGCTCATGTGATGCACCGGGCGTCGGGTACCGGGCGCGTGGAGTTCTTCTTTGTGGCGGACGATTGGGTCGGGACGCCCATTAACCAAGAACCGAACAAATGTAGCGAGATCACATGGTTTAGCTGGGACGGCTTGCCAGATCAAATGGTCCGATACGCCCGCGTCGCGCTGGATCATATTTAGGCCGGAACAAGCTTTTCAACGTTCGGCTGGTAAGGTCCGGATTGAATCCCGCTTGAGGACGATACGGGGGCGAGTGTGCGTTAAGCATCCGGAGCGATGGTGGGACCGCTGTCCCCGGGTTAGGACGGACTGAGCCGCCACGTGGTCAGCATGTGACAGATCTCCAGGGGATTCGTGGGCACCGTGAGCGTATCACTCAACTGAGTCCACCCAACGCCGATGGGTGCCATCCAGTCGGCTTGAGTCGTCTCAGCTTGACCCGAACTTGTCGAGGCTATCTTGACGACGATTACGCCGGCGGGCGTGACGGGTAAGTGGTGGGAGGCCATGAACAGCACCAGCCTTCGCGCCCGCGCAGCCTGTTGTGTGCTCGTTCCCCCACGAACCTCAAAGGTCCAGTGTCCCACTGTCCAGGTCGCGATCCGATGCGCAAGCTCAAGTGGCCCAATCACAGTATACGGTTGATCGCGGGCGTCCGGCCCAGGATCCGCGACTCCTCCGCGCTCTGGGATTGATCACCGTCCGGCAAATCCCGAGTTTAGTGGATGGCGTCGCGACGATCTGCCAGTCCGTCTGGCTCTGCCACCTTTGTGGATGGAATAGCCCGACCGAGGTGCCCGCGGTCAGTACCTTTTACGCCTTTCTCCGGCGACTGTACCCCGAAGCCAGGCCCCGACGGGGAGCCCTCCGCCGCTAGTCCGGTCGCCGACTGAAGTTGAAACGGGGGCAAAAAATGCCGCCGCGTCGCCCGGGTGCCATGGCCGGGTTGCCCAACGAGTTGTTGGGGCTAATGCTAATTGTCATCACTTCGGCTAATTCGGATGTCACTGGTTGCTCGGTTCAGCGAGCGCGTGACGTCGAACCGGGGAGTTTAGATTCACATTGGCCGAACGGCCAGAGACCTGCGTCCTACGGCCAATGCGAATGATCACTAGAATCACCCAGATGCGGCATACGGACTTGAACGCAGGGGCCTGGCGACTCAAAAAGCTGCCCCAACTAATGACAACGGTACTAAGTTTAACTGATGACAAAATGGGTTAGCCAAAACACCTGTTCTGCGGGAAAGGGGGCCAATCAACCCGCGCGGCCGGGGGACCGACCAATCCAGCGGTGGTCGGGGTGAGTCTGGCTCCGATCCGGAGGCCTCGGCGGCCTTTCATGGGATTCATGTCGTGATTCGCAATGCCAATGCCGAGGCCTTTTTGGACGGCACGTACCACGGGCGCGGCCGCGCCCGCCAACCCCTGTACTTTGTGGGATATGGCTATCGATATAATCGGCACCGTGTTTAGGGGCCCATCCCCACCCCTACGGAACGGAGCCCGGTAGGCCCAACGAATCGGGCCATCAAGCGTGGGAGGTCGGCTCGGTTTCGTGCCGAGGGGGCCAAGAAAGGTCATGCTTTTTCATAATGTGTCGTTCGATTGTATACCAGTGTCATACAATCGACAAAATTACGCCGGGAAACGGGGCGAATTGCTCTACGAAAAATCCTTCAGATGCGGCGTGTATATGTTTCTCCTCCGATGTTATCCGACTGACGATGTGCCCATGTATGCGCTTTTTGGGGGGAAAGGCTGATGCTCAAATGCATACCACGGGCGCGGACGCGCCCGGCCCCCTCTCTGCCTTGTTTACGTATCGATCTCACCGTCGATTTCTGGGGCCCGCATTGCGGAGCGGCTCCTCATCGCGTGTGTGGTCAGCACGCCGTGTCCTTATGCGGGTGTAAGGCCGGGCATCATCGCGGGGCCGGGGCATGGCCTGTCATGGAGCGGCAATCGTTCCTGGGAACTGGCCAAAGTTGGGGGATAAAATCTCGTCCCAAATGACACTTAGTGTCATCTTGCTGTGGGTTAGTGGGTGGATCGCTGTCCCATGAGCCTGCGCGATCTTTTCATGTTTCAGCAGATTTAAACTAGCGACCTACGCGTCGACGACAGTCACTGCGTGACACGTTTGGGTTGATCTGACGACACCCCACGTTCAGCGATTACCCAGGAAACCCAGATCATCCCATTTATGGCGGCGTCTGGTGTTACAAACTGCCGAGAGACGGAACCCGCACAGGCGGATTTCTTCTCATGTTGGGACTTTATGAAAAGTCTCCTAGGCGTTTGGTGAGAAACACAGCCAGATCGTGATCGATCAACATATGGTGGTCGAGAGCCATTTGCGCGACGACGGCCAATCGGGATGTACCGGCTGCACGGAAAACCTTTTGGCAATTGGCAGTTGGATTAACCCTATACCGATGACGCCGGTCCCACAGGCAGGCGAATCGACGGTGAGTCCATCAACTGGAACCCGACCGCCGCACGGATAAGGTCACCTCGCCGAGTCGGCCCTGGCCGGCGTACGTCACCTGCCACGCCCGGATTCGGCCTCAAACGAGAGCTTGTGCCGCAATTCCACCAAGCTCTCCGCGACGGTTTGCCGGGCGGTATCAATTACCGTGTGGGGATGATCCCAAACCTCGTACTCGCGGGCTTCTACCTTGTCCCACGTCGGCAGCAGGAGTCCCGGAATGTCGACCACCCGCGATTCCACGCGCCTCTGATGTTCCTGCTTATCCGAGCAGACCACCTCAATCTCGACAAAGGGGATGGTCAATGACTGGGCGACCTGGCGCCAGGCTTGGCGTGTTTCGTGGACCGGGTTCACACTGTCTGCCACCACGTCGAGTCCTAATTGAAGATTCTGCCTCGTGAATTCATAACACACCCCGTATCCGGCGGGTCCATCAACCCAAACGTTTGCATCCCGCATCGCCTGTTCGACGACATCCACCCGCACATAGACCGCATGCAAGTCCCTGGCTAGCGCAGCCGCAAGAGTGGACTTGCCGGTGCCGGGCAGTCCAGAAAAAACATATAACATGGGATGCCCCTTTCGTTGATTACCACATTAATCGACCCGTTGAGGTTCGACTGGATGCGTGGGAAGTCCTTCCCATAGCGCAACAACTTACCAGAGCGACCGAATCATACGGTCTGAGCCCCATCAAGCCTTACTCTTAATGCAGACTCGCCCCTGTATCTCGCTGATTCGCATCATAAACAATTTTCTAAAACAATGAAACGCCATCCGCGGGTTGCCTTGAATCCGTCGGCTGACAGGTCATGGGAACTTCTGGCCAGGTAACCCGCGGCCATGGGCGTCGTTATACCAGGCAACAAACGCAAAAGTTATTGTAAGCAACAGGAGGGAATCCCGTGCTTAAGGCTTGGGCTATGGTTGTCGTATCCCTGCTGGCCGCCATGGTGCTGGCCGGGTGTGGTTCGACCCTGCATACCACATCACGCACGGCATCGTCGATCCCGGTGTCGGTCTCACATCGGACCCCATCCGCGATCCATCGCGGGCGTCCAGCGCGGGTCACCGCCACCAATCCGATGCTGTCCACGATGCATCTCGCCTCGGCCGCATTCCCCACACCGCGGACGGCGTTTGTCTCCGGGACCTATGCCCAAGGCCATCAATTGGTGGGATTTGTCGAGTCCAGCGGCGACGCGGGCCGGACATGGGATCGGGTCACCACGATGCCAGGCAAACTGCTCACCGATTTGACCTTTGAAAATGCCCATCGCGGGTGGGCTGTCGGCGCAAAGCTACCCGCCCGCGTATCGGAGAATGCGAACACGTGGTCTTCGACAGTCCCCCAGGGGGCGGCTGACGTGTTGTGGCACACCGTCAACGGCGGCCACACGTGGGACCCCGTCGCACAGGTCCGGGGCACCATCACTGCGGTACTGATCGAAGACGGGACGCCATGGCTCGCGGTGAGCGGACCGTGCACACGCACCGCCTGTTCGGGCCGCATCGTGAAGCCGGTGGGCGGAGTATTCCACACGGTGTGGCAGGCCCCGGGGCCGGTTCTGTCCTTGTCACGGCATCAATCCCGGCTTTTCGCCGAGGTCATGACGACGGAGTCGAAGGGGCCAATTGTGCAAAGCTTCGCGAGCGCCGGTGGCGGAGCAGCGTGGACGCCGGGCGGCCTTATCGCGAGCTTCCCTGGGGTCGGCCCCGGTCCCGAAGTGTTCCTGACTGGGCAGATGGTGTGGACCTCGACGGGCGAGGGATTAGCGGCGGTCTCGGCGGATGGAATCCGAACGGTGGCCCGAACAGGCAACGGCGGCGCCCGCTGGGCCACGGTGGCGCAGAGTGGATCCGGCTGCGTGTGGAACACCCTGATCGCCGCGCGGCAGTCTCAGGCGGTGCTGGCCGAAACCGTGAATCTAGCGCAATGCCCGGCCCCAGGAGGCCAAGTGTTAATGTCCCACGACGGGGGGCGGCATTTCACGGTGGCCAAACAGTGGGCCGGTACCCAACCGCTTGCCCTGGGATTTGGTCCCCAAGGCAAGTTGTGGGCTGTAACGTCCCGCGCGCTCATCGTGTCTCGTGATGGGGGTCACCATTGGCAGCAGCAGTTTCCTGCCATGGCACCGACGGGCACCGTCCGCTACGTGAGCCCTCAGGTGGCCTTTGGGGCGGGAGACCAGGCGAATCCGACCGTCGTGTTGAATTCCCGGAACGGCGGCCAGACGTGGCGTCAAATCGCGTCACTGAGCGTCCGCCAGGCGGTGGCCATGGCGTTCCCCACAAGCGGCGGGGCGTGGTTGGTGGCGACGCCGATGCAAGGGGAACTGAATGCTGAGGTCGTGCTGCTCCACCGGATCCGGAACCGGAACTGGTCAATCGCGTACCGACCCGGGTTGGCAGCGGCCTTTTACCCGGCCCTGCGGTTCTTCTCACCCACACGCGGCGAGACAATTAACCTGCCGGTTAATTGTCCCGGCGGATGCCACAGCTTTGGGGCGTCAACACTCAACGGGGGACGAACCTGGCAGGCCATCCGAGCGCGCCACGTGCCGAGCGGTATCGCCTCCGCCGCCATCCTCACTCCGCGCACTTTCATCGTCGCTTCGCTCGGAGACCAAAATCAGAACCCGGTCCTGTACCGAACGATGGACGCGGGTCAGTCCTGGCAGAAGCTCGTGACGCTCCCTTCTGACTTGAATGGGGGATTGTCGCTCGCGTTTCCCACGCGGCATGTCGGCTATATGTTGGTGAACGACGTCAAATCGCCCGTGCGCAACGGCCATGCCCAACGCGCCGTCCTAGCCCTGTTAAAGACCACCGACGGCGGTCGGCGCTGGACGTTGCACGATTTACCCCGGATTCCCGACGCATGGTTTGCCTCCGTATCGTTCGCGACCGCAAGCGACGGATTGATCACTGTGGGGGACGGCACCGTGTGGAAGACGACGGACGGAGGTCGGCACTGGCTCCAGATGCCCTAGAACGACTCGAACTGGGAGGGATAGTCCAGACGGTGGCTAAGTGCACATAGGCCCCCGTATGTGCGCGATTAGTGTAGTGGAGTAATCGGGGAGCGTAGCCCCGTGGGCACTATCATTCAATCGGCCTGACCGATGGCTACGTCAATGATCAGGCAGGTCGTGCTGGGAGGCTATCATGGAGCGGAGTTCACGCAAGATATTATGGCCCTCCTCCCAGGTCGGGCTAGTGGGCTCCGATTAGGTGATCTTCGTAGGCGATTGACGCGCCAGCCTCCCGCGGTTCGGTCTCCGTGGCCAGCAGGAGCGCCATGGCCGCGTCGCGAGCGGCTTGGCGCAGCGTCGACCAACAATTGTCGAGCTTCTCGCGGATTGTCATGGGGCCTGTGTAAACGTTCCCCGCCTCACGAACGTAGCGCCCCTCTTCGGCATCCCACCCAAACATCGGTTGCGGTTCAAACGGGACCCATTCACGGTGTTGCAGTGCCTCCGCTTCCCGGTCCGCATAGATAATCGGCAGTTCATTCAGGAGAATGTCCACGTCCCGGGCCGCGCTGCACAGTAAATTTACCACCCGCGCGAGGCGATTCGCGACACAGGTCCGCCGTCGCGGGTTCCTGTAACAAGCGGTCGCCTTTCTCAATGAGGCCCATCGCTCGGTCCACATCCTGAATCGCCCGGTCGATGCGATCCCCCGGGGAAATAGGCCCGAAGTCATGTTGCGGCTCGATCTGGTAGGGTGTCCCACCATGCCCCTGGAACGCTTCGTACTCAGGATTCTCGATTACATACGTGCGCCCCGCGTCCACGTCGCCGGTATCCAGATTCGTCCACCGCGCCTCGTACGCTGGCGGTGGTGGTGCTGCCGGTGGAGTGGTCATGATCCGCGGCCACGCGCCGCCTCATCCTCGTGCGTGCTTGGGCCAGTGTCTCTTCATGGTCGGCCATATGGGCATAAATCGGATCGTCCCCAGGCAGTCCCGGTCCCGGGCGAATGTGGGCTCCGCACGTGCAGACCCACACCCAGTCCCCGTGTGCCATGGTCATCGCCTCCTCGATCGCAGTATGTCAGTAAGCGTCAAGCTCTCCACAACTTCCGCATCCCCTTTCAGGCTTCCATAATGCCCCTAAAGTCCTTGTAAGGGGTGTCTCCGCATGAGTCAAAAAGAACGCGACGAGTTGCGCCAGCTGTGGGCGGGCCTGGTGGCCGAATTCCGGGCCAGCGGTCTGGGCCAAGCCCAATGGTGTCGTGAAAACGGCTATAAAGTACGACACTTGCAGTATTGGTTGCCCAAGTTCCCAGCGTCCGACGCGGCCGCGTCGGAGCCCACCTGGATGACCGTCGAGACGGGCTCTCCCACGCCAGCGAGTCCGGCGTTGATGGTCCACTGTTGAGGCTAACTTATTTTGGTTTGACTCATTCGGTTGTCATCATGGTTTCCGTTGTGAGTACTCGCTATGTTAAGACTCTGGGGATGACCCTCGAACGCATGCCCCCCCCCCCATAGCATTCACGTTTGGCGCAGGTCGTGGGCTTCACTCGGCAGCCAAACGCGAATCCTAGCCATTGGGCTGATTCTTCTACATTCCCAGGCCCCCCCTCTGAACCGCCAATACTCGGCAGATCCTGTGACAGGCATGTTAGTCGAAGTGATGACAATTAGCATTAGCGTCAACATCCACCCACACCAATGCGGCGGACACCTCGGATGGGAAGCCAGTGGCGGGCAAGGTACGACAGAGGGCGACATGAGGCCGACTAAAGCTTAACGCCCACGCCCCGAGCAATACGGTAGTGGTCCAGGCAACGCACTTTCCAGGCCTCATGCGATGCTTCCTCCCACTTGTAGGGTAGTTTCTCATGAGAATAGCCCATTATCCAGACAGATGCCTCTGTGGAATGTTCGCCCCCGTAAGCTGCACAACGGGCAACCGTAGCGGACCCGATAAGCAAGCGCCATGGTGTCTATTCCGACCACTTCACCCCATCGGCATAAACGGATTCCGTATGACGACGTCTCCCATCCGCTGTCCGGCGTTCAAATCCTCCGTCCATAGCACCGATGCTTGGGCCTTTTGCGCCGCGGTGACTATCAGGGCATCCCAAAACGATAGTCGGTATCGCTCGGCTTGTTCCATCGCGCGGAGGAGGTCCGGCGGTTCCACGATCATGATGGGCCACTGGAGATATTGCTGGACAATGTCCCGCGCGCGTACCGAGTCGTCCGTGACTCGGACAACATTGACGTAAAACTCCTGGAGGACTTGGGTACTGAGACATCCGCGGCGACTCGCCCACAACGCCGTGAGTAGGCTCTGCGCCCGTTCTCGTTTCTCCGGTGGCGCGGTGCTGTCATGGGCATACAGCAAGACATTCGTATCACAAAACTCAGCGTCGCTCCTGCAGTTGTTCTCGCGTCAGGCGCCCCTGGTCCACGTGGAGCGACAGACCTTCGTGCATGTAGGCGACAGCCCGGGCACACGCCGCCTCATACTCTGCCGTCGAAACGCCTGCCACACGGTCGAGGTATCGCTCCACGTCCTCCAGCGTATCCTCCGGCAAACTCGCAATCCGCCGCATTAACTCGTCCCGCAAGGCCAATGGACACCCACCTCCTCGGAATTGTCTGCCTATCCCGATTATACCCGCGCACGGAAGCGGTCTCAAGCAAAGCGCACTCCATTGCCAGAAAATTGCGCTATGTCGCTATCCGGCCCGAATGTGCATTAAGGACCCACGGATTATTCGGAAGGTCCAATCAACCAGATTTTGCACAAAACGGGTCGAATTACTTGAGATGAGGCAAGAGACCCTTAACCCTAGATTGCAAATAGCCGTTTAAACTTGAGTCTGGCGAATGGCATCATATAGTATAGTGGCTCGGTTGGGTCTACCCGTTACCGTTCGTGAAAACGGGACAGATGGCGAAGATATAGGTCGAGCAGGCCCAGCTTACGGCTCGTGAGCGATAGCTTGTTTCCGTGGAGATTATGGATAATGCACTGGTTGATTTGTGCTGCGAGCGTGGTCACGTTGCCGCTGGGGTTGATGGCCGGGAACATCGCCTTGGCATTAACTAAAGACGGGATGCGTTGGCCTTTGAGTCTATGAGAGAAGCGGCCCCCGTCGACGTGGCAACTGTCGCAGGAAAGCCCGTTGGTGCCAAGCTGGGTGGAATGGAACAAAGCCTGCCCATCCCTTTCCGCCTGGCGCAGGCTCATCGCGGCCTGGTATTGGGTGGGCGTGGTGACGCCTGAGGTAATCCCCAGGGCGGTGAGGACGGATAATGTTAAGAAAATGCCCCATTTGGTCTTGCGCACAGCGTCCCTCCCGTCGTGATCCTTCCCAACTCCCCATGGTTTTAACAATTGGGTGATGGAAGTTTCCGGGATTTTTCCGCTTGCGATTCAAAAGGAGCTGCGAAACACGTATTTTAAAAGGGTACCTCTTGCTTGCAGCCGACATAATTTTGGGGAGGCGGAGACTTGGCTCAGAAGCTTCGCGTGGTTGTGATGATGGGAGGGCCCTCGAGCGAGCATGACGTTTCGATGGCCAGCGGATCTCAAGTGTTTGATGCGTTAAATAGTACCGGGCGGTTTGATGTACAGGGCGTGGTCATTAGTCGAGAGGGTCACTGGAGTCTCACCCAAACGGCACCCCACGTGGTCCCCAGACCGGGGGAGGCGTCGAATCGCCCCATGCCCCGCGATGAGGCCATCCGCGGCCTCTCGCTGTTGTCGGATGCTGACGTGGTGTTTCTTGCGTTTCATGGACCTTTCGGGGAAGATGGTACCCTGCAGGGACTCCTTAAAAGCCTCTCCATTCCCTATACCGGAAGTGGACCGCTGGCTTCCGCGTTGGCCATGCATAAGTCCAAGGCCAAGGAACTGTTTCGTTACCACGGACTCAAAACAGCTCGCGATTTGCCGGTGACGGCGGCCGCGATACAGGGCTCACCGGCCAACATCGTGGAATCGGTCGAGGCCAATTTAGCCTATCCGGTTGTGATAAAACCCAATTTAGGCGGATCCAGTCTGGGCGTGTCTTTGGCCGCAAATTCCGATGAGCTCAAGCGGGCCTTGGAGTGGGCCAGTCGATTTGACGCAGACGTGCTGGTGGAAGAAAAGATCTCCGGGCGCGAAGTTACGTGTGCGGTCTTGGAAGAACTGGACGGCAGTCTCCGGGCGCTACCCGTTATTGAAATCGTTCCGCACCGCGGTCAGTTTTTCGACTTCGCCTCCAAGTACGAGGACGGCGGTTCGGATGAAATCTGCCCTGCGGACCTCACCGAAGAGGAAACGCAGATGGTGCAACAGGCGGCGATGACCGCGCACGAGGCGTTAGGCTGTCGCGGTTTTTCCCGAACCGACATGTTTTTAACGCCGAACGGTGCCGTGGTGCTAGAGCTGAATACGATTCCTGGCATGACACCTAATTCGCTTTTGCCGAAGGCGGCTAAAGCGGCCGGGATATCATTTGCTGACCTTATGGCTCATCTCGTGGTGGTCGGTCTCCAGCGCAATTAATCGGGTTCTAATCGGTGGTCGGGTATTCTGTGATTGATCGCCCCGCTATTTGGGACGGATGGCCCAGCCTGTCACAGCTGTGGCCCCGGAATGGGAAATCTTCAATGGATTCCCTGCTCTGAAAAACCCGGAACACTAAGGCGGCACGCAGGGTTGCGGTCGGATCACGTAGTTCCACTCCCCGTGAAAGGTCTGACGGGTTAGATGGAGCGCGTTAGGGGTCTCGTCCGCCACTTTACGACCTTTCTCGTAGGTACGCTCATCCAGTACGGCTTGGACCGCTCCCCCTCGTCGGGTGCGCGTATGGCCAATGCATTGGACCACCGTGTCAAACGTCTCGAGCGGCCGCCCGCGCCAGTTGATACTGATGGCACTGAATAGCTCATGTTCGATGGATTATGTGTAGCTGTAGGTTACGGTGAGTGGGAGCCGGGAAGTGTTTATCTTGCATTTCGCACCCCTGCTTAGCCCAGCCTGAATGATGGGATGCCCCTGCGGCTCACCCGGAAGGAACCCGGATAAACCGTCGGGAATCCATCCCGACCAACAAGAGGGCTTGGCGTTGGACGAGCGTGAGGGCACTCCGGCTCCGCCGCCGGGTTCCGTCAGCTGCCCGCCAATGAATGATTTGAATGGGGGTGACGATTTCCTTGAGGCGTTTGGTCGTGGGTGCCGGCTGCAGTGCCCCATTGGGATAGGGCAACGTGATGCCGAGCCGCTCGTGATTTTGCCGCATCA
>JAKACZ010000031.1 GCA_021820965.1 Bacillota bacterium | reverse complement strand
GGAACGATAGCGCCGATGACCGCCTGGCGTTCGTTCGGGTTTGAGTCGCCCTTCCTCTTCCCAGCGACGCATGGTGCTTTTTGATACCCCTAATACTTTTGCCGCTTCTTCTAGGCTTAGTAACATATCTAAAGCATAGCACAAGAAATGGTTTTAATCAAGAAAAGTTAAGTTATTGGATGCTGTTTCTTTCCCCCTCAAGGTTCATACAATTTCAGGGCGATGAGGCAGGGGAGGAAGCGCTGTAATGGGCAGGGGCCACGTAACTCTACGGGCTGATACTTAGGTTACAGGCTGCACGGCCCTGCCATTTCTTGCTAGGCCATCCAGCGTCTCTCCATCCTGCGCCGATACTCTACAGGGCCTTTTGCCCCCGGTATGCGCCGTGAAGCGCCTTGAAGTGCATTTTGTCAAGCTAACGGAAGTTTATGCAGTTATGCACTTGATCTATTTTTGACCAACTCGAACTTGTTCTCACCGTCTGTCAGCCACAGTTTGACAAAGCCCTACGGCGTCGTGCGTTTGGGGGGCTTATAGCCGAAGGGCCAGGCGAAATTACGGCCGAATGTGCGGTCAAAGACCGCCTTGGCGGACGAGTCTTTCACCTTAAAATATTGGTCGTACATCGCGCGGGCGACAAACCCCGAGTCTGCCCCCCAACTTCCTGCCTTCACATAGACAAGAATGATGAGGCGAGGGTGAGGCGCCGGCCCAAAGGTCAGAAAAACCGCATTGTTCGTGCCGCCGTTCACCTGAGCGGTGCCGGTTTTGGAGGCCAGGGGAATTGGAAACCCAGCTAAGGAACCATATCCGGTGCCACTGGTTCCCGTGTTGGCAATGTTGCTATCCTGAGCCGACATCTCCATGCCCACATGCACGGTATGCCAGATCGAGGCAGGCAGGTGGATCCTCCCCTGCACCACCGGTTTGAACTTTTTAACCATCTTGCCGCTTGCTGTGGTAATCTCCGAGACTAGATGTGGTTGATACAGCGTGCCACCGTTGGCGATGGCCGCGTCCGCCCGAGCCAGTGTAACCATGGTGAAGTTATCGAGACCTTGCCCAATAACGGTGTTAAGATTCTGACCCGGCGTCCAGGGCACATGTTGGGTTTGCTGCAGTTCCTGGGGTGTTGGCAACGAGTTGGTGCTGGCATAAGGCAAATCAATCCCCGTTGGCTTGTTGAGGAGAAACTGCTGCATCCAGTGGTCCATGGTACGGATGCCCATGTCGTAGCCCAGCGTATAAAAGAAGGTGTCGTCCGACAGACCAATAGCTTGCTCAATATTTAACCAACCGAAGGACCCTGGGTACTCCCAACTGTGAAAAGAGGGGATTTTCGGAAAGTAGCCCGGGTCGAAGATCCTGGTGGTGGCCGTCACGACGTGAGAGGCCAACGCCGACACCGCCATGATCGGCTTAAACGTCGATCCGGGCGGAAACGGCCAGTTGATAGGGACTATGCTAAAGGGGTTCACCGCTTCTTTGATTAGACGGGAATAATAGGTCGTGCGCTGGGGGCTGTTGGGCAATAGCTTGTTCGGGTTATAACTGGGCAAGCTCGCGACGGCGAGGACATCGCCATTATTCGGATTCAAGGCAATGACCCCGCCCTGGTCCGCCCCGGGCGCATAAGACGTCAGCGCAGGGTTCGCATGCTGCATGGCATGCATGACATAGCCTAGCGCCTGATACGCGGTTTTCTCCAAGGTCCAATTAATCGTCAAATGCAAAGTGTCTCCGGGCGTCGGCACCGAGTGTCCCAATAGCTTCACTAACTGGCCGGTGCGGTTGACCTCCGCATATTCCCCTCCGGAACTCCCGGTCAGATAACGGTTATATTGCTGCTCTAATCCATAGACTCCGGTCTCGGTCGTCGCAGTCTGTTGGTTGAGAAATCCGAGAATGTTGCCCATGGTGCTGCCGAAGGGAAAGCTAGGGACGGCAGTCGGCTGAACGCGCAAGTTGGGCAGGCGATTAATATTTTCCTCAACCGTCGTCATTTGCTTCGCAGTGAGACTGGCATCAATTTCAATCGGATCATAGCTCGGCTGTATCTTTAACTGATGGTTAATCTCCTGAGTGATGACTTTGGGCGACATGTGAAGGTATCCCGCGAGCCGTGCAACCTCCGCCTTAGGCATGGAACCGCCTTGACCGAGATAATAGAGACTCCATGCAGGACGGGACGTTGCCACCGTGACGCCGTCTGCCGTGACGATATTGCCGCGTGGAGCGGGGAGGGGAATTTGGCGCAACTGATCGGCCTGAGCCAAAGACCGATAATATTGGCCGTGTGCCACCTGTAAATCCCAGAAACGCCAGGCGACTACCACAAATGCAGCTCCAATAAACGAAAATAGTAATGCGGCTCGACGACCTTGTCGCTTCGGCGGCATTCGTATCCTCTCCCTTAAAGCGCGCTTCAGTTCTGGCTGCCACTGCCACTCATCAACGAGATGACGGATGACTGTGGGAATTTATTACAGGGTACGGGCGGTTCAACCGAGCGCTCACATGTTGCGGCTCTGGCGCCAGAAGATGCTGGGCGCAACGGCCGCTAGCGAAGGGCCAAGACTTGGCATCGCTGCCGTATGGCGGAAATGGGGAGCTCCCCATTTCCGGCACTCCAAGGCCATGCATCTGCTGCAGGCAGGCGTGAACTTGATTTACATTCGTGACCTCTTGGGGCACGTGGATCTAGCGACCACGGAAATTTATGCCCGCGCCGACACCGAACTCAAACGACAGGCCCTGGAAAAGGCCTATCCCAATCTTATCTCATCGGAGTTGCCCGCGTGGACCCAGGGCCAGGATTTACTCGATTGGCTCACTCGGCTCTGAAACGCCTCAAGCGTTATGTGAAGTAATCCCATCCTGCTGGGCCGCGCGACGCGCGACCTGGCCATTAACTTAGCATTTTCATTTACTTTACATAATGACTTATCCCGAATTCGGGATAAAAGCCTCAATACCGGGATGGACGCGATGACCCCGTTTACCTGCATTCTCGTGGGCCAACCCGATTTGCGGGCGACGTTGCGGCTCAAGATTTTCGAGGCGATCCATCAAACGCGTCGGTTTGCGGTTTCATCTCACCGGCCTGACGGAAGCGGACACGGCGGCCTATGTGACCCATCAGTGCCGCCAGGCGGGGGTAGACCGGGCCCTCTTCACGCCCTCCGCCCTCACCGTGTTGGCCACGCAGTCGCGCGGCTTGCCGCGCGTGATTAATCATCTGGCCACTGCAGCCCTCTGGGATGCCGAAAGCCAACACGCCCCCATCGTGGACGAACCGCACGTGCAGCATGCACTGCGCGATTGGCGGGATGACGGATGATGGCGGGAGGTGGGGGTCCCCGCCATCGAGGGAGCTTTAGCCGTGGGGACTGAATCTACTTCTTTCGGAAGATACGGAGAAGCCCTATGTAATAGACGTCCCAGTAGGCCACAAAAAGAAAATAGAGGAGCGCAGCAATCCATGACAGGGCCAAAGGATTAACCGGGCCGCTACCAACCGCACGGGCATGCGCCCTGGTGGCGTCGTACAAAACGCGAACCACAAACAACACCACCACGACAGCGCCGATATAAGGATTTGTTTGATACCGAGGTGGATCCGCCTTCTTATTGAAACGCGTGTGCTGAAGACTGAGTCCACCCAAGATTAACCCCAGCACAAATCCGACAGCCACTCCCGCCAAAGTGAGCACGGATCGCATTTCCACCATTAGCACCACCAGACCCAGAATACTCAGCAGCACAACGCGGGTCCACACGGTGGTCGACCGAAACACTTGCTCTTTCATCATCCGCCGAACGCGAAACGCCATAATCACTACCACCGCAATGGCAAGCGGGATAAAACTGTTCATGACCGTGCCTGCCCAAGCGAGCGGATGATCGCCCAATCACGGTCAAGCGACAGCTTGGAGAACTCCGGTCCCACCGGACCGGTGTATTTCCCGCCCTGCTGAGGATATGCGGCGCCGGCTTCGGTCAATGTGTGAAAAACCAGTTGCGCCACTCGCGTGCCCGGGTACAAATACACTGGGGTATCGGCCAAATTAGCCAATTCCAACGTAAGGCTGCCACGATAACCGGGAGACACCATAATCGCGGTAGCGACAATTAATCCTAACCGTCCCCACGACGAGCGCCCGATCACGTAGGCCATCAAGTCTCGAGGAACCTGCAGAAACTCAAAGGTGGCCCCTAGTACCAGCTGATTGGGGTGCAAAATCATTTTTTCCCCTATTGGCACCCGAACCCGCTCTTGATAATCCCGCGGATCCTGCTCCATCAACAACGGATCGATTGGACCCTTGGCTGACCGTTTCATCAAGATAAATTCCTGCCCCAACCGCACGTCGACCGAGCCTCCGTTCAGTTGGTCCGGACTCAAAAGCGGCGTCACTATCAGACGGTCTTCCAACGGCCGGGACATTCTCTCCCATAAAGCATCTTCATTGGCAACCATGCTATTGTGCCCCCTGCCATGCCTGACTCATCCAAAGCCCCTCCAATGCCTTATATGCCAGTCCCGCCATCATCGACCGCTCGCCATCCGGCACCTCGCCTAACGCTAAAAGCACCGCCACTTCGCTGGATACACTCTGGCCCCGCACTTCGTGGGGGACCACCCCGTACACCAGCTGCTGGCTGTACGCTGCATAGTCAGGAACCGGGGCCCAAGGGAGCGACGCATTATCGCCCGAATGGGGCGTTTCCTCCCGAAACTTCCATGCCTTGAGCCATGGACCATAGGCTCTCCTAAACGACCCGTCGTACAAGGAGAGCGCAGGGCTGGCGTATTGCCCCTGCATCGCGCCTAATATGGCAAGCGGCCCTAATTGCTTCGCTAACATCGCCCAGCGGTCACCGTGGTCTTGTGCCCAGAGGGCCGCCATCGCACACATAGCCAGTGGATCCCAGCCTAAGTACTCCGGATATGCGATAAAAATCACTCGGTAATCTTCGATACTGTTCCATTCGTCACCGGGCCTTACAATCCATTCGCGGGAGTCCATACCCGATAGCCATTTTGCAATGCCTTCGGCCACGGGGTGGCTCTGGCGGGCCAAAATCCTAAGCCAGCGCAAGTGCTGCGACAAGGGTAGGTTTGGCAGCAATTCCTGAGCGCGTGCATCTAGTTGGCTTTGCAAGCGGCTTCGCCACTCGTCCCAAGCGGCATTCTGCCACACGATTATCCCTCCTGCCTTCCTATTCGAGAATACTCCGTCAAATCCCTGTCGGCGGCGAAAGCGGAGTTGTGATTTAGACAGGGTCTTGATACCATGAAGAATAGTTCTCCCAGAAACCGAGAAAGGACCAATTCATGTATCAGTTCGCTGGATTTTCCAAACCTGATTTCGAGGTATTCCTAATCCCCGATTTTCATGAGCGCATGAGTACGCTGAGAACCATGGTTCGTCCCAAATTGGCCATGCTGGGCGACGACTTAGCTCCCCGTCTTGAGGAAATTAGCGGACACGTTATGTATCCTCACACCGCTTCTCATGCGCGGCGCCGGGTGAATCCACCGGACGACACCTGGGTAGCCTTCTCCCGTTCAGAGCGGGGATACAAGCGATACGCGCATTTTGAGGTCGGCATTGGCCTCGACGGTGTGTTTGTCCGGTTTTCCGTAAAGCCCGAAAGCGATGAAGATAAGGCATCCCTCCTGCATTACATATCGGATTCCGGTATTGACGCGTTTGAGTTGAAGGATCCGAAGACTGTCTACTATTACGAAAACGACCACGGCATTGGCGGTCAAGACGTCAGCTCTTTGACCCAAGCGGATGTGCCCGAAATCCTGGAAAAAGCCCGGCTGAAAAGCCGAGGCTTGTCCGTGGGAATTCTCTTTGATCGTGACGATCCCGTCTTAAAAACCGCCCAATTTGTCACCCGTGCACACAACGCGATTCGCCATTTGTCGCCCCTATACGCGGGAACCATGGCGGCTCGAGTTCACGGCTGATTTGATCGTAGACATCTAAACACCGATCATTCAACCTAGCGGCAGATTAGATCCCGAGGACAGAATCCCACTTCGTTCTTGTCCACGGGTTCTTCCCTCGCCAGCGGTTCTGTTGGCCGCCAGGTCGTCGGCAGTACTACCCGATCCGTCCGGGCTCGATGCCACCGCCCGATTTCACGCTCCGCACTTTATAGGCTGCCTTGCCCAGGTCGTGGTACACCACGGCCAGTCTTTTTCTCGCTGTCCCACATCTTTCGCCATGAACTCCGCACCAAACCTCGCCTATGATTCATCCCTGAGCTGCTCGGTGAGATATGTCCCGGAGCCCCGCCGTTTCCGTGCCGTCCGTATTGCAATATAATTAACAACGAACAGGAGGCCTTCCAAATGATTGCTTGGAAAATCGGCGGAGAACAAGGTGAGGGCATTGATTCGACCGGCGACGTCCTTTCCACGGTCCTGACCCGCATGGGTTACTTCGTATACGGTTACAAACATTTTTCGTCGCGCATCAAGGGGGGCCACACGACCTACAAGGTTCGCATTGCCGACAAGCGCGTGGAAGCCGCCACGGAGAAAAGCGACATATTGGTGGCCTTGAATCAGGACACTATTAACCTTTACGGTGGGGAGCTGATGCACGGCCTGCTTTTGGCAGATAGCGCCTTTGATCCCGTGGTGCCGGACGGCGTCAACGCACGCCTGATTGCTTTGCCACTCACCAAAATCGCCAAATCGCACGGTTCTGTCGTCATGCGCAATATGGTATCGGTCGGTGCGTCTGCGGCGCTCTTGAACCTACCCACCAAACCTTTTCTCGACTACATTGCATCAAAGTTCTCAGCAAAGGGCGGGGAGATAGTCCGCGCCAACCAGGAAGCCCTGCTCGACGGATACAACCGCGTGCGGTCCGAGTACGCGGGTGTGTCCTCCTTAAAGCTGAACAGTCCGGTGCCCGGGGACCGGTTGGTGCTTACGGGCAATGACGCGTTGGCGCTCGGCGCGATTGCCGGCGGATGTCGCATTATGTGCGGATATCCCATTACACCCGCCACAGACATTATGGAGGCCTTGGCCAAGTGGTTTCCGCAAGTTGGCGGTGTGGTCGTGCAAATGGAAGACGAGCTGGGTTCGATCAGTGCCTGCATCGGCGCAGGCTATGCCGGGGCACGCGCCATGACCGCAACCTCAGGTCCCGGCTTTTCACTCATGCAGGAAGGAATTGGGCTGGCCAGCATGGCGGAGATCCCAGTGGTTATTGTCGACACCCAGCGAGCCGGCCCCTCGACTGGGATGCCCACCAAGCAAGAGCAGTCAGACCTTCTGGCCATGATTAACGGCGGCCACGGGGAAGGTCCGCGCGTGGTAATCGCGCCAAGCTCCTTAGAGGAAACCTTTGAGGACGGCTGGCAAGCGTTTAACATTGCCGACACGCTGCAAACCCCGGTCTTAATCGCCACTGACCTATCTCTCTCTCTGTGGTCGCAGACGATCGACCGTGCCAAGCTGGACGGTCCGCGCGTGGAGATACAACGGGGAACGCTGGTGACGGAGGATGAGTTGAGGGCGATGGCGTCCGATGCCCCCTACTATCGCTACCGCGTGACTGATGAGGGCATCTCGCCCAGAACGCTTCCGGGTACGGCCCGTGGTCAACATCTGGCTACTGGTGTGGAACATCAGCCCAGTGGCAAAGTATCGGAGGATCCGGCGAACCGCACCCACATGATGGAAAAGCGTATGGCCAAGTTGAAGCAGGTGCATGCCATGCGCGAAGGCGTCAAATGGGAAGGCCCGCTTGACGCGGACTTGGTGCTGTTGGCCGTTGGATCCACGGTAGGCGCAATCCGGGAAGCGGGCGACCTTTTGCAAGAAGACGGGTACCGTATCGCGGTCAGCTGGCTTCGGACCTTGTCGCCGTTCCCGGCGGATGACTTCGAAAGACTGTTCGCGCAGGCAAAGAAGATTTTAGTGGTCGAGCAAAATGCGACTGGCCAGGTTGCGCTTTTGATGCGTACCGCCGGCGTATATGATGAAGCTCGCTGCTACAGTTTGCTCAAATATGATGGGGTCCAGTTCTTTCCCTCGGAGATTGTGAACAAGGCGCGTCCCCTGCTTGAGGCGTTCGCGGAGGTGAGTGGATGATGGCAACACTGCAAGAATTCAAAACCAGCGAAAAGTCCTGGTGGTGCCCGGGCTGCGGTGATTTCGGCGTATTGGCGGCGATGCAAAAGGCGCTCGTCGCGGTTGGGGCCGAACCTGGCACAACGGCTATTGTTGCCGGTATTGGCTGCTCGGGTAAGCTTGGCAACTATATTAACTCATACAACATCCACGTTACCCACGGACGTACACTTCCCGCGGCCCTCGGCTTAAAACTGGCCAATCGCGACTTATTGGTTTTAGCCGCGGGAGGAGACGGCGACGCCTACGCCATCGGCATGGGACACTTTATGCACGCGCTTCGCCGCAATGCAAACGTCACTTACATCGTGATGGACAATCACATCTACGGACTCACCAAAGGCCAGACTTCTCCGACGTCCGAGGAGGCGTTTAAAACCAAAACCACCCCGAGGGGCAGCATTGATCGTCCGGTGCATCCGTTGATGCTGGCAGTGTCGGCCGGGGCTACTTTTGTGGCACAGGGATTCTCCAGTTGGCAGCCTCAATTGGCGCGGTTGATTCAACAAGGCATCGAGCATCCGGGCTTTGCCCTGGTCAACGTGATTTCACCGTGCGTCACCTACAATAAGGTCAACACCTATGACTGGTATAAGAAGACCTTGGTGAATCTGGATGGCGATGCCGCCTACGATCCGCACGACCGTTCGAAGGCTTTGGCCCGGTTGGATGCTACCGGTGAACTGGTCACCGGCCTGATCTATCAAGAGGAATCGGTTCCGTACGAAGCCCAAATCCCAGGATTCAGCGACATCCCACTGGTGGCGCAGGACTGGCATGTTGACGTTTCGACCTGGGACCGTATTGTGTCCAGCTTTTCCTAATCATCGGAGGCAGTTGAGTCCAAGGGGTATCTACCCCACCCCGACCCGACCTCTTACACTACCGCACGGTTGCAGCCGTTGATGGTTGGCTGTGGTTCTGTGGCAGACCGGATGTCGGGGCTCCGGATGCCTCCGCGACCGTCAACAGGCTGCCAGCGCAATTTCAAAGGGAATGGCTATCCATTGGTAGAATACTCCGCTTGGGAGCCAACCCGGAAAAGGCTAATTTGGCTCACAATCCGATACAGTAGAACTAATGTTCCTCGTCGACCCGTTGAAGCCTCCAGGTCGCGCAACTCGCGTCATCGCCTCACTCACGACTAAGGTTAGGAAGACTACCGATGTCGGCCGCGATGTTTATCGTTGCTTGAGCGAGGCATTGTATAAAGAGAGGCGCCAAACCGGTTGCGGTCCTATGGCGACAATCTGTCAACGCCCACGCCCGGATGTAGTTCCAACATTAATTGCTGCATAAGGGCTACTACGATATGGAAGGAAACTCTTATTCACGATGAGATTTCCGATAGTTTGGAGGGATATCCTTGCGTCACATCCGTATAATGGTGTTTCCGGGAGCTCACAATCTGCCACTCTGGCTCATGAAAGGCGTCGAGATGCACTATACCGAATCCCGAGATCAGCAAATTAAGGAAATCCAAGATCATAAAGTGGACCTTATACATACATCCCCCGACAATCTGTTTCTGTCTGACGCTAAGGGCCTGGTTCCGTTTCTTTCAGGAACCGTTGGGCCTTTGGAAATCGTAGTCACCAATACTGAGACCTCGCAAGTGTTAGCGGTCGATAACCCACACTCGGGCTTCGGCCGTCTGGCCTACCGTTGGCTGCGTCAGCACCATCCGGAAATGAACTACGACGTCCTCCCTGTAGGCGGTACACGCCAGCGTTTTGACGCATTAAAACAGTCCATGGCTACCATGGCCGTGATGCACCCGCCATTCACGCAGTTTTGCGTAAAAGCCGGCTATCAAATTCTGGGTCGAATCGACAAAGGTTATCCCACGTTGTGCGGAGTATGCCGTGAACCACAGCGCGGTACCGATTGGGTCCACACCTACCAGAACGAATACTCCCGCGCCTTACGGACGTTGGCTTCACTGGATGGAAAGGGTGTGGCTAGGCAGGTATTGGCACAAGAACTTCCTGACGTGCCGGCGGAGGTCCGAAATCATATCGCCGACGTAATGCGGCAAGAAACCATTGCAGCTGGCGTAGAATTTGACTTCGGCGCGATGAACAAATTGAAAGAACTCTAAGACCTCTCGGTAGAGTGCATTGGCACAGCCCCTGCAACCGCGTGTGCGCTGCAGCACTCCGCCTATATCCCGGAGATCTCGTGGATCAGAAGTTCTGGCTGTCACGATCGAAAATCATTGCGCCGTAAGCCCGATGAAGCCGCATGCACGACTCGTGAGAAAGCTGCGCCGATGCGAGATCCCCGGCCCCAGGCGCTGCGCCCCGAGACGAAGCGTAAAGCTGCTCCAAAATCGGAGGCGATGCCCGTGCCCCGGGCAGGAACCTTGCTCGTAGCGCCTTTGTCGGTAACGGCAACACGATAAAGCCCCAAATTCCTTGGAGTCTCATCAGCCGATGTGGTACTCCGTCGATTTTTGGCTCGAATATAGAGAGCCCCGATTATGCTATGCGAAGGCCCGACAAAGATGGCCGCCTCGACTCCCGGCTAACCGCTATGCACCGTGGCGATGCTGCGTATTCTGAGTATCCCGCAGCAGAGCAAAATCGGTCTCTTTCAACTTCCTCATCACCGGCACGGACAAAATGGCCATCGGAATCCCCGTCAAGATTAATATGAAGACAAGAAAAGCCATGCCATCCACCCTCCTTTAACGCACACACAGAAAGTTTCGAGACAAAACCTCACCCTTTCCCAGCGTATCACATTATCAGCCCCGGTGGTCGCCCTTCATGCCATTTCATTGACGCCGCAAGGCAGAGTCGGACGGCTTGCACCAGGTGCGATAAGTTCCCCAGCGTCATATGGCGGCGGCCATTTCGCCAACGCTCCCTTGTAGGCATACCGTGCAACGTTTGAGTCCTGGCCCAAATACGTTACCTGGACGTTACTGGCATCACGCGCCATGACGGGGCGTCCTCGATCAGCGAAATCCACTCCTCGCCTGGTTAAGTCTCCGTACGGGTTTTGTCGATTGTGCCTCGCTGGTCGGGAAAAGTTAGGATCGGACCGCCATAAATACGCGTTTACAAGACCGCGCCAGCCCTATCACTGAGATCGTTCGTCACTGGCGGAGCGAACTGCCGGAGTGGTGTACCACCAGTACACGATGACATGGCTGCGTAACACATATTAAACCACCCGTTCGATAATCGGCGTGCCTTCGCCTCTGCCAGGATACAATCCTTCGGCTGTCGAAAGGGGAATTGCAAAACGGCGAATCACTAGTCTAGCGCGACCGAAAATGCAGTCTCCGCTCCGACCATTAACCCTCAAAGTGTGGGCATTATACCGCGCTGTCGAATCGACCCTACTCGGTATACCCATCCCGAGTGCTGCATGAATTTACGGTAGCTTTCCCAAAGCTTTATCCTGCTTTTACCGCGGAGTGGTCCAAAGTCGCTACAGTTAAATCAAGCCAGAGACGTTTGTTGAGACGCGTAAGAAAGAGTGCCCTGTGTCGGGCTCGCGAGCGGCGTTCTGCATCTCATACTGGCCACCACCTCTCTGGTATTGAAATTGCATATTCCATAAGGAGCTCCAAATGCGTTCTACACACCGAACGATCGGCATGGCAAGTGCGTCGGGAGTAGCTCTCTGCACTCTTTTATCCGCCTGTGGAACGACCACCACAACAAGTGCTGCGGCAAAGCCGGTCGGCCACAAACATCGTGTCGTTCACATTACCTATTGGGCGGGGCACAGTTCAGGCGCCTTGTATCAGGCAGTGAAGGCTGAGGTGCGCCAGTTCAACTTGACTCACCCGGATATCCAAGTGACCTTCCACCCCATCGGCGCTTCGCATCATGGGCTGGCAGCGTTCGAAGCGGGACAGGCGCCCAATGTCGGCATGTTGAGTGAATGGATTGTGCCCCAGCTAATTCACGCAGGGGCCATTGTCAAGCTCAATCCGTGGATGAGGGGACCCAATGGACTTACCGAAGCCCAAATTAAGAAATTCTACTGCCCGGTTGTCTGGAATGACATGAAAGAACCAAACGGAGCACAGTACCTGATGCCGCTCGAAAAAAAGTCCCTTGTGGTCACCTATTACAACAGGTCGTTGTTTAAACGGGCGGGAATCACGTCGCCTCCTAAGACTTGGGCGCAGGTAGGCCAAGACGCCGGAGAGATTGCCGCATTAAGTCCCAAATATCACGGAATCGCATGGACCCCATCATTGCGTCAATACCTCGACATCGTTAAGGCCGACGGCGGAAAAATCTTTGCTACCAAAACACACCGCACCCGCTTTGCATTGAACAATCCCCAAGCCAAGGCCGCACTGACCATGCTACGGTCTTGGGTCAAGAACGGTCGTATGATCTTGACGTCTGGCTACCAGTATCAATTGGACTTTGGTACCGGAGATATCGGCATGTTGATTGACGCGTCTGCGGGTTATACCTACGACAAGGGTTCAGTTGGGGGAAAGTTCGTCATGGGCGGCGTGCCAGCCCCATCCGGTTCGTCGGGCCACCCCTACCAATATATAAACGGTGCGTCGCTAGCCATGTTCAACATCGGAACCAAAGCTCAGAAACAGGCCTCGTGGACCTTTATCAAGTGGTTGTCTTCACCGTCGACCAACGTCTACTGGGACGAGCACACCAACTACCTGCCGCTGGGTCCAGAAGAGTACACCATGATGAAGTCCTTCTACAAGGCGCATCCAGCAGAGGCCGCAAGCTTTAGCAACCCCAGGTACTGGTGGTACAAGCCCCGCAACGCTAATTACGAGGCGGCTAAAGCCCAGATGGAATCACCGTACGCAAAAGCGCTGAACGGTCAAATTAGCGTCTCGGCAGCATTAGCCCAAATGACCAAAATTGGTACCAACTATCTAACAGGAAAAGTCAAGGGGTAACCGTCGCACACACCCGGGGCTGTTTCAAAGGGATTTTCCTGGAAGCTTGGTCCATTAATCAAAAGGCAGGGCGGAGATCCTTCCTACCGCTGATCTTTCGTCAAATGGTTCGGCTATCAGACGGGTATTAACGTGATATCCCTTT
The DNA here is from genome assembly GCA_021820965.1 of Bacillota bacterium. Lineage (GTDB taxonomy): Bacteria > Bacillota > Sulfobacillia > Sulfobacillales > Sulfobacillaceae > Sulfobacillus_B. The sequence continues at coordinate 44,431 of JAKACZ010000031.1, read as the reverse complement.
TTAATCAGCCCCTGACGTTATTCGAGGGGGAGAAAACGTTTGGATCAATCGCTAATGGAGCAGATGGGCGTCGGACGGTCTAAACAACGCCGGACAATTCCATTGCAACCAAGAATGGCCTGGGCTACACCGATTCTGTTCTTGTTGCCCACGTTTGCCTTCCTCATCGTCTTCACGTACCTACCGGCCGGGGTTTCTCTGGTCTTGGGCTTTTACCATTACCATCTCCTTGGGGTAAATACCACCTTCGGCGGTTTGACCGACTTTAAGGAAGCCCTAAGCTATTCGATCTTCTGGCAGGCGGTCCGCAATACCTTTCTTTACGCAGCTTATATGATTCCCGCCACCGTCGTCGGGGCGGTGCTGATCGCGGCTCTCATTCATGAGAAAAGCCGATATTTTGCCATGCTCCGGACCTTTGTGCTGTTGCCCTACATCACCCCTGTGATTGCCACCTCCATTGCCTGGCTATGGATGTTTAATCCGCAATACGGCATTCTTAATGCCGTCCTTCATTGGCTGCATTTGCCCGAATCCCAATGGCTCCTCAGCCCACGGATGGCCATGCCGTCAATTGCGATATACAGTCTGTGGCATGGCTTGGGATTTGATGTGATTATTGTTCTATCCGCCATGGCTAACGTTCCCACCCAGGTCTTGGAAGCCGCCGCAATCGATGGAGCGACCAGTTGGACGCGGTTTGTGCGGGTTATTCTGCCACTCTTGTCTCCAACCTTGTTCTTTTTGGTTATTGTGACGACGATCGGGACGTTGCAGGCCTTCTCCCAGATCTTTGCCTTGACCAGTACGCCTTCATCGGCAGTCGGCGGCCCAGAAAACTCGACCCTCACACTGATCTTGCTAATTTATCAGACCGCGTTCAGCTACTTTCACTTATCCTATGCAGCTGCGATGGCCCTCTTGTTGGTCATCATCATTCTCGGGTTGACGCTAATCCAAAACTGGTTGTCGAAAAGGTGGGTGTTCTATCAGTGAGTGCCAACGTCTTCCGGAACCAAAAATCAGCCGAGTGGCGCCCACAACGGACGCTGCTGCGAGGCTTTCGCGGAGTGTTAGCCCTCGCCGTGGCCTTATCTTTTTTGTTCCCTCTCTATATTGCCCTGGTCACTTCGATGGATACCCCGGCTCATGTGTTTATGTTTCCCCCACATCTGATTCCCGATTTTGACTTTCGTCCGTATGTCGAAATGTGGTACATGGGCCGTTGGCCCATGTACTTTGCCAATACCGTTTTCATAACCGGCACGACTGTCGCCATCGCTCTAACCACAAGCATACTCAGTGCCTACGCGTTGAGTTTTCTCGAGTTTAGGGGTCGTAACGCCGTATTCCTGCTAATCTTGCTGGTCATGATGGTCCCCGCGGAAGCGCTCTTAATCCCCAACTACGTGATTTTGCATGAGATGCATCTGCTCAACACGCGTTGGGCCCAAATTCTACCGTACGGTGGGTCAGTTTTTGGCGTGTTTTTGTTGCGCCAGTTCTTCCTGACGCTCCCCAAAAGCTATTGGGACGCAGCGCGGATTGACGGTGCCAGCCACCTCCGGTTCCTCTGGTCCGTGGCACTGCCGCTGGCCAAACCGGTGCTGTTTACCATCGGCTTGTATGTTTTCATCGGATCGTGGAACTCCTTTCAGTGGCCGCTGATTGTCACGACAAGCCATACTGTCCAGCCGATTGAAGTGGAAGTGCAGCGCTTAGTAAGCTCGCAGTCTGTGGAGTGGCGCCGCCTTTCCGCCGCGGGCATCATGGCAACGATGCCCTTGGTCGTCCTCTTTTTGTTTGTGCAAAAACACATCATCCGCGGCCTGAGCCGAGGCGAGGGGATCCAGGAATGAGTGGTGTGGCGCTACCGGATGTCGTGCCCACGGCTCTGCACTTGCTAACCTGTGGCTCCTTGCGGTCAAAGATGACAGTCAACAGTTTGGCACTGCTCATTGAATCATTATCTAGCTCATCGACGGTCTAGCAGGAGTTTCCTTATATGGGTCCCGTTGACCACACTTGAGTTCCCACCACCTATTGGTGAAATTCCCGAATCCCGCGTGAGACGGTAGTTTGGGGCCTTTCGCCAAGTCCCGCCAACAACGGCACTGAGTTGTATAATACGCGCGAAACGCTCAAAACCGTGATTCTGCCGGGGTTCCAGGGGTTTTGCACTCACTGACGCGGAAACTCCTGCTAGGCTACGACCAATTGAACAGCGGCGCCAAGTTTGAATCTGATGCCGACTAACGCGGAGGATTCCACGACCACGAGGCGGACCGAACGATCCGCGACGATGCCCGAGGTTTCCCAAATCCGATACTCCGCGGCGCCGAGGCGTCGCGCAATCGCCCTCGATCCAGGTCGCGTGCTCCGCGACCTCGGTTTTGGTCGCGGTGGTCAACGCGAAGGTGTTGGGCAGCGCGAAACGAAGGAGACGTGCTCCTCGCACAACTGATCGACGGTCTCGACGGTAATCAGCTTGGAGTTCGCCACAAAGAGAATGTTGGGCCGGGTCGTCAGGGTTTCCTTGAGGGCCGCCACCACCTGGCGGTCCCACACGTGTCATTCAGGTTTCCATGTGGCACACGGGGTGGGAGTGGGTCACGTCGCCATAAACGGGTGTCGATCCCCTGTAGGGGCCCCGGACCATCCCTCCCATGGGACTGATCGGCAACGATTGCTATCAAAAGAAAACATGTGGTTAGGGTGCGAAATACGGGTGGTGATAAAGATCAACCCCGGATCTACACATACCTCATGTCCTTCCACCTTACGAACCGGAACCAGGGTTTCGCGATATAATGAGAGAGAAGTAGGGCAGGCTACCGCACGAAAGTCTCGCCGCAGGCCATGGGATCCTGCCGCGGCGCTGACTCCGGCAATGCCCACATTATAATAAAGGAGCGCAAATGGATGGACGGATACCCCCTTTCTCCCACAGTTGCGTCTGTCTTGGATGAGTTTCTGCAGGACCAGCAACTACGGCTGAGGCCGCGCACTTTCTTCCAGTACGAAAATGTTATCGACCTTCTGCGGTGTTCACTGGAACGATCCACCGACCCTATGGATCCCGAGTTGGCCAAGGCGGTTGAAAAGGCACGCCAAGAGGGGCGGGACGATGCCATCTGCTCTTTGTGCAGCCCCAGTGAGATTGCTTCCGGCATGCCCGAATTCTTGGAATGGTTTATGATCCGCCACGTTGCGGCCGGCCCGTCCTTGATGCGGTCGGCGAACACCGTCGCGCGCAAATTGACCCAGTGGCTAGCGGAACACCACTACCTGGAGGCCAGTGATCAGGAGGCATTGGCCGACAGCGTCCAGCACGACGGCCCGCTGCTTCCTAAAGTCGTCGCAATGCGCGACCGCCTTGCGAACTGGGTCGACCAGCAAACCCCAGTCCATGCGGCCGACGCTGTGGTGACGGAAGGACACTTCAGCGTGAATAGGGTGACCATCGAGGGCTGGAAGATTTCCGACATGGCAAGCGGCGTCCATGGAGTAATTGCGGTGCCTCCCCAATGGCTTGATCCAGAACAGGCAGGCTGGACAGTCAGCGGAGTCGTCGCCGAGCAAGGCGATCAGCTGAAGTGGGTCGAAATATGGAATATCTACCCTTAAAGCCACTTGGAATATTATACTACGAGCTTACGTTTCTATGGAAAGGTCTCCCGACTTTGGCTCGTACGCATCGACCGCTATGACGGCCTGCTTGATCTCCCTCTAGCGGTACTTTCACACTTACCGTAGTACCACATTAAGTCCGATTGAAGAAGGGAGACAGGACGCAGTCTTCCGTGCCGATGGCGGGACTTTTTTGCAGATTCTGTGTATTACCCTACTGTGATGTCCAATATTAACAGGATTTTCCTCGGGTTATGGCGAATGGTATTACCCTAGGAGGGACAGAAACGGCAACCTTGATCATGAAACACAAGAAGGGACGCGATTATTGGGGGTAGTACCAGCGTCGCTGTTACCCGGTGCAAACTGATAATTAATCGGGCGCCGTCCGCTTTCGAGATCAATGCCCGAAAAAGCGCTTGCCGAAAGTGCCAGTTGTTAGGAATACAAACTCTGGGAATGCTCCTACGACTACGCTACCAACTCCGTGCGTTCGGGCGCGCGCCATGGCCATGTATCACGAATCCACTGCGGCATCATTGATAAGCCCTCCATAGTTGATCCAATCGTCGAACGCCCTCAGAAATGGCCTGTTGATCAGTTTGTGCAAAACCCATCAGCAGTCCTCGGCGAGAACAGCGGTAGCAATAGGGGCGCAAGGGATAAATCCCGACTCCGCGATTTGCAGCTGCCTCCACCGCCGCTTCTTCTGAGAACGTCGGCTCGGCTTCAAGAAAGATATGCAGTCCCGTTTCCACGCCATGAATGCGAAACAAGCGGGCTAGTCGACTATCCATTAATTGCCGCATTAGGATTTCGTGGCGTGTGCGGTAGAGTTGGCGCATGCGCCGGAGATGCCGGGTAAAATCACCCGCCCGCATAAATTCCGCCAAAGTGAGCTGTTCCATAATCGGCAAATGCCGCTCAATAAGGGAATGGACGTTGGCGAGTTGCGCAATGGCGGAGGCGGGTCCGACAATGGCTGCCAGTCGCACCGCGGGAGTCAGGAGTTTGGAGAACGTGAGAATATAGAGCACGTGGGATCCCGCGTCGGCGAAGAGGGGCGGCAAGGGTCCGCCGCGATAACGATACTCACTGTCGAAGTCATCCTCGACAATCCATGTGCCCTGGTGGGCCAGATCTAACAGGTGCTGGCGCCGGCTTGGAGACAACACGACACCGGTCGGACGTTGGTGCGTCGGGGTGACAAAAATGAGTCGCGCGGACGCGGGGACGGCTGCGACCTGTATACCGTCAGCGTCGACCGGAACCCCGACCACCTGGATACCCCGATAGGCGAGTGTTAGACGGGCGCCCGGGAATCCCGGGTCTTCGACGGCAGCCGTGGCGCCCCGTGCAAGCAGGGTTTGCGCAATTAAATCGACGGCATGTTGGGCACCGGACGTCATCAAAATTTGATTTGCATCGACGGTAATGCCCCGAACGACGGCGAGATAGTCTTGAATTTGGCGCCGCACTTCGCTTGTTCCGTAGGGCGACTGATAGCCCCAGTCCTCCGGCTTCATCGCACGGAGAGCTCGGGCGGCGGCGCGCCGCCATGCGGTCCGAAAATGGTCATCAATCCAGGGTTCTTGGTGTCGAAAATCAATGTCTAACGGCTTCACGGCATTGACTTGGAGCCAATCCGTCAGTTCCGCGGCAATGGGATCTGGCCTCATTTGCATTACGGGGGCACTTGTCATCTGGGGTGCTTGATGATCGAGACGCAGAGCCGGTACCGCAATCACCCGCGTTCCTCCTTTGCCCGACGTGGTCACGTACCCGCGAGCGAACAACTCCTCGTACGCCACTTGGACGGTTGACCGCGATACCCCGAGTATGTGGGCTAGATCGCGAGTTGGCGGGAGGACGTCGTCTACCTGCAATTGCCCGTGGGCCATCTGCTCAATGAAGGCGTCCACGAGTTGCTGCCACAATGGGCGGGGCAGATTTCGATCCAATGCAATGAACATCGCGGTTGTCTTCTTTCCAATTATGGATTGCTCACTTGGATACAATATGGCTCTATTATACCAGCCAAAAGCGCGGTACTGTGACCTCATCCAATCGTAGAGGAGGAACGTTTATGAAGGATGCCCCCACGTTGACGGACGATGTCCACGACGGCGATGTTTTGCGGTGGGCCCGGGATGTGCTTGATAAGAGCAATTCGCCTCGGATGATGCTTCAGGCGGTCGACGAGGCTGTGATGCGCAACGAGCTGTGGCGCGGCCAACAATGCGTGAACTTGCTGGCCCCAGAATCTCCGACGAGTCCCTTGGTTCGCAAACTGTTATCGGCCGAAGTGGGCACCCGCGCGGCAGAAGGGCACATTGGGCCGCAACAACGCTGGTTTACGGGGACACGGTATATCGATGAAATCGAGGCGCTATGTATTGAGCTATTAAAACGCGTCTTCCGTACCCATTATGCGGATCACCGCCTGATTGCGAGTATGCTGGGGAATCTGGCGGTGTATGCGGCATTCACCGAACCTGGCGATACGATCTTGTCCTTGTCTCAACCTTTCGGCGGACATTCCAGTAATCGTTCAGACGGTCCGGCCGGCGTTCGCGGGTTGACGATCTACGATGTGCCCATGGATCCGCAGGAGTTGACGGTGGATTTGGAAGCGTTTGCTCTATTAGCCCGTAAGGTTCAGCCAAAACTCGTCGTCCTGGGCGCATCCATGACCCTATTTCCGTTTCCATTGAAAGCCATGGCCGATATCGTGTCGGAGTGGGGCGGTCGGATAATCTTTGACGGTGCCCACCAGTTAGGCTTGATCGCAGCCGGGCAATTTCAGGATCCCCTTCGAGAGGGGGCTTACGTGTTGACCGGTTCGGCCGGGAAAACGTTCAGCGGTCCGCAAAGCGGCATTATCGTCTGGAATGATCCCGCGTTAACACCCGCGATAAGTCATGCGATCTTCCCGACGTTGGTGGCCACCCATCAAGTGAACCGGGTGGCGGCCTTGGCCGCTGCGGCTGCCGAATTTCTGGCATTTGGGCAGGAATATATGGCACAAATCGTCCGGAACGCACAGACACTGGGCCAAGCTTTGCATGATCGCGGATTTACCGTCTTGGGCGCCCATAAAGGCTTTACCCAAACGCATCAAGTCATCTTAGATGTCCACACACTGGGCGGTGGCTACGAAGCCGCGATGCGTTTGGCGGATGCCAACATTATTACCAACAAAAATCTCATTCCCGGTGACCGCCCTGAGGATTGGGACTTTCCCAGAGGCCTTCGCCTTGGTACCACGGAAGTCACGAGACTCGGGATGCGGGACGCCGAGATGACCGAGATTGCCGATTTGATGGCGGCCGTGTTACTTGAACGCCAGCCCATCGAACAGGTCCGGTCGCGGGTCATTGAGTTGCGTGCCGGGTTTCAAACATTACACTACTGCTTCCAGAGCTAACAGGTTCTCGTAACCGGAGCCGTTGCGGTTTTCCTGAAGGAGTTAACTGGAAGATGCACCCTCGCTAGGCCCATAAGCGGGGACACAAGCCACGTCGGGGGATAGCGTGCCTAATGGCTCTGCATGGTGTCATCATACGAGTCAATGAATTGGCAAATGCGCCTTTCGAGCGCAGCGACTGAGGCAAAACTGGTCCGTTTATTTTATTGAGGGTCCGGCGAACGAGGATACTAAACCAACACTCGATCTGGTTTAACCAGGAACAGTGCTGGGGGTATAGAGAAAACGGATGGAGTGGCTTTCTATCTCTCAGAACTGTTTCCGGGTATCCTGGGACGAGAGGATGCCCGAGCAGCCCTTTTTGCCCAATTCTTCGGGGGAGATGTCGAACTGGTCATGGTTACGGTCATCCACAACGTCTTCTTCAAGACGGTCGCCTGCGGTCACCCGGTTTATGAAGCGCGTGAACGCAGGCCCGGAACAAACCATAGTGGAGAGGCCGACCCCTCATCGAACCAAAGCGCCTCTCGTGGAATGAGGCCGCGCGAACGCGCGGCACCACGAAGCGGTCCCCCTGAACGCCCCGGTGTAGGCCGGGTGTCTTGGCGTGCTCGCCACCAAGCGTCTTCTCCTGGACCGCCAAGTCTCCGCCATCATTCCTCAAGGCGGGAGCCGACATCGCCTCTCGTGAACGCTATAGCAAAGTTCTCATCACGTGCCGAATCGTAAACACTTATACCTTTTTCAAGTTCTTTTTTGCCGGGTATGTATGACCATGAACTCTCCCGCCGCCTGGCCTCTACGAGGCCGAGGCAGGGGTTTCCGGGATCGCTCCTGGAAGTTCCTGGCTCATTGATCGCTGCGCCGGGGCCGTGGGCCCCAGACGTCTTACGCTCATCTCCCCAGGCGTCACTTCGGACCGTTCCGGTCCTAGCTTCCGAAAAATCCGCGTCCGTGTGTGCTTCTTGGTGAGCGGATCTCCCGAGAGAAGTTTTTTGATGCCGCGTTGCTTAATCACGACCGAGGCATTGTGGTCCGCATTATCCGTATGTCCGCAGTCTTGGCAGACGAATTCGGCTTGACTCAGCCGTCTGTCCAGGTTGATATGCCCACAGACGGCACATTCCTGCGAACTGTATGGGGGCGGGACTGTGATGACCAACTTGCCCTGACGCAACGCTTTATAGCGCGTGAATGACACGACGGTGCCCCACGCGGAGGCTAGAATCACCCGATTGAGGCCCGCCTTTGCTTTTCTGCCGTTCGGCAGAAACCGGCCTTGGGCATCGCGCTTCGCCTTCGGGCGCTTGGTCATGTTGACAATTTTAAGATCCTCGAAGACATAGAGATCCCTGGTGTCATTGATGACCAACTGATGGCTGGTTTGATGGGCATAGTCGTGCCGCACGTGCTTTTCGTAGCGTTGATAGCGAGCGGCTTGCTGCTGAGCTTTGCGGCGGTTCTTCGATCCCGTCCGGCGTCGCGCGGCTCGGCGTTGCCATTTCTTGCGCTGTCGTCGGTGTTTCTGAATACGGGCCTTTGGCTCGGGTGGGAGATCAAAGATCTGGCCGTCCGAGGTGACCAAGGGCTTCGCGACGCCCCGATCTCCGCCGAGCGTGCGCTCGGCGAGCTGGTCCCGGGACAGGTGGCGCCAGTCCTCGGCAATCTGTTCCGTCGCCGTGTCGGCATCTTTTCCCGGGATGGCAATGGCCGGATCGTCGGCCGCCAATGACAGCCACCATTGACCGCCGTCGACGGCGATCTGGATCGAAGCGGGTACGGCATGGGGACGATGCGCCACCTACGGGATGATCCCCACGGGAAATTTGTCGGTGCCCACGTGCAGCGGATAACTGAGAACTTCCCCGGTCGCCGCCTCAACTGGGGGAATGAACGCGAATAACTCGGAGGTCAGCCAGACGGATTGCCGCCCGCCTTTCTTTTTGAGCTTGGGGCGACCCCCAAGCGTTCGAAAGAACCGCTGATAGGCGTGCCGAAACTTGACGGCGGCATTGCGCAAGACTTGGGACGGCACCTCACGAAGAAACGCCGTGGCGTCGTTGATAAATCGGCTGTATTGTTGATCGACCGGGATGTCTTCGCCGACCGTTCCGACCATCCGCCGCTGAAAGCGGCGATAATCCCGATCTTCTTGGACTTTGGCATTATCAATGAGCCGCTGGCAGCCAATCCAGCGCGATAAAATGGGTTGTTGGTCTTTGTCGGGGTACAGCCGAAATCGATACCCATCGAGCACGGATTTTCCCCCCTTGCCTGAGTTTGGGCTGAACTCACCTCCCACCGAGCCCGAACGGATGGCGGTGGGAGTTTCTCAGGTCCCTCTCAGCAGTTCCGGGTCGCTCCGGGGGCGTCGGACGTTTTCGGCCCGGTCTCCCCAGACGTGGACGACCCGGGGAATGCCCCAACGGGGATTCGGACCGCTCCAGCCCGATATCCTTCGTGTAAAACAAAGGTTTTGACATGTCTAGCCCTGCGGGCTAACCCGCTAACCCCCTCTTGGCTTGCGCCTAAGAAGGCGCAGTATCCGCAGGATGGGAATGCGAAGGTATTGTGTTCAAAATTAAAACCGTCCCTCCAGAAGAGCCACACCGAAATGAAACATCGGCGCGGGGGCGGACGTGCAGGGCTGGAACTGCTCAATGCCTCGTATGACGCAGGTGGGCCAAGCGTGGCTGGCTGATGCAGTGAACCGGTTACGTGCCCCGTTTGATGTTCCAGAGGGAGAAGAAACTCGCGCTCTGCATGTCATCCCAAATGCGGCGGCCAGCAACGGAACCGTAAATCCAAGGACCAATGAAGAAAATCCATGGGGGTTCTCTCCGTGGAACCTTCCCGTCACGGACAAAAGGGCGCGTCAGGCGATAATCGATGCGCACCCAGCACATGCTCCTCACGTTTGCAGTGGTGACTCGACCGTCACCGGCTTTCTTGCCGCTCGTCCAAATGTTGGGAACGCAATTCCCTAAAGCCTCCATCCACAATTTCCACCACCCGGTCAACTAAGCCGTGATAGGAGCGATCATGGCAAATCCACAACACCGTTTTGCCGGTAGCTTGGTGTAGTACCGTAGTCATTATTCGGCGGGCTAAGGGAAGGTCCAAGCCTTCCGTCGGCTCGTCGAGGAGCAAAACGGGAGCATCTTTCAACAATACCCGGGCTAAAGCCAAACGTTTTTTCTGGCCCCCAGACAAGATCTGGCCGTGTTCGCCCACGGGGGTGTCGAGCCCCTCTGGCAGGGCACGGGCCCACTCGCCTAATTGCACCTGATCCAAAACAGACCATAAGGTGTCTGCATCCGCGTCGGGCCTGCCCAGAAGTAAATTTTGCCGAAGCGTGGTATCAAACAAGTGTGGATGTTGATTCATCACCCCGAGTTGTTGGTGTAACGCTTCGTCCGGAATGTTGGCCCATGGATGGCCCTGATAAAGGAGTTCACCCGCTACTGGGCGAAGAAATCCCACCAGCAATTCAATCAGCGAGGACTTGCCAGACCCGCTCTCCCCGATCACGACGCAAGGCTCACCCGGTACCAGCGTCAAATTGGCGCCGTCGAACACCCAGGGGTCACCGGGAGCATAACGAAAGCTTAGCGATACGAGATCGATGCGCGGAGGATGGTCGTCGGGATGCCAAGGCGCCAAAGGCCGAGGTTCCCTTTGGTGTTCGGTGAGTTGCTGAATTCTGAACGTGGCTTCCACGATCTCGGCGCTCATCTGAAACGCTCCAGGTAAGGGACGAATCGCCTCAAAGCTGGCCATCGCCAAAAGTGCCGCGACCGAAACATCGAGGCCAGGCAAACGATGATGGACAGCTAACCAAGAAGCCGCCACAAGCACCAGCCATACGATCAAGTGGTTAAGTCCCTCGTTGGCCGCCACCGCCCACCCCCGCAGGCGATTCATGCGACGGCTTATGCGGCGCCACTGCTGTTGCAAGTCTTGGTGCCGACGGAGAACCACTGTATCGTAATTCAAGGTCAAGATGTCCGCTCGGCCATATATCCAGTCGACCCAGTGACTGGCCAAGAGAGCCCTCCATCGGATGAGTTCACGTCCGGAACGCGCCGTAAGACGGTGTACCGGCCAGGCCAACATAACCCCCGCAACCGATAGCGAGCCCAGTAGAATCAGTCCAATCGGCGGGGCAATGACCCATCCAATACCGGCGGCCACAAGCGTTCCACCGAGGGCCGCGACTGTCGGGGACAGGAGGCCAAGATAGGCATTCTGAAGCGTTTCTACATCAGCGCTAAACCGAGTCAGTAGGTCGCCACTGATATAGGAGCGAGTAATCAAGGGGCTCATTAGCTCTAGGACAGCATATAAGCGCACGCGCAAATTCTTGAGCAGCCGAAAGGTCACATCATGTGAAAAGTACCGGTCACCATAACGCAAAACGCCGCGGGCGGTTCCGAATATGCGCACGCTAACGATGGGGATCCATAACAGTAAGATGGTAGCAGGATGCTGAGCTGCTTTGGCCAAGAGATAGGCTGCGGTCGCGCTGAGTCCAAGACTGGCTGTGATAGTCAGTATGCCGAAGGTTAGCGACAGCACGACCCATCCCTTATAGGGAGTTAAGTGTTCTAGCCAGAACTGCATCGCTTATCTGCCTTTCTAAGAGGATCTCTTCTGCTGAAGTTTGACGATAAAACGGATGGCGTAATTCGGCCAGAGGTCCCCACTCAGCTATTCGTCCCTGGGTTAGGATGGCCACCTGGTCCGCCGCCTCGAGCGTTGCCGCGTGATGGGTGACCCAGATCACGGTGGCATGTCGTTTCAATTCAACAATTCCTTGAAGCAAAGCGTACTCGGTACGCGCATCCAAATGAGCAGACGGCTCGTCCATGATCACAAACGGTTTCGCTTGTAAAAAAGCCCGTGCCAGCGCTAAGCGTTGACGTTCCCCGCCGGACAACCGTACTCCATTTTCCCCCACAACAGTATCGAGCCCGTCAGGAAAACGGTGAAGGGTCTCCTCGAGCTGTGCCTTTTGCAGGGCTTGTGCCAACTGGTCTTCACCGGCAGTCCGGTTTGCCATGCGCAGATTGTCGCGGATGGTCCCGGAAAACAAATAGGGAGATTGGTCAACATAGGCTACCTGGGTCCACCACCAGCCGCGACCCAGCGTTGCAAGGGGTCGCGAATCCACCGTAATCGAGCCATGGGTCGGATCAGCAAATCCCAAAACCAAAGCCAGTAAGGTGCTCTTGCCGCTACCTGAAGGGCCGATCACAGCTAACGAGCTATGGGGTGGTAACGCGAATTGTACGTCTTTTAGCGCAGGGCGGCTCATGCTGGGATACGTAAATCCGACCGCGGTCAAGACCAGGGGCCACGGTCCCCGACCGCTCAGCCCGTCGCCGGCAGACCGGCGGCTCAGCACGGGCCGATCTAACCAATCATAAATCGTCCGCGAGGCCGACAGGCCGTTTAGAGCTTCATGAAATTTCGCCCCCAATGCGCGCCAGGGACCATAAAAATCGGGAATCAAAATCAGTAGGAGCATCGCCCGCTCAAAAGAAATGTCGCCGCTAACTAACCGCAACCCAACCGCAACTGCAATCATGGCCATACTCAGGGAGGCCAAAAGTTCCAGCACCATGCCGGAGAGGAAGGCCCATCGCAGACTGGCCATGGTGCTTCGCCGGAATTCCTCTGCAGACGCGGACAGCGCCGATGCCTGCCGCCAACTCTGCCCAAACAATTTTAAGGTCGGGAGCCCTTGCACCAGGTCGAGGAAGTGGGCGCCCAGCCGGCCCAGTTTCGCCCAGCGCAGCTGGGTTTCGTCTTGGGCGTATCGTCCGATCAGCACCATGAACAGGGGAATTAAGGGCACCGTGATTAAGAGTATGCCCGCGCTAATCCAGTCGCTGCAGGCGACCCGGATGCCAATCATCACCGGCACCACCGCCGTCAACGCGACTTGCGGCAGGTACCGGGCCAGAAACGATTCCAAATTGTCGATGCCGGCAATCACAGTATTAATCAGTTGGCCTGCCTGGTCCTGCTTCCAGGCTAGAGGTCCCGCGTCAAATAGCCGCTTTAAAAGACTCTGCCGCAATTGCGCCTGAATCACCGTGGCGAGGTTTAACGCAAGCGTCTCAGCAACCCCGGCCGTTGCCGCGCGTGTTACCACCACGCCCAAGAGAAAAGCCAGCCAGATCGTCCAAGTTGAAGGATTAACGTGATGGAAGTAGACCGCAGCGACAATGCGGGCGATGATGCTCGCTTCTGTCACAATGAGCACACCGGTTACCACCCCTAACGCTCCCACCGCAATGACCAAATGCCGCAAGGGGGCAACCTCACGCAAGAGTCGCGGAAACATTGTCATCCTCCTCCCACCGTTATGGAATGTTTCACTTGCCGAGTCGCAAACAGGCGACGTGGCGAAGGGCGGAACAGGTTATAGACTTAGGCGTGGCTCCCAGAGTCCCGAAGGCTCGCCACAGTCTTTTCTTCGGGGTTCCGGGCGAACTCTCATCCGATGGGCGATGATAGTTAGTAATGCCAGGGATCGTCCAAGGAAACGCGGTGACGAAAAACCCAGTACGTCCACGCTTGGTAGGCAAGCACCAGCGGTAGCACGAAGAGGGCCACCAAGGTCATTACCCGAAGACTGTAAGCGTTCGAGGCCGCGTTCTGAACGGTCAGGCTCCATGCCGGATTGAGAGTCGAGACCATGACGGTCGGATATAGAGCGAGAAAGACACTAACCGTGGATAAGATGATGGTCACTCCCCCCGCAAAAAAGGCCCAGCCAATCCGCCGCGCAGGCAGCAGAAACCGCACAGTGATCATGCTAAGGCCTGCTAGCACTGGAATGGGACCGGGGTCAAGTCCCAGCCGATGAGCAAAGTGGGTATAAAAATAACTAAGGACAACAAACAGAAAGAAGAAGACGGTCGCCCACAACCCCACCTGATATGCCACGCGGTAGGCGCGGTCGGCCAAGGGCTTGGGTGCCTTTAAATCTAAATACAGGGCTCCATGCAGTAAGAACAGCAATAAGGTTGCGATCGCCCCCACTAATGCGTAAGGGTTGAGCAGGTTGACAAAGGAGCCCACATAATTGCCCTGGGCATCTATCGGCACCCCGTGAAGGAGATTAGCCATGGCCAGGCCCCACACGATGGGCGGCACCGCACTGCTCACCACAATGGCCACGTCCCATCGGTGGCGCCAGGCGGGACGAGCATCTTTACTGCGAAACTCAAGCGCCACCCCGCGCACAATAAGCGCTGCGAGTAGTAGGGCTAAGCCGAGATAAAAGCCGCTCAAGAGTGTCGCGTACCAATCCGGAAACGCCGCGAACAGCGCCCCTCCAGCGGTAATGAGCCAGACTTCGTTGGCATCCCAGACCGGTCCGATGGTAGCGATTACAGCCCGACGCTCCTGGTCGGTTTTTCCAATCCAAGGAACGAGCATACCTACGCCATAGTCGAAGCCTTCCAGAAAGAAGTACCCGGCAAATAGCACGGCAATTAACACATACCAAACGTCTGGCAAGAGCATCATCGGCCTCCCTCATTCTTCGATCAGTCGCGGGATCCCGTCGTTCTGCGGCGCCAAGCGGGCTTCATCCGCCTCCGGCCCCAGGTGGATGAACTTCAATATCAGTCGCACCTCCACAAATCCGAAAATGGCGTAGAGTAGCGTAAATCCCGTCAAGGTGAGGACGATGTCGTGAGCCGGCACGGTGGGCGATATACCGCTAGCGGTCTTCTGGAGACCAAAGACAATCCAAGGTTGTCGCCCCACTTCGGTCATCACCCACCCCATGATGTTGGCGATCAACGGGAGCAACACTGAGCCGGTCATCAAGCGGAGATAGCGGGGACGATCCAGTAAGCGTCCGTTTCGGTCCAGGACGAGTCCCCATATCGACACCACCGCCATAATCAATCCAAGCAGAATCATGAAACGAAAGCTCCAGAAGGTCACGAACACTGGCGGCACATAATTTCCGGCCCCGTACCGATGGACGTACAATTGTTGTAACGTCGCGATTCCCGCCACGCGGCCACTCAATCGGTTATACGCTAAGATCGAGAGCATATAGGGAATCGTGAGCGCATACCGCGTTTGCATCGTCACCGGATTGAAGAACGCGATCAGGCTCCAGCCAGCGTGCAGGGAACTTGTATGCCAGAGCGCTTCGGAGGCAGCCATTTTCATTGGCTGGGCGACGATCAAGTGCTGCGCCTGGTCGTGACCGAGCACGATAACCAGCACACTACCGAGAACAGCTACGATGAGTCCAATCCGAAACGGGGGGAGGAAACACGCCCGGTATTGCTCATGACGCACCAGAAAGTAGGCGCTAATACTAACGACGAACAGGGCGCCTTCTGTCAGCGCAGCCGCTTCAACATGGGGAAACTCTACCCATAACTGGGGATTTCCCAGTAGCGCAAGGAAATTTGTCATTTCAGCCCGCCCGTGTACTAATTGATATCCTACCGGCTCTTGCATGAAGGAATTGGCGGTAAGAATCCAAAAGGCGGATAGACTGGTGCCGATGGCCACCAGCCACATGGACCAGGCATGTAAGCGGGGGGACAAGCGATCCCAGCCGAAGATCCACACGCCGATAAACGTGGACTCCAAGAAGAAAGCGGCTAATGCCTCGACCGCCAGCGGCGCGCCAAACACATCGCCGACAAACCGCGAATAGTTGGACCAGTTCATACCGAACTGAAACTCTTGTAAAATACCGGTGACCACACCTACGGCGAAGTTCAGCAAAAACAGACGGCCGAAAAAATCCACGGCCTGGCGGTCCTCGGGTTTGTGCGTGTGCCAGTAGCGCGTTTCTAAAATAGCCAGCATTAATGCCACGCCGATGGTAATCGGAACGAAGAGAAAGTGATAAATAGTCATGGTGCCAAATTGTAAGCGGGCCAGTCCGACGTCGGTCATGAGCACGCCCGGTTTCCCTGACGAAAAGTCGTGTGCCGCCGTAGGCTCACCATAACACCCTGCCTCCCCAGTTGCTGTTGCCTCACGTGCGGGCACTAAACCACCCAGACAAAGACAGCCGTAGTATGGGGAGGCCTTTACGAAACTATACGAGTCGCGAAACTCACGTGGACCGCAGCAGCGCCATCCGCGAAGCGTAGAGAAAGGTTGTTGCTCGGAATCACGGGAAGAGGATCAGGCCCCGAAATCACGCATCGTGGAAGTTGTCGAGCCCATCCCATCGGGGAGAAGCCCGCGAGGTGCCCGATTTGGCAAGAATTTAGCTATCGCAATCGCAAGGTAAAGACAAAGCCTTTCCATATTAGGAAAGGCCACTTGTCAATACCAGCGGCAATCCAGCCAGCGCTCGCCCAATCGGCGACACACCGCCTCCAACAACACCACGTCGTCTCCGGTGAATCGTCCAAATTCGGGACTATCAACATCAAGGCCGGCCACGATGCGTCCCCCTGCAGAGATGGGAATCACCAATTCCGATCGGGAATCCGCATCGCAGACAATGTGCCCGGGGAACGAAAACACATCATCGACAACCAAGGGCTCGCCCTCAGCCAACGCCTGGCCCACAACACCCTGGCCAGCCCCAATGCGAGTACACGCCGGTTTGCCGGCAAAGGGGCCAAGAACCCAGTCACCGGTTCCCGATTCGTAGAGATAAAACCCCATCCAATTGATGCGTGGTAAATACTGATTCAATAACGAGACCAAGTTGGCCAGATTGGCGATAAGGTTCGGCTCACCGGAAAGCACGGCATCGGCAAATGCGATGACATCCTCGGGCCGGGCAGCCTCCTTGAGCTCTAGTTCCATGGTCAGGCCTTAAAGAAATCTGCGTTGCGCTTGATTGACGCCTGATATTCGGAGGGGACTTCATCCTCTTCGTAAATCGCATCAACAGGGCACTCCGGCTGACAGGCCCCGCAGTCGATGCAGACCTCAGGGTCGATATAATACTGGTCCGCCTCGTCGGTGGTGTGAATGCAATCGACCGGGCAGACCTCCACGCAGGAAGCGTCCTTGACGCCGATACAAGGGTCAGTAATGATGAACGCCATCAGTCTCCTCCTCATTGTTGTTGCGCTTTCGCGCGGGCCATTTCATTTTACTATCCTCATATCGAAAACAAAAGAGTCGGCAGGATTGCTCCTTTTAGACGCTTCGAACCCGCACCGTGCATTCGCCGGCCAAGAGACCGCCGTCGCGAACCATGACCGGCGCAATTTCGAAACTTTGTACCTCGGGACATTCCTCAGCCAGCCTCGAAAGTCTCAATAACGCATCGGTCCAAACGGTTTCATGGCCAGAGTCGCGAACCGATGTCGGTACGAGCTGGAGTGCATCCTGGTCGGTCATGGGGATGAGGCGGAGCCTGGTCTCCCCATCGGCACTTTTTACCCCTAAAATTGGCCCGAACAAGGGATCCGAAACCATGGCGATCGCCGCGGTTCCTGCGTCGCCCGGCTCCCCTGCGGATAGGTTGACGCCCATGGCGTCCCAAATACGTTCAACCACATCAAGGCCAAGCTCTTGAAGGTCACCGGAAGGCGCCAGCGCCCCGCGCACCAGATCGCGGGCCAGTCCCATATTTACACCGTTAAGATCTACCACCCGCCCTTGAGGCTGAGCGAGAAATTGACCGTAATCCCGCGCCTGCGCCAATGCCCTGAGGGCCGCTTCGGGGAACGGAAATACGGGAATGCGCCGCGGACCGGCATCCAAAAACCGATCAGACGACGGATTGGCCAGGAGAATGTTGGCCACAATGGGAATCGGCTCGGCGCTCTTCTCAAAATACTCTCCCGCGGTTTCGCGGATTGCCTGCAATACCCCGGGAGTTTCATGCTCGCCGACCGGAACGAATAAAATAGCAAGTGCGTCCACCCCATCACCGCCCAACATTTTCTGGATGGCGCGTCGATAGCCGCTGGCCAAATCGTCAAAGCCCACGTCAATCACGCCAGCCAACGAAAGCCCCAGCGTGTGAACCGCATCCTCCGCCAACAATGTACCGGCCGCACTGTTTGTGATCAGTCCAATCCGGCCGCCGCGAGGAATTGGCTGCGTAGTGACGACCGCCGCGACTTCGAACAGTTCCTCCAAAGTATCGGCACGAATGATACCAGACTGACGGAAAAGGGCATCGACCGGGGCATCGGAAATATCCCATTGGAAGTGCTTAGGTGTCAGATTGGAACCCATTCTCCGGGTTCTAGCGCTCTTAACCGCCAAAATGGGCTTATACCGAGTTACGCGGCGGGCGATGCGCGTAAACTTGCGCGGATTCCCGAACGACTCCATGTAGAGCATAATCGCTCTGGTCTCGGGGTCGTCTTCCCAATACTGCAACAAGTCATTGACTGAGACATCCGGTTTGTTCCCCAAGCTGACGAAGCTCGAGATACCAAGACCCATACGATCGGCATAATGCATAATGGCGATTCCCAGCGCGTTCGAGTGACTGGCCACCGCTAACTTTCCGCGCTGGGGCAGTACCGGTGCAAGGCTGGCATTTAGCAATACGGCAGGCTCGGTGGTGGCCAGGCCCATCGAACTGGGGCCTACCAAGCGAATTCCGGCGCGCCGCAGCTTAGCCACGATGATCTCTTCCAGCCGCTTCCCCTCCGGCCCGCCGTCGCCCAGCCCCGACGTCGTGACAATCATGGCGCGCACGCCCGCGTAGATAGCGTCGTTCACAATGGGCAAGAGCTCTTTCGACGGCACCACCACCACCGCTAGGTCGACCGGCTCAGGAATGTCGGCCAAACGCGCGTAGGCCCGAATAGCATATACCGATGCCGCTTCACGGTTGACCGGATACACCGTGCCTTGAAAGTTGCCGTCGATCACATTCTTCAAAATACGGTGGCCGAGATGGGCACTATCACGAGACGCGCCGACAATGGCCACTGCGCGGGGATGAAAGAATGGCTGCAGCGAGGCCGCGGTCGCTAACTTCTCCCGCACCGCGGCCAGACTCTTTTGCCTCTCCGTTTGACCCAGGGGCAAGGTCAGCTCAATCGCCCCATCCGCCCAGTGCTGGGAAACGGCGAATCCGCTCGACCGAAAGACTCGAAGCATTTGATGGTTATCGCTGAGTACGTACGCCACAAAACGCCGAAGTCCGTCGCGCCACGCCTGGTCGGCTAAATGCTCCAGCAGTAGGGTGCCCAATCCTCGCCCCTGCACTCGATCGTCGACGAAGAAAGCGACTTCCGCCGAAGTCGCATCGACACTGACATAATTGCCGATAGCTAAAAACGCGTCGCCCGCATCGCACACTAACGCAAAGGATTGGCCGGAAGAAATCTGCGTCATACGATCCAGCTCGGCCTCGCTGACTTCGGAAACAACGTGAAAGAATCGAAAATAGAGACTGTCCGTAGAAGCTCGGCGAAACAGCTCACGCAGGAGCCTACGATCATTGGCGGTCGATTCAGGCGGTCTAAGCTCCGCCACGCGCCCGTCCCGGAGGATAATCCGCACCGTCGTCACCTCATGCTAAAATTATAACGCGAGACAGTGCAAATTTCCGGCAGCTTTTCGGCGAGGAGGTCCTATGATTCCTGCCATCTTTGTATACGACGACGATTTTGCTAAATATCAGTTTAGCGCCGATCACCCGTTCAACCCGCGGCGGCTTCAAGCCACGCGCAGCCTGCTCGATGCTCTCGATTGGCTGCCTTCCGAACTCGTGGCGCATCCTAAGATGCCCACCCTGGATCTCTTGAAGTTGGGCCATTCCTCGTACTACCTCGACCTG
This sequence comes from Bacillota bacterium, assembly GCA_021820965.1. Classification (GTDB taxonomy): domain Bacteria; phylum Bacillota; class Sulfobacillia; order Sulfobacillales; family Sulfobacillaceae; genus Sulfobacillus_B. The sequence goes on along the minus strand of JAKACZ010000031.1, from coordinate 24,608 downwards.
GTACAACGAATCAGCGAAAGCGGCCGCAAGACTTACGGCATTGAGCGGCTGGGGCTGGGAACCGACGACAACCCGGTATTTGTCGGGATGCACGACGCGGCCGCCCTGGTCGTGGGCGGAACGTTAACAGCAGCTCTGGCCGTGGTCAACGGCGACACCAATCGCGCGGTGAATTTGGCCGGAGGTCTACACCATGCTGGCCACGGACATGCCTCCGGATTTTGCATCTACAATGATGTGGTGGTGGCAATTCGCTGGATTCGCCGGGAGACGGGGTGGCGTGTGCTCTATGTCGAAACCGACGCTCACCATGGTGATGGTGTGCAAGACGCATTTTACTCGGATCCTAACGTCTTTTTTGTCTCTCTACACGAGACCGGCCGACATCTCTTTCCCGGCACCGGAAATGTTGAGGAAACCGGTCGGGGCGAGGGACGCGGTACCACACTTAACGTTCCTCTGTCTCCGGCCACTGACGATGACTCATGGCTGGATGCGTTTTCCCGGGTCGTGCCGCGGGTGATGGAGAAATTCCGGCCCGATATCGTGGTGTCGCAGCACGGCTGTGACGGGCACTATTGGGACCCATTGGCGGACATGTGCGCGACAACCCGCTTCTATGACCAAGTGCCGCTCTGGTTGAGCGACTGGGTGGATCGCTACGCCCAGGGGCGATGGATCGCCACTGGAGGCGGAGGCTACCAGGCGCTTCGCGTAGTTCCGCGGGTATGGTCGATTTTGTGGCGGCGAATGCTGGGCATGCGTATTCCCCCGACGCTTTTAGTGCCCGAAGCCTGGCTTAAAACCTGGCAGCCTCAGTCGGGGGCTCTGCTGCCCCAGGCGCTATTTGACAATCCCGAGGAGTTTCACCCGATCAAAGATCGCCATCGAATCCACCAGGCCAACCAAGACGTGCTCCTAAAGCTGAATGCACTCTTTCCAGATTTCAATTTCTTGGCCAACCTTGATATTATAGATAGTAACTAATGGGGAGGTGGCGCCGATCACACGATTGCCTGTCATCGTTCAAAGTGATCAAACGGTTTTGTTGGAAGTGGACAATCCCCTGTACGACGAAGCCCGTGATGTACTAGCCGGATTTACCGAGCTCGTAAAGAGCCCGGAGCACATGCACACGTATCAACTAACCGCCCTTTCCCTTTGGAACGCATTTGCCGCCGGACTGGAATCTAACGCTATTTTAGAGTCGTTGGCCCGTCTGGCCCAGTACCCGGTCCCCGACAATGTTGTTCAGTTTGTTCGAGACCAAGAAGCGCGCTATGGGCGGCTTCGTTTAGTGCCCGCTCCAGACGGCGACGGGTTGTGGCTGACAAGTGAGGATGCGCTGGCGCTCACCCAGGTAGGCCGCACCAAAGCCGCCATTCCATTTTTGGGGGAGCCGCTTCATCCCGGATATCGCATCCGACCCGAGTACCGCGGTCTTCTTAAGCAGGCCCTGGCTAAAGCCGGCTGGCCCGTCGACGATATTGCTGGATACGAGCCCGGCGCTCCTCTGGGGATCGAGTTGGTCCATGCGCTTGCGGATGGATCACCGTTTGCTCTGCGGCCATATCAGGAGGCGGCCGTCCGCGCATTCTGGGGCGAGGGCCGTGTGGATCGCGGCAACGGCGTGGTGGCGTTGCCATGCGGAGCAGGTAAGACCATCGTCGGTCTGGGAGCCATTGCCTTGGCACAAACCCATGTGCTGATTCTCACCACGTCCACGGCGGCTCTGCACCAGTGGCAGCGGGAACTGTTGGAAAAAAGCACCCTGACTGCGGATCAAATCGGCGAATATAGCGCCTCTCTGAAACAAATCCGCCCGGTTACCGTTACCACCTACCAGATGCTGACCCATCGCCAGGGTGACGCGTTCCCTCATTTTGAGGCCTTGGACAACCATCCTTGGGGTCTCATCATCTACGACGAAGTCCACTTGCTGCCGGCCCCCATGTTCCGCCTGACCGCCAGTCTCCAAGCACGGCGACGGCTAGGATTAACGGCTACCCTGATTCGCGAGGATGGCCGGGCCGAGGATGTATTCGCGCTGATTGGGCCCAAGCGGTTTGACATGCCGTGGAAGGTTCTTGAACAGGAAGGCTGGATCGCCACCGCCCGGTGTCGGGAAATCCGAGTGCAGCTGCCTCAGCCACGGCGGGAAGCCTATGCTGTCGCCGAAGACGCGGAACGCGTGCGCGTCGCTGCTGAAAATCCCGCGAAAACAGCCGTGGTGGAAGAGCTTTTGGAGGCGCACCGAGATGACTACGTGCTTATCATCGGCCAATACCTAAGCCAGCTGGAAGCTTTGGCGGAACGTCTTAAGGTTCCTCTTATCACCGGAAAAACTCCAAACCGGGAGCGCGAACGCCTCTACCAGGCGTTCCGGCAGGGTGACCTGCCGGTATTGATCGTCTCGAAAGTTGGCAACTTTGCCATCGACCTACCCGACGCCAATGTCGCCATCCAACTCAGCGGCACCTTTGGCAGCCGCCAAGAAGAGGCGCAGCGGCTAGGCCGGATTCTTCGCCCGAAACGCCAGGGAACGATGGCAACATTTTATAGCGTCGTGTCGGAAGATACCAAAGAACAGGAGTTTGCCCAAAAACGGCAACTGTTTTTGTGCGAGCAAGGCTATCGCTACGAAATCGCACATGCAGCCGCGGACGGGAGCCCCCGGCAAGCATTAGCGCCGGTCATCCCGTTTAAAGTGGGAGAACGGTCATGACCCCCGGATTCCGTTCCGCATCCAGCATCATTCGCGGACTTTCTCAAGACGGACGGGAGCAGCTGAGAGAGATACTGCGCGCGCCCGCAAGCGACGTTCCATCGTTGGTCGGGGCGCTGCTCGATGAGGACCGCATTCAATCTATGGTGGGACATGCCTCGAAAAACACCCTGACCGCACTCAAAACCTGGGTCACCAATCGGGGCATCTGGCGTGAATCAACAGGCAGAAGTCCTCTCAGAACAGGAATCCAAGAACTGGCAGAACAGGGCTGGGTGTTTGAGGCATACTACGGCCCCCAATGGCGTGTCTCGGTCATACCGTGGGACATAATGCCTCGGATTTTGCCGCTCTTGTGGGAGATCCCGTGGGACACGCTAGTCGGTCAGGGCCCCGAACGGAAGCCTGCCCCGTCCCCGCTCTGGTCGCCACTGATGCACGACATCTTTCAATGCCTGGCGTTTGCCCGAATTGAACCCTTGCTCTTAACCAACCAACACACCGTATACCGGCGCCTGGCCAATAAACTTGACAAGTTTTTATGGGGCCGTTCCCATATCGCAAAAGATGTAATGGTGGGCTACCTGTTGTCTGAGCTGGGTCAAATGGGATTGCTTCAGCCGATGGATAAACCGTACCGCTACGAAGTATCGGAACGGGCCGCTGAATTTTTCAGTTACGGTCCAAAAGACGCCTTTGAGTATCTTGCCGGTTTCATCTTCGACCCGTCGCGCCTGGGCTGGCCTGCCCTCCTATGGGCATCGCTGGCGAGCCTCATCGAACCGGGGCAAACCCTAAAACTTGGGGAAATGCTGTCGTGGATGACGGCGATCGGTGTCGGCGGAGCTGACTCTCGCTATGCCTTCAACCAAGCTGTGCAGGATCTGCTGATCTTTGATATTTGGGAAATCCCCGGCGACAACACGGGGCGACTCACAGCGTGGGCGTATGCCGCTTTCGGGGGACAGTTCGAGTCGCCCGAACCGCGGACATCACTGGTACAGCCCACAGGTGAAGTTATCATTCCGCCGACTGTGCCAATGGATGAGCGGTGGCAAATCGACAACTTGGCCAGTCGAGTCAAATCGGACCGCGTTTCGACCTATGGTATCGACCAGGCCGCGGTACATCGCGGGATTCGGCAAGGTATGACAGCAGAAAGTCACGCCGATAAGCTGGAAAATCTAATGCGCAATCCGCTGCCCGACAATGTTCGGGTCAACCTGGGTGACTGGTATCGGCAATACGGGCGCCATCGAGTCATTGAGGCCACCCTCATCCACAGCCAGGACGCGGAAGACTCCCGTCAAATAGAAGTCGCCTTGGGAAACGACGTGCTCAGCCGGTTGTCCCCGACTGACATCGTGATTCCCGCCAACCGGGTCAAGGAAATTGTGAAGCGGCTGGATCGCGCCGGGTCGCCGATTTTGTCCGACGTCCTAAAGTTGAGCGAGCCCACCCCAGACCAACTTTCGACCGCGCAACCGCGGTCGGATTCGCCGTGGCCCGTGCGCCTTCCAGGAACACCGGCTGCCAATCTCAATGTGGACGACTTGAAAGCGGTTATCACCAAAGCTACCCGCCGTGGACAGTATCTGTCCCTAACGTTTCAGCCTACCGGCGAAAGCCAGGCACGTACGGAAACAATCATGCCAGTCACGGTAGAGGAGCACTGGATCCAGGTCTACGTCATTAGCCAACGGCGCTATATTCTTGTCGGATGGCAGCAGATCTTATCGGCTCAACTCGTATCCAGTCCGGTATAACAAAGGCTTGGGGATGATCCATGATCAAGTCCCGCTTGCCGAGTAAGGACTATGTCCGCACCTGTCATATCATCAAATATCGCGGCGTGGAAACCCCGGCGTTTTAGGCCGGGAAGGAACGCCGCTCCCTTCCTTTCTAGTATAAGTTGATCTGGAGACAACTGTTGATAAAGGCACTCCACCGTGCACGTTGACAACTGTATCTACGGGGTTGCAGAAAGTAGTGCTTTTCTGTGTAAAAGATACAAGCCGCTAAACGATGTCTGCCGACTTTGGAAAAGAAGTACAAGCGGCAGAAGCTATACGGGCATGTCCCGCATGGTCGGGTGGTTGTCAACCCGCCCACGATGTCACACCACGTCTGCAAGAGCCGACGACAAAAGACAGGAGCATCGAACGATGCGCTCGGACTATTGGGTAGTGACAAGCTCCGGCCTTGAGGCCGGGGTAGTTGACTGGCCACCCAAAACGGACTGGCAGTCCCTGGGCGTCCTCGGCTGACAGTGAGCCTCGGAACATATTTCGGTTTCATATTAGGGGTACGATAATCTTTCCAAACTTTTCTATGGCCAAAGGATTTGGGTTCGGGTGATAGTGAATGGTTCTCTACGTCCGCCCGTCCGCTCTCGGCGCATGCCGCATCCGCAAATCGCACATACCGGTTCGCTTTCGTTTAAACAGGCACGGCGGGCGTCTGGGTGATGACGACCTGTCTGAAAAGCCGGCAGGGCAATAGAGCTCTCGTAGTAATCCGCGACAAGGAAAGCCCGTCACACGGCGAAGGAAAGTAGGTTACGAACGAATACCTTTCTGGAAAACCATCAAACCTCAAGCCGATCACGATATCTGACTCAGCAAGCCTGTCCACCAATCAAAACCGCGCCGGTACCGATAGAGCGCGGAGAGCCGAGAAGTTGGGGCAGGGCGACATTATCATTGATGAGTTGAACTGGAATCAGCTGGGTGTCCAAGCCTCGCTGATAAAATCCCGGCTTGCCGTCGCGCTTCGTCAAACTTAAGCGGGGCAATAGAGAAAGCCCTGGGCCAAATGCACTCCCAGTAGGCGGAACACTTCAGCGTCAGCCGACGATTCGATGCCTTCAGCCACGATCATGGCTCCGATTTGCCCGGCAAAACGCACCAGCATCTCCACCAGCAGCTGGCGAACGGGACGCGCACGGGTCAACTGAACAAAATCCAGGTCCAGCTTAAAGAATTCCGGGACTAAATCCGACAGCAGCGATAGATTGCTGTAGCCGGTGCCGATATCATCTACGGCAAAACGAAATCCCGCTTGGCGAAGTCGCGCCACTTGGGCATAGAAACGAGAAGGATTTGCCATTGCCCGCTCCGTTATTTCCAGGACCACGCGGCCGGGGGTAAGCCCATTGGCCTGGGCCCAGGCGCTGAGTTTGTCTGCGTCCACTGCTCCCAGTTCCAGCGTCTCGGGCAACAGGTTAATGAAAATAAGGACGTCGGATTGCTCCTTCATGGGAAAATTTTCAAGAGCGCGCCGACAGCAAAGCTGATCCAACCGCGGTGCCACAGATGCATGGGAAGCGAGTGCAAAAAGAGTGAGAGGGCTGGCCAGGGCAGGCACCGGACCTCGCGACAATGCTTCATAGCCAATGGCCGGAGAACCGGCGATGGGCACCACAGGCTGGTAGATCGTATTGACCGACCCGGTGTCCAACATGCGATAAAACTCGCGCATTGTGCGCCGTCCAATGGTCAAAGTGGCCATGGCTGCCTCCTATCGTACAGTCGCTTCGACATTGAGCTACAAAATTCCTGTGTCGGCGACAATTTCGTTGCCGGACTGACGGCCGTAGTAGTTGCTTGCGCTTCTAGGAGCTAACGATAGGCGAACCCATTGCCACCGCGGCGACGCGATTATCACAAAACGAAAGCGCGCAGATCGCGGGTGTGGTAAACTCTTGTACCGCCTGTTGCTGACGGGCTAAGATGGAGGGCCAGCCCGCTTTCCGAAGTGCTGGTGCTACGACGCTGCGCCCAGCGGTTTGGACGCGTGCCTTATGCCGGATTTCTGCAGGATGACCAATTCAGAACTCCCTCTCTTTGCCTGCAATCGTCGAAGGAGTTTCCCTACGAACTAACCCGCCTGATCACGGGCTACTTATGGGCGGCAATGCCCGGACAGTACGCCCAAATTAGTTACGGCAGGAAGAGCGTCGACGCGGTCAAAAGCCCGAAAGTGTCGGACCGAAGTCCTAAACGTAGCGTCTCTACATTCACACTGCCACCCAATGGAATATTGGAGAGGTTGACGTTGCTTCCCAGCTTTTGAAGCCAGTACGTCTGGAGTTTCTTATTCGGCGCTTCGAACATGAGATAGGACGGGTCCAGTGACGAGGACAAAATGCCGGCGGCGATGTCACTTCGAATTTCGCCAGTGGGAAGGCATAAGCCTGCCGTTCCCGATTCGCGCGTCTCCAAAATGACGATGTCCGCACCAGCGCCACGGTCTCGTTCGATTTGGCGAATCCAGTCGCTGGCGAGCCACACGGCGGATTCGTTCGGATTCTTGCTGCCCACCTCGGTGAAGACCTTAGCATGTACCTTGAACTCACCAATAAGGCGGATCCGCTCGTCCGCCGGCAGCTGGATTGTTCCATCCGAGATCTCCACCACCGGACAGCCGGCGGAAATCACCAGGTCGAAGAAATCTTGTATCCGGCCTTGAATCCAATATGCTTCAAACAGCGTACCGCCAAACGAAAAGTCAACACCAAATTCGCGGCAGACAGCGATTTTCTCACCGATGACATCAGTCACCAGGGCAGTGCCCCAGCCGAACTTGACACCGTCGATAATGCGGTGAAACGATGCTATTGTGTCACGAAAAGCACGTGACGGCACGCCATCGTCAATGCACCAGGTCAGCCCAGATTGCCGCGGTTTCGCACTGCGATCCGGCACCGTGAGACCGTTCAAGTCCACTGGGACTCCCCCTTATCATTCTTCCATCATCGTTCGGGCGTCTGCCTCAGCGACTGTGGATTACAGATAAAGTAACGGAACGGCCTGAACTCGTCCTAAGCTGCGCCTGAAATCCAGCTGAATTTGGCGAAAGATAAGACGCCGGGCGAAACCCATTAATGACGGTGGATAGCGCGTGCCTCAACAGCATTTAGGACCTCATCGGGCGTCATTCCTTCGGCATTAATCATCGGTGCCAAAGACTCGGGGTCTTGGATGCCGAGGAGGTTATTATTGGTACCCTGTACCACAATGGCCTGCGCGATGCCTAGGGCATCATGATCTAGCGGAACAACGTGGAATCCAGCCTCTTCCAATACCCGGCCGTAATGTGACAGTTGTCCTTCAATCGCGATTGTTGCTCGATTCACGAGCATCACCTCCGCCGTTAGCATGGCTTCAATCGCGCCACCTTATGACAAACCATGGCCTGGGGGGTGCCCGCTCCCTGACCCAAAGGACGGGATCCCCATCTTGCCGTTCGGTAACACATCGTACGAGCCAAATCCAGGCGTTGGACCCAAGGTAGACTTCGCGTACCTTATTGCCCTTGCCCGCCACGATGCCGTTCCGCCGCCCATCAAGATCTCGTCGAACCAACCGCCCCGGTTTACCCATGCGACAGCTGGTGGCAAAGCAGAACTCTACGACGGCGTGTTGCAGGGTCGTGCGGCAGACGACGCGCCACCATCCCCACTCGTCCATGGTCAGCGCCTTTGGCATCCGTTGGTCCAATTTCATTATGATGAAATTGCAGGCGGGATTGGACACATATGTTCCTTCATCTTCTGCTCAGCCAAAGAGGCTTTTTCGGGAGTTCTGGCAGCCTGAATTTTATTTTTCCTAAGGCAATGCGGGGCGGTATACTGACATTAGCCATAAAAGCGAGAGGTCACAGCACGACGGAGGATTTCATGTTCATGTCATCAGTGTTCACGCAGATTGTTCGAGGAGAGATTCCCAGTCACCGGGTTGCGGAAGACGAGCACTTCCTGGCGTTTCTGGATATCCAGCCCATTCGCCCGGGCCACACCCTGGTGATCCCTAAGGAAGAGGTGGATCATTTCTTTGACATGGATGACCGACTGTTATCTCGAGCCCTGCTGTTTGCCAAGCCTATCGGCCGCGCAATCCAAGCGGTAACTGGGGCCGACCGTGTCGGGGCGGTAGTGGCGGGGTTTGACGTTCCTCACGCGCATCTCCACCTTATTCCGGCAGACACGATGGCAGACTTGGACTTTTCTCGGGCTAAACGCGCGTCCCACAATGAACTGGCTCGGATGGCCGAGCAACTGCGAAAGGTGTTGGTCGACTATTGATACGTACCCGTCTTACCAGTCTTTTAGGTCTTAAGCTACCCATTATTCAAGGCGGACTGGCGTACTTAGCGCGCGCGGAACTGGCTGCGGCGGTGTCCAACGCAGGGGGACTCGGACAAATTACCGCGACAACCCTCGACGGGCCGGCTGAGCTGGAACGGGAAATTTCACGAGCGCGCTCCTTAACCGAGAAGCCGTTTGCCGTGAACTTTGCGTTGGGCCATCGACCCATAGACGATTTGCTAGCTACCGCGCTACACGCCAAAGTCCCCATCATTTCTCTCACCGGCGGGAATCCGGCACCCTACGCTGACCGCATCATCGCGGCCGGAGCTAAGCTGATGGTGCTGGTTGCTGGCGTTCGGGCGGCAAAGAAAGCGGAGTCGGTCGGTGCATCCGTTGTCATTGGTGTAGGCGTTGAAGGCGGAGGACATTTAGGCCGGGACGATATTGGAACCATGGTCCTCGCCCGGCGCTTGATCGATGCAGTGGGTGTGCCGGTGGTCGCCTCGGGGGGCATTGGGGACGGCCGGCAGTTGGCGGCCGCTCTGGCGCTGGGGGCAGAGGGGGTGGAAATGGGTACACGGTTTGTGGCCACCCAAGAATGTGTGGCTCACGCACGCTACAAAGAGGCGCTACTGAACCACGACATCCACGAGACGCGCGTCATCGAACGCTCGCTTGGACGTCCCGGACGGGTGCTGCCCTCGCCACACGTTGATGCGATATTAGAGCGCGAGGCGGCCTCGGCTTCGGTCGGGGAGTTGCTGCCCTATATCAGCGGCCAGCGCAACTTTGACGCTGCCGTCGAGGGACGGATTGAAGACGGGTTCGCTTGGGCGGGCCAAGTTATCGGACTTATCCACGATATTCCGCGGGTCGCGGATTTGATGCACCGATTAGAGCAGGAAGCGAAAAGCGCTTATGCCGTCCTGGGTTCGGCCTTTGACGCAGCAGCGGACGAGCCATAACGAGGAGGAATGGGTGTTGCTAACCGAAAAAGACATTGTCATTATCAGCGTGGACCGGTCGGATCCAGAGATGGTTGTGGTAAATACCTCGGTAGACCTGGTGCACTGCCCCATCCGTATGCCCAAGGCCATGCTGCGGTCTCTTGGATATACCGTGTATCGTCCGGTGAAGCTCAAGCCGATTGTGCACGCGGTAGTGTTCCGCCAGGCCGAGCGCCATGGCGGAAAGATTCCGTTTGGTGGCATTACTGTCGACCCCGAGGACATTCAGGAGCTACCATTTAACCCGGTGGCGAAGTCACCGGTCGATAATACTGGTGCCGAAAATAAATGAGGGGATATCCATGGTTTAAGCGGCCCAGCCGTTCGACGTGTCCGACCACAATGTGATGGTCTCCGGCGGGGATGATGTTGTGCACGGCACAATCCAGATATCCCAGACTATCGATCAGGTATGGGATGCCTTTGGTTGCCGGCGCCGTGCGGATTTGCGCGAATAGGTCCCCTTGTGGACCGAGCTCGGCAAAGCGGCGGCTCAGGTCCTCTTGTTCCTCACAAAGAATACTGACGGTAAAGCGGTGACTTTGTTTCACCGCCCGTAAGGTCGCGGCCCGATTGTCGGCACAAAATAGTATCAGTGGAGGAACAAGTGATACTGACGTAAACGAATTAACCGTCATCCCCTGGTGTGAAGAACCCGTACCGCTGATGACGACGGTTACGCCGGTGACAAATTGCGCTAGTGTGTCACGAAAAGTTTGGGTGTCCAACCAGGTCCCTCGTTTCTTGTCGCCATCATATCATATTCTTATCGGCACTCCGGGTGCTTTACCCCGGACTGGACAGGGAGGAATGAACTCATGTTAATCGCGCGTGATACGGAACTGTATCTAATTAATGGCGCCCGTACGCCCTTTGGAACATATGGCGGGAGCCTGAAGAATGTTGATGCCGTCACCCTGGCCACCGTGGCCGCTCAAGGAGCGTTGGAGCGGTCCGGGGTGCCCGCCGATGTGATCGACCTCACGGTGGTGGGGGGCGTCCTTCCGTCCACTCCGGACTTTGCCTACCTATCCCGCCACATTGCCTTAAATGTCGGAATTCACATCGAGGCCGACAGTTTGACCGTCAATCGGCTGTGTGGATCTGGCCTTCAAGCGGTAGTGTCGGCCGCACATGCCTTGATGATGGGCGATGGCCAAGCGGCGCTGGCCGGTGGAACCGAGAACATGAGCCAGGCGCCGTTCGCCTTAAGAAATAGCCGTTGGAGCATTAAAAACGGGACGCCTGAGCTAGACGACACCGTACAATCGACTCTGACCGACTTGGGATGCGGCTTAGGCATGGGTATGACCGCCGAGAACCTGGCCGAGCGGTATCACATCCCACGTGAACAACAAGACCAATTTGCTGCGCTCAGTCATGCTCGTGCGGCCGAGGCGCGCTCTAAAGGAATCTTTGCCGAGGAAATTGTCCCGGTTCCTGTCATGAATCGCGGAAAGTCTTCCTTCATCGAGGCTGACGAGCATATCCGTCCCGAGACCACGGGTGAGACGCTTGCCCGTTTGAAACCAGTCTTCAAGCAAAGCGGCACCGTAACCGCCGGTAATTCCTCCGGCATTAATGACGGTGCCGCCATGTTGGTGGTGGCGACCGGCGACTTTGTCCGCGCGCATGGACTCAAACCGATGGCTCGGATCGTGAGTTACGGTGTGGCCGGGGTCGACCCTGCCGTGATGGGAATCGGCCCGGTACCGGCCTCACACAAGGCGCTTGAACGCGCCGGATTGGACATTGAAGACGTGGGACGGGTGGAGATTAATGAGGCGTTTGCTGCCCAATATTTGGCTGTCGAGCAAAGCCTTCGCCTTAATCGCGAGATAACCAATGTCCATGGAGGAGCGATTGCCTTGGGACATCCGGTTGGAGCATCCGGTGCCCGCCTGTTGTTGACCATGATGCATGAGCTCAACCGCGCCTCGGTTCACTACGGGTTGGTCTCGCTGTGCATTGGTGGAGGGCAGGGCATTGCCATGGTGATTGAGACGGTTTGACCGGCGCATTAGGTAGTGGAATGTGCCCTGACGGTTTGGCTGTCATAGGCAGCTTCTCTTAAGTTGCACACCTCTGATGCGGGCATGCGCGATGAACGACGCATCCGGCTTCTCAAAACATGCAGATGTGGTAAGTAAGGCGGTGATGGGTGCGAGTCAAATAACCGCCGCCATCCTCCGTGACTTAGGCGGTCGACGGTGGCGGCGCAGGCAAATCCCGTTGGCAGTGTGGACATACTGTCGCGCCATGGCGTACAGGCTCTTGACAAAAAGGGCAAGCAAAACCACGCCTCAAATCCTCCTGCCGTTGAACATCCGGTGTAGGCGCAATCACAGCGATAATAATGACTCCGATCCAGCCCAGTATTACGCCCAGTAACACACCAAGCCCACCCCGTCCTTTTTGGGAGCCCATTTTCCCGGCAACGATAATCGGCGCAATCCAGAGCGCCAGCACGAAAAGAATTACGGGTATTGTCATAAAGAAGCACCCCCCGTCTCTTGATCTTTAGATCCTACTACCAACATTCATGCATCGCGATTTACGACACGTGCATAACCTGGCCCCGATTCTTGGGTGACAGTGGACCCCGTTTAAGAACACGAACCCCCGCCAGGATGATGACAATTGCCACCTAGTGTAATCGGCCGACTTGAATTGTGGCACGGTAACCGCAGGCAGGCAAGTTTTTTGGGAGGAACGCCACGGGAAGCTTCCGAGTCAGGATGTCCTCAAAGTGCAGTGTCAGTGCTTCCCGGGGGCTCGATGACCCTCATCGAATGTGCCCTTGCCCGGCCAAATCTGCTTCGATACAGCGTACGCTATATCAATCCCTTCTGTCGTGCCATGACAGGTCCACCTCGACCCCGCCGACAAATGTGCTCGGAAAGTTCGATGAGGTCGTTAAATTGGTCGACAAAAAGCCTCCCAGCCAACCAACGCCCGGAATATGGCGACCGCCTGGCATTTGAGCCCAGTACTAGCGGCCTATCAAAGAATAATGCCATTTCCCCTTAAGACAATCTTAACCGCTCCATAACCCTGCGATCATACACCCCTGATATTCTAACAGTGCAAATGACACACCACGAGAGGTGACATGCGTGAAAGTTCTTATCACCAACGACGATGGCATCCGTGCCGAGGGTCTTTGGGTATTGGCATCTTGGGCACGCGAGCAAGGACATCACGTGGTAGTTGTGGCGCCCAAGCATAACTCGAGTGGGCAGTCTGGCGCCATTACGCTGGGAAAGCCTCTGACCGTGACGGAGACCAAGCCGGGCGAATGGGCGGTCGGCGGCACCCCGGCCGACTGTGTCCGGGTGGCCTTCGCGTTTTTGGGTCTTCAGCCCGATCTGGTCCTGTCCGGCATTAATCACGGGCTAAACCTGGGTCATGATGTCTATGCCTCGGGGACGATTGGGGCCGCTCGCATGGCCGCCATCCATGGGATACCGGCGGCCGCTTTTTCCGCCGAAGCCCCGGATTGGGATCTAGCGGCGGATTTGGTGTCACGGCATGGACCGGCGATCGTTGACGCGGCCTTGGACCTCAACGGTCAGGCCATCGTATCGGCTAATTTTCCCGCCCAAGGGGGAACCCGCCTAACCTCCGCGGAACTTTCCGGTCCGCGATTCGACGATGCGCTGCAATGGGCTGAGTTTGACGGTAACCAGCACATTGTACGCCTTGACTTTGTTCCGCGCGGCATCGGCCGTTTAGAGCGCAATACCGACGCAGACGCAATCGCGCGCGGTCTTTCCACTCTCACCTGTCTACCCCTGACACCGGCGACGCCATTGCACGGCGAGCTCTCTAAAGAGTCTCTGGCTTAATGGTTCCGCCCTCCGCTGCTGGTGCCAATCCTATTTTTATTTGAGTCGGCATGGCATCAAGCCGCTCACCTTTGCCATCAACGACAATCCTACGATACAATTTGGTCAAGCGCCCTCCTCGGCGTTCAGGCCGGCTTAACCCGCACACAAAAAATCCCATCGCGTGAGGGCAATCTTGGTAGCCAGAGGGATTTTACTATAGGTAATGGATGGGGGGTTGGGCTTGCGCGAGGGTTTAAAAGAGGGTAACAGCAGCACGGTGGAAACCGTGGTCACGGAAAATATGGTCGCCCGATTGGGCGGCCGGAAAATCCACCCGGTCCTGGCCACCGCCCAAATGATTGAGTGGATGGAGTGGGCTGGGCGAAAGCTAATCCTCCCCTACCTGGAAGACGGCGAAGACGCTGTCGGCTACGCAGTGGACATCGTCCATTTAGCCCCGACAGTGGTCGGCGAATCCTTTTCCGCCACGGCCACATTTCGCGCATGGGAAGGTCCGCGCATTATCACCGACGTTGTGGCCGAAAATAGGCGGGGCATCATCGGCCGCGGTGTATTCACCCAAGTGCTGATGCGCAAAGAGACGCTGGTCGACCGTATTGCTAGAATTCAGCGGGAGATCCGGTCAGATTGAACTGGCGCAAGATTTCGTCCCGGTGCTGGTTTAACAGTGGCGGCGGAAGCCGCACCGACCCCGGCGTCGCACTCATTTTCAGCGGGATACCCAATTGATGGATTGTCCCCGCAACGGGGTGATGTTGGGTCACTATCATGTTGCGATGGTGGACCTGGGAATCGTTGAAAATTTCCTCAAACGACTGAATGGGGGCAGCCGGGACCCCAACTTTTTCCAGGCGTGACAGCCATTCGCCCACAGTCGCGGAGTGAAAGACCTCATTTTCGAGCCTGCGAATCAGTTCCTCACGATTACGGACGCGATCCGGGTTAGTCCGGAACTTGGGATCATATCCAAACGGAATCCCACATTCATTGACCATCTTTCCCCATAAGGCGTCATTACCACAGGCCACCACCAGATATCCGTCTTGCGCGCGTATGGCCTGGTACGGAGCAATATTGGGGTGAGCCGATCCCAAAGGAATGGGTTCCTGACCGCTGGCGAAGTAGTTGCTGGCCAGGTACGTCTGCCAGGAAATCAGCGCCTCATAGAGCGACGTGTCGATCCACTGCCCTACACCGGTTCGTTCGCGGGTCCATAGCGCCACCATGATGCCGTAAGCGGCCCACATACCCGCTCCAATATCCCCGACCGAGAATCCGGCCTTCACCGGATCACCCCCGTAGCCGGTCACTGCCATGAGCCCGCTCATCGCCTGAGCCACGACGTCATAGCCGGGCCGTTCGCGCCCGGGACCGGTGGCCCCGAATCCCGAAATGGAGGCCATGATAATTTTCGGGTTCACCGTTTTCAACTGCTGGTAGTCGAATCCCCAGCGCGCCATTGTTCCGGGACGATAGTTCTCTACGACAACATCGGCTTGCCTGACCATCTGCAGGAAGTGCGCGCGATCCTCTGCGTCGCGGAAGTCCATGACAATCGATCGCTTGTTGCGGTTGACACTTAAGTAATAGGCACTTTCACCTTCGACAAATGGGGGGCCCCAGCGACGCGTGTCATCGCCCTGAGGCGGTTCGATTTTTATCACGTCCGCCCCGAAGTCGGCCAGCATCATGGTACAAAAGGGCCCGGTCAATATCCGGGTCAAGTCCAGTACGATAATATTGTCTAACGGGAACATGTCACCCACCTCCTACAGCAAAGGGATTAAAGCCTCAGCGGTCGCGGGATTGGTGGCTACCGGAATGCCGCGCACGTCGCAGACCCGGAGAAGCGCGCTTACATCCGGCTCGTGAGGATGCGCAAACAGCGGATCGCGGAAGAAAAAGAGCACGTCGATGTGACCTTCCGCAATGCGGCTGCCCATTTGCTGGTCACCGCCAAGCGGGCCCGATATGAGACAGGTGATCGGAAGGCCGGTCCGTTCGATGATTTGTTGACCGGTGTGTCCAGTCGCAAAGAGCTCGTGGCCGCGAAACTTTTGTTGATGGCGGGCGACGAAATCCACCATCTCCGACTTTTTGTTGTCATGGGCAATAAGTCCAATCCGCAAGAGAATCACATCACCTTTTGGAATATCGGTTTCATGCTACCACGGCGCTGCCGCGAAGTCGAACGGCTACCGGGAACATTCCGGAGTGTGATATGTTGGCGGAGAAAAAAGCTTACACCTTGGGGGGGAAAATATCATGCGGGTGCGGGCGCCTCTCGGCAACGCGGACTGGCAATGGATGCAGGCACTCTGGAAAAGAGAATGGGGCGGACTGACCATGGTATCCCGCGGCACGACACACCGATTGGAGCACCTCTCGGCGCTTATTGCTGTGGATGACGAGGATCAATATCTCGGCCTCATCACCTGGTCGTCAAGCGGTGCTGAAGCCGAAGTTACAAGCCTAAATGCGGTCAAGGAAAACCGGGGCGTGGGTTCTGCACTTCTCGACACCTGCGAGAATGACGCTTACCGCCAAGGAATTCACCGAGTCTGGCTCATCACGACGAATGACAACATTCGGGCCCTGGCCTTCTATCAAAAGCGCGGCTACCGTATCGAAGCCGTGTTCCCTGGAGCTGTCGACACAGCGCGAAAGGAAAAACCCGAAATTCCGGTAATTGCCGCGAACGGAGTCCCCATTCACGACGAAATTCTCTTGGCGAAGTGGTTACCCTAGGACAATGAAGGCGGCGGGGCTTCTCCCGCCGCAGTCCGATGTCCTATTCCCCGAACCACTCCCGCATGACGTCAAACCATTCGTCCTGACGGGTCTCGTCGTCCTTGCGCACGTCTTCGTCCATGGGAGCACCTCCGAGAACTGATTTGTGGGTATTGTACACAGTTCCGAGACGATTCGATTGGCGTTTGCCGTGAATCGTTGAGATTTGGTGGTGAATCACATTGGCGTGGCGGTGAATGGCTGGCCGCGTCGCGCGTCTCGTGCGCGGCGAAAGCTCTCGCGAACCTCCGCCATTACCGTATCGGCAGCTTTGAGTTCGGGGCCGAATCCCCAAAACATCACGGTTCCCGCCAGACGGCGCCACCCGTTCACACCGGGCCGGCGACCCGTGGGTATCCCCAGCGCCCGCATCAGCCGTCGGTGAATTAACCAACGCACATGGTCAATCCGCCCGAGATCGCCCATGTCGTGGCCATAGGCCCACCCCATCTCAATCGACCAGGCGAGCAAAATCAGCGACAGAAACGGCCCGCCCACTACCAGACCGGCTGGACCGATGATAACCGCGGCGGCACTCTCAGCCAATAGCCAGCGACGCCAATACTCGCGAAGTCGACTGGCCCGCTCCTCCACCAAAAGATCGGGAACGCGATCAACATCGTGCGGTTTCACAACGTCATATCCCTGATCCCGGTACCAGGCGAGGACACGGTCCGCATTGTGCCGATCCACAATCCAGCTCACCGCCCTTTGGCCCAAGTAGTCGAGTGTTCTAACGTAGCGAGCCTCGAAACGAATCACGCGTGTACCTCCTCCTGCCTACCCTATGCATGAACGCGGCAAGGCGGAGCATGTCTTGGAAAAAAGTGCAATGGGCGCACTTAATCGAGAGACCTCAAGAGGTGGCGGCGCTGGGTGAGGTTTGGAGCCAAGCGGCCCGACGTGATAACGACGGTTCGCTAAGTTCGCGAGACTTCTTTAGATCTTCACCCGGAGGCGGGAACGAAAGGGTGTTGGAGATCTTTGGCGATACGGGCCGTCCCTTGCTTAACGCTTAGGCGCACCGGAATATTTGTACGCCAGACGGAAAGGCGCCCCGGACCCTGAAACGGAAAAGATGGCATGGCCGTCAATTCAGGCGACCTCGGCCGAACTTCGGCTGGCTGATTCGCGATGCCGGTCTCGACGTGAATCCAAAAGGCTCGTCGGCGACGCCCCAGGATTAAATGCCGCTAACACCTTCGACCAATGCCTCAATATCATCAGATGTGTTGAAGGACGCCCAGGATATCCGGATCCCGCCATGGACCGGCTGAGCCTTGGTCACCACATTTCGCTGTAAGAGCCACTCATAAAGGCCAGATCCGATTTGGCGGCAGGTTATAACCATAAGAGCGGTGGCCTTCGTTCCATCCCAGACCGGGTTAAGCACCGAAAGGCCGTTAATCCGCCCCAGCCGTTCTCGGGCTTGGTCCGCCAAATTCATTTGATAACGGGCGTGTTCTTCAAAACCCTCCTCTTCGAAATAGTCCCAGGTAATCGACCAGCCGGAAATGCGCGGCCAACAGCGGGTGCCGTACTCCAGGTCATCACCCGCCTGGCTAAACTCGGAAAGCGGACCGTTCTCCAGCACGGCGGCATCAACTGGCCACGGCTCAAGGGGCCAGCGCGTGCCGATCTCCTCCCGCCGGCTATGCCGGACCCAAAGGCCCGCCCATCCGGCCGGGGCCATCATCCACTTATGGCCACAGAAAACGTAAAAGTCCGCCCCCAACTCGACAGGATTGACCATGATATTACCTAACGCTTGAGCACCATCGACCAACAGGCGGCAACGCGTATGCGATTGCACCACTGAGGCCACTTCGGCCACGGGAAGCTCCCACCCGGTGAGATATGACACGTGGCTCATTACTACTAGACGCGTATGCGTGTTGATGCGGGCTGCAATCTCAGCCGCCAGACCCTGGGAGGAACTCGCGGGAGCAACTCGCACACGCAGCCCAAACCGCGTCATAATGGACGACAGGGCCAACACGACCGCGCCGTGCTCTTGATCGGTGGTAATAATTTCGTCGTCCTCTTCAAAGGGCGTTCCCCAGAGAATCCGCAATAAAGATTCGCTGTTGTTCGAGGTAATGCTGACCACTCCGCCCGGCATGCGGCGCTCGATACGCTGGGCAAAACTCCGTACCTTGGCTTTGGCATCGACGTAGTGCAGGTGCATGCCTGGGCCCGCTTCGACCCACTCCAATTCACTGGCCGCGGCAGCGGCCAAGGCGGTGCTGGGCGTCGGTCCCAGCGTCCCCGCGTTAAGATAGGTGCTGTTCAGGGCTGCAGGAATCAATAGCTTCAAATCATTGCCGTGCATGTCTAGCCCTCCCCCAGCATGATAGTCTGGGACATCTTCCCCGCCCGCGGCCCTTCCAGCATGACTTCCACTGTGGCGCCGGCTTTGGCCCGTATGACCCATGCGGCATGAACTCGCTGCCGATGAGGCGGTACCGAGCCATCCTGGCCGCCGTAGCCGTCAAGATGGCCGATCGGAAGCGGGGAACGGCCCGATATCACCTCAATGTCCCCTGCTATGCGGGCGCTTAATCCTTCCAACATAACGTCCTTGCCTTTAGCTGTGCTAGAGGTGGGAAGATATCCGGCATTGGCCCATTCAACCACTATCCGGTACAAATCGTCGGTTTGACGGGTAACCTGCAGTGCGGTTTGAATCAGTTTCGGGGTTGAGAGACCCAGTCGGGTTAAAAAGGCACTCACATGGGCGCATTCTTCCTCAAGGAGATGATGCGGGGGATTTTGCTCGATAAACTTGAAGTCCAAACCGCCAATTTCCACCCAACCAAAATCGGGGTGCTCATAGGGCGTCCAGGAAAACACCCCGCTCGGCGCTTCGGCCGCTGCCCAGGCGTAGATTTTACGCACACTCTCGAGCGCGTCTTCGGGTTTCAACTCCATGAGACCCCGCACACCTAGCTCGGCGTAGCCTCGCGCCCCAGCACGCTTGGGCAGGTTCCAAATTTCTACCGTGAAGCTAAGTACGCCGAAATGGTCGTACATCCAATCGTCGGCCGCGCCGGGCATCAGCACCTTTTCGTGCCCAGTGGCAAAGACGCGATAGTTGGAATTGGCCACGTAGCCGCTAACCTGGGCGCCCATGTCTGCCACACGGGTAAAGAGCTCGCGGTCCATCTCGGACAGCACACTGTCCTCTCCCGTTGACGGCTGACGTAAAATGACTCCTCCGGAAGTGTGCAGCGACGCATAAGCGGCAATATTCGGATGGGCGTGGATGAAGCGTGCCAGATTCTGTAGTTCTGGTTCCGAAAGCGGAAAAGGGCCCGCGCCGCGTTGGCCGGTCTCACCGGCCCAGCGAATGGGGAAATTGCGATTAAAGTCCATGTCCCGCCGGCGTGCCCGTTCCGCCGAGGAAAACGCCGGAAAATCGTTCGGCACCGATTTCCATTCAATCCGCCCCTCGGGAAAAAGGTGATAGTATGTGTCGCCCGACTCCCCGGGATGGCGCGGGCGCATTACCAGCGGATTTAACTCATCGGGTACGAATCCGCCGTCTTCCGCCGGCACACGCATCATCAGAATATACCCGTTTTGGTCGATGTCTTCCTCGACAAACCCCTCCGGCGGCGTTGAAAAAGGATATGGATGGGGACTTGAGCGCATGCGTTCCGGCGTGGTGAGGTAAAGCTCCGCGCCATCGATGGCAATGCGGGGAACCACGTAAACGGTATGGTAGTCGAGAAGCTCAGTCGCTTCCGGATTGGTTCCGTATTGGTTGAGGCACCACTCGATCCAATACATAGCTGCCGTGTTTCCCGCCACCTCACCCGCATGAATGTTAGCGTCCACAAAGATTGCGGACTTTTCCCCAGGTTTACCGGTTTGGCTGTTGGTCAGGGTTACCCCGGGGATGTTCCGGCCTTGCCGACTAATCCCGATGACGTCTACCGTCATGAATTGCGAATGCCTCTCTTCCAATCCCCGAAGTACATCCCACATATCTCGAAATGTCCAGTAGCTTGCTGTCATCGTACGCCCTCCCACCCCTACATCAGACCCTGCCCTGGCCCTGGGGCAGCTCTTTTAGTTCGAATTCTCGTTAGACAGCACAAATTCCTGCCGTCGGAAAGACGGCTGCCCGCCCTTAGAAGCCCCAAGCTTGAAACGGAAGGCAAAAGCGGCCTAAGGCGCACCCCTCGCCATGCCTTTGGTGTATGCACTCTTTGGGTTGATGCTCAGTTGACAGGCTGGACATCGCGAATGTCATGGCTGGTTTGGCTGCGTCCCACTTACCACATTCCGGCGAAAGGCCGTGGCCTTCTCGCCCGGGGACCACAACGGGATATCCCCTCCCCCGGAGTGGGTCTGAGGGTTCCCTTCCGTCATCAGCCAGTTGGTCAAACATACTAAACTTGAGGCCTGAGGGAAGCCGGTCGCTTGGGTCCTGTGGGCAGCGGATACACAGTCAGATATGGAGTTCCATCTCCTAAGCCGAGGATGTCAAAAGCAGGACCAATCCTTGCCCAGCATGGCCTGCGATTTATCCGTATTAGAGAGTATGCCCCGTGGCAACGGGTTGCGAAAGTCGAGACTCCGCAGGATTTTCTCGCGCAATTCGTGCCGGTGCTCATGGAGGGCTTCGGTGTCCGGGTGGATGGGACAGGTCCGTCGAAAGTATGGGAGCCATTAGTCAACGCTTATATATTGGCCAGTTTTATCGATCATCCCACGGTTCATCACTATCTGGGCTGGGAAGGCGATAAGCCGGTTGTTCCGGGAACCCTCGTGTACGAAGCCGGGGTGGCCGGGATCTACATCGTGGCCACGAAGCCAGCTTATCGAGGCAAGGGCTATGGCCGTACGACTCCGTCTCATGCAGAAGGCCACCGCGGATGGATACCACATTACAGTGCTGCGGTCTAGCCCGATGGGATTTTCCGTGTATCAAAGCCTCGGTTGGTGTTCTGTATCGCCGTCGACCTTTGGTCACCGATGCTTCAAAATCATCCGAGACAGTGTCGGCCTGCTTCCCATTCCAAGGTGCATCAAGCCCAACTGGCCATCTGGTCGGATCGGCCTCGAGCGCGCATTCCGTCGCAGTCGACATTATTCGGGGGAAAGATCCGACACGATTGGGCCGTGAGTCCGGTTGTTCGCGAATGTGAAATAGTGGCCCCGTACGGCGCTTCCGACCTCGGGTGATGCGGCTTGACGACAGTAGAATAGTTTTGCGGCGGGGTGTGTGACGGTTTGTCGATCGGCTAGGGCCCTGAACCAATGGAAGTGATGACCCACGGTTGATGACGCGAGTTTCGGCCGAGGTAGACGAATTCGGTGTCCTCGCCGTTCTGTTGATCAATGACCGAGTCCCACTGCACCTGAAACGACGCCACGATTTGCACGACGAATTTATAGTGGCGATTGTGAGGCATGTGATACGGCCCCTTGAGTGATAATCCCGATAAAGTGGCAACGTTTGTAAAGTCTCCGCCGGGCAAGCTTTCCTGGGCCGACACCTTGTGTGTCACGAACTCCACGGCGTCGTGAATATTGCCTTGGCTAACATATGTGTAATACGACTGGACGACTCGGGTGGGCGACAACGACACGGTATCAAGGCCTGGAGACTGAGGCGGCCAGCGTCGAGCAATGACGATGGCACTGAGAATTATGGAAGTGATTGCGCTTGTGAACAGGATTGCGCGTCGGTACTCCAGATCCATTGCTTACACCTCAAATTCGTAGCGACCTCTCAATGTCAACGATGCCCGGTATTGGAAAGTTACGGAATCCATCTGAATGTGTAGGCCACAATTCCGCGTGCCTATCAGACGAGTCAACATGCGGTGCTCTGGCATGAGGTCGCAAGCGCCCAGTTCCCGGATGACGGGTTAGAGGGTATGACCGTGAACATTTTTACGTTCAGTTAGGGATGGACCGCCTGTGGGAGTGGAAACGGTGGACGCTGGTCGAGATTCCGAAGCTTTAGCTCTCGCTTGGATGCAACAATGAGGATGTTCTGAGGGACGGCCTCATTGATTCTGTGGATTGCTACCGCACTCGTACTCGGGAGCGTTAGCATATGAGAGCGAACGCCTTAGGTATCGAGATGAAGGCCTGCAATCTTCAGCTAGTCGTGTGTGGATGGCGTTCGCAGGCCGTATGGTATATACTAGATATATACTAATATCGTGTGGGGGCGGGTGCGTGGAGCGAGCGAAAATTTTCCAGTCTGGACGCAGCCAGGCGGTACGTCTACCCAAACAATTCCGGTTTAGCGGCTCAGAAGTGTTTGTAAAACGTGTCGGTAAAGCGGTCGTGTTATTGCCCACGGATGATGCGTGGGATTCACTGGCTCAGTCGTTGGATTTATTCTCGGACGACTATATGGCCGACCGTCAACAGCCATCAGAGCAACAACAGCGTGAGGAACTGCATTGATGCGGTACATGTTGGATACCAACATCTGTATCGATCTCATCAAAAACCGGTCAGACAAATTGCTGAACCGCATGCGCGCATTTCACACGGCAGAGGTCGGGGTCTCTGTGGTCACCGTGGCTGAACTGCAGTATGGGGTTTCGAAGAGTCAACAGAAGGAGCGAAATCAGGCGGCACTCGAGGCGTTCTTATTGCCTCTTGACATCGCGAATCTTTCTATGGACACCACCTTAGTCTATGGCGAGATACGTGCAGAGTTAGAAAAACAAGGACGTTCCATCGGGCCCCTCGACACGCTGATCGCGGCGCATGCCCTGTCCCTTGATGTTCCGCTGGTCACCAACAACACGGGAGAGTTTTCGCGGGTTCAAGGATTGCGCGTGGAAGATTGGACATCAACATGATCTCCCCCCGCGTTCCTTCAACACGGCGCCCAATGCCGCGATTGCGTTCTTAGTTCATGCAACAGTTCACCGCACTAATCACGCACTTTCGGAGGCGTTAGCGCCTCAGGCAAACCCGTACAACCGTACTCCGACCACGAAAGCCGAGGGTCGTTAGAATATAAGCTCATTCAAGGGGGGATACAGCGGCGCATGGCGGCGGCCGGTTCGATGCCCGACGCTGGCACAATGGTTTCGGAGAAGAGGAAGCTCCGCCCTTCAGGGCGGAGACGACGTCCTCACCACGGAGCATGTGAATGACGGGCAAAAGCTGGGGCCCATCACCATTCAGAATCCGTTTCCCCAGCGTGCCAGTCGAGTGGCAACCAACTGCTGGACAGTCAGGACTTCCTGAGGTAGCGTCCAAGGTGGCATGTACCCAGTTCTTCAAGATTATTGGACTACGGCGAGGCACGTATGGGGCGTAACTTCTCAAGCCGGCTAGTCGTTTGCCGGTTGGCCAATACGTCTGGGAGGGACAGCAGGGAACTAATTGGCGGTCTCAGGGTTTGAAATCGAATTAAGCTCATTGCAATCTGGTGATCGACAGGCACATTCATCCCGCATGAGCCGCGGTCCGAGAGGAGATTGACCAATGCACCCAGACGCTATCGAAACAAACGTCTGGGACAGTCAGTGATTAATAGCAACCGACGTCGAAGTTTTGTCAGACTGATGGCTCAAGTGGAGGCGAGTGCGCAACAAGGTGGCAACGGCGCTACTGTCGAAGTCTTTGCCAACAGATTGGAAATACCTCTGGAGTGAAATCTTGCAATATCTAATCGGCATTGTCCCCCCAACAGCATACGCTCAACGCATTGCAGCGTTCCAAAGACGATGGCCCACTAACGAGACACCCAGGACCGTGGAGCCTCACATTAGGGGTCTGTGTAGCATTGGAACCAAAAACCGGAATAAGAGGTCAATCGACGTATACCAACGCGATGACAGGGCATTGAGGCGGATCGGGGAGGCTATTTCGCGGTGTTATCTCTGAACTCGGGCCTCCGCAATTTCTCCAACGCTTCGTCGAAAGCGTTGTGGTTCGCTAGGGCTGGGCTTATTCCAGTTTTTCGCACAGTTGCTACAGAAACCCCAGTATCCTGCGGCGCCTCCGCCTCAGTGGCATGCTCGCCACCCTTGACGTCCGTCAGCAGCAAGCCCAAGCCGAACAGTGGAGTTACGCGGAATTTCTGGCCCGCCTCGGCGAGGACGAATTGGCTCGCCGAACGGACCAGGCGCTGACCCGCCGCCTCGCGGCGGCCCGCT
>JAKACZ010000030.1 GCA_021820965.1 Bacillota bacterium | reverse complement strand
GACCGCAATAGCCAAGTCTCCTACCGTAAATGACCGCGATAAATCCTTTTGGGTATAGCGATCGAGAAAGACTTTCCAACTGAGTTCCGACGCAAATCCTGTGTCGAGTGATGTCTCCATAAGTGATCCCTCCTACTCATAGCGTAGGCGGGCGGGCCAACAGCCCCGCCACATAAAAAAGAAACGGTGGCCCCCAAAAGGTTGGGAACCACCGTGTACGTCATCCGGCATATCGAGCTCTCGGGAAGTTGTCTAGCAGGAGTTTCCGAGTTAGTGAGTGCCAAACGCCTGAAACCCTAATAAAATCACGGTTTTGAGCATTTCGCACGTATTATACAACTTGGGGGCATTGTTGGCGGCATCGGTCGATCCGGTGAAGACGTGACGAGGGCCTCAAACTACCGTCTCATGCGGGATTCGGGGATTTCACCAATAACGGCTGGAACTCAAAGTTGGTCAACGGGAACCATAAGTAGGAAACTCCTGCTAGTGGACCGCGCGGTACACGGCGAATACCCAGAGCGGGACAGCAATGTCCATAAACAGCAGGACAAGGAAATACAGCACGATGCCGACAATCCCGAGCGGCTTAATTAAGACGAGGGCTAGACCGACCAAGATTATGTAAGCCAGTAAGGCAACCAGTCCGCCGCCCCAGATAGCCCCATACCCCTGTCCGGTCCACGCCCCGCGAAAACTTTCGCTCCACGTGAGGACATTGACAAAGAGACCGCCCATCATCCGGATCGCTAATGGCCACGATCCGATGGCCAAGAGAGCCGCAATGACAATGCCGACCGTATGCAGTAGGGCAGCGAGCAGCACGCCGACAATCGTTAACGCGACTCCCCACAAGAAGAGGAATAGAATCATGCTCCACGCCCGGCCATAAAAGCGACCGCCGAGGCGCCAGAAAGAGCTCCAGGTGATGGAGTTGCCCGCGACCGCTTGACCAAACAGCCCGTAGATACCCGCTGTCAGAAACGGTCCGGCGAGAAGAATAAGGATAAACATGGCGGCCATCCCGCCCATGACATTCCCGGGATTACTTACGGCCGGCAGTGGCGCGGCGAAGGGGGACGTCGGATGATAGAAGGCTGATGCGATCGTCCCGGCTCCAAGGGTCGTCATCACAAGTGTCAACAACAGGGTAAACACCAGGGTCCACAAGGCCGCGCTCCAGATAGCGCTTTGGCTCATCGCTTGACGCCAGTAACGCATGGCTGCAGAAATTATGATCATCGCCTCATTTCATGACGTTTCAACAAAGCTAATAAATTGGGGGAAGTGGTTGCAGCCACTTCCCCCGACAGTGATGGTACTAGTCGACGTAGATACCGAACATGAGCGGGTTCACTTCGTTCCGTGGAAAGTTGGAAGGACTGACCTTACTCCGCGTGAATGCCGAACATCCGCCTCACCTCCGGATCCGCACTGGTGTCCGGGATACGCATCCCATCATCCACCGTGGCGCTCAGTAATAGAGCACAAAACAAAACGGTGCCGGACGTGGCAACGTCGGGCACCGGGTATAGTTCACTGACCGGCGAAATGATAGCAGGGAAGCGGGGGCTTAGACGGCCGCCGCATAGTGGCTCCGTGCCAGATTGCAGAGTCCGCAGACCCGGCGATTGGGTCCAGCTGCGGTGAGGGATAGCGCAGGAACGCCACAGTCCGAGCAAATGGTGTGCCAGAAGTCGGGAAGCGCCTGGAGGTCATTCGCTGTGAGATTCCACGACTCAAGCGGACGATTGTGCAGCCGGCGGACGCGGTGATGGGTGGAAGCCCAAATGGCGGCCGCATAGCCTTGGGCGTTGTAGACAATACGGAACATCGTGATCGTCACCCTTCTGAACAGAATGGGTGCGAATATGGCCGAAGCAAACGCGGAGGCCAAAAAAGAACCGGAACCCTGTATAGAGTTCCGGCTCTCGTTATCAGCCGTTATTTCTCGGCGACAGCTCGTTCTACATTTCTGGTCCGTGTGGTCCGCTGGGATCCGTCCTGGATGGGAGGGATCTTCGTGGTCCACTTCATCGTGTATACCTCGTGCGTAGCACTCAAGGGTTTGACGCCTGTCACCAAATGGCGAAGCATCCGGAAAAGTTTCACTACAATCCCACCTCCTCCCAATGTTCTTCGCTTAATTGTAGCATCACACGCTGGAACATGTCGAGATCCCATAGGTGAATGAGCCCCGCAATGTGAAACTCTAAGTACGCGCGGATTTTGTCCGTCAAGATATCGCTCCGGTCAATGGCCAAGACGAACCCAATGTTGTTGTCGCTGTTATGAGCGAATACCACGGCTTGCATGCGTTCTGGCCCGTCGAATGAGCGGAACTTGGGGTCATTCGGTACGTCGACGGCAAAATCCCATGCTTTCACGCTGGTTTCAAAGCAGTGATTGAGGATTTTCACTTCATTGTCAAACAATCGATTGGCCTTCCGCCCAAATACACGAGACGTTTCGTCCTCGTCCTCTTGGCGTACAATCCACAGCATCCGGCAGACGCTTGCGTTGTCCTTTCCGACAATGGTAATGATTTCGGACTCGTAGAGCCGAATCAAACCCACTAATTGGTGGAGCACGCGAACGGGTACCGGATCGTTGGGGTCTAGCCCATCCACGGACTGGATGAATCGACGAAGAAAGGCATAGTAATCCGGATTGGGAAAATAGGTGAAAACCGGCAAAGGAGTTTCTGGGGGAGGGCTAGGTTTTTTGATAACGAGGAAAAATGCGGGAATGCCCACGACGACAATCAGAACCCACAAGAGCAAACCTAAGAGAAAAAAGGCTTCGCCTAACGCATGCCCTGGAGCAAAGGCATAGGCTTGAAA
Organism: Bacillota bacterium; assembly: GCA_021820965.1. Lineage (GTDB taxonomy): Bacteria > Bacillota > Sulfobacillia > Sulfobacillales > Sulfobacillaceae > Sulfobacillus_B. The sequence goes on along the minus strand of JAKACZ010000030.1, from coordinate 55,164 downwards.
GTGCACACTAGCATTGACGAGACCGTGTGTCAGCCCCTTCAGATGTTTCTTGAGCCCCGCGATAAAGAGTGGCGCAATCAATTGCATGACTATCCAGAGTGCGAAAACCACAACGAGCCCCAGTATGCCCGTTCGACGCAGGGAAGATCTCCAGTCCACCGATATCACCTCCTTGCCCATAAAAAAGAAAGACCCTGAAAGGGTCATTCATCGTCACGCGGACGTTTTTTCGATTTCGGCAGCAGCGAGGGGACCGTCCACACGTAAAAGCGTTCTCCTGCGACGTCAACAATCCGCATCGGCCGCTCCTCGGACTCCACCTTGTCCGTTTCGGGCGGTGCCTTCGATTTCTGCAATCCCTTTCTTTTCCATCGTAGCATAGGGCCTACTCCCCTCAAAGCCTGACGGGGCTTTATTAGACGGTATGCCCTGAGATCGAGGATATGATACCGAGCGCACGGCGCGACGCCCAAATATGGTCACAAAAAAGCCTCCGCTATAGAGTAAGCGGAGGCTCAGGGTGGACGACGAAGGGTGGTGCGATTACTTCAAGGCGCGGCTCAGGGTGTGCGACACATGCCACACGCCCCATCCAATGAAGCCAATGATCACGATTGCAGCGATAATAGGCACCAACATCACCTCCTCCGGGTACGCCGTCAGAGCGTTCGCAAGATAAGCGGAGACCGGCAAATGGGGCGAACGCGTAAAATGGAGGCCGATCCCCCCGCGGCAGTCGCGCCAGTGCGGCTGCCAGGGTAGGATCGGCCCCAATGGGAAAAAAGAGCCCTCCGCAGGGGAGAGCTCTGGCCTGATGCTCTATCTATAGAGCAAACGTCAACGCTTGAGTGCGAGCAACCTTGGAGTCCTAGCCCGCCGTGAGGTCTCATGATAGAGCGTGCGACGATATAGACGGGCCGCCCACGCCATCATCAACATGACGCTAATCATGGTGGCAGTCATGCCGAGCACCCATTCCAGCGCGGTGGCTGTGCCCAGCCCTTGGGCCAAGATGATCAGAAATGGGGAGAAGGGGGGCAGCATGGTCAAAACGTGCGTCAGCGCCGTGGTGGTATGACTCATCGCATAAATCATGGACCCATAGGCCGCGAGCAGGGCAATCGAGGGCAATCCCGTGGCGGACCGGGCATCTTCCGGCCGCGCGAGGGAGGCGCCGAGCGCGAGAAAGAGCGTCCCGAAAAATCCATAGCCGAATACAAATCCGATGGCCGTGGCGACCCAGAGCCAGATCGGCGCGGCGTGTAAGTGCCAGCTGTTGATGAGTACGTCCGCTTGCGGGTCAAAGGCCATGAATCCCAGCCCCACGAGGACCGCAATGGCAATCTGGATGGCCGCCGCGACTCCCACCCCAGCCCACTTGCCAACCAGGAGGATGGAGGGGGATAGCCGGACACTCATGAGTTCACTTAAACGCGAAGCTTTTTCCGCGGCGACACTTTGCATCGTCATTTGCCCATAAATGGACAACGTTAAAAACACCACCATAACCAGGCTCATCGTGACCGCCACTTCGGCCGTCGGGGCAGTTGGCGCCACGTGCGGGGCACGGTGCACGTGAATGATCGGCGGTTGGAACGTCGCTTGGACCTGGCTTTTATCGGGCAGTTTGCCCAGCCGCTGTCCGAGAATCGCCGTCCCCAAGGCTTGGGCGAGCCAGGCTTGCGAGGGGGCCGGGTTCTGCCGGACTCGAACGATAATACGACTTCCAAACTGGGGGGTAGCGAGGACGCGAATGATGACGGTCGCCTGGTCTGGGTGTACCCAGTGAATGTCAAAAGAGCCCGCTACAGCCGTTTGCAGCGCACGCTCTACGACCACCGTTTCCGCAGGAGTGGGCGCGGCGACCGACCACTGTATGGTGGTGTGATGGTGGCGAAGCCACGGCAGGACGATAAACGCGCCACTTACCAGCGCTACCAAGAGGGCGGTGGTAACCCAATACGCCTTACGCCGCCACAGTTCTTGAACTTCTCGTCTGGTTAGCAATCCAAATGCGCCCATCATGACACCTCCACCGTTGTCGTCGATTGCGTGCCAAAGACATTCCAATACACATCCGCAAGCGTCGGGGCATCGAGACTAAGGGTCATCACGGGCCCCAACCCCCAAAAGTCCTGCAGAGGCAATCGGTCGGCGATGTCCGCGGGGACGCGGTAAGTGGCTCGAGAGGGGTCCCGGCCCTCCTCAACCGTCAAATAGGGGTGCTGTTGTACCCAAGGGGTGAGTCGAACCAGGGCGTCGGGGGTCTGGAATCGCACGGTTAACCGCCGCCAGGGCAGGGCGTCGCGCAAAGCGGCTAACGGGCCGTGCAGAACCGCCGCGCCACGATCAAGCATCGTAAAGCTCTCACAGAAATGATCCAGGAAGTCGAGGCTGGGCTCGAGAGTAAAATCGTCACGCCCTTGTCATGGAGCTCGGTGAGGAGCGCCTGAATTAGGCGAATGTTTACCGGATCCATGCCATCAAACGGCTCGTCGAGGATCAATAACTCGGGGTCCCCCAGAGACCGACAGCCAACTGTACCTTGCGGGCATTGCCCTTGCTCAGGTCACTGGCGGCGGTGTCAGCGTACGGTGCTAAAGCCAGCTTGTCAATCCACAAGTCCGCGCGACGGGTGGCCTCCCGGGCGGTCAAGCCTGCGAGACGGCCAAACCAGCGGAGCTGCTGACGCACGGACATGTGGGGATAGAGCCCCCGTTCTTCCGGAACATATGCCATCGTGGCGGATCGTCGGGATAGCTCCGCCCCGCGCCACGTAATGTGGCCAGCATCGGGTGGGAGCAACCCTAGCACCAGGCGAAAGAAGGTGGTTTTGCCGGTACCATTGGGGCCAATGATGCCGTGTAGGGGCCCAGCGGTAATCTCGAGGTTAAGTTCTTGGAAAACGGTTTTGGCGCCAAAGGATTTGGCGACTTTATGAAGGCTAAGACTCACAAGGCGACGTCCTCTCTGGGTAGGGGTGGACACAGGGTTCGTAGTGACAGAACACCGCGGGAATCGGCACAACAAGGGGACTAGTCGGGAAACCCGCTGCCCATATCGTGAGAAAAGTCGTGCGTGAAGCCATCGCCATGATCGATGCCGTGAAAACTTTCGTCTACGATGATATCGAGGCCCGGGTGTTGATACGGGTCTGTCATGTCGAGCTGTTGTTGTATGATCAAATCGTCTTGTATCATCGCGTCGGCCTGCTGGTCCAGCATCATTTGGTCAAACTGTTGGGCCATTTCGTGGGCTTGCTCTATCGTCATCCATTGTTCCTGAGCGGCGAGTTCTTGCAATTGCTGGATGTCCATCGATTGCATCTGCTCCATTAAGCCCGCATCGAGATCACGTTGGGCTTGGAGTTGGTCGCGAAACATCGCCGCGGCCATTTCGTCTTGGAGTACGGTAGTCCATTGTTCGGCGTCCATCCAGGCCTTGTCTTCCGCCAGACGGGATAAGTCGGCCAGCGTCATGCTTTGCATGGCGATCCACAAGTCCTCATCGACGGTAAAGTGCTGCCGTAGGTACTGGCGCATGGTGGCCGCGCCTGACGTGCGCAGGATGTAGCGCTTGGCCCGTCGGCGCTTGCGCGATTGACGGGATATCCAAATGATGAAGCCTACGAAGATAAGAAATAGCAGAAAGCCGATCATACACATTCCTCCCTATGGGTACCCATTCGCGACAGGTCATGAGACTCCTCGGACAGCTGCCGGGTTTTTGGTGGGCAACGCCAAGCGTTAGTGCGAGAAGGTCAAATCCGACACCAATTGGTAGGTATGGAGCGTGGCGTGCTGGACGTAGACCTGGGATGGTTGAAACGTGATCTCCCAAATTTCGGAGACCCCGGGGTCTAGGGTGCCAAACTGGGTGGGGCTAAAGGTAAAGTCGGCCGCGGCCAGAATCTGATGGTGTTCTTCCAGTCGGATACGGCCGGAAATGCCCCAGATTGGGTAGTCATAGCCATTGCGCACAAACAGCAAAACGGATAAGGCGCCGTTGTGTTGGTACCCGGCTTCAAAGCCGTTTAAGGTAATCGCATTGTGTGGTGGGTTGCCTAGCTGGTTCACCAGACGTTGCAGGCGGTTCTTCTCACGCGCGGACACATGCTGACCATACCCGGGTCCAAAGGTATACTCCTGGTATACCGGCACGGGGCCCGAGTGCGAGGCTTTCGCCTGCACGCGGTGGACGATATGAACGGTCGGTTGGGGTGCGTGTCCGGCTGCGACGGGGGTAGACCCACAGCCGACCGCTCCCAGTGCCACACCGCCGATGATAACAGGGGCGAGCCAACGGGTAATCAGATAAGATGCCATGCGATAGATGTCCTTTCCGAAGCGGAATCGAATAAAGGGATCAATATCGTTCCCAGTGCAACACGAATGCCCCCGAAACGACATTTCGGGGGACGCGAACAACACGATGAAGCGGAGGCGGTCATCCGGTTTGTGTACGCCACCGAAGCCACCAATTGACCAACCACCCGACGCGTGACGGAGCCATGGCCAGTACGATTAAGAGAGACGCCAGCCGCATTAGCGCGCGACTTGCATCATCATCGGCCACGATATATCCCCCTAGCATCACGTTTCTAGACACTTACCCCTCGTCCACCAGTGGATATAATCCTGCCGTTCAGGAGCGGTGGCCCACTGAATGAATTGGGCCGCAGGGTGCATGACATCATTACGCATTAGCGGGGACGGGTCACAGGACCGCGATTGCTGGTCGACCTTCAATTGCCCGTCTGCTTTAGTGAAAAACACCTTTTCGAGTCGCTTGACCTTGGTCCATTGTTCCGCGATGGGGTCCCACTGACAACCATAGCCGGGTTCTTTTGTGTAATTTGTGAAACCCTGGCGCTCGGTGTTAAGGATCGTAATCGTTGCGCTCAATTGTAGTTTATCTTCGTAAATTGTGATCGCCCAAATAGGGTTAAGCTGGCTAAACACTTCGTAGGGTACGCAGGTATTTTTGTACTGTTTTAAGGATTTTTCCAGTGATGGCCGCGCAATCCAGATCCCAACCCATCGGACGGGCAACGTCGGTGGATTGTCCCACGGCCATTTCTTACGGCGTATAGGTCTGGATTCGATGAGTAGGGGCACTAAAAAATTCGTCCGTAGCGAGTCAACGAAGGCTTGCATAGCGTCGAACGCCGTGAGGCGTGATTCGCGGGTAAGCTCCTGTGACGCTGTGCGGTTGGCGACAACGTCCATCGTGATCTCATCAATCGGGTCCATGACCCCACCTCTTCTTTCCCGATCTTAAGGTTAGAGTTTCGCCGTTGCATGCGTCAATCATTAAGTGGATTACGTCGGATGGCGGGCGAAAAACCGAATCGCTTGAGGAGTGGCCTCGCGGTCGATGAGCTGCGCGAAAATCCTGGCGTCCTCCGCATTCCAGACGAAATCCGGGGAAATGTCGGGGGTCAGGACGCCCCCTCCTTATTACGCCCGGGTCCGAGAACGAGCCATGTCGTCACCAGTATCCCCCAGCAAAATCCACTGAAGCCATAGAGCCAAGCCACCGGCATCGCAGGTTTCATCGCGAGTCGGGCGAAAACCAAGGCCGCCACTAACCATCCTACGGCGATATTGCGACGATGGCGTTTTAATCGATCCAACCCTGTCATAGGGCACCTCCGAATTTCCAAGTGATTGAACACTTACGAGCGCTGGACATAGCTCACAAGCCCATGTTCGAAGTAGACCGTGCCGGCGGAATAATGCCATACGGTCTCGGGTGTCCCGCGATACACATCATGGGAGATGGATGCGGGCTTTCCCCATAGTGTCTGCACCTGGGTCATGGTGTCCCCGTCCGCGAGATAGGGCAGTGTACCCGATGACGATCCAGAAGCGCCCGACGAGATGGGTGCGGTGTGACCCCACGGGGTCGCCCGGACCCATTCCGCATTAAACCAGGCGAGCGCTTGGGCATGAATACGAGCGGCACGGGTGATGAGGCCAACTTCCCGGTTGTCGTTAAATGAGACGACAGAGAAGTTTTGGGACCCGACAAAGGTGCGGGTCTTCGTCACGATAAGCTTCGCGTGAACATACGGACTCTGTAGCGTCCGAATCTGGACGCCAGCGGCCGCCAAGGCCGTCGCGTAGATCCGTCCCTCGGTCGAGAGCGATGCGGGTACCAGAACACGGGCTGCCGAGCGATGCGTCATTAGCGCGGCATACAGCGACTGAGCGGACCCGAGTTCTTCGGTCATGACCGCCACCGGACCTGGTGAAGCCAGCAACGCCAACAACTGGGGTTCTGCACCGGGCGATAAGACTAACGTGCCCCGGGGAGCCAATCCCGCCAGGCGATTCTGCCAATCGGCAGTGAACACCTGATGGAGCGCCCCGACGACAGACGGTGCTGTCGTCTCGAAATCATCCTCGAGATTGTAGCCCGTGAACGCGCTGGCGGTGCCATTGGCGGATCCCAAAATAGCCAGGCCATGTGAGGTCTCGGGATCAACCACGAGGTACTTGGCGTGGTCGTAGGCATAGGCGCCTTCGAATCGCGGGGGAGCGAGCTTCAAATGCACCCGAGAACCGGCGAAGGCCGCCCGGGTTTGTCTCACTGCGGAGGCATCCCCATAGGGCTTTCCATCAATGATGACCTGCACCGTGACGCCCCGTTGGGCCGCCTGGCGGAGCGCCTGAATCAGGCGGGAATCGGTCAATAAGTAGTCGTTCACCTCAATGGTGTGATGGGCCTGGGCAATCGCCCGAAGCCACGGGCTGATGCCGGCCTCGGGCTCGCTAATCCAGTGGAGAGAGGCGGTAGACGCCGGGGTCTTCGTGATCTGATGCAGGGTGTGTGTCGCCGTGTTGACGGCAGCCTTGAGATTCGCCGCGCTGACGGTTCCACAGCCGGACAGTAGGCATCCGGCTAATGTGAGAGCCGCTAATCTTGCAGTGGATCGCATGGTGTCCCTCCTTGGGGGTTATCGATGGTCATCGGTCTCTCGCTCCCGAAGAGTGCCCGTTTGGTCATCCGACGATAGGCTTGTGGGGTGGTCTCGGTGTCCGCGATATCCGCCAGCACCTCCCGCAACTGCAACACCGGCGTCAGGACCCTTTCTCGGATTCGATGGCATCGGAAAGGGCGGCGCGGAGGGCAGCTTCTGGCGTTTCTCCCCCACGCATCCATGCGTGGGGCGGGGCCCCGTATATCTCACCATGATAGCCGTCCGACGGATCCATAAACCGTTGCCAGCGCCAACCGTTGCCAGTTTCGTCACAGAACACTTTCACCGCCGCCAGCAGGGGCACGGGTTGGGTGAAGTCGAACAGTACATGTTGGAGCGTCTTCCCGCCATTGCCTAACCCCTTCGTGCAGGGCTCACCGACGCTTTGATGCCACGTGCTCGCTTCGGTAAAATGGCCGTTCTCACATATCAGGGGGGTGTCAGGCTCCCACGCCAATTCGGAGTGGCCGTGCTCTGCCATCCATGAACTGATGATGGCGTCCTCTTTAGTCGGCATGGTCAGGTTCCTTAGTCGTGGGTTCGCAGTCGCGCAGGTGCTCCAATAACTGATCGCCGATAAATTCCCGTTCCACCGCGACGACCATGCCGTGCCAGGGACATTTAGTGCACTGAATAGCAAAATGGTCCTCTTCGGGTGCTTCCGGGTCTTCGATAAATTCAATTTGATAGACCATGACCGGCCTCCTTTCGTGTCTGGATACCTTGGTGCATGGACATAGCATATGGCGTCGCGGCGATGGCCGTCCGCAATAGAGCAACATCGAGATGGGTGTGCGTTATCGCACTACTATGACCACCCCGAATCCGGGGTGGTCTTCAGGACGGGTCGACCGGCTACAGTTCGAGGCTAAGTTGCGCCTTGCGTGCAATGAGGGTGTTGTACTGCTCTCTCAGTGTGGCTTCCGTGATTTGGGGTTGGGTGAGGTTTACGACTTGATGCCCTTCCTCCACAAACTTATTGATCCACCATGACTCCATGTTCGTGAGGTACTGTCGGTTGTCCTGCTCAGAGGCCCCGCTCTGGCGGCGCACCTTCGTGAGCACGGAAAAAACGAGGTCTTCAATGTCGCCTTTGAGGCCCGACTTGACATGCTCTTGCCATCGGAAAAAGGGCAGGAACCGGGTTTGCCCCACGTAATGACAGTTGTCGGCCCGATTGTAGAGGTGATAGATATAGGGGTTGCTGTAGCATCCGACCGGAAATGGCAATAGCGGGTGCGAAGAGCGAAAAGCGGGCATAAAATGCCTATTTTGGGCCGATTTCAGGGTCGCTGACAATGGGATTAGCGTATCCTCTGCGGTTGGGTTCTTTAACGCAAACGGTCAAAACTCTTATGTCTCAAGGATTTCAGGAGTTATTGCCAATTCCGTTCCAATGATACAGGAACCCCTACTTGCCAAGCCTGTTCGACATCTAAAATTTTTCTAATGTGCCTCCTGCGCGGGGTCACTTGTCCTGCCAGCCCTGCACCTTCCAAAAGATGCTGTTCAAGTCCCATGAAGTCAAATCACGCGAGGCCCATGAATACGCATGGAGAGCGTGGGGGCTGCCAACACCCAGCCCGTGATAAGATGAGGGTATTCTCCAAATATCCGGCGCAGGATCCTCGACCGCACCGTAAGAGACAGAGGAATCAATCAATCCCCCAATGGCGATCAGGGAATAGTCGCGGACTAACTCTCCGAATAGTTCCCATGGGGTCCTGCGGATACCAACCCGGGACGGGCCCGTATCCGGCAGTCTCAGGCTGGCGTATGTTTTCGACCGTTGGTCGTCAGTCTCCTATAACGTCGAGGGTTATTTGTGGTTTTACCCAATTAGTGCCTAGATGGACACTTTATACTTCAAAAGTTCCATGCAACTTCCCCAAAGGACCCCCAATTTGCTTCCACCTCATGCGGATTGATTTATGCAGCTAATAAGCGGCTAACGGGCCGGTTAGTCCGCCATTCGCATCGTTAAGTAATTATCCAGTAGACAGGTGTCTCCTTGCGAGCATACGCCACGCTTTCAGACCGCGAATCTGGCGCTGCTAAGATGAGCCACAAGACCACCGGAGGCATGCTGCCAGTCCTTCTGTTCCGCTCGCGAATGGCGGCATCGCAATAGCAGTAACCTGCCCTGTATTCACGACGTTTTTATGGTTAGCATGCAACGGATGGCGAAGGAGTGGGGTTTCTTGCAGAGGTTTGCAGCGGCGGCAGCCGCATTGCTGTCAGGTCTGATTTTCTGCGGATGTGGTGTCGCCGAGGCGGGTACTCCGTCGTCAACGATGGCCCTCATTAAACCTAGCCACACGGTGGAGGCGCAGGTGCAGACGGCGTCACAGCCCCCATCCGGATCACCCATGGCTGTTCAAGCCCTGTCGCCCACCACTGCGGTTGCGCTGGTCATGCACGGAACCTCCGCCCAACTGGTGGTCACCACGAATGGGGGACGGGACTGGTCCCGGCGCGCGGGCCATTTCGTGGCGGGTTATCCAGACCCTGCGATGGACTTTGTTACTCGCTCGACGGGGTTCGTGTTGGATAACGCGACTCTGTGGAAGACCAGCAATGGCGGCAACAGTTGGCAGACGTTGAACCACCGGGGATTTACCGCCGTGTCTTTCGCGACCCCGACGCAGGGATTGGCAATTCAGCAGAATGGCGCGGTGTTGTGGTCCCGGGATGGCGGGCTGCACTGGACGACGGGACTCCAGGAACAGGGCCTGACCATGACCGGGGTCGATTGGGTGAATCCGGAGCTTGCCTACGCCTCCGGCGTGACCCAGTCCGGCCCCACCGTCTGGCGGAGTGTGGATGGCGGGCAATCCTGGCAGGTGGTGTTCTCGGGAATCCAGTCGTCTGCACTGGCCACGGCTTACGCGGCGTATAACCAGGCGATGGGCTTTACGGGCACGCTGCGTCCCACCTTCAACACCGGGGCGCACGTGACCTTTACCACGCCGCAGGATGGGTGGCTGGACATCTTTGATGGCGGCTTTCTCGCCACCGCCATCTTCCGCACCACCGATGGGGGTGCGCAATGGTCCTATGTGTGGGGCAATGGTGGGTGCGCGATGGGGTGCAACAGCATGGGCGGGGGGTTGTACCCGGCGGCCTATTTTGGACCACAAAATGTCTGGCGGTTCAACGGCAGGGGGATTGACTATTCGACGAATGCCGGCACCACCTGGACCCCAGGGCCCGCATTGCCTTTCGGCGGCGAAGGGGCCAGCCAGGCGGTGCGCCAAGTCTCGTTTGCCACCGCGCGGATTGGGTGGTTTGCCGCGACGGGAGCGATTTATGGCACCACCGATGGTGGGCGTCATTGGACACGAGAGTGGCCGGTTGGTCCGCATGCGGCCGCTTTGGCCGCGTTTTCGGCCCATGGGTACGGTTGGCTCGTCACGCAGGGCGGCAGCACGTTATGGGTGACCACCAACGAAGGGAAATCGTGGTACCCCCTAACCAAGAACTTTGGTACGGTCGTCGCCTTGGATCTGTGGAGTCCCCGAGCCGGTCTGGTGTTGTCCAACGGCGGCACCGGGTGGGTCACGAACAACGGCGGGCGCACCTGGACCGCGTGGCGGGTGCCGGCGCAATTTCAATCCGGTCTGCAGCAGGAGAACTGGATTCAGATGCTCAACCCGCGCGATGGGTGGATGGACGCGGGATTCGCGCTGTGGACGACGCATAATGGCGGGAAACGCTGGCACAAAAGTTCCTCGCTGCTCATGGGACCGTTCGGCGCGGACTTCGTCTCGCCGTCCACGGGATGGGCACTCAGCGGACTCAAAAGAGGCAAGCCCACGACCTGGCACTACCGGGTGATGTCTACCGCCGACGGTGGTCGGCACTGGATTACCCACGGAACCTGGCCCATGCTGGGCACGCCCGCGGAGATAGCCCTTGCGAACCCTTCTCGGGGATGGATCGTGACGCCTCACGGGCTGCTGACCACGACTGATGGCGGCGCCCGGTGGACGCAAATTCGCTTGCCCCATGTGCAACCCGCATCGGTTTCGGTATCCGGTCATGTACTGAGTCTCGTCACGATGAACGGTCGTTTGCTGATGAGTACTGACGGCGGGATGCATTGGGGGACCATTATTAATGGCTAGGGCAATCCCTCGCGGAGGGCACAGGATTCATGACCGCAAGTCGAATCAAAACCGCGCGGGTCACGTCCACACAACTCCATGGCTCAGGAGAGTGCATGGGGTAGTCGTGAGCGACGCAGAACGTGAATTCCAGAGACGTGTCGTGGGTTCAGTGCCCCTCCGATCGGCGATTTGACATCATCCCTCTTACTCTGGATGCTGGCAATAGTCAACGTAGCGAATGGCGGACTTTCGGGGGCGAGTGTCCCGAAAGACGTCCTATGGGTCCTGCCGAAAAGAGGTGTCGCCACTCGCACTCACATTCAGAGCTCTGCTCGGAACGTCTTTCCCAGCTCCGGTCCCAACCCAAAATAGTGGCGGAAGTTGTAGATGAGCGGACTCCAAACCGTCGGGTCGATATGTGAGTCGTCGACCACAATCGTCTCGTGGGCATGGACCCTGACGGCTTCGACCTGGATAATGCCAAAACGGGTACCCGTGCCCGACATCCGCAGGTCCACGAGCTTGGCCTCGATTTGGAGCGGGCACTCGGTAATCCGATTGGGGCGTACGCCGTGTGATGGGGCAGCCGTCAGGCCGGAGACCCCAAACTTGTCGGACTCGGAACGGAACACGCCCTGCTTGTGATCGGGGACAGGCTGTGCTCCGGTGAATGGAGCTAGTGCCTCCACGCGCTCCCAGAGTTCGGGGCTGGGGACGTTCACGACACACTCTCCATGTCGTCGGAGATTGGCCAACCCGTGTCCCCCGTCACCCAGTCCCAAGACGAGGCGATTGCCCAGTGCCCAGGCCGATGACATCGGGGTAATGTTGCTGGTTCCGTCGCTGTTTAATGTTGTGAGCAGCACGACCGGTGTCCCAAAGTATAAGATCTTCGGATGGACAATCCGAGTTTGGGTCGATTGCTCTAGACGCTGCTTCATGGCAGGTGCCTCCCATACGCTTTTTCGGTTCTGCCGCTATTGTAAGACGGGAAACATTCGACCAGTATCGAACTATGAATGTTGTGGGGGACCCAGGAACGGAGGCGTGGTATGACCATACCGAATCTTGTGGAGGTCGCTTCCTTGATTGGCGACGAATCCCGGGCATCCATGTTGATGTGTTTGCTCGGGGGCAAGGCTTTACCGGCCAACGAACTTGCCCGCGCCGCGCGTGTGACGCCGCAAACCGCCAGTTCGCATCTCGCCAAGATGGTGGCAGGGGGATTGTTGGTCCACGAATCATAGGGGTTGCTGTAGCATCCGATCGGAAATGGCAATAGCGGGTGCGAAGAGCGAAAAGCGGGCATAAAATGCCTATTTTGGGCCGATTTCAGGGTCGCTGACAATGGGATTAGCGTATCCTCTGCGGTTGGGTTCTTTAACGCAAACGGTCAAAACTCTTATGTCTCAAGGATTTCAGGAGTTATTGCCAATTCCGTTCCAATGATACAGGAACCCCGAGATAGTCCACAAAGTCTTCCGTGGACACCCGGTCGACGCCCGGTGCGTCATGATTGGCCACCACGCGACGCAGCGCGAGCCGGAGATTCTGCTCATCCAGTATAGCTTCCATGAGACGGGTTGGTGACACGTCGGGTGTCGAGGTTCCGGATGCCGGGGACCCACTCGGCGCCTGTATCGGCCCTACGGGCTTCACCCGCTCCCCCGACACGAGGCCCTCGCGAGGCGAAGTATTCGGCTGTCGTCGCGAATCCCGCAAATCCATGAACTGCACCACTTTCTGGTAATGTTCGGTCCTTCAACCGGCGCGGCCGCGCCGACCTACTATGACCTCGGCTGACTTCTCCCGCGTCACGCGCACCTTCCGATGCGCCTTGCCGCTGAGCGGCCCCGCGAGAGACCTCCCCGGGTAAGAACGTGTACTGTCCCTCCATCTACCGGGTGTATTTACGTGACGCGCGCTTGACCGTATTGGGCTTCGTTCTGTGTGGCGAACTCGCCCCACGCGCCCCGCCTCGCGACGAGCACCCTTGCCTTAAGCTATGGTTGGCACGGTCATCCCCCATTTGGGACTTTCACTCTAAAGCACACGCCCATGCCGAGCGCACCACATGAAAGGTGGCCGGTATACCGGCCACCTTTCCTGTCGTCAATTAGCGAACATCCAGCAAGGCCACCTCCAAATGATTCGGCCCCTTAATTTCACCAATTCCCGCTACATATTGGCCAGGAGCAATTACCGAAAGATACAGAGGTGTTTCATCGAACATTTGCGCCTCCGGGTGAAAACTGAACATGACAAGGGACTGAAATTGCGGAACGCGCCCATCCTGTCTGACGATGAGGACGGTGCCTCGCACTTCTTCAACGTAACCGCGCACCTGCTCATCATTCACAAAAAAGCCGCTCGACTAAACGATTTCCGTTATCGTCACGAAACGTCGTGACACCTCCCTGATCTCCGGGTTCTCCCAAAAGATTGTGCTGGTGTTTAAGTCCCCCCTGCCAGAACTCCGAAACCCCGTGTACGAAGTAGGAAACTAACTCCTTCGTTTCCCCATAAGGCCAAATAGCCACATGCTTATCCGAGATCTCCGAAATCGCGCCCTTAATGAATTGGTACTGATCCGGTGTAGGGGTTTGGGCAGTAATCGACCGAAAAGTGCAGTAGAACCCGAACCCCTTGCCTAGTGCAGCATTCAAGAAGGCGATGGTGCCATCGTCATCGCGGTCATTCTTCGCCTCACTCCTCAAACAAGGCCTCAAAACACGCATTTCATAGCACATTGCGAGCTCGCACGACGTTTGTCCCTCGTTATTGCAGTTTTCGTTCCGCTACTACCCGAACCCCTACACCACCACGCAAGCATACAGTGGTCTGGCTCAGTCGGCAGAATGGATCACGGGAGCGCCAGAGGTCAACGGTAGTATTTCCACACTTGCGAACTACGGCCAAACGACCTTCGACGGCACCGTCAATGGAGGCAATCCCTTTCTAGTGTCCAGCGATGGTGGAGCGATGAATGAACTCTCCCGCCGCCTGGCCTCTACGAGGCCGAGGCAGGGGTTTCCGGGATCGCTCCTGGAAGTTCCTGGCTCTTGATCGCTGCGCCGGCCGTGGGCCCCAGACGTCTTACGCTCATCTCCCCAGGCGTCACTTCGGACCGTTCCGGTCCTAGCTTCCGAAAAATCCGCGTCCGTGTGTGCTTCTTGGTGAGCGGATCTCCCGAGAGAAGTTTTTTGATGCCGCGTTGCTTAATCACGACCGAGGCATTGTGGTCCGCATTATCCGTATGTCCGCAGTCTTGGCAGACGAATTCGGCTTGACTCAGCCGTCTGTCCAGGTTGATATGCCCACAGACGGCACATTCCTGCGAACTGTATGGGGGCGGGACTGTGATGACCAACTTGCCCTGACGCAACGCTTTATAGCGCGTGAATGACACGACGGTGCCCCACGCGGAGGCTAGAATCACCCGATTGAGGCCCGCCTTTGCTTTTCTGCCGTTCGGCAGAAACCGGCCTTGGGCATCGCGCTTCGCCTTCGGGCGCTTGGTCATGTTGACAATTTTAAGATCCTCGAAGACATAGAGATCCCTGGTGTCATTGATGACCAACTGATGGCTGGTTTGATGGGCATAGTCGTGCCGCACGTGCTTTTCGTAGCGTTGATAGCGAGCGGCTTGCTGCTGAGCTTTGCGGCGGTTCTTCGATCCCGTCCGGCGTCGCGCGGCTCGGCGTTGCCATTTCTTGCGCTGTCGTCGGTGTTTCTGAATACGGGCCTTTGGCTCGGGTGGGAGATCAAAGATCTGGCCGTCCGAGGTGACCAAGGGCTTCGCGACGCCCCGATCTCCGCCGAGCGTGCGCTCGGCGAGCTGGTCCCGGGACAGGTGGCGCCAGTCCTCGGCAATCTGTTCCGTCGCCGTGTCGGCATCTTTTCCCGGGATGGCAATGGCCGGATCGTCGGCCGCCAATGACAGCCACCATTGACCGCCGTCGACGGCGATCTGGATCGAAGCGGGTACGGCATGGGGACGATGCGCCACCTACGGGATGATCCCCACGGGAAATTTGTCGGTGCCCACGTGCAGCGGATAACTGAGAACTTCCCCGGTCGCCGCCTCAACTGGGGGAATGAACGCGAATAACTCGGAGGTCAGCCAGACGGATTGCCGCCCGCCTTTCTTTTTGAGCTTGGGGCGACCCCCAAGCGTTCGAAAGAACCGCTGATAGGCGTGCCGAAACTTGACGGCGGCATTGCGCAAGACTTGGGACGGCACCTCACGAAGAAACGCCGTGGCGTCGTTGATAAATCGGCTGTATTGTTGATCGACCGGGATGTCTTCGCCGACCGTTCCGACCATCCGCCGCTGAAAGCGGCGATAATCCCGATCTTCTTGGACTTGGGCATTATCAATGAGCCGCTGGCAGCCAATCCAGCGCAATAAAATGGGTTGTTGGTCTTTGTCGGGGTACAGCCGAAATCGATACCCATCGAGCACGGATTTTCCCCCCTTGCCTGAGTTCGGGCTGAACTCACCTCCCACCGAGCCCGAACGGATGGCGGTGGGAGTTTCTCAGGTCCCTCTCAGCAGTTCCGGGTCGCTCCGGGGGCGTCGGACGTTTTCGGCCCGTTCTCCCCAGACGTGGACGACCCGGGGAATTCCCCAACGGGGATTCGGACCGCTCCAGCCCGATATCCTTCGTGTAAAACAAAGGTTTTGACATGTCTAGCCCTGCGGGCTAACCCGCTAACCCCCTCTTGGCTTGCGCCTAAGAAGGCGCAGTATCCGCGGGATGGGAATGCGCAGGTATTGTGTTCAAAACAACCAGCAAGCCTCGACTCCATCTAATCCTGATTCGGACACGGAAAAGTGACAGAAAACGCCGCGCGTTTTCCTCATATAATTAATATAGATCGTCGTGGGGGTTTGAGTGACTTTAGCCGAGTGCCTGGCGAGGACGGCCGGTCCAGAGCTGTCAGTTCAATCCCGCAGATGAAGGCAGACCTACGGTTCAGGGAAAGGGCCGTTGAGGAGGAACCATGGACATACGAGAAATGTCTCAGGCAGAAGCGGTTAAGGGTGTGAATCAAGTTCCCTTTCGCATTCGCGGGGGAATCGCCCCGGTGGTTGAGTGGGAGATGGACGGGTCCTTTACGCTCTTTTTTGAGCACTTCGTACTAATGTACCGGGATCCGAAGGTGGCCGTGACCGGATCCATTCCGAGGGGCGCCATGAAGCGGATGATTGGGAAAATGCCCATTGTCCTGGCCAAGGCCGGCGGTCATGGTCTCCTGGCGCTGGGACGGAGCGCGCCCGGTGAAATTGTGGGCGTGCCCGTCGAGCCGGGTCAAACCCTGGAGGTGCGTGAGCATCAGTTTCTGGCTGCCACTGACACCTTGGCCTACGGGTTCAAGCGCATTCGTGGGATCTCCAATCTTCTTTTCGGCGGCAACGGGTTTTTTGTCGACACTTTTCAGAGTAGGCGTGAAGCGGGGGCTGTGTGGGTTCACGCGCACGGGAATCTCATCGCGGTTGAACTCGGAGCAGGCGAACAGCTCGACGTCGAGCCTAGTCGGTGGTGTTACAAGGATCTGTCGGTCACAATGACAACCGTACCCATCAACGTATCGGCACGTCTCTTTGCTTCCACTTCCCTCATGTTGAATCGATTTACCGGGCCGGGGCGTCTGGGACTTCAGTCGATGGCTGTGTACCTTAACACAGACAGTAATTAATTCGCTATAACGTGCTTATGCATTTCTATACAGACTCCTGCAGACATCTCACAGACCTGAACATTCCTGAGCACGTCTGGAATTGTTCGCTCTTCCCGGAGGGTCTGCAGGGGCGACGGTGTCGGTTCGGCCAGCAACCGCAAGGCCACCATAAGCCCTACCCACAGCGATAACCTTTTGCGCCAGGATGTTCGAAATCGGGAATACGGTCGGCAATCGCCGATTAAAGGCAGGCATCCGGGCAATCTACCACAAGGGCCCAAGCCCGGCTTCCTACTTCAAGCGCCGATGCCGTCTGTCACCGGTTGGGAGAAAAAGATCGCTGATAAAAAGCCAATCTGCCAAAAATCTTCCGTTCGAGGGCGAGAGACATGAGAAAATCGGGAAAACAAATATTTGATCCGGGCCGGTATCTCCCTCGCGGCAATATTGGGTTACGATCGGGTGTCCGTGTCGTCATCTTCTTCATCTGGCCATTTTAGCAAATCAGGGACCACCGCAACCACCGCGGCAGATCGGTGCTAAAGCGGCTGGACCGGGTCCGAAAGGCTGACCTGATAGGCTTTTAAGGATTGCTCAAGATGATTGCGGACCAATTCCTCCGCGGATTGGCGGTCATGGGCTGCAATAGCCCGAAAAATTTCCTGATGTTCGTCTAAGGCCTGGCTAAGCCGCCCTGGTTTTAAATAGCCGACTGCCATCATATGCTTGCGAAAATCGTGCAAGGGGGCCATCAGTCGCTTTAACCGGTCGCTTCCCGCCATATCAAGAATTAAATCGATGAATTCTTGGTGGACAGTGGCGGCTGACCGATCGTCCACCACTCGATTGGCGGAGCGCTCAAGAAATAGCCGTAAGCTCTCGAGTTGGCTGAAGGTGGCCCGTTCCGCCGCCCAGCGGGCGGCTAGCCCTTCGAGGACGCCCAGCAGGGTGAAGATTTCCTCCGGGCTTTGGATCGGCGATTCATGAATGACCACCCCCTGCCGAGGGGAAAACGATAGATAGCCCTCCAACTCTAGCCGTTGTAGCGCCTCACGTACTGGTGTTCGGCTGACCGCTAGCTGTTCACAGAGTTCCCGTTCGCTAATTACGGCCCTGGGGGCAAACTCACCGGAAAGAATGGCTTTTTTTATGGTATCATAAGCTTGCTCGCGAATCGGTACCGGCCTGGTGATTATTGCCTTCATGAGGACCTCCTTCAGGAAATTGATAAACCTATTGTATACCGTATGGTATCGGCCTTCAATTGCGCACTTGGCCCATCGGTCCATGAATGAGAAAACTAATAAATCGGGCAAAAAATTTTTTCAAAACTCGCGCTTGTCAGTTCTGGGAGGACGATTTATAATGAATACCGAATTCCGAACTCTGAATTCCGAATATAAAACGTGTCCTAAAAGGAGCGAAGTTCATGAAGCCCTCCTCGCGACTAGCAGCTGTCTTGTTAGCTGCAGGAATATTACCGGTGACCACCGCTTGTGGTAGTAATACGGCCGCTAGCCCGCCTTCTTCCTCCACTACCAATTCTGGACAGGCTGTATCCTTCCCGGGTGGTAAGGTGGCCCCTTTAAACCCTCCGGTGACCGTGACCGTAGCCGATGACAAGGATCCCTCCGGCGCCGGCATCATGCTGGCCAACGCGTTGGGATATTTTAAACAGCTTGGCATCAACATCAAAGCGATTTCGTTCAATTCGGGTGCCGACGAATTCAACTCTTTGGCGGGAAATCAAGTGGACGTGGCCCGGGGCCTTATTTCGGCGGCGACGTTTAATTCCTATAGGCAGGGGCTGCCGGTCTATTTGGTGGCCGATGGGGGGCACAACCTGCCCGGGCGGCCCTACTTTGCCTTGGTGTTGCAAAAAAGCTTAGAAAGCAAGGTTCAGCACTATTCGCAACTTAAAGGGTTAAAAATTGGTCTCGTATCCTTTGGTAATGTCAACCAACTGTTTATGGACCGTGCCTTGGCTAAAGGGGGATTGACCAATAAGGATGTCACCACTGTCGTGGTAGACTCCTTCTCGGACCTGGTTACCGCCATGGGTAATGGAGCCGTGAATGGGGCCATGCTGGTGGAACCCCAAATTTCTCAGGCGGTGGCCAAAAACATCGGCTTTGTGTTCAAGGATCCGTACCAATATGCCCCTAATGAAGAGGCCTCCACGCTGATGTTTTCCTCTCACTTCGTTAAGGACAAGGCGGTTGCCCAACGATTCATGTTGGCCTATTTGGAAGGTGTGCGTTACTATAATACCCACTACATTGACAGCCATCAGGGCGAGAAAAAGGTGCTATCCATATTGAGTAAGGCCAGCGGCGATCCGGTTTCTTTACTCACGAGCACCAACCCGGCAGGCCTTTCGCCCAATGGACTCTTTTCGGTATCTCAGGTTCAACAAGACGAGAATTGGTACCACCAATACGGAACCGTGAGCCACGAGACGCCCGCCCAAAAGATGATCAACCTGACCTTTGCCCAATGGGCAGACAAGATTCTGGGTCCCTATACTTCGCCGAAATCTTGACATCGCTGGTAGTGTCCCAAATTGTACCACAGGGTCAGAATTTCGAAGGAGGAACACAATGGCACAAACATTCGAGCCCTCCACGATTCCGGCAGCCGTGCATCAGGTGGTGCGCGCGCCGGGGTCGGTGACAGGGATCAAGCAAGGCCGTTTATCCAAAGCCACTCGAGATCGGATTTTACAAATCGGGTCCCCGATCGGCCTTTTGGCCCTGTGGGAAGTGATCGTGCTCGCAGGCATGGTCAACTCAAAATTTTTTCCCGCTCCTACTCAAATCATCGGGTCGTTTTGGAATTTGGCGACCAGCGGCCTCTTGTATCTGGATCTCAAGGCCAGCCTCTATCGTATTTTCATGGGTTTTATCATCGGGGTGGTGCCGGGATTGATCATCGGCCTGTCGATGGGGCTTTTTCCCATCGTGCGCACCTTTTTCGACCCAGTCGTTTCGGCGACCTATCCTATCCCTAAGTTAGCCCTGTTGCCGCTGTTTATGCTGATTTTCGGGCTCGGCAACCTGGAGATGATTCTGGTGATTGCCTCGGGCGCAATTTACTTAACCCTAATCAATACGGTTGCGGGCGTATTGGAAATCAGCCAAATCTACTGGGACGTGGCCAAGGATTTGGGCGCATCCTGGTGGGATCGATTTACCACGGTGGCCATACCGGGGGCGCTTCCTCTGATTTTTACAGGGTTAAAGCTTTCCATCGGGATGGCCGTACT
Source organism: Bacillota bacterium (assembly GCA_021820965.1). Classification (GTDB taxonomy): domain Bacteria; phylum Bacillota; class Sulfobacillia; order Sulfobacillales; family Sulfobacillaceae; genus Sulfobacillus_B. The sequence continues at coordinate 35,120 of JAKACZ010000030.1, read as the reverse complement.
GTTGATTGTGGCCGCAGAGAGCGACGGCGCCAATCACGGGGTCGGGTTTCTGATTTGGAGGGCTTATGACATCTACGACATCAAGCAAATGTACGTGGCGTTCGTGCTGCTGTCGTTGATGGGATACGTGTTCACGGTGGTACTCAACGAAATTGAACGCTGGCTGGTCAAGTGGCGCAACGTCTGACGATTACTTCAACGTGAGGGGGAGAAATGATGGCGACATCCCTGGTCAATCCGGAAAAACGTCACGTGAGCATCCAAGTAAAGAATATCTCCAAGCGCTTTAAAACCCGTAAGGGGATTACGGAGGCCTTGACCGATATTTCCGTGGATGTCAAAGAAGGCGAGTTCTTCTGCATTGTCGGTCCCAGCGGGTGCGGGAAAACGACGCTTTTGAGAATCCTGGCCGGACTCGAAGAACAAACCGACGGAGAAGTTATCCTGTCTTGGCAAGACCGTCAGCGGCCGCTCTCGACGATGGTGTTTCAGGAACAATCCGCCTATCCTTGGCTGACGGTGGAGCAAAATGTGGAATATGGCTTGCGCTTGCGCAAGGTGCCCAAATCAATCCGCCGTCAAGTCACCCGGGATTGGATAGAAATGGTGGGGCTGCAAGGGTTTGAGCATCATTATCCTGGACAATTGTCGGGGGGCATGAAGCAACGGGTGGCCATTGCTCGGGCTTTTGCCAACGACCCTGAAATCCTCTTGATGGATGAGCCATTCGTCAATCTCGACGAACAAACCAAGATTATCATGCAACAAGAATTGATCCACCTGTGGGAAGCCAATCGCAAGACGGTCGTCTTCATCACCCATTCGATTGACGAGGCGATCATGATGGGGGATCGAATTATGATGCTGACTGCCCATCCTGGTCGGGTCAAGCGGCTCTTTGACATCGACTTGCCCCGGCCCCGAAACATTGCCGAGATTCGGGCCAACCCGCATTTTGCCGAACTCTTTACCGATATTTGGGCGCTATTAAAGAGCGAGGTCGAATTGGCCCGCAGACAAGACGCAAATTGACGGGAGCGCCAGGTCCTCGGCAAAGTTATTGTCGTCAACTGTGACACTTGGCAGAACCTTCCTGTGAACCGAACTGGGGAGCGCCGACCCTGGGGTCAGCGTAGCAGCCGACGCGACACCGGCGACCTGTCCGCAAAGCGCGGCTAGCCGGTCACGAATGGCCGGATTTCACAAGTCATGGGGCGGCATTTGGATCGGATGCCGTTAGGGCGCTTGCATTATCAAGGCGATGGCTCGATCGGCTTTCTCTGCTATGCGGCGCAGGGTTTTCGGTGAGTTTCCGCTGGCCCTTCAGGGCCAGCACCCCCAAGACGGCGTTCCGTAGGCTCGCCATGATACGCGGGGCCGCGCCGGTGCGAATTTTCGAAGCGTCCTCCCGCCACGCGGTATCGCGCACCCCGTGCACGTTATTCTCAATGGTCCCATGCCCGCGCACGAAGCGGAGGAGATCCTGAGGTGTCGCCCGATCGGGACCGCGACTCGTCAGCCCCACGACCACCTCATGCGAGACGCGCTGGCGTTTGACGCGCGTGACCGTCCGTTCTAAGCAAAAGACTTGGCCTACATGCGGAAAGGTGAGGGCGTCATTCATGGCGGTGCTCACGCGAATGACCCGGTGTTCGATGCGCCCGTGGCCCTTATCCCAGGTTTCCGCCGGAGGGGGAAAAATCTTCGGGCGCCAGCGCCCGAATGGTGTTTGCGAGGGTGGGCTGATTATCTTTGGCCACCAAGCGGTAGTCCGCGTGTTTCTCCGTCACGAGATAGTCGGCCAACTTCGTTTGGGTGTGCATACATCCGCTGTCACCATTTTGCCATCCAATGCGAGGGGCGCGAGGAGATCGTGAGCGACGGGAATCTCATGCGTTTTGCTCGCCACGTCCTGCTGCGCCACGACCCGTGTGGTCCCATGCACAACAGCGGCCACCAAGTGACGAGGCCCCTGGGTGTCCGATCCCGAACCGCGAACAGTTTTCCCGTCAAAGGCTACCGCATCGCCGAATCCGAAGTCGGCCATCCACTCCTCCAAGATCGCATCCAATGCCGCGGCATCACTGCGTTGGAGTGTCCGCCGAATGGCGGACTCGCTCGGGGGGACGTATCGGCCCTTGAAGCGACTCGCGCCCACCATCGCCAGTTGCTCTTGGGTGAGGTCGGCCGCCCATTGACCGATGGCCAATAAAGTTGTCACGCCGGTCGCCACGGCGGCCAGCGCGAGGGTCAAAATCGTTTGGTAAGAATGGCGTATGCCCCGCGGCTTGCGGGCATCGGGAAGCGTGCCGAGTCGCTGATAGAGACTATTGGGCGCTGTGACCAGCGCGGGGTGCTGAGTGCCATCGTGTGTCCTCCTCGCTTTTCCAAGACCGGGCCATCCCAGACCGCGGTCAACCTACATCGGGCCCCTCGGTACAGCGGCCGGACCGCCACCCATTTTGGCTGACCATGCCACTGGTAGGTGCCCTGATGACGCCCAAATCCGAGGGTCCGGCCGACAACGGACCAATTCGCGGCCCGATACACCGTCCCGCGAAAGCGGGCCGGGTCAATAAAGGTTTCAGCTAACACCACCGGATGCCCGTGGATGGCTTGCCAATCGGCGGCGAGGCGGCGCGTCGCCAACCCTAACACGCGCGATCCGAGGTTGGGCTGATGCGCCTCGGGGAGAATCAGAAACCGCGCATTGTTGGCGACAAAACGCAAACGCCGCCGCCGTTGCTCGGGCGTCCAGCCAATCCAAGCATCGCGTGCCCGGCATCGGTAGGCCGCCGCCGTCCAGCCGATCAGCGCTAACCACCATCCCTGCCACTCGGCCACCTGATACAGGCGTTCCCCGACAAAGCCGGGAAACCCTAAATAATGATGACAGGCCATGAGCGTCTGCCAACGCGCCACTTCGTCGCGCGTCACCAACCGTACCGTCACCTGGGCAAGCGGAATGGGCGTACAATCACTGGGTGATAGCTCCATACGTCCACCATACACCGATCAAGGAAAATTGTCCAGCCCTGAGAGGATTGTCGTAACCATGCGGGTTAGCGGAGCTATGCCGCAACCCTGACGGGAGCGCGAACACTTTGCTGACGTGGTTGAATCTGTTTTGGGGATTTGCAAGGTGGGTCTTTTGGGATCCGCAGACGGCCCGGGGTCGATTTCCTTGATTCAGGCCGTCACCGTGGACGGCTATCATTGGATGGACCACGGCCAGCTCCGCGAGATGCTGGCCCTACCTGGGCCCATCGCCACTAAATTGGCGGCGGCGATCGGATGGAAGGTGGCCGGGTGGATTGGCGCGGCAGCGGCCCTTTTGGGCATCCTGACACCCTCCCTGGTGCTTATGCTGGGGTTTATCAGCTCTTGGCCGCGATCCCTACATTGCCGGAGTGATCCGTGGCGTCAAGCCTATTCTCGTGGTGCTGCCGGTACTCTTGGTGGTGGATTTAACTCCCGGGAGCTTTTCCTAAAGAGCGTTGGGCATGGCCGGCGGGTTTGTTATGGTCGGTCTGGTGGCCATCCGGTTCCTGAAACTGTCGCCCGTGCTCGTGATTTTGGCTTCGATGGTCGGAGGGGCATCGTTCTTGCGGGCTTAATGACTGAACCTTGCGAACATTAAACGACAAATATTGCAAACCCTTGCGCAAGGTTCTCCGCTCGTTTAGGATGAATACAGAATACGGGATACTAACGGCCGGTCCGTTGAGATGGGAGGAACAAAATGGCAGTTATGGTGAATGATTTTCGGACGCAGTTGGAACAGGCAGTGGCGGGCCGCCACAGTCAGCAACATCCTTTTAGCAAACTTTGGATGGAGGGCAAGCTGACGAAAGAGCAATTTCGGGAATGGGTCCGTCAGCATTACCATTATGTGGGTCACTTTTCCGAATGGCTGGGCACAATGTTCGGCGACTGCACCGATCAAGAAGTCCGTGACTTTTTACTCCAAAATATGTGGGAGGAGGAATTGGCGGCGACCCGGCATACCGAGCTTTTGCTGAGATTTGGGGAAGCGTGTGGAATCGATCCTGACGACGTGGTGAATGCGGAAGACAAGGGAACGATTCTCCCCAGCACAGAAGCATTTGGCAGTTGGTGCCGACTGGTCGCCAACAAGTACCCGACCTGGGAAGCTGCCGCGGCGCTCATTGTGGGTCTGGAATCGCAAACCCCCGCGATCTACCAAAATCAGGTTCCGGTGATGGAGGAAAAGTACGGTTTTGATGAGGATGCCTTGGAGTTCTTTTACATCCATATCGCCGCTGATGTGGTGCATGGAGAACGCGGCTATCAAATTGTAGAACGATATGCGGACACTCCGCAGCGCCAAGCGCGGGCGATTCAACTGGTGGAACGGGCCGCGCAGCATCGATGGCTTTACATGGACGGGATTTACCGCAAAGCCGTTTTAAATCAGCCTTTTTGAACTGGCCTACCAGCAAGAAGGTCCCTCAGCGGGCCTTCTTGGTTCTTAGCCGTCTGAGACGGCCCGCAAAATCCCGATGGAGGAATCCAGCATGGAGGTATTCGGTAATTACATCGGTGGCGAGTGGATCCCGGCGGTCAGCGGGGAGACGTTTTTAAGTGTGAATCCGGGCCGGCACAGCGATAAGGTTGGAGAGTTTGTTCGTTCGGAAAAAGAAGACGTTTCTCATGCGCTGTCGGCAGCAACTGATGCGGCCAAAGCCTGGCGCCTTAGTACTCCATCCGAACGTGCGCGAATCTTATACCGAGCCGCCGATTGGCTTTTTGAGCGGGAAGAGGCTATCGGCCGGGAATTGACGCGTGAGGAAGGCAAAATCCTCGCCGAGGCCAGGAATGAGGTTCGGCGAACGGCGGAACATTTTCGCTTTTATGCGGCCCTATCTTATCTGAGCCGGGGAGAGACCTATCCGTCCGACGATGCGGGCGTGCTCCTCTATTCCAAGCGCTATCCTTTGGGCACAGTCGCGGTCATTACACCCTGGAATTTCCCCTTTTCCATTCCCGGGAGAAAAATTGCGCCCGCATTGGCGGCGGGGAATACGGTGGTTTTCAAACCGGCGTCAGAAACGCCCTTGATGGGGGTGCGTTTGGTCGAGGCCTTGGAGGCCGGCGGGGCTCCGGCCGGGGTGATTAACCTGGTTACGGGTCCCGCCGGTGCCGTGGGTGAGCCCTTAATTGCAAGCCGAGCGCTTGCCGGGGTAACATTTACGGGGTCAACCGAGGTTGGCTTTCACATTCAGCGGTCAGTGGCGCCGACCTGCCGAACGCAGCTCGAACTGGGCGGAAAAAATGCCCTGGTGGTTTGGCAGGACGCCGACCTCGACTTGGCGGTCAAACTGGCGGTCGTAGGCGGCTACAATCTTTCCGGGCAAGCTTGTACCGGCACGAGCCGGCTAATCGTCCATCAGACTGTCGCCGAGGAGTTTGGCAAGCGTTTGCTGGCCCGGGTTTCCGCGCTCAGAATTGGCGACGGAATGGAAAGCGGGGTGGATATGGGTCCGTTGGCCAACCATCGCCAAGTCGAGCAGGTAGCGCGTTATGTCGACCTGGGGGTTTCAGAAGGAGCCCGGTTAGTGTACGGGGGCCAGGCACTCAAAGACGGCGCCTATGGCGATGGCTATTTCATCACCCCGGCAATTTTTGCAGACGTCACGCCCACGCATACGATCTTTCGCGAAGAGATCTTCGGCCCAGTTTTGGCCATCTCCGAGGTGCAGGAGTTTGAGCAGGCGGTGGGCTTGGTCAATGACTCCAGTTATGGCTTGGTGGCGTCGATTTGTACGAACGACCTGGCCGTGGCTCGACAGTTTGCCGAAACGGTCGAAACCGGCATGGTGAAGATTAACCGCACCACGACGGGCGTGGCCATGAATGCCCCCTTTGGCGGGTGGAAAGACTCGAGCACGGCCACTTTTCGGGAAGAAGGCTTGCAAGCGTTGGACTTCTTCACTAAAGAGAAAACCGTCTTTATGGGAAGTTGGACGTGAGGGCATTGCGCAGTGATCGACCTCGAAGCCAACACCGGGGAATTGTCATGGCGCCTCGGCATATGGTGGCGGCTGCCCATCCCCTAGCGGCAGCCGAAGGATTGCGGGTGCTGGACGGTGGCGGGAACGCCGTGGACGCCGCGTTGGCGATGGCCGGGATGACCGCGGTTGCCTTGCCCGACCAGTGCGGACTCGGTGGAGATGCGTTTTTACTCGTCTACCGAGCGGCCGATCGGCAATTGTGGGCGATCAACGGGGCGGGCCCGGCGCCGCTAGGGGCCACCCCGGAACGGCTTCGGAATCTCGGGTACCGCCGCATGCCAATGGCCGGCATCCATGCCATAGCAGTCCCTGGGGCCGTGGCCGGCTATCAGGCCGCTTACCGGCTCTTGGCCAGCCGTCCTTGGTCGGAACTGTGGGCCCGGGCAGTGGCTTATGCCCGGGAGGGGGTCCCGGTGGGAGAATTAACCGCGTCTCACGTGCATGAGCAACTCGGGAAAATTCGGCAGGATGCCTGGCTCTCCGCCCGGTTTCTCGTGGACGGCAACCCCTTGACCGCTGGGCAACGGCAGACGTTGTCGGAATTGTCCCAAAGCCTCCAGGACGTTGCCGATTCGGAAGGGGAGTCTTTTTACCGGGGAGAGCTTGGGCAGCGAATTCTGTCGGCCTTAAATGCCCAGGGCGGATTCTTCCTAGGAAAGGAATGGACATCTTTCGCAGTGCGCCCGGAGGCTCCGCTGATGATCCCATATCGGGGAGCCGCGGTGGCGGTTTCACCGGTTCCCTCCCAAGGAATGGTGTTGGGTGAAGCGCTCTTAATTCTCGACGGGTTTGCTCTGGGGGACTATCCGTACGGCAATGCCCGGGCGATTCATTTGATGGTTGAGGCAATTCGGCAAGGATTTTCCGATCGGCTGCACTATCTTGAGGACGGCGTCAGCCCGGATATCGTCGCGGGTTTGTTGAAAGATCAGTACATTCGACAGATCAGGGCAGCGTTGGGGGTGGATCGGGTACGAATGCTGCCGGGGGGATTTGATGGTCTTGGGGACACCACATTTATAGCTGCAGTCGATCAGTGGTCGAATGCCGTGTGTTTGGTGCATAGCCTAGGCTTGTCGTTTGGGGCCGGCGTTACGGCGGGAGAGACCGGGGTGGTGTTGAACAATCGGGCGGGGCGTGGCTTTCGACTGGATCGCGGCCCCAACCTTTTAGCGCCCGGCCGACGTAGCATGAGTACGTTGATGGCCTGGATGGTGTTGGATAAGGGCCGGCCTCGACTGATCGGGGGAACCCCGGGGGGAGATGGCCAGCCGCAATGGAATCTTCAGCTTTTGGTCTATCTTCTGGATTGGGGGCTTAACGTCCAGGAAGCTGTTGAGGCCCCGCGATGGACGGCGTTCCCAGGCACCGATTCGGACGTGTTGGGACGGCTACCGGAACTTCGGCTGGAGGGAAGGTTTGATGCCCATACCCGTGGGCAGCTTGCGCGCTTCGGGCACACCATAACGATGCAGGATGACTGGGGAGCGGGAGGAGGCGCCCAAGTCATCCGTTGGGCGAATGACCATCTGGAGGGGGGCTCGGATCCCCGGGTGGACGGTTGCGCGCTAGGCAGTTGACTAAAGGGCAGGGAAACAGGATGCAAATGGGATACAAACAGGATACAAACAGGATACAAACAGGATGGAAAGGGGATTGGCATGATTGTTATACCTCGCTTGACACTGGAAGATGCCTTGGCCATTATGGAGGCGGCAGAGGCCAAGGCGCGGGAGCTTGGGGTTCCCGAAACGATTTGTATCTGTGATGAGGGTGGCAACGTTATTACCTTGCACCGAATGAACGAGGCGCGCATTACGGGAGTGGAAATTGCCATGGCCAAGGCCTATACCGCGGCGGGACACAAACGGGCCACACATCTTTTCAACCGGCCGGGCGGCCCGGCGTTGCCGGGTGGAGAGGCCTTTGGGATTCAAATGATGCACCCTGGGAAATTCGCTATTTTCGTGGGTGGATTTCCACTGGAGGCCCACGGACGGGTGGTGGGAGGAATCGGCATCAGTGGCGGCACCGGCGAGCAGGATACTGCCGTAGGGGATGCGGCGCTGGCTGCGTTTAGGGAACTCGTGGAGCGCCAACACGTTATGTAATGGATGGGGGACAAGGGCAAATGGCTGATGTGGTGGTGCTCGGCGCGGGACCGGCGGGTTTGTCTTGCGCCCTCTTTATTGCCAAGGCAGGCCGCAAGGTCGTGGTGGTGGATACCAATCAGACGATCATCAAGAGAGCTAACCTGCGGAATTACTTAGGTTTTCCGGAGGGTCTGGCCGGTCGGGAGCTTCTGGTTCGGGGACGCGCCCAAGTTGAACAATTCGGTGGAACCGTCATCAACGGGAGACCGGTCACTGTCGAGCGGAGCGCACGGGGATTTGTGGTCCGCATCGGGAAGGAGTTGGTCAAGACCACATATATGGTGTTGGCCACCGGCATGTCGTTTCAGCTGGCGGAGCAAATGGGAGCGGAGATTCTTCGCGGCAACCAGGTTCAGGCCACGCGCATTGTACGAACCGATCCCGAGGGGAGAACCTCGCTGCCTGGTGTATGGGCGTGCGGCGTGGTGGCGGGGATGCCGGTGCAAGCGATTGTCGCCGCCGGCGACGGGGCCCGGGTGGCCGTACACCTGCTGACAGAAATTCGGGGAAGCACCTATGTAGATCATGATATTATGCCTTCGGCGCGCAAACAGCCGACGGTGGACTTATCGACGCCATGATGTCATCGCCTTGGGTGATGATGGCGGTTATTGCCGCCGCCGGACTGGTTTCATCATTTGTGACCGCCGCCATTGGCATCGGGGGCGGACTCATCGTGATGCCGATTCTCGCGTTAGCCTATCCTCCGCGGGAAATTGTGGCCCTGACCGCGCCCATGTTTATGGCTAACGCTATAGTGACACTGTGGCTCTACCGGAAAACCTTCGGGACCCGTCGTGGATATCTTTCCATTCCCGGCATTTTAGTGGGCATTGGTGTCGGAGCCCGTGTCCTTGCGGTAATGCCGGCAGCTGGCCTTCGGATCCTCATTGGCCTGATTGTCTTTGGGTTTTTGGTGGTAGAACTGATATGGCGGCGGCAAAGCCATGACTCCTCGGGGCTTCCTTTGTGGACGGGGTTGCCTTTGAGTTTGTTGAGTGGAGGGGTCAGTGCTGTTTCCAATATTGGCGGCACCATTATTTCCATGTATCTTTTGGAGCCGGGGGTTGCGCCGGCGATGTTTGTCGGCACAATAAGTTTCCTCTACGTGATTATGACGGGGGTTAAGCTTTTAGTCTTCGGCGGCATGGGGATTGTATCCTGGGCTACGATTTGGCCGGCCCTGCCATCGCTAGTCACTATCGTTTTGGGAGCCAAAGTGGGCAAGGGGCTTAATGGGCGCATTTCTGCAACCGGCTTTCGTTGGACCGTGGTTAGCGTGATGGGGGTGTCGGCATTCTTTTTGTTGCTGCGGGGACAGCTATTGGGAGCAACGTCCTGAAGGATCTCGCGGCGTTTGTCGCAGATAATTGTTGCCCCAAAAACCGGCCATATTGCCCCCCAAGTGGGCTGAGGTCTAGACTGCCAATGGCGCAAGACCAAGCGTGCCTCCCCCACCGTAATGAGCCCATTATTGCGTATGGACCCATTGCGAGGGCCAGGGACAGGAATTCATAAGACAGGCCTCCTTCACTCGGTATGTTGGCTGTAACCTTCAGGATCTGGGGAAGTCTGTGCCTATTGGGTTGCTCGAGAAGCGTGGGAAGCTTTCGAGGAAGTACGGGCGACATCGTCCCCGCGACAGGGATAGGCGGGTCCTCGCCCATCAAGTCCTCGTATCTTCTTCGGAAGAAATCTGCTGCAAAAGGAGCAACGAATCCTGAACACAGGAGGGCGCTTGACCGAATGAACGATTCGATCAAGTTCTTTTACCCAGGTAAGAATAGCAGGCCCGCATCTTTTGTTCCGGGAATCTATTTGGCGGGGTTCGCCGGCTCAGGGGTCCCTAACGGCGAATACCGGTCGCGTGAACAGGGAAAAGCCGTGTCCGCGCGACCTTGGTAAGCTCTGTACGGCTCCAACTGTCATGGCCCCCTGAAGATTCCAAAGAGTGACAGCCTGCTTAAGGCCCGGAGGCCCGCGGTGGTCGCCAGAAACTCAGTACATCCATCGCTCTCCTGCCCCATAGGCGGATGCGATCCATGTGTCAGACGGCGTACCGGGAAGCTTCCAAGGGCTCGGCAAAATAACCGACCATTCCCGCAGCCGCTACCCGTTGACGGATGGCATCGTGGTCGATGGTGTAGAGCCCCCGCTCCACCATGCGCAGGAAGTAGACGGAACCCGAGAAGGTGACCTTTTGGCCAAGTCCATTGGGTTGCGCCAGTCGCTCGGTCATCCAAGCCACCGCGTCGCCGACCGCTAAACTGGAAGGGATGGTGATCGGGTCAAGGCCTAGGGCGCGTCGGGCGGCGTTATGGCCTGCCAGCGTTCCCGTGGTGATGGCCTCGGTGTGGCCCACAAAGGGTCCGGCCTTTTCGCCCCCACAAAACAAGTTATCCATATTGCTGACTTTCAGCGTGTCATCGCGCGGTGCAATCCCAAGAAACCTTACCGAATTCGCAATTCCGCCGGAAAGGGGATCAATAAATCGAGCGGATTCAAACCCCGGAACTTCTCGCAGCGTTTCGAGTTTTAGGTAAGGCATCATGAGCTTGGGATGGCCGGTATCGAGGATGACAAGATTTTCCCCAAACTCTTGCTCGGCATACTGTTGGCAGGCCTTGAGGGTCAGTTTGTTGGTGTCTTTCATTGCTTCTGGTAACGGGACCACCAACACTCCTGTCTTCTCTAACTGAGCAATGAGCGCTGGGTCCAGCGATTCCTTGACAAGTTCACACGAACCGCTGTACGAGCCGACTTTGCCGCTAGCGTTGGTGACCTGCAATTCGTCGACTCCACACAAGACGGCTACGCCAACACGTCCGCCAAAGGTGTGGCACCGCAACACGCACATCATGCAACCCAAACCGTAGCGCTCACAATTGCCCGGCGGTCCCGCACTCCCGGTCGTGTCGACAAAGGCATCGCCCTCAAAGGTATCGCCGCCATACCCCGCCACCGCTCTTAAACGCCGTCCTTCCATGCGAACACCGGTCACTCGAACCCCGAGATGGACGTCAACGCCTGCCTCCGTGAGAATATGCCGTACTTCCGGCTCGATCTTGGTGACATCGTAGAGACTGGCGTGGTGGTGATGGGGGAAGGTGATGTTTCGATGCAATGCGAGGCGATCGGTGGCTTCAAATAATTCGCCCGCGCCCATGGCCATCATCTCTTCAGCTGCGGTATAGCGGCCGTTGTTGCGCATGATGCCGCCCACCAAACCTGTTCCTAACAACATGTCGGTCCGTTCCAATAGGGTGACCTCGGTGCCGGCTTTACGAGCGGCCAAGGCGGCCGCGGATCCGGACCAGCCTCCGCCTACGACCACAATTCGCGCGATGTGTGCCATTCCATTAACCTCCTATGAGCAGATTTGTCCTCCCGAAATTTAGGTGGGCAGTGCTGTAGATGCCGTCCGTGCTTCGGCCAGGGCGGCCTCTTGGGCTTGAACCTGCAAAGTATGATAAACCGCAGTCCATTCTGGGGCCGTTCCTTGGTGCAAAATGCCAATCGGGAAATGATCCTCGTCGGTGGCCGTGGATCCGAATTCGGCGTGGCGCTCCATCCATTTTAGAGAATCAAATCCTTGTTCCCGACCGTTCAAGCGCCCTGCATAAGTGGGACACGAAGATACCACCTCAAGCAGGCTGAATCCTGGGTTCTGAATGGCTTTTTGCACTAAGTGCACGGTGAGATCGAAGTGGTAGGCGGTAGAACGTCCGACAAAGGTGGCGCCGGCCCCAGTGACTAAAGACGCCAAGTCAAACGGTCGCTCGAGGTGGCCGGTAGGGGAAGTGCTGGTGATGTCTCCTCTGCGGGTGGTGGGGCCATATTGCCCGCCGGTCATTCCATAAATACCGTTTTGAAAAACAATGAGTGTGATGTCAATATTGCGGCGGGCGGCATGGATAAGGTGGTTGCCGCCGATGGCGGCTGCGTCGCCGTCGCCGGTGACGACGATGACGTTGAGATCGGGACGCGCCGCTTTAATACCGGTGGCAAAGGCCAGCGCCCGCCCATGAGTGGTGTGCATGGTGCCGAAATCCATAATGACATTGGAACGGGAAGCACAGCCGATTCCGGAGACAAAGACGGTCTCTTGCCGCTCCAGACCAAGGTCGCGCACCGCTTTAAGCACCGCCTTGGTAATGATGCCGTGGGCACAACCGGGGCACCAGATATGGGGCAACTTGGGCCGCATGAAGTCCTGCAATAGTTGGTCGGTTTCGACATATCTCATGGCGTTACCTTCTTTTTCCTCTTTTCGGACTGCTGGCATCTAGGCGACAAAGGGCCGCTCCCAGTTACCATCCTTTGTCGCCTAGAAGAATTAACGCAAAGTCTGGACAGTACATCTCACACTGCTCACACCAGATGCACTGGGCTGGTTGCACGACGATCGGTCCGCCATCGGGCCCGGCCTGATAGACGTCTTCCGGGCAGACTGCGATGCAAATGCCGCACTTCTTGCAGTAGTTATGGTTAATAAGGATAGACGGCGTCTCTTGGTTCATATGCCAACCGTCGCCATCCGGCACGGAAGGCGGCGAAGGTCTGCCTTCCACGGTGTATCCGGTCAGTGGATTTGGAACGGTATGACTCATGGTGATGCCGCGCCTCCTTAGGAAATCCGTGTAATGGCGGTAAAGGTGGTGAGGAGTTGATGTGGAATTTGGGCCTCCCTGGCAAGGGAAAATCCACGCTGTATCGCCGCTCGGTTGACCTCCTGCGTTCCCCGGGGAGCTCGTTTAAGCACGGCTGCTTCCAATGCGTTTGGACTTACCACCTGAGTTAAGGCCACCACGGTCGCAAGGCCAATCATGTTGGCTGCAATGGACTTGCCGAGTTCTTCCCGGGCTATCCGCGTAAAGGGAAAGCCGATGGCGTGACCGTCGTCAGGCCGCGGGGTGACCAACGCCTCATCATATAAGAGAATCCCGCCCGGGGCAATCACTTGGTGGAATTGCTGGTAGCCGTCCTGACTCATCACCAGGAGAGCTTCAGGAGCGGCGGCGCGAGGATAGTCGATCTCTTGGTCGTCGATAATAACATCGGCGCGGCTGGCGCCTCCACGCGATTCGGGACCGTAGACCTGGGTTTGTACCACCTTTTTTTTATCAAAGAGGCCAGCGGCCTCGGATAGGATGATTCCTGCCAAAATCAGCCCTTGGCCCCCCGTTCCCACCAAGCGAATCTCATGCCGCGATTTTGGAGAAGCCATGGTGTCGGGTAGGTGTCTTAAACCTAATTCGGCGGCCAGAGATTCGAGTGTGGTAAGAATATCATCCGGGGAAAAGAGCTCCCCTCCGGCTCGGGTCAAGGAATGGACCGGAACTTCTCCGGCCGCTGCCTGCTTGATTTCTCCGACCAATTGGCCCAGGTTCATCTCAGGAACCACCAAAGCTTGGGTGGTGTCGGCTAATTTGCGAATGACGTCCGCAGGAAAAGGCCAAACGCAGGAAATTTGGAGAAGACCTGCCCGGATGCCGCGCTCCCGGGCTTGGCGCACCGCGCTTAAAGCCGCGCGAACCGGGGAGCCGTAGGCGACCACGGCCAATTCAGCGTCTTTTAACCAATACGACCTCACCATCTCCAACTCAGGACGGTACATCTTTTGGGACACGCGTTGGATAAGGTCTGCGGCCTTTTGCGGATCGTTGGTGGGCGATCCGTCTTCATTATGGTATAAGCCGGTAACGTGGAATCGGTAAGGGGTGCCGAACAGTCCCATAGCCGGGACCTCGTCGGCCTCCGATGTTTGGTAAGGCAAGAAACTTTCCGGAGGACCGTTGGCAGTTCGGCGAAGATGGAGGGGTTCCACTTCGGGAATATTGACCACCTCGCGCAAGTGGGAGACGACCTCGTCGGCCAATAAAATCACCGGGGTGCGCAGGGACTCCGAGATTTCGAACGCCTTGATGGTCAGATCGTAGTAGTCGGCTACGGATGTTGGGGCTAATACTACGATAGGGTGATCGCCATGGGTGCCCCAGCGCGCTTGCATCACGTCTCCTTGGGAGGGAAGCGTGGGCATGCCAGTGCTCGGGCCTACCCGTTGGGCATCGACCACGACAATGGGGATTTCGGCAAGACACGCATACCCTAGATTTTCCTGCATCAAACTGAAACCCGGCCCGCTAGTGGCGGTCATGGCCATCGCTCCCGTGAGAGAGGCGCCAATGCAGGCGGCAATGCTGGCAATCTCGTCCTCCATTTGAATAAAGGTGCCGTCGATGGCTGGAAGGCGCCGAGCCATGTATTCAGCGATTTCCGAAGAGGGGGTGATGGGATATCCAGCATAGAAGCGGCACCCAGCGGCGATGGCCGCCAACGCGCAGGCTTCATTGCCCTGAAGGAGTTTTTTCACGGATTCACGTCCTTCCCGAACTATCTGAAACCTCCCGATTGCCGCCGCGGGGCAGCCGACTCGGTTTTCACCCCGCGGCGTCTCTTTGGAGAGATCTCGAAAAACAATCCCAACCATACGTATTCAGAATACCGTATACATCGTATCATGACGATGTAGGGTATTCAAGGTCGTCTGCCGAAATTTCTTGGCCGAGAGTGAAAAATATTTTGAAAGGCGGTACATCCCATCTTGAGCAGTGAAAAGCGCAAGCATTCGCGGATATGAGGAGAACCTAGGGCCAATCGCAGAGTCGTCTGTCGCTGGCGACGCTCGACTACCCCGCGAAGGGGTTGACAAAGATTTTAATTTTTATGTTTCATTGGTTCTGTTCTGTCTGCTACAATGAATACGGAATTCGGTATACAAATTAGGAGAGAGGTGGCCGTGGCGTTCATTGTCTACGGAGATGAGGGGAATGGGCATGAAAGCCGAAGAGAATCGAGCAGGCGGTGCGGCCGCCTCATCAAGGGACCAACGTCCTTGTGGACGCTATCCTTTTGATCCGCAATGAGCTTCTGAACTGGAGTGGGTGAATTGTCACAGCCCCTCGTGGCTTAAGGGGCTGGTCCAAATGAGGGGAACAAACCTCTCAGGGGGGCAGAAGCACGTGTAAGGTTCACGCTCGCCTGACCAGTACCGGGAATTCCGGATTTTCTGGGGGCGAACGTCTACTATGCAAGGTTCCAGGTGCCTAATTTCACTCGTGGTCGGATGCAACCTAATCAAGATGCGAAGAAAGGGGCACGGTTTATGCAAGGGCAGACGGGAGCAGAATTACTTGTGCGAAGTCTGATTCACAACGGAGTCAGAACACTGTTTGGTTTTCCTGGTGACACCGGCATGGCTTTATACAGCGCATTGCGGCAGCAGTCGTCCGAATTGCGTCATGTTCTCGCCCGCGATGAACGCTCCGCGGCTATCATGGCTGATGTCTATGCTCGGGTCAGCGGCGATGTCGGCGTCGTGGAGGCGTCTAGCGGCGGAGGCGCTACCTATCTGGTGGGAGGACTTGGCGAATCGTATGCGGCATCCGTGCCGGTGCTGGTCATTACGTCAGATATTCCCCAAAAGAGTCACGATACGGGAGCGATTACCGAAATCGATCAAGTCAAACTATTTTCCGCGGTGACCAAGTGGCAGGCGGTAGTCCGCAATGCCGGGGAGATTCCGGCGTTGGTGGCCGAGGCTCTAAGCAGAGCACGTGAGGGGCGTCCGGGCCCCGTGTCACTGGTGTTGTCCCAGGATGTTCTTGAAGTGACAGTGGAAATTGCTACCGAAATACCCTTGGCAAGTCCTCGCCAGCGTTCGGGAGTCCACCCGAAATTAGCGCAGACGGCAGCGCAAAAGATTATGGAGGCCAAGCGTCCGGCCATCATCGCGGGATCGGGAGTGCACTGGGCCGGCGCTTGGGAGTCTCTTAAACGGTTGGCGGAATGGGCGGACGCTCCCACCGCGACCACCATTCATGGGAAAGGAGCATTCCCCGAGGATCATGCGCTGGCTTTGGGAGTGTCCGGGGGAAATGGGGCGCGGGATTACACCAACCACTATCTGGAAGCAGCGGATGTGGTGCTTTTGGTCGGAACCCGGGCCAACGCCACGGACACCAACGGCTATACGGCCCCCTCGCGAACAGGTTGCCAGGTCATTCACATTGATATCGATCCCCACTGTGCAGGCCGCAATTTTCCGGACGGTTTGGCGTTGGTGGGGGATGCCGAGACGGTGCTGGCTCAGGTGGCGACGTATGCCGAACAGGATCCGCCGGCTCATCGAGCGGAGGTGAGATCTTGGTTGGCGCATCATCGATCCATTTGGCTCAGCCGCAACCAAGGCACGGCATCGGCGGTGGCCACCCTAGAGCCTGCCCGAATTATTACCTGCATTGCTGCCGCAGTCGGTCCTGATGCAATAGTGCTGGGGGAACCAGGCACACCGACGCCTTATCTTGCTGCGTATTGGGAATCCGGACCCGGGAGGCAGGTGCTCATTCCCCGGGGGCATGGGATTATGGGTTTTGCCTTGGGAGGAGCGGTAGGCGCCGCCCTAGCTCGCCCGGATCGGCGGGTGGTCGCGATCACCACCGACGGGAGTTTAGGCATGGCCGCCGGCGAATTGGAAACGGCGCGGCGGCTTGAGCTTCCCATTATTTTCATCCATCTCCGCAACGAGAGTTTAGGGTGGATCAAGATGCTTCAGCATCTCTATATGGATCGCCATTATTTTGGTGTGGATTTCTCTCCAGTGGACGCAGTCAAAGTGGCCATTGGGTTTGGTGTGCCGGCTCGGGCGGTGGAAACCTTACGGTCCCTGGAAAGCGCGCTGGGAGAGGCGTTGGCCAACAAAGGCCCCTTTTTCGTGGATGTTCCGGTGCCCGAGGAAAAGGAGGTCGTGCCTCCGGTGGCGCCGTGGCTAGCACGGTTGGCGGGGGCCGAAGTGCGCTCATCGTATTAGCTGGGGGATCGACAGAGCATGTTAAGTGACATGAGGGGGATTGACCATGGAGCGTTTGCAAAATTACATTGACGGCCGGTGGCAAGCACCAGCCAGTGGACGATATGACCTCGACTACGATCCCGCGACCCTGAACGTCGTCGCGGAGGTTCCGGATTCAGGGCCGGATGACGTTGATCAGGCGGTGGCTGCGGCTCGTGCGGCTTTTGAGAGCTGGCGCTTAGTGCCTGCCCCCCGGCGCGGAGAGATGCTTTTTGAGGCAGGACGTCTTTTGCGTGAGCGTAAGGAAGAGCTCGCCCGGATGATGACCCGGGACATGGGTAAGGTGTTGCTGGAAGCGCGCGGCGATGTGCAAGAAGGCATCGACATGGCTTTTTACATGGCGGGGGAAGGTCGGCGAAGCTTTGGGTATACAACGCCCTCGGAACTCGCGGACAAATTCGCTCTGGCTATGCGCGATCCCATTGGTGTGGCTGGTATTATCACGCCCTGGAATTTTCCGATGGCGATTCCGACATGGAAGGTATTTCCGGCCTTGGTCACGGGGAATACCGTAGTATTCAAACCCGCCAGCGAATCGCCCTGGCTGGCCTATGAGTTGGTGCGGATTTTTGAAAAGGTTGGAGTGCCCGCCGGGGTGGTGAACCTCATATTTGGGCAAGGAGAGACAACGGGGGAAGCTCTTGTGAATCATGTCGGCGTTGACCTCATCTCCTTTACGGGCTCTACCGATACCGGGAGACGGGTTGCGACCCTGGCTGGGCAGCAGTTGAAGCGGGTCTCATTGGAACTGGGCGGCAAGAATGCCGTGATCGTGCTGGATGATGCGGACCTGGAATTGGCGGTCGACGGCATCTTGTGGAGTGCGTACGGGACGACCGGGCAACGTTGCACCGCATGCTCGCGCATCATTGTGCAATCCGGAATTTATGAACGGCTGAGGGAGCGGCTGATTGCCCGCATGCAAAACCTCAGATTAGGCTCAGGGCTCGATGAAACCGTTGATGTCGGCCCATTGGTCAGTGAGGCGGCCTTGGCGAAGGTGGAGCGCTACGTGGCCATCGGACGGTCGGAGGGAGCTCGGCTCGATACGGGGGGAGACCGATGGGCGGCACCGGATAAAACCCACGGATGGTTTTACTTGCCGACGCTTTTCGCCGACGTGGAACCATCGATGCGCATCGCCCGGGAGGAGATTTTTGGTCCGGTGTTGTCGATGATTCGCGTGTCTTCGCTAGACGAAGCGGTGACCGTGAATAACGGGGTCACTTACGGGCTTAGTTCCTCCATTTTTACCCGAGACGTTAACCAGGCCTTTCGCGCCATGCGCGACCTCCGTACCGGAATCGTCTACGTCAATGCGGGAACTACTGGTGCCGAAATTCATCTTCCCTTTGGAGGTACCCGCGGCACAGGCAATGGCCATCGTGAAGCGGGCATCGCGGCCCTGGATTTCTTCACGGAATGGAAGTCGGTTTATGTCGATTACAGTGGCCGACTGCAACGTGCCCAGATCGACACCTGAGGTATCGGCGATCTGGTCGCTGATTCGCCATGAAGGGGGAAGGCACGGATGACGACGCGCACAAGACACATCAATCTGAAGACGGCGGTACCGGGCCCCAAAAGCGCAGCCATACTGGAGCGCATGAGCGGCGCGGTGATGCCTGGCCTCACGATCACCCACCCTGTGGTTGCCTCTCGTGCGCAGGGAAGTCTTATTACCGATGTGGATGGCAATACGTTCATTGACCTTACCGGGGGACTGGGAGTACTTAATCTCGGCCATACGCACGAAGAGGTAATCAAGGCCGCGCAAGAACAGTTATCGCACCTGACCCATACCAGTTTTGGCCTGGTGCCTTATGAAAGCTATGTCTCGTTGGCCGAACGCCTGACCGCTCGATTTCCGGGTGGACGACCGGCGCGCGCAGTTTTTTTCAATTCTGGTGCGGAGGCGGTAGAAAATGCGGTCAAGATTGCGCGGGCGGTGACGGGACGCAGTGCCGTGGTGGCCTTTCACCGCGGTTTCCATGGGCGGACTTTGATGGCGCTGAGCCTGACCGGCAAGGCGCGTCCGTATAAGACCGCAATGGGTCCGTGGGCCCCAGAAGTATACCGGATACCGTTTCCGTATTCGTATCGTTGTCCAATGTCCGGGACGGGCCCTCATCAGTGTGATAGTCGGTGTTATGCCCTCATTGAAGAGACGTTGACCCTGCAAGTCGACCCGGATGATGTGGCCGCCATCATTATTGAACCGATTCAGGGCGAGGGAGGGTTTGTCGTGCCTCCTGCCGATTTTCTGCCGTGGCTCAGGGAATGGACGGCGCGGCATCACGTTTTGCTGATTGCCGACGAGATCCAGACGGGCTTCGGCCGCACGGGCAGTTTTTTTGCCGTCGAACAATTCGGGGTGTGCCCTGATTTGCTGGTGGCAGGAAAGTCGATTGCCGGCGGGTTGCCTTTATCGGTCGTAATGGGGGATGCCGAGCTGCTAACGGCGCTAAAACCCGGTCAGATTGGCGGAACTTACGGAGGCAACCCGGTGGCGCTAGCGTCCGCGCATGCGGTTTTGAACGTCATCGAGCGGGAGCCCGTATTTGAACAGGCCCGCTGGCAAGGGACCGTGATTCGCGAACGTTTGGCTGTGCTCGAACGGGAAAGCCCTAACGTGGGCGAGGTCAGGGGGCTTGGCGCGATGCAAGCGGTGGAGTTTGTGCGGGATCGCGCCAGCCGGGAACCGAACGGGCCGTTTGTGGTGGCACTGTTAAAGCGGGTGCGCGAGCACGGTGTGTTGATGGCCAAGGCTGGGCAATTTGGGCATGTGGTTCGTTTTCTAGCCCCGCTGAATACGCCTTCCGATATCCTCCAGGAAGCGCTGAACGTGTTTATTGACGCGGTTATGGCAGAAGAAGCGCCGACCTAACGATTGGTTGGCTACTGCTGGGGAGGATTAGATGGCGGACGAGACGCTTAATCCATATTTGCGTGCCCAATTTGCGTTTCGCGAGGCGGTTGAGACGCTGAGGTTGGTAGAATCCATCTATGAAATGCTCAAACAGCCCATGCGCACGTTGAAAGTCTCGTGCCTTTGGGGCGTGATGACGGCAGCCTGTCCGTCTTCAATGGGTTTCGAGTGCAACATAATGACGCCCTCGGGCCGACCAAAGGGGGACTTCGATTTCATCCGGGTGTTACCACTGATGAGGTCAAAGCCCTGGCGATGTGGATGACGGTGAAGTGCGCGCTTTTGAATCTGCCTTACGGGTGTGGCAAAGGCGGGATTGCTTGTGATGTGGAGCAACTGTCCGCAGTCGAGCTGCAGCGGTTAAGTCGTGAATATATCCGGGCCATTATGCTGCTAGTACACAATGGCGTTAACCCCGCACCACCTACGCGATCACCTAGCATAAGGGACGGCCCGCCCGCTGTCCAGTAAACATGTGTTGCTTTCAGTGGTTACGCATTAACGCCATCGTGTACTATAACTGGCATGGAATTTGCCGGCAGTCGAGTGGCTATGCAAGGATTCGGCAACGTGGGATCGGTGGCCGCGGAAATGGCCGAGGGTTTGGGGGCCACGGTCGTGGGGATATCGGACCAGGGGGGCGGCCTTTATAACCCCAGGGGATTTCTATTAAGGATCTCAGCCGCTTTTACCAAGATGGGCATGCTCTGAGGGAATATCCTGAAGCAGATCATCTGAGCAACCGCGAAGTGATTGGGCTGCCGGTTGACATTTTATTTCCGGCGGCGTTGGAGAATCAGATAACTGCGGACACCGCGGGCACTCTTCGCGCCCGCATCGTTGCGGAAGGGACCAGCGGACCGACCATGCCGGAAGCCGACGATATCTTGGTCGGCCGAGACGTGACTCAGAATCCGCATGTCAGTTACTGACAGACGAGGATTTAAATAGTCGGAATATTATTCAAGGGATCCGGCAAGGCTTTAGCTCACTCAGCAAGGCTGTAGAAAGATGGGCCGACAACTGATCTTCCAGCGTTCGGCGCGCGCTCCTCTCCGGGTGCAGGCGGGTCCTTGATCCGCGGCCCGACTCTAGCCATACGCCACTGTCGGAAATGCGGAACGAGACCGCACCCCGTGGTGTATCAATCACCGCTATGCGATCGTGGATCAGACCCTGGACGGCCTGTTCGATGGCTGCGGTCAACCATGCGGGCTGGGGATCCAGCGTATCGCTTACGGCAATCGGTACCACTTCAAGAACGGTGTCATGAACTAATCGCTCGATGAGGTCCTGAGCCCCCGCCACGATGCTCCAAGGCAGATCGACATCCCCCGCGACGGCCCAAGCATGATCCTTGGGCCACCAATAGTGTGGCGTTTGGCGTTGGCTCGGCATCCAGAACAAGGCATCCTCGATGCTGCCACTGTAGACAATGTAGTCTCGACCCGGAATCCGCATGCGCGGGCCGTGGCGAACCGATGGGGGAATGGGATCGGGGGCGGGTTCTGGCGGATGTTCGGGTCTGCACAGCGTGGCATGATCCCATCCCAATCCGTCCCAAAGGGCAAACGAGACGGCGTTAGGAGTGGCGGTATACCACGTCAACACGTCGATTAGATGCCGCGCTTGCACGAGTTCCAGTGTACCAATCTCCGGCGGATCTCCCATCCAGGGGGCCCGTCCCTTCGGCATGATCTGGGGCAGGGCTATGTGGGAGAAGTCGCTCGTCGCCGTCATCGGCACGCCGTTACGAGCAGCCACCTCCGCCCATCGCGCCCATGTGCCTTCTTCAGCCCGGGCGGGATGAAGAAGCCGCCCATAGGCGGGAAACCCGGCGGGTGCGATGGCCGCCAACCGCCGATTCCAAAACCCTGTGAGATGCTCTGTCATCCACGCAACTTCGATGGTATCGAAGGTCCAAACCACCGGTCTTGCCTCCTCTTGACCACATGCACAATCCTCATGATACGACAGATCGCCGGGTCGGCTATGCCGATCCTAAACGCGTTGTCGCCCCCGTTAATACCGTAACAATGAATGCTACTCCAATCGTTTTACAATCCTGAACGCGCTATTTATGATGTGCCAATTGACTTCTTCCATAGACCACGCCGAAGTACGATGCATCAAGGACGACGACGCCTCGGTTCGGCCGAGTTTATGAGGTCGAACGAATATGATTAGCCACCGAACCCACTGACCTTGCTCCAACAGACCCAGATAGGCCACCGCCACATCCCGATGCGAAATATCCGGGTGCTCCGCGCCCGGAACGCGAGAGGTACAAGAGCAAGGTGTTCAGCAGTTGTCCCACGACCCCGAGGCCTCCCTGAATCGTCGTTGCCCGCTTCCCAAATAAATGCTGGCTTTGGCATAGCCTCACCCTCCTTGCGCCCTCGTAACCCGCGGCGCTCGCAGATCCGGGGTGCCAAGTCCAGCCCTTTCTTCCAGAGGTTTCTGTGGAGCATCACCCACCGGACTCATCGGGTCCGCAGCCATGGGGTACGGACCGCGAGAACCGGAAAGGCTAGCGTAGTGGTGTTTTCGCTCCTTAACCATCAGTTCCATCACGGATTTAGGCATAAGCATTAGGATGCTGTTCCGCGTGCTCGGTCCGAAGGGCCGGCAACAGTGCGGGTTAGTGCCCACGACGCTCCGAATCAACCGTACTCAGCGGCCTGCAGGACCATAGAGCGTACGATCTCCTCACGGGGAGCGTTCTATCAAAACTGCCCTTGCTGCCCAGTTGGAAAATGTGGGCGGAATTTCTCACGCGCGCCGCGTCCACACGGTTGCGTCCGGCCGCCGTCGGCGCCACAATGGATCTATCGCGATACCAAGAGATTCCAAAAGGCGCTGGCGGTCGGAGGTTAACCATCAAGGCGAGACAGGTTGGGATTACCGGTTAGTGCTGAGGCTAACGCGTTCAATCGGGCTGCCGGCTCGCGCAATGGTCGAGCCGGGTTCTTTGTTACCATCACCACAACGAGCGGGAGGCGGCGTAGATGACCATATCAAATCAAAACGCCAAGCGGTTTTTGGGCGCCTTCGCCGCGGCACGGGTGTCAAACGGCATGCGTCTGGGTATTGGATCGGGCAGTACCGTGGCAGCGTTTATTGATGCACTGGGCGAGCGGATCCGGGAATTCGGGCTTGAGGTAGTGTGTGTGGCGGCATCGGTGGAAAGTGAACGCCATGCTCGGGCGCAAGGGCTTAAGGTGGAATCTTTGGACACGATACCCGAGGTGGATCTAGCGGTCGACGGGGCCGATGCAGTGAGTCCCGACCGCGTGTTGATTAAGGGTGGGGGCGCGGCGTTGGTGCGAGAACGGTTGGTTATCGCATCCGCAGGAAGTACGCTCATTTTGGTGGGCGATGACAAGCCCACGGGCCCCTTCTACCACGTCACCGTTCCCATCGCGGTAGTCCCGTTCGGCTGGGCATACGTTCGCGATTGTGTGCGGAGACTCACCGATCACGTGGAATTGAGGCGACAAGAGTCGCTGCCGGTGGTGACCGATGATGGTCTTTATCTATTAGACGCGCACTTTGACGAGGTGAGGGACCCGATCGGGTTGCACCAGGCGTTAAAATTGACGGAAGGGGTTGTAGATACCGGGATTTTTGCCGGATATCAACCTGAGGTCTGGATAAGCGACGGTGTGGCTGTGTGGCCGCTCAGGCGGGCCGGGTAAACCCGGTGCGGGTATTCGCTGAAGTTGTGATACCATGTAGTGGAAAATTCTCCAATGAACGGTGGCGCTCTTCTGGCTCGACCCTTTAAAATGGTCGGCAAGGCTCGCGGACCCGTGGTCGGTTTGTCCGATTCCAGCACATTGGTCGTGGATGTGCGGTACACGGTCGATGTCCGGAGCGGTGCCACCCATCTGTGCCAATTTGTGGAACTACCTGACCATGGTAGGGCACCGAAGTTACTCGCACCGCCGCGTTCGGTGTAGGTGACGTGTGGAGCGGGGTTCGAGCTGTGTTCCTGTTGAGCGTAGCGGCGCGCGATAGTCACCGGCGGGTCTCCCGGAGCTAATCCTCCGGGAGTGGATTGAAACTATTGGGGTGAGAGGGTTGGCGAGCGCTCACGCGCCCACGATAAGTCATGTGGTTCGTACGATGAAAGACGAATTCGGTTCCCGTCTCATGGGAGTACTATGGACGGGTTCGCGTGCGTACGGGGAAGCCTGGCCAAACAGTGACTGGGATTTTTTCGTGTTACATGCCGATTTGTGGCGCCAACGGCGTCTTTTGAAGGTGGGTGATTCTACCATCGAACTGTTCATCAACCCCCCTGACCAAATACGGTGGGAGTTTGCCGCATCGCAATCAGCGACCATCGGTATGTTTGCTCGGGGCCGAATTGTATATGATGTTGATGGACAAACGGCCCAACTTCAAGCGGAGGCATCTCGGCTATGGAAGCAGGCACCAAAGCCTTGGTCGCGGGAGAAGCAGGACCAATGGCGCTACGACATCTTGGATTTACTTCAGGACATCGAAGACATCTTGGCGGAAGACCCTGACGCCGCCGCCTATCTAATGGGACTGGCGATGCAAAAGATTGTTGAAGGATACTACGGCGCCAATGGTTTCTACGAACCCAAAGCGAAATATGTCTTGGCGGATTTGGCGCGGCGCCATCCGGAAATGGCCTTTCAGTTCCGCATGATTATTAGCGGGCGGCAATCGTTGCTGGGCCGCTACCACGCGCTGCGTCAACTAGTTGAGGCGGTACAAAAGCCGATGGGTGGCTATTTGGAGACCTGGCAAACGGAACGCGAAGAGGTTGCGCCGTGGCATGACACGCCGACCTGACGTGACAGGAGGGCATGATGGACGAGCAATTCGTAGAGTTAGCTTGGCCGGAACCGGAAATTGCGATGATCACCATTACCCGGGAGCAGTCGTTAAATGCTCTCAACCCGGTTGTGTTGGACCAGTTGGAGGCTCGACTGAACGAGGCGGAAGGCCTCCCTGCGGCTAAGGTGGGGATTGTAACGGGACAAGGCAGCAAAGCCTTTGTTGCCGGCGCCGACATCTCGGTCATTCATCACGTGTCAGACGCCACCCAAGCCCGTGCATTTGCTGAGCGCGGCCAGGCGCTTTTTCAGCGTTTCGCGGAGAGTCGCATTATCTTTATTGCGGCCATCAACGGGTATGCACTCGGCGGCGGTCTGGAGCTCGCTATGGCCCTGGACTTTCGCATTGCTAGCGAAACGGCGCGATTGGGACAGCCGGAGATTAACCTTGGTATTGTTCCCGGATTCGGCGGCACACAAAGGCTCTCCCGACTGATTGGGCCAGGGCATGCGTTGTGGATGATAGCATCGGGCGAACCGCTAACAGCTCGGACGGGCGAGGCGTTGGGCTTGATTGAAGCGGTTGTGGAGCCTGCCGGCTTGATGGAAGAAGCGTTAAAGCGGGCACGGATCTTGGCCGCTAAGGCGCCTTTGGCACTGAGGGAATGCAAGCGGCTGGTGGCTGCGAGTCGTGATTCGAGCTTGCCAGGAGGACTTGCCATCGAAGCCGACGCCTTTGCACGCTTAGCGGTGTCGGACGACGGACGCGAAGGCACCCGGGCTTTTTTGGAGAAGCGCAAGCCGGAATTCCGCGGATCCTAACTTGCCACTGATTTTCCTGCATACGTTAGTCCCGAGGAGGGATTTAGTGTGCCGGAAAAGTTCAGCCCGGAGAGAACGCATCTTGAACAAAGCTGTTGGGCACTGCTTAAGCAGCGCCACCCTTTGACGTGGTGGTGGTGGGGTCCGGACCGAACGGCGAGCGTGGCTGTGTTTCCCGAGTGGTCGCGGGCTGCGTTTGAGCGCGAGGCGGCGGATTGGCGACGGCTCGCGCAGGAATCAGTTCCGATCCAAGACCCCGAGGCTGAGCACTGGGGCCGATTTGCCCGCTGGGCAGCGACGCGGATCCTGTCTCGCAGTTATCAAGATGCGGCCGAACCGCTTCGCCATGCTAACACAGCCCTCGGCATTGTCGAGTTATTGGACCCCAGCCGGGAGTTGTACCCGCGGACAAAACTGATCGATGACATGGCGACATGGCTGTCTCACATCGAGACGGTCAGTGCCCGGGGGGTTTGGCGGCGCATTCGCATGCTTGCCGAAGCGTCCCGGTTGTCGGCTCAATTGGATGGCGTGAACGTGCCAGCCTCGGCCGATGGTGGCGACCTTAATACAAACGTGGAGCGGGCAAAGTCGGCTGTGGAGGACTACACCAAACGGACTTGTGAGTTTCAAGAGGAGGAAAACGATCCAATTCCCTGGGCTATAAGCGCTCACGTGGTAGTGGAGTCGTGGCGGGAGTTTCGACAAAGGGTGACGCGCGAAAAGGCGATTGTTGTTGAACGGCCTATTCCCGGTGCGTCCGTCTTGAGCCCAGCCGGGGCAGGGTTCCCAGCGATTCAGGAAGTGGTCGTCCCCGGGCTCAAACAGTGGTGGGTGCGGCCGGGGGATGGGTACGACACGATTTTCCGCGGCGACCGCCAGGATTCATCGCTCTTTCTGGCGGTGGCGTTGGCGATATGGCATCAACACAGCACTAAAACCCCGCTCACCTGGGCTCTCACGCAGCCGCCCTATATTGAAGGAGGGCTTTTGCTCTTGGCGAAAGACATTTTGCCAACGCTGTGGCCTCAGTGGTCTCCGGTAAAAACGCGGGTTTTGGCGCAATGGACCCAGCGTCGCAGGGCCCTGGCGGCTGCGGACGCGTGGCTCTGGCTTGAGGGTGCCCACCACGATCACGCAACGGCATGGCTGTCGCGGTTTTTTTCCAAGAGCCAGGCCGCCTCGGTGATTCCTTGGATGAAATCCCAACCCGGATATTATGTCATGGCACATCACGTGCACGATGTTCTCTCGGATGCGGGGCCGTCAGACGATTGGAACCATAAAATTTTTGTCATGGGTCCGGTAATGCCCAAGTGGCTCTATGTTGCGCCGGAACAGAACGAGATTGCGGTACAGAATGTGCCGCCGAATCACCGCACATAATGTGTGGTACAATGTCTAGGCAAATTTTGAGGGGAGGCGGCGGGCGATGAAAATTGGCGAGATTGTGATTGATCCGCCGATTTTGCTGGCGCCGATGGCCGGGGTCTCCAACCGCGCTTTTCGGGCGATTTCACGCAGCCAAGGGGCTTCGCTCTGCACCACCGAAATGGTCAACGCCACGGCGTTGGCTCATAAAAGTGCCAAAAGTTATTGGCTCATGGAGCTTGATCCTGGCGAAGCTCCGGTGGGCATTCAAATTGCCGGCAGCGATCCGGATTTAATGGCCCAGGCCGCGCAGCAAGCTGAGCGCCACGGCGCAGATCTGGTCGATATCAACATGGGATGTCCGGTCAAAAAAATTGTGAATAACGGTGACGGTTCCGCACTTTTGAAGGACGAGGACTCGGCCGTCGCGGTGGTGGAGGCGGTGGTGCAGGCAGTGAAAATTCCCGTCACCGTAAAAATGCGGGCAGGTTGGGACCACGATTCAATCACCGCACCTCGGCTGGCACAGCTGTTCGAAAAGGCTGGAGCCCAGGCCATCACGCTTCATGCCCGCACGCGCTCTGACCAATACGTTCGACCCGCTAATTGGGATTTTATCCGCCAGGTTCGGGAACGCATCACCATTCCGTTGATCGGTAACGGAGACGTCGAGACGCCGGAAGACGCCATCAGGATGTTGGAGACCACCGGAGCGGATGCTGTCATGGTGGGACGCGCGTCGTTTGGTGATCCCTGGATCTTTCGCCGTATTGCACATTACCTGATGACCGGTGAGCACCTTCCTCCGCCCGACGCATACGAGCGTGCGCGCATGGCGCTGTGGCATTTAGAGCGTATGGTCGAGATCAAAGGGGAAGCGGCCGCCATCCCAGAGATGCGCAAGCAGTTGGCCTGGTATCTTAAGGGCACGCCTGGGTCGGCTGAATTTCGCAAGCGCACCCAGACGCTGAAACTGAAGGCTGAAGCGGAAAGTCTTGTGCATGAATGGCTGGATCATGCGCGGAACGAGGAATTGACATGGACCTGATCCGGATCGGCGATAAGTTGATTAGTCTTGAGAAAATCCATAATATGGTCGCAGAGATTTTCGAGGCACGGTCCAAAGGCCTGACCCAGGCCGAGGTGTCGATGCAATTCGGGCTTGATCGGACGCTGGTGTCTCGGTTAGAGACACTCGGTGAGATACGCCGCGGTCGGTCGGTAGCCTTGGTGGGTTTCCCGGTTGCCAATAAGGCGGAGCTGTACGAGCTGGCCGACCGTCTCGGGGTTGACTTTGTGTGGCTGATGACCGACGGTGAGCGTCGCGAATTTGCCGAATCGAGAACCGGCGTGGAACTGGTTAACGAGATATTTGAGCTGGCTCGGCAAGTTCGATCACACGATACGGTCATCCTTATGGCATCCAACACCCGGATACGGCTTTTGACGGCGCTATTAGACGTCGACGCGGTGGTCCCGATGATTTTGGGTGAGACCCCGCTCAACCGGGATATCACAGTTGACGTCAACGTGTTAGAATCCATCATTAAGGAAGTGCAATCTCGCGGCTCCGGAGGTTCCGGACCACCGTCGCACACGACTCCTATTTAGGTGTCATGGCGGTGGCTGGGTTGACGTACACCGTGTTGAAAAAGACGGCAAATGTAGAGAGAGGGATACCTATGGCAGACAAGGAATTGCTGGTGTCGCCCGAAGGTCTAAAGAAGCTGGAAGCCGAACTGGAACACCTGACGACGGTCAAGCGCCGCGAAGTGGCGGAGCGCATCAAGACTGCGCGAGAGTTCGGCGACATCTCTGAGAACTCCGAATACGAGGACGCCAAAAATGAACAAGCCTTCATAGAAGGGCGCATTCAAACCCTGGAACAAATGCTACGGCAGGCCCGCGTAGTCGATGCCGGAAACGAAGATCCTAACGTGGTCCACATCGGTTCTCGTGTTACGGTCAAGGATTTGGCAGAGAGTGTGGAAGAGGACTATGTCATTGTCGGAGCCACCGAGGCCGATCCCATGAAAAACCGCATCTCTACGGAGTCACCGGTTGGCAAGGCACTGATGGGCGCCAAGGTCGGCGAACAGGTGGAAGTTAGCGCGCCCGTGGGCAAGATTCGCCTGGAAGTTATCAAAATCTCGTAAACTGACTTGTATCGGAGGTACTGGTGGGAGAGCAAGAGGGGCATTTTAATCCGCGTGAGGTCCGCTTGACCAAGCTGCGGCGTCTGCGTGACGCAGGCATTGACCCGTTTTCGGTTACGCGGTTCAACGCGACAGCGCTGAGCCGCGATATCGTTGAGGGCTTCGAGAAATTTAACGGCAAGAGGCTATCGATTGCGGGACGTATTATCGCTATTCGGCGTCACGGGCGTGCCGCGTTTGTGGACGTACTTGATACGCTCGGCCGGATTCAAACCCATTGGCGGGAAGATGTTTTGGGCGAAGCTCAATTTAGGCTTCTGGATGACATGGACCTGGGGGACTTCATTGGTGTCGAAGGTGACGTCTTTAAAACCCGCCGGCAGGAAGTTACGGTACAAGCCCACGTGATTACGATACTGTCGAAGAGCCTGCGCGATCTTCCGGAAAAGCATCACGGGCTTAGCAACATCGATTTGCGGTACCGGCAACGATATCTCGACCTCATTGCCAATCCGGAGGTGCGCCGGGTCTTCGAAATCCGGGCTCAGACGCTGGCTTTTCTCCGGGAGTTTCTGCACAACCGCGGGTTCATGGAGGTTGAAACGCCGGTTCTTCAAACAATCGCGGGTGGGGGCGAAGCTCGCCCATTTCAAACCTACCATAACGCGCTGGGGCTGCCCTTATACTTACGCATCGCCCTGGAACTGCATCTCAAGCGTCTTATTGTGTCGGGCATCGACCGAGTGTACGAAATTGGACGGGTGTTTCGCAACGAAGGTATTTCCACGCGTCATAACCCGGAATTTACTATGTTGGAGCTCTATCAAGCCTACACTGATTATCAGGGCATGATGGAACTGACCGAATCCATGCTGGGTAGTTTGACCCAGCATTTGTTCGGTACTACCCACTTGACGTACCAAGACCATGCCATTGACTGGGCACCTCCTTATGGGCGGGTCGATTTGGTTGAGCGGCTGTTTGAGAAAACCGGCGTTCGCTGGGAGACAGTGAAGAGCCGCGGGGATGCTCATGCGCTGGCCCAAAAACTTGGGATTCAGATAGATAGGGGTTTAGATCGTGCCCAAGCGATGGACAAGATTGTGGGAGCGGTGGTCGAGCCCGACCTGATTCAACCGACATTTCTCTGGCACCACCCAGCGGACATTTCTCCGCTGGCCAAACGCGATCCGGAGAATCCCTTTCTCACCGAAAGATTCGAACTTTTTGTCGCTGGCCGGGAATTGGTCAATGCCTTTTCCGAGTTGAACGACCCGCTGGATCAACGCGAACGCTTTGTTGCCCAGCAGCTGGCGCGTGCTCAGGGGAATGATGAAATACCGCCGCTGGACGAAGACTTTCTGGTGGCGCTGGAACACGGCATGCCTCCCACCGGAGGATTTGGCATGGGCATTGATCGGTTAATTATGCTATTAACAGACAGTTCCTCGATTCGTGACGTCATCTTGTTCCCCACGATGCGCCCCCTGACTTGACTGACGCGGTTCTTCACCCGCACGACCCATATTTCAAGTGCCTCGTCTGGCATCCCATTCTCCACTTGCCTATAATGGCTGTGTACAATATTGTGCACATAAGGGCACGTAAAAAAGGGCGAGGCACTTGATAGAGGCAGAATACCGACAAAATGGGTTTCCCCGCAGAAAGCCGAAGGCGCGCACGAAGCAAATGCCGGGGTTCCAAACCGGTGCTCTGGTTGCCGTTGATGTTCCGAGGGGGGAATATGCGCCAACTGGTTGCCGTCCGGGACTTAGGCTCGTTCGATATCGAGGCCGCCAGTACGCGCGCGTCTTAGGGTATTCTCATCGGTCTTGCCCGATGTTGCAGTGAACTGATGGGTGGACCACGAGACGAAGTGTAGGAGCGTCCGAAAGGAGGAAGTCGCCACGTGCTGGCCGGCCTGAACGTCGGGTTTCTGTGGTGGCAAATCTGGTGAAGGAAATCGTGAGCGTCAGTTTGGGAAGCCGAACTCGCGATCATGACGCCTCGTTAACGCTCTTCGGCGAAACGGTGCGCGTTTCCCGGCGGGGCACGGATGGCCGTTTAGACGCCGCCTCGGCGATGATCGAAGAACTGGATGGTCGGGTTGACGCGATTGGGCTCGGAGGCATCGACCGCTTTTTGGTCGTGCGAAACCAACGCTACGAGATTCCAGACGCCGTGCGTTTGGCCTCGCATGCGCGAGCCACGCCCGTAGTGGATGGCAGCGGCGTCAAAAATACGCTGGAGCGGAGCATCGTGGAACAGCTCCACACTCAGGGCATCATAAATTCGGGCCAGTCCGTGTTGATGGTGTCGGCGATGGATCGGTTTGGGATGGCGGAAACATTTGACCGTTTGGGATATCGATTGGTGGCCGGTGACCTCATTTTTGCCAGTCATATCAATTATCCGATTCGAACCGTCGACGAGTTGGAGGAACTAGCTCGAAAGCTGTTGCCGGAACTTACGCGAATGCCGTTTGAGAAGCTCTATCCGGTGGGCGGTGAGCAAATTCGGGAAAGTGATTCCCGCTATGCTTCATACTTTGACGAGGCCGATATTATCGCGGGAGATTTTCATTACATTCGGCGCTATATGCCGGATCGACTGGCCCAAAAAGTCATCATCACCAACACTACCACGCGTGCCGACATGAACGGGCTTGAAGCCGCGGGGGTAGGTCTTTTGGTTACGACCACCCCGGTGCTTGACGGGCGCAGCTTTGGCACGAATGTCATCGAGGCGGCATTGACGGCGGTCACCGGGCTTACTCAAGATCATCCGGACTGGTCGATGATGGTTAACCAAGCCGGGCTGTCGGGAAGCCGCATCCGGCTTAACAATACACGACAGGAGTTTAGATCATGACGCTCTTGCAAGCACTTACACAATTTGTGGATGAATGCAATAACAATGCACGGCTCAGGGAAATGAACCGCGATTGGTCGCGACGGGTGCAATTGGAACCTCATGACACCCATCGAATTCACTACTTAATCAGTGACGAGGGCATGGTCTCGGCCGGCGAGGGGCCAGTCGAAAATCCGGATATGTTAATTCAAGCCTCAGAGGATATTTTAACGGGCGTATTTTCTGGACAAATAACCCCCACGGAGCCGTACAACGCCGGGGATTTGCTCGTGCGTGGCCAGCAAGATGACATCATGCGGCTTGATATATTGACGCTACTCATTTGGGGCGAATAGTCGTGCAAACGAGTCTCTCCCGGGTTCTGCCCCTCAGAACTGCGGTCTCGACAAGTGCCGGTCTGGCCTCGGCCGCCGTTAATTTTCTGGCGGCGGTGGAAGTGGCGGAATACGCCGGTGGACAGTCGGCTTGGCTGGCCATCCTGGTGGCCGGTGTGTTAATTGTGTTTGCGGGTGCCAACTTTTCCGAACTCAACGCACTGTATCCGTCTGCCGCGGCCATCCGCGTTTGGATCCGCCGCGGCGTCACGGACCGATTTTCGCTGATAAGTTCGTTCGTCTATATGATGACAGTGGTGTTCGTTATCGCCGCGGACGCATTCGTGTTGGGACATGCGTTTTCGCGTGCCGTGCCGTCTGTGCCGGCGATGCTTTGGATTTTTGCGCTGCTGGCCTTGGTGACATGGAGCAACTCCCGAGGCATCAAGGTGGCTGGTGCGGTGCAGGACGGCAATGCCTTTGTGTTGCTAGGGACCCTTATTCTCTTTTCCGCCCTCGTGATTTTGCACACTCCGCACCTGTCTCAATTTCAGTACTTTAACCTTGGACACAATTGGTTTGAGGCAATCGCACTGGGCATTTTCATTTTTGTCGGATTTGAATGGGTGACACCGTTGGCCGAGGAATTTCAAGACTTCCGAGCGATTCCTAAGGGCATGTTCATTGCCTTGGGGCTGATTGCGGTCGCCTTCGGGCTCTTTTCGCTGGCGTTAACGGTGGCTTTTCCCCATGCCCGCCTTTTGGCCCATAGCTTTATCCCGCAACTCTTGCTGGGACTGCGGGCATTAGGCCCATTCGGTTTTTGGTGGATGGTCTTCATTACGCTCACCACCGCGGGCACCACATTTAACGGCGGACTGTTGTCCGCCAGCCGGTTCGTTTACGCATTGGCACGAGAGCGTGCCCTGCCGCCTTGGTTTGCCAGGCTGAACAACCGTCTCGTTCCACAAAATGCCTTAGTAACCTTGGCCACCTGTTCGTTTTTGCTAGCGGTGCTGGTGTATGTTACCGGCCAATATCTGTTCTTGATTAATGCCGGGGCGGGAGTGGAATCCTTGATGTACGCCCTCTCTACGGTCCTGATTATTTCACTGCGTCGGCGGGAACCAGCCCGGGAGCGGTCATTTCACACGTTTGGCTATCCAGTCGTGCCCGTGTTCATCGGCCTCTTGTTTTTCGGATTGGGCGCTGAGGCCTTGCTAACTCCGACCGGCCCTAGCGGTTTTCCCTGGGCTCTGGTATTCTTAGCCGTCCTAACGGCGCTGACAGCTTTTTACGTGTACGCGGTTGTTCCGCGCTTAAAGGAGAAGCGGAGGCGATCATCCTCTATGACTCTTTAAAGGTCTATCCCCGGGTGCGCTGTCATATCCTGGATCCGCGGAGGGATGCAGGTGGGCGCAATAACGTTGCGAGGTGTAAGGGGACGAGTTATCCGCCCTTTCGGGTTCGGACTGATGACGGCAGTGCTGACGGCCGGCGCACTTTCCTTGGGCATTCGCACTCACGCTATTTCGCGGATGGACCGGGCTCTTTTAAACACCGGGGTGCCACGTCGAGCGACCCACGACGCAGTGGCATTAGCCAGTAGGGTGACTCATGCCCAAATGCCCGCTGATGGGCTCCCGCCGGGCATGGTCTTAGGATACTTTTACGATCCGGGTAATGCACCGGCACCGGTGGCCATGCTGAAACACTACCTCCCGGTATTGACCGGCATTATTCCGTTTTGGTATCAGATTAGCGCCAGTGGCAGCCTGAGCGGCTCAACCGACCCGGCCGTCTTGAAGTTGGCGGATCAGCATAAGCTATGGACATTCGCCCTGGTGCAAAACATGAAGGGTCAGCCAGTTTTTGGGCCGCTTTTGAATTCTCCCCGGGCACGAAAGCGGGCTGTGAATAATATGCTGACGTTAGTAGAGTCTAACGGATATGACGGGGTCAATCTCGACTGGGAAGGTATCGCAGCCAGCGAGCGACGGCAATTTAGCACATTTGTGACAGAGTTGGCCAACACCTTTCATCGGCACGGATACTATGTGACGCTGTCTATTCCGGCAGAGACTCGCGACCAGCCAAATAACAGTTGGACCGGGGCTTATAACTACCGAGCGCTGGGTAAGTCGGCGGATCTTTTAATGATCATGGCTTATGACCAGCATTTTGCCGGCGGAGCACCGGGTCCCATTGCGTCGCCGGCTTGGGTGAAGCAGGTGTTGGATTACACTATCTCCGTAGTCAGACCATCGAAGGTCATTTTAGGGATTCCGGGGTATGGGTACGATTGGTCCGGCAACGGGCCGGCGTCAGCGCTCACATACAGTCAGGCACAGTCGCTGGCTAGCCAATACGGCGCACCCGCCAATCGGAATCACTTCGTCTATATGCAGGGCGGACAGCTGCACTCGGTATGGTTTGAGAACACCACGAGCCTTCTGAATAAAATCGATTTGGTCTCTGGATATGAGCTAAGAGGCGTGGCGCTTTGGCGTCTAGGCATTGAAGACCCAAAGATTTGGGACTTTCTCCAGTGATTTTTTAAATTGCGTGACCGTCCGTGCGTCTTGAATTTGTTTACGCAGGGTGATACAATAATTGAGCTGTCGCAAGACAGTGCCGGTCCTTGAAAACTATATCATCATGCCACATGCACAAAGGTAGTACGAACGAATCGACGTCAAGAGACGAGTCATGGAGAGTTTGATCCTGGCTCAGGACGAACGCTG
>JAKACZ010000078.1 GCA_021820965.1 Bacillota bacterium | reverse complement strand
CCGCAAGGCGGCCAAGAGGCCGCCACCCGTGACCGAAGGAAATCCCCGTGGGACTTGACCCCCTCTTGGCTATTGCCTAAGAGGGCGAAGTATCCGCAGGATGGGAATGCGCGGGCATTATGTTCAATAACGATTAAGAAACCTAATGAAGAAGAATGGCCCGAATGTCCGCGCTGCCGACCATGAAAGAATTGTGGAGCGCGAGGCTGCCCGAAAACCCCGCGAACCCTGCTATGAAAGCCAGGTGAACGATAACGCTGTCGGTGCGCAATGATATGACATCGACTTGCCTTTAGCATGAGTGTCGTTTATCACGAGGGCCCAGTCGGACAACGACATCGGCGGGGACGCCGGCTGCGTGGACCTCTCGTGGTTAATGCTTGGTGACACGTGACCGTGAGGTGGATAAGATATGGCTGACCAAAAGAGATGTTTAGACCGGTGGCCACCGGTTTTCGACTGGCCGGTACTTAATGCATCGAATCGGTAACTATTTAGGTAGGTACCCGTGCCAGGGTTCCCGAGTGTTCTCCCTACCCCTCTCGGATGACAGTTGACCAATTGGCGCAGAGCCAAGGCGCGCAAAAGTTTCCCGAAATATCCCATTCCCACTGGACTTGGCGGCGGCCGTTTTTGTGGAGTCAAAGGGGACGAGGATCGAGGCCCCTAGCAAGAATTTCCGAGTTAGTGAGAGATCAGGACGGGGCGACATGGGCCCGCTCGGAGGCGTTTTTCGATGGACTTGGCATTGCTTCATGGGTTTTTGTTAGCGTTAGCGTTGATTCTTCCGCTGGGTCCGCAGAATTCCTTTGTGATGAGCCAAGGTACGACCCACCGCCAGTATCGGCGCACGGTGCCCGTGGTGGTGACGGCGGCCCTCTCGGACACGATTCTCATTGGGGTGGCGGTGCTCGGTGTGAGTGCAGTGCTCGTGGTGGCACCCATGCTGAAAGAGATCCTGACGCTGTTAGGGATTGTTTTCCTGGTCTGGATGGGGTGGCAATCGTGGCGAACCCCCGTTCATCCGGCGACATCCGACGGCGCCGCCAGGGCGTATTGGACGCTCCGGCGCCAGATCATGCACACGCTGCGGGCGTCCCTGCTGAATCCGCACGCCATTATGGATACGGTGGTGGTCATTGGCGGCGGAGCGGCGCTCTACACCACACCGCGTGAGAAGCTGGCCTATGCCCTGGCAGCCGTGCTGGTATCGTGGGTGTGGTTCTTTGCCCTTTCGCTGGCGGGCCGGGCGTTGGCGCAATTGCGCCATCAGGCGCGCACGTTGCAGTGGATCAACCGGATTTCCGCCGGGATTATGTGGACGATCGCTGGTCGGTATCTGATCCAACTAGGCACCGCGCTATGGAATGTCCAAACCTGATACGGCCCGGGAGCTCCTCTCAAACCCTACTTGTACCAGGAAAGTCTTCATGATGCGAATCGCGGACTATTGGGGGCGAATGTGCAGTAACCACGGCACCCGAGACGTGATCATCACCGTCATTGATGGCTGTGGTATGATGGACGCAATATCGGGAAGGAAGTGCGCCTATGATTTCCCCCAGCTGCATGGTCAACTAGGGGGACAGTGTCCCCCAAAATTAAGGGGGATAACGTGGATACGAAAAACTTGTTTGCCGGGCCGAGACTCCGGCTCAGCGCACCGCTGTCTGAAGACGCCGCCATCATGGCATCGTGGACGGAAGACAGCCACTATTTGCGCATGGTGGATACGGATATCGCACGCCCACAATCGGCGCAGGTTTTGGCCGAGGTGCCGTCGGGTTTCGAGTTTCGGTTGCGGTTGCTTGATGACAATCGGCTGATTGGGTTTGTGGCACTCATGGGTATTGAGTGGGCGAACCGCATAGGAAAGATGGCCATTGGCATCGGAGACCCGGAGAGCCGAGGGGTGGGTTATGGGTACGAGGCGTCGGCGCTATTGCTGAACTATGGATTCGGCGAACTCAACCTCCACCGCGTCGGTTTGGACGTGATCGCGTACAACAAGCCGGCCATCGGGCTCTACCAGAAGCTCGGTTTTCAACTGGAGGGTCGAGACCGCGAGGCGGTGTGCCGAGACGGCGTGCGCTATGATCTTCTGCGGATGGGTCTGTTGGCCAGTGAATGGCGGATCGGCTAGGCGGAGCCCCGGGGTTGCCCGGGGCTCTTTGCCTTAGCCCCGCCCGCATATGACCACGCGATGCGGACCGGAGATCTCAGATTTTGGGAATCGTACCATAGTTCGCCTGGCAATTCTTATTGTCAGAGGTCCCCTCTTTGTTTTTGGCAATAATTTGGTGGGCGAATGAACTGCTTTCGGGGGCGTTAGCGCAGTAGTGCTTGTCCGTGCCCTCTCTATCGCCCCACTCACAATCGGCTGTCGCCGAAGGCGGGAGCAACACGAAGTTTCCCGATGCTGGTTGGCCCTTGGACGCGGTCGATCAATCACATAATCCGGTTAGCCGTTTTCTTCAGCGCTTTCCAAGATGCGGCGCGCTTGTTCGATAATGGGGCGATCCACCATGGCCCCTCGCACTTTGACCGCGCCGGCTGACCCAGCCGCCGCCAGCACCTCTTGAGCCCATACGCGCTCATCGTCAGTCGGACCAAATGCGCGATGCACGGGAGCAATCTGAGCGGGATGAACAATCATCTTTCCCGCCATGCCCAACGACCTTCCACGCCGTGCCGAGCGCTCAACGCGATCCGGATCCTCAATGTCGGGCAAAACGGCGTCAATCGGACCCGGCCAACCCCATCCGCGTGAAACGAGTGCTAAGAGGCTTCGGGGCACCGTTAACTCCGATTCGTCCTCCATCTCCACGGCTCCTATGTCGTTGCGATAATCGAGCGCCCCAAACGCCAGGCGGGCAGCGCCAGGAAGGCTCCACGGGCGGGGTGAATGCAATGCGTCCAGGAGTCCCTGAGCCGTCTCGACAATTAAGAGCCAATGGGCGACGACCCCGGAGAGCTCGGCCAACCGGGCAGCCGCTCCGGTATTCATCTTGGGTACGACAATCCGCGGCTCGACCTTCTCGTAGGCCCGAGCCAGCACCCGCACATCCTCTTCCCCCCACACCGTGTCCATACTGTTAATGCGAATCCAGGGCGTGCGCGCCAGCGGACGCCTCAATAACTCCCCAATAATTTCCCGCGCGGCCAGCTTTGCGTCGGGCGTCACAGCGTCCTCCAAATCCCAGATGACCTGGTCGGCGGGCGACGCTAAGGCCTTGAGGCAGCGATCGGGCCGATCGCCCGGGGCGTAAAGCCAGGTACGGACGGCCATTAGGCCCCATCCCCCGGCATTGGGCGGGGAATTTTGGGTGCGTGACCGCGCTTATAGACCATCACCGTTCGGGTAAAGCGAATGACCACGACACCGTCTTGATTGAATCCCCCTGTTCGCACCTTGACGATACCCACATCCGGCCGGCTCTTTGATTCCCGCTTTTCCAGCACTTCGCTCTCGGAATAGATGGTATCGCCTTCGAAGACCGGGTGCGGCAGGGTCACATTATCCCAGCCAAGATTGGCAAACACATTTTGGGAAATATCGGTGACGCTTTGCCCCGTAACCAACGCAAGCGTGAAAGTCGAGTCAACCAACGGCTTTTTAAAACTGGTTTGACTAGCGTAAGCATGATCGAAGTGAATAGGCGACGTATTTTGCGTCAGCAGCGTGAACCAAATATTATCGGTCGTGGTCACCGTGCGACCCAGCGGGTGTGGATAGACATCACCCACTTCAAAATCCTCAAAAAAACGCCCCTTCCATCCTTCACGAACCATTACTCGCCCTCCCTCAAATGGTGCCGTCCTGTTCCCAGGCAGTGATATCGGACTCGGGAATCCCCAGTTCCTTGAGAATCGCCCAGGTATGCTGTCCCAACGCCGGCACCGCCCCCATCGTGCTCACGGCTTGTGGAAAATTCACCGGCGGCCTAAGCTGCGGTACCGGACCCCGTTCGGTGCCGACCTGAGCCCAGCGTGATCGAAGCTGGGGATGGTTCCATATCTCGTTCAGCTGATTTAAGCGCGCCGAGGCAATTTGGGCCCGGTCGAGCAGTTGGATAAGTTCTGCCGCCGAGTGCCGAGCAAAAGCCTCGGATATGGCCTGGTTTAGCGCTTCGCGATTCGTGACCCGCAGCGAGTTGGTAGAAAAGCGCTCATCCTGCGCCATGTCGTCACGTCCGAGCACCGATCGGCAAAACAGCTGCCACTCCCGTTCGTTCTGCACCGCCACAAAGACCTCGCCGTCCCGGGCCGGGTATGGTCCATACGGGGCAATAGTCGCATGATGCGGTCCCGTGCGAGCCGGCGGCCGCCCGGAAAAATGGCCATAATTGAGCGGAAAGCCCATCCATTCGGCGAGCGCCTCCAGCATCGATACCTCAATATGGGTTCCCCGCCCCGTTTTCTGCCGCTCGACCACGGCCATTAAAACCCCGGTCAAAGCGTACATGCCGGCGGCGATGTCTGCCACCGAAATCCCCACTTTCGCCGGCGATTCCGGAGTTCCGGTAATGGACAAAAGCCCGCTCTCTGCCTGGATTAGCAGGTCATACGCCTTTTTGTCGCGATAGGGCCCGTCGGGTCCGTAACCTGAAATGCTGCAGATGATAAGCCTGGGGTACTGCTCGCGTAACAATTCCGCTCCGAGTCCCATTCGTTCCAGCGCTCCCGGCTTGAGGTTTTGCACCAGGATGTCCGCCCGCGCCATAAGCCGTCTGACAATATCCTGCCCGGCCACGCTCTTTAGATCGAGGGTGAGGCTTTCCTTTCCCCGGTTAATCCAGACAAAGTGACTCGAAAGTCCGTGGACTGTTTCGTCGTAATGGCGGGCGAAATCTCCCGTGCCAGGACGCTCAATTTTAATCACGCGGGCTCCGTAGTCGGCCAACTGGCGGGTGGCAAAGGGCGCTGCAACCGCCTGCTCCAGCGCCACCACAGTGAGTCCCGAAAGCGGCAAGCTATCCATCAAAACGACCTCGGTAGATTCAACACATGCTCCCCCAGATAGGACAAAATAAGATTGGTGGAAATAGGTGCCACTTGATACAAACGAGTTTCGCGGAACTTCCGTTCGATGTCATACTCGACCGCAAAGCCATAGCCGCCATGTGTTTGCATCGCGGCATTGGCTGCCTCCCAGGAGGCTTCAGACGCCAAAAGCTTGGCGAGGTTCGCTTCCTCGCCGGCGTGCTCTCCCCGGTCAAACCGCCGGGCCGCCTGGGTGCGCATCAGGTCGGCCGCCCGCAGATGCGCATAGGCACGTGCCAGCGGAAATTGAATGCCTTGGTTCTGCCCGATGGGCCGGTCGAAGACGATGCGTTCGCGAGCATACTGGGTCGCGCGGTCGATAAAGAAATACCCATCGCCCAGGCATTCGCCCGCAATCAGAATACGTTCCGCGTTCATGCCGTCCAATATATAGGAAAATCCATTGCCCTCTTGACCGATAAGATTTTCTGCCGGTACCGGCACATCGTCAAAGTAAAGCGCATTGGTCTCGTGATTCATCATGGTGTCTACCGGAGTGACCGTGAGCCCTTGGGACAAGGCCCTGCGGAGGTCTACCATAAAGACGGAAAGACCTTGAGAGCGGCGTGTGACCTCGGCAATGGGTGTTGTCCGCGCCAGCAATAGCAGGAAATCAGAATGCTGAACCCGGGAAATGAAGATTTTTTGTCCGGTGACGCGGTACTGCCGACCGTCCCAACGGGCGGTTGTTTGAATTTGGGTCGTGTCCGATCCAGCACCCGGCTCCGTTACGCCGAACGCCTGCAAGCGGATGCTTCCTTCAGCAATGGCAGGGAGCCACCGTTTTTTTTGATCAGCCGACCCGTGCCGCAGCACGGTGCCCATGGTGTA
The DNA here is from genome assembly GCA_021820965.1 of Bacillota bacterium. GTDB lineage: Bacteria > Bacillota > Sulfobacillia > Sulfobacillales > Sulfobacillaceae > Sulfobacillus_B. The sequence goes on along the minus strand of JAKACZ010000078.1, from coordinate 8,568 downwards.
CATCTGAGCATGGCATTGGCCAGCATTGCCTCCAGATCGGTTAATCTCCTCTAAAATGATGGAAGCCTCCAATATACCCAGTCCCGCCCCTCCGTACTCCTCGGGAATCAGCGCAGCTAGATAGCCGGCCTCGGTCATTGCCAGCACAAACTCTTCCGGATATGCGCGGGCGCGGTCTTTCTCCCGCCAATAGTGGCTGGGATATCGCTCGCACAATTGGCGTACACCCTCACGCAACGCCACAAAATCCTCCATCGCTTTCCCTCCGATATCTGATATTCTCCCGGATATTTGATACAATATCAATAAGGGAATCCAACTTTTGGGGGAGAATTATGCCGTTCGCTAAGATTGTCGACCCGCCGCTGTCCGAGCGGCTGGCGGAACAGATTCGCCAGGCTATCTTTACGGGGCAGTTAAAAGCTGGCTCCAAGATCCCGCAAGACACTCTGGCTCATGCCTTTGGCGTCTCCCGCATGCCTATCCGCGAGGCCCTGGCCCTCCTCAGCCACGAAGGATTGGTGGTGCTGGCGCCGCGACGTGGAGCCTGGGTTGCGCCGTTGTCGCTGCAGACAGTGGATGAATCCTACGCCATGCGGCGCTGGGCCGAATCCGAGGCGGTACGCCTGTCCGTGCCACATCTGGATAGTGCCGCCCTCGCTCAAGCGGAGGACGCCCTACAGGTACTGGAGTGGGCGGAATCGGCAGAGAATCCGGCCGAATTTGTGGCCGCCAACCGCCGATTTCATCTGGTGCTGCGATCACGCTGCCCGTGGCCGAAGCTTGCGTCGTGGGTCGACACCTTATGGAAGGGCTTCCCGCCGCTGACCCCACAGTTTGTGCAAAACCAGATGGTGCGCGACCATGAAGAGCACCGACAACTCCTCAACGCAAGTCGTCGGCGTGAGGGCGATGAGGCCGCGCACTTGATGGCTCAGCATATTGGCCGCTCCTGGCAGTCGGCACGCGCCCATTTTGCCGCCCTTGACTGGCCTGAAATACCGGACGTGGATCAGGAGGATCAGAACCATGCGAACCGTTGATGTTCAAGACCTGGCTCACACCATTGCCAACCTTTGTCGCACCGCCAACACCATCCTGCCCCCCGACGTGTACCAGGCTATCCAAGCGGCCGTCATGCGGGAAACCTCGCCTATCGGACGGATGACCCTGGAAGAAATCCGCGACAATGCTGACTACGCGCGATCGGAAGGGATAGCGCTATGCCAGGACGGCGGCATCACCATGGTCTTCCTCGACGTGGGTCAGGACGTCGTCTGGCGCGGCGGCAGTGTCACCGAAGCGGTGAACCAGGGCGTTCGAGACGGTTACCAGTCAAGCTTTCTGCGCGGGTCCATGCTGGACCGTCCCTTTAACGGAAAAAATACCGGCGACAACACCCCCGCCATCATTCACACTCGGCTGGTAGCCGGAGATCAGGTCAGGGTAACCGTTCTGCCAAAAGGCGGCGGTGCCGACAATGCCAGTCGGCTTCAAATCTTTACCCCTGCTCAGGGGCTGGATGCCGTGCGGGCATTTGTCATCGAAACCGTGGAGAAGGCGGGACCCGGCGCCTGCCCTCCCCTCATTGTGGGTGTCGGCATCGGCGCCTCGTTCGATTCCGTAGGGGTACTCGCCAAACGTGCTTTACTGCGGAACATCGGAACCACGCATCCCGATCCAGAAGTTGGCGACTGGGAGCGCGACTGGCTTGACGCCATCAATGCGCTTGGCATCGGCCCCCAAGGATACGGCGGCACGGTAACGGCCCTCACCGTTCATATTGAAACCGCTCCGCGCCATATTGCCAGCATCCCGGTCGCGGTGAACCTGCAATGCCATTCAGCGCGAAAGGGCACGGTGGTGCTATGACTGAGCGGGTACGGATTATCTGCCCAAATCCCGATCCCGGCATTCTGAGTGAACTAGAATGCGGAACTCCCGTATTGCTGTCCGGCACGGTCCTCACGGCGCGCGACGCAGCCCATGTGCGCCTGCACCGGCTCATTACGGAGAAAAAACCGCTACCGGTAAATCTGGTTGGCCAAGTCTTGTATTATGTGGGCCCTGCCCCCGCCTCTCCGGGCCACGCGGTGGGATCTGCCGGTCCAACTACGGCTGGCCGTATGGATCCGTATACGCCGGAATTGCTTGAGTTGGGGGTGAGAGCTACCATCGGAAAAGGATACCGCAGTGAAGCGGTGAGGCAAACCATTATGCGGACCGGCTCAATTTATCTTGGCGCCATAGGCGGTCTCGGCGCCAAACTTAGCCAAAGCATCCGATCACAGCGAGTGGTGGCATTTGAAGATTTAGGGCCGGAATCCATATACGAGCTGGAAATCATGGATTTCCCCGCCATTGTGCTGATTGACGCTAAGGGTCGCGATTTCTACCAGATTAACCAAGCACGTTACCGCCGCGACGGGTAATAGCGCGTACCGATTCGAGTTCTGGAGCGGCCTCTTGGTACAATCACCACGAGGTGGCGTCCGTGGTCCTACTGGCTTATACGCGGGAAATTTTCAAGAGCAATGCCAAGCAAAGCAGCCCGAACAGCCTTAGCCGTATCATCGGCGTGGCTTTGGCCCAAGGCGCACTCTTGCTGCTCATGGTCAATCAAGGGTGGAATGCCTGGGATCACCATGTTATCGGGCTCGAGGGCGACTCCTCCATCTATCTCTGGTTTCTGTCGTGGTGGGGCCACGCGTTAAGCCAGGGGCTCGCGCTCGCCCATACGGGCTTGATCAGCTATCCCTGGGGCAACAACACGCTTTGGGACACCAGCGTACCGCTGATTTTCATCCCCTTGAGTCTCTTATACCATGCGCACATAGTAAGCCTGGAACTGGCCTATAACATCGCTACCTTCGGCGGCTGGTGGTTTAGCGGTATTTCGGCCTATTGGAGCTTTAGCCGCATCACCGGCCACGCTGGCGCGAGCGCGCTGGGATCGACACTGACCTTGACCGGTGCCTACTTTGCCAACCAGGCTCTCGGGCATACCGATCTGATGTGGGTCGGGTTTTCGTTTATTCTTTTCGCGATCCTTTACGACTTCGTGCGCACTCCCCGGCCGACCCGCTGGCTCATGTTGCGGGTTCTGCCGCTGTTAGCGGGGTTGTGGCTCACCAATCAGGAATACTTTGTGACGACGCAAATCATGGTGGCCATGGGTCTCTACGGCCTCGTACACCAAGCGATCCACCGGCGCCGTCGCTGGACTGAGGTCACGCGCGTTCTGAAGAGCTATGCAAAAACCCTTCTCGCTGGCGCGACGGTGCTGCTGCCACTGGTATTGTGGCAACTATGCACGCCCAATCAGCCGTTTCGGCCCTTTTCCTATATCAACGTCTATCAAATCAATTTGGCCAATTTCCTCGTCCCTGTCCACACCTGGCTTCATTGGGGCGCGCATGTATCCCTGACCGGAAACGTCATGGAGCAAGACGGCTATTTGGGTCTCATCTTCCTCGCCGGCCTCGCCTGGTTTTCATTACTCACCTATCGCCGTTGGCAAGCGGAACATGGTGGCGTACTGGTGTGGACCGGCGCCATTATCCTTTTGGCCATGGGAGATTCCCTGCTTATCAGTGCTCATGCCAATTCTGGCATCCCCTTGCCGGGCGTTATCTTAAGTGTCGTGCCGATACTGAAGGATATTATATTTGACCGTTTCATGTGGGGGGCGTTTTGGGGAATTGGCCTTCTTTCGGCGTTGGTCTTCATAAGACTGCAGAGCATTAAGTCCCGCATTCTGTTTGCCGCATGGGCGGCCTTGGTGGTCATGACCTGGTGGCCACGCGGATATCCGGTACTAACCCTGCGAGCCAACCCTTGGATTACGTCCATGGTGGAAACCCATGCGATTAAGCCGGGCGAAGCAGTATTAGTCTTTCCCTACGATTGTCTTTACAACCCCAACAACAACGTACTTTACACACAAATCGCCAACCACTTCCGCTACCGTCTGTTAGGAGGTTATCTCACCCCCAACGATGCCGACCTTCAGCACGAGAATGCCCTAATCACCTATTGGACCTCAGTGCAGTTGTATGGTCCCAATTCGACCGCGGCTCGCTGGTACGGGAGTTTAGGACCCGGTCCGCGAGTGTTGTTCAAACAATACTTGACGAAGGCGCGGCCGCAACTGGTGGTCCTCACGGCCATGGCCCATGAAATCGCCATGGAGCAATGGCTAACTAGTACCCTGGGCCCTCCGTCCGGGCAATCCGGCTCCACCTTTTACTGGAACCGTCCACGAGAGTAACGAAGACCAGACATAATATACCGACGCGTGTAGGGTATCTAACACATACCTCCACACATCACGCAATAATATCTCGGTTTTTTGTCAGATATATTGAACCAACCTAACATGCTGTGGTATCATCTTTGACATATTAAATAACGAAAGGAGCCTATACACATGTTGCTGCCCGATCCGAAGTACTTGAACCCGGGAGACAACGCCTGGCAGTTGACGGCTGCCACATTGGTCGGTTTGATGTCCATTCCCGGCCTGGCCGTGCTCTATGGTGGTTTGGTTGAGAAACGATGGGCTTTAAATTCCGCCATGATGACTTTCTATGCATTTGCGGCGGTGTTGGTGGTCTGGGTTCTTTTCGGCTTCAGCATGGGATTCGGGCAACCACTGCACCTCGGCCCGGGCATTCTCAGCGGCATCGTCGGAGTCCCTCACCCTGTTTTGTCCTCGTCATCCATCGAAGGGCACGCTTCCATTCCCCTATTAAGTGGCGTCATTCCATCGCTGCGATTCCCTCAATCATCGTTGATTTACTTCCAGTTCGTTTTTGCAGCCATTTCACCAATTATTCTGGCTGGTGCCGTATTAGGGCGGATGAGCTTCAAGGCGTGGATGATCTTTGTCCCCGCCTGGTCACTTTTAGTTTATAGTGTTAACGCCTTCATGTTGTGGGGCGGAGGTTGGCTTGGGCAACTGGGTGCCGTCGACTATTCGGGCGGCTACGTGATTCACGTGGCGGCTGGAATTTCCGGTTTCGTCGCGGCGGCCGTGGTCGGGCCGCGCTTAAAGCGTCGTAGTTCCGTAGACTTCCGCCAACTGTTGATAGCTGTAACCGGTGCAGGCATTTTATGGCTAGGATGGAACGGGTTCAATGGCGGTGACCCGTACTTCGCCAACGCCGACGCTGCAGGGGCCGTGCTCAACACCAACCTAGCCACTGCGGTTGCGCTCCTCAGCTGGGTGATTATGGACTTCTGGGTGACAAACAAGGCGTCGTTGGTGGGCGCCGTCAACGGCATGATTTGCGGGTTGGTGGCTATTACGCCAGCCGCCGGTTATGTCAACGGCTATGGCGCCATCGCAATTGGTGTGGTGGCTAGTGTACTGCCATGGCTGACAATGCGCTACTTGCCGCGACTGAATTGGTTCCACAAAGTGGACGACACTCTGGGGGTCTTTCATACCCACTTGGTGGCCGGTGCCATCGGAGGCCTCATGACTGGATTGCTGGCCGATCCCCGAATGGTGGAATACCTTGGGGTCCACGGTCCGAACTCATCCGTCGCCGGGCTCTTCTACGGTAATCCTCGGTTGTTCTTCGTACAGCTCTTGGCTTTGCTTGTCGTGGTTCTCTATGATGGTTTAATGACATGGGGGATTATGAAGGCGATTGGCAAGATCGTCCGATTGCGTGATAACGAACCCATTCACTTGCTTGAACATCAGGTAGTGTCATTGAACGATACCATGGTCGAAGAAGACCTGGATGAGCCTGAAGAGGAGGAGGACGAAGAGTTTACTGCGGGATTGTAGTAGCGCGGCAGCGCGCGTACCGCTTAACGTTACTCGTTGAGGGAGCTGACACACTATAGCCAGTTCCCTCAAATTGTCTGTTCGGAATGACCGGTTCGGTGCAGGCCGGAGGCGTGGAGTGACAGGATTTAAGAAGGCGGCCGCCATCCGCGCTCGAGCCATCAGGGTAGGTTGACACATAGCCTGGCCCCATCCAGTTTCGCCAAATGAGGAGCGTTCTCCAGGGCACACTGTGGACCACCACCAGAAGCAGTGGCCCGATGAAGCAGAACGGTGGCAACAAATTTGGTGAGAAAGAGACTGAACGATACACGGCAAGTCCACAACGGCATCGATTGACCGGTATTGTCACGTTAGGCAACGCCTACCCAAAGCACCGTGACCTTTCGCCACGTGGTGGCGACGGGTCTTGCGACACCCTAATTATGCCCTCCAATACTGATGATGTGATCCCAAGGTCTTCGTGATGACCCGTTTAATTCGCGCCCACGCACTCCAATCATTTTTCCGATAGCGCGAGTCATATATTAGTAGTAGCCAGTTTGAACCTCCCGAAAATGGCCACGGCCACCGGCGAGTGGATCGGAGCATTTGCCCTGAGCGAACCCGAGACCAAATTCGGGCGTAAAGCCCCGGCTTTAAGATCTGGGAACCCTTCCTCTCCTTTGGGGTAGTCTGGGGATTTCCTTCGGTCATAAGCCCGTGACCTGTTCAGGCCTAACATGCTACAATATATGGCAGGGATTGAACGAAAAAATCAAGCTTTCTCCCTTAAAGCCAAGGATTTGAGCACCATGCAGGGCGGGACAGACCCGGTGAGCCTGGACCGACAGTCGGGGGAAGCCCCCAGTCTGACCTCAATGCCGGGGGACGAACGGCAAACGCCCTAAGAACCAATGGTACGATGAAGCAGAACCCGTGCCGTGAGGTATCGGGAATCCCCCCGAATTATCCGTTGGGAGGATGTCAAAATGAATGTTGAGAAGTGGTGGCCACATGCCTGATGACAAGCGACCGTTATCGCAGGCTGAAATTGATGCTCTGCTTCAGGCATTGTCCACCAATCCGCCCAGCGACGACCCGGTACCGGTGACGGAGGCGGAAGCCGAACCGCACGACCAGCACGAGAACCTGAATGCGCGTGCTAGCCAGGAGATTCACTCTAAAGAGGCGGCGGCGCGCGGGCAGCACGACGACCCGCGTTTACGTCGCACCCTGCATTTACCGGTAACAATGTTTGTAAGTCTGGGCCAAAAGAACCTGCCCATCCATACCCTGCTTAATTGGGGAATTGGGACGCAAATTGTCCTTAATCGGGAATGGCAGCGGGCTGTCAGCATCAAAATCAATGGCCTTGAAGTGGGCGAAGGACGGGTTGTGCTGGTGGGAAACAACTTCGGCGTGGAAGTGACCCGCTGGGGCAAGAACCAATAGGGACCCAAGGGGGTTAAATTGAATTCGATGAGCTTTCTCATATCTCATCTGAGCTATTCGAGACTACAGGATTATCGGGATGCGAGACGCTGAACGGTAAATCCGCCCCACCAGCAGCACAGGACTTCCATCCATCCCTAAACTGTCTATCGCATACAACCATCCCAGCCACCAATGCCCGACCCGCAACATCGTGTGCATCTCGTCCACGAAGTCCGAAAAAGTAATCAGCCCTCCGATGAGGCCCGTGCCAAACCATTGACGAGCTATGGGAGCCCATGCGGCAGTCGCGCTGTAAACCACTCGTGGCGCGGCGGAACCGGGATCCGGTCTATCATTCCGACCAACGCTATAGCGGGCGAGGCAGACGTCGGCACACCGTCATCACGGTCCGTCCTATAGCCAGATGGTCGAGGTGGGCATAGGGAAGCCGGGGCAGTTCAGCATCAAATGTGACCACGACGTCCGCCTGAAACTGGTTCATTATCTCCGCGACTCGTGTTCCTTCCTAAGCCAGCCTCCGTCCCCAAACCCCTGTCCGGAAAGTCCCAAAAGAGGACGTGATCTACTCCAGGATACGGACGGCAGCATATTGTTCTGTGCGGCGCTGCCTCGGGTCATGTGCCTTCCCCTACTGTGGTAGATATTGAGGTGTAGATGACGACCAATTTTCCACCGTGGCGGCCTTACGCAACATCGGCAATGAAAGATACCGTAAGGGCTCGGCATAGGGTAAGCTGGCGGATCGGCCCGCCAGTTGCGCTTGCCATCGCATAATAGGGGTGTAGAAGCGTTTCCACCCGTATCGCTGACTGCGGTGGCATTGAATTGCCTGCATCTTGTCTTCCATCACTTGGGAGATGTCAACCAGGGCATTGGGATCGCGGGTTCCGTAGAATACGACGTCCGGGGCGTTCGATCCCAGCGATCGGACGATGTTTAAGACCACCCGCCCCACCGCCAGGTGGTCCGGATGGACGGCGGACCGATACGGCGCCGTGGGGTCGAAGCTTAGCACGAGATTAGGCTGGACCTCGTCCCAGACTTCACGCAAGCGGGGTTCAAACGTCGGATGGTGCGCTAGTTTCAAATCCCGCAATCGTAAGAACCGGATGTCGTCGTATCCGAGAATCACCCCCGCATCGCGCTGTTCCTGCTCCCGAATTTGATCTAAGGTCCGCTGTTCCATGTACTGCTCCTGACCCCCGGTGTCGAACGCCAAATAATTCACCCGCATAAGCGCGAAAAACGCCAAATAATTCACCCACCCCCGCGTCACATAATTCACCCGGGCAGGGAATCCCCCGTGCATCACGAAACAGGACGATGAAGTC
>JAKACZ010000029.1 GCA_021820965.1 Bacillota bacterium | reverse complement strand
TGGACAGTCGCCCGCCACCGTTAATGGCCAGACTCCAGCTTTAGGAAAAACCGTGGTTCCAAAAGCGGAGAGCGAACAATAAGTGGAAAATGAGCCTGGGTAACTTTGGGTAAGTTTTTCGTAACGGGTACGAGTGGTTGAGAGCTGAAGCAACGCACGAAATACAAATACGTCGTTTTCAGTTAGAAGTCGATGACATCGACGAGTTGACGGAGCTCGTGCACCAGGCATATCGGCAGCTCGCCGATATGGGACTCAATTATACTGCCGTCGATCAGGATGCCACGGTGACTCGCCGCCGAGTCCAGGATGGCTACTGCCTAATTGCCGAGGCGAACGGCACCATGGTGGGGACAGTGACCTACTACGCGCCTGGAGTGAAAACGTATTGCGATTGGTATGCCCGGAACGGGGTGGGTCACATCGGCCAGTTCGCCGTGCTCCCGGATTACCAAGGCTTCGGAATTGGCGGACGATTGCTGGATGCCGTAGAAGCCCTCGCCGTCAACGGAGATGGGACAGACTTGGCCTTGGACACGGCCGAACCCGCCGCTCATCTCCGGCGATATTATGAAAAGCGAGGGTATCGATGCGTGGACTATGTTCAGTGGGAGGGTAAAACATACCGGAGCGTGATCATGAGCAAGCCGCTCCGTTAAGAGCATCATAGTCGGCTCTTTCGCAAATCGTCGGATGGCTATCCCGTCAGATCCCCCACGGTGAGCACATTGTACGCATTGAACCGCTCCAGCCCTGCACGTCCGCCCCCGCGCCGATGTTTCATTTTAATGCGGCTATTGATGCCTTCCAAGGGCCCCTGGCTAATCTCCGGATAGACCAGGCTATTTTTCACCGCCTCATAATCTTTGCTGAGCCCGGTGGCATATTGAGCGAGGGGCCCGATCTCGCAGGCTTGGTATTGCTGAACCAACGCGGTTAAGGCCGCTGGATCGGCGGCATCAAAGACGTGATAACAATCGCTCAGAAACTGCACCAGCATCCCAATCACGGGGTAGCACACAACGAGGGCCTCAAAGATTTGTTTTTTTCGGGTCTTGGTCTGGGCTGGTCTTTGCGGACAGCGTCGAATCCGCTACGGGAGTCTCTCCAAAAATCAGGGTGCGAGCTTTTTCGCTGAAAGGTGACGGGGCACCGGGCCGAGTCTGGGGGGCGGCGGAGTCCGGCATGGAGGCCGCATCCGGCCGCGGTTCCGCCTCTTTGGGGCGGCTGTAGGCCGCATGCTTCAGCACCTGTTTGTACACCGTATCGCGGGAAATCTGCTGGAGTTGCAGCGCCGCCGGGGCCCGGGGTCGGGGGACGCAGCGTTTCCGGGATTTCTTGGCGGAGTTTGAGAATATATTGGTACACGGCATTAACGCTGCCCTCGAACCCTTGCTGTTGGAGAGGGATGGATCGTGCGATGGGTCCCCCCGCGCTGCAGTTCACGGATCACGGTGTCGCGGTAGGGCGCCACGATGGAGTTCTGGGACGGCCGCGCCTGCGGCCGGAGGGTTTGGGGCGGCTGGTCTTGCCCGCGGTCGGCCCGCTGGAATACTTGGATGCTATCGGCCATACGGCCATTTCCGTTCCCTATACTGCTGTGATCCCCGGTCACGGTTACGAACAACTGGACCTTGAGCACGCCATCGTTGTAGCCGATCCACCAGGATTCCCGGAGGCCGCTGCTATTTATGAATCTGCCCTCGACGCACTGACGGCTTGTACGCCGTCCAGCGAGGCGGTGTTTCCTTGGTCGGCAGTAAAATCCGGTCGGCGTGCCAATCATCACAGTGTTCCTGAATACCCTCGGGGTCCCGCATGTCTAGACTAGCAAAGAGGTGATAGCCCTTAGGTAGCGGGACCGACTTCGTTGGTCGTATGAGTCATCGTGAACGTCGGTTAGATGAAGGTTCCCTCCGCTGCACGCAGGCGGCGCTACATCTCCTCGATCATCGCAACCGCATACTGAAGGGTATGGGCAACAGTTTGTCCCTGATCTTGCTGGCCAACGGGGAGTTGCAAGATCAGTTCTTCGGCCAATGCAGCCGTGTCATTCAGGCCCCGCTGTGAATACGATTGGAGCCAGCCCTTGTCATAGTGTTGTCCTTGCAATCCTGGATTACCCCCGTCTTATCGTGAAACGTTGTCGATTCAGACCACGGCGGGGCAGCGACGGCGAATTTATGTCACGAAAATCACCAGAACCGATTCGGGCGTGTCGGCCTAGCGCCTGGGCTATCAGTGAAACAATCTCCCTGAGAAGGAGGGCAGCGGGAATGGGCCGTCAACTCACCTTTGACGCCATCGACTCCGAGCGCTCCCAGGCGACTTTCGATCCGTCACAATGCTATCGCTATTGGCTGGCACGGATTTGGGACCTGCAGCGCCCCGCCGTCAACTTCATCATGCTCAATCCCAACGGCGGACCAATTCCAAAGTATCCTACCGTGACGCGGTGTCTCCACTACGCCCGCCGCTGGGGGATTCAGCACGCTCCTCGTGACGAATATCCTTGCCCATCGCTCCACCAGAAGGCGCTCTATATACGGCCGGCGAGTGCCTCCAACTGTTGGACAACGTCGACGAGGGGCGCGGTGGCATCGATTTCGGCCGTGCACGTCTTGCGGAGGAGGGGCTCGACCTCGCGAAGGTATCGCAAAATCAGTGCCTGTTCGTCGGGGCTCTTCCCGTAAGGATTGTTGGTACGGCGGGCGACCCGGTCGAGCAACACGTCGCTTGGCGCCGACAAGAGCACCACATGATCAAACTGGGGGTAGAACTTTCCCTGGTTGGTGGCGCACCCCGCAACAAAGAGATGGCCGTCTCGATGCTCGGCCAGGAGCCGAGCCATGACGTCCTCACGCCAAATCCAGTCGTCCTCGCCAGCGCTGTCCGGGACCCAGTGACTCCATGCATCGCCGTCAGCATCGACCACGCGATGCCCGTGGGAAGCGAGCACCTCCAGAGCTGATGACTTTCCCGTACCGGACATGCCGGTGACCAACAACTTCGCCATGAACCCATTCTAGCACTCGGGGTTCGTCGGGACGGCCATCCCACGCCGCACCACTTCACTGGGCGATCTCGCCCACACTTCGCCGTATGCCGGGCTAACCGCGCTTCCCCCCATAAGCGACAAACACGCACGCAAGAATCCCGACCGCCACCTCGATGGTGTAGGCCACAAACTCCACGTGTCCCACGGTTACATGGCGGCCGGTGACAGCCCCATAGCCTACCCAGGCAAACGGTTCCAAGATGAATAGTGCCGACATCACAAACCACAGACGTCCGCGCCTCGAACGGCCTTCTAGGGCTTGAGATGGAGTAGGCCTGATATATTGGCTGGCTCCTGCCAGCCGGCGTTATGAGGGGTCACACTTGACGTCGCCCAGGCGGGGGACATTTAACGCTGACGACACCAATCCATCGTATGTGAAATTTACGGGTGCCTGAGAGACTCACTGCGGTTAGTGACTGGTCGGACAACGGAGGTTCTTGGTAGAGCCCAGGTCATGAGGGACGTTGTTATGATAATCACTTGGAATACCGTGCACCATGTGCACCAAGTTTCCCAGTATAGCTCGTGCCCTATTGCCCATCCGGTTCCCCCTATCCCCCCCATTATCCATAAGACCTTGTAGGGGAACTTGACCATCACATAGGATCCAAGACACCAAAGGCTGCCCCACAGTCCCAGCGGCAGTCCCAGCACGACACTGCCGGGAGAATTCATGATGAAATTACAGTTGATCCAAGAGACACTCGGAGCCCCAGGGCATAACACACCGAAACTCAACCAATGGGCAACGGCCAGATATCCTCCCATCAGGACTCCTGCGGCCAAGAGAAAAGTTCGAAGTGCGGGCATCGTTCCCCCTCCTGTCTACGGGTTTAATAGCGAGTGGATCCAAGGGATAGCCTGCTGGGAAGTCAGGGCTCCCTGATAATGTGCAACGAGATTGCCCTGCGGGTTGACAATGTACCACTGAGGTATGGCCTGAGTGGCTGGCGCATCCGTTTGGCCCGGCGCTATGACGTAAAAATTCAAGGTGCTCTGTGACAGGTGCAACCGATTGATATATTGCTGCATGACCGAGAGGACTGTCTTTTGGGGAAGACTTTTGGTTCTTCGTCCGTCCATGCCGTGAAAAGGCGGGTACTCTGGACCTGGGGAAGCCATTCCGCCCATGCTGGATACGTCGATCACATTGATGGCCACAGATGGGTAGACTTGTGCGATTCGCGGGAGCACCCAGCGATCCTCATACGCACAAAAACGGCACCATGGCGCCATGGTTAAGATTACAGAACCCCGGCTTCCTTTGTGCAAAACGGCCCCTTTTCCTTGAAGATTCAACAATGAGGGCGTTACGGAAAGGTGATGATGAGGACTGGGAGTTTGAGCAGAAGCTTTTGGGACTGTCGAGTCGGTATGGCGGACGCTGTTGGCCCCCAGGACTGCGCTTAGCACAAACACCAGGATGAACGACAAAAGTTCCCAGACTTTGGGGATCTTCTCCAGTCTTCTCAGAGCACGCGTCATTTTTCTGCTCTCGCTTCTTCACGCCGGGCGTTCTTAGGCGGAACGTCCAAGTGCACCACGGTATTGCGTTGGAGCTTAGCTTGGTACAACGCAAGATCCACCTGATGAAAGAGGCTGTCGACCGTTATGGAAGAGGAGGAATCGATTTGCGTCAACCCCACACTGACACTCATTCGCACATGATCCGTGTCTCTCTCTAGCACGATATCGGACGCCAGGGCGGCTAAACGGATGGAATGGGCCAGGTTTAGAGCATCAACCACCGGGAGATCAGGGCACACCAAAAGAAACTCATCGCCGCCGTACCGAACCAGCGTGTCGGAAGACCGTTTGAGATTACTCACCATGGTCACGAATTTTTGCAATAGTGCATCGCCAACCAAATGACCATAACGGTCATTAATGTCTTTGAAATAGTCCAGGTCCATTAATAGAAGAACAAGGCTGCTTTGCGGCCGTTTTAGTAATTGTTGCAGTTCGAAAATACCATATTCCCGGCCATAAGCGCCGGTCAAGTTATCGCGTAGGCTCATTAGGCGATCTTGATCAAACACGGATTTCCAAAATCCCAGAGCCAATCCCAAAATTAAGATGTACATCCCCAGCACGACATGGGCAGGTCCCATCAGCCAGGCATAGGCGCCGGTATAAATTCCTACCACCATCAAGGCAGGCGGCAGAGGCAAACGCATCATGGCCATCAACATTCCGACAAAAATCATGGGAAGGAAGGGGCTTTCCCGTCCGCCGGTGGTAAAGGTCCAGCCCAAAATCAAAAAGAGGTCGATCAGGGTGGCAACATAAGGGGCCTGAGAAAATTTTTTCCATAATCCGTAATACACACCGATCAAGTCCAAACCGGCCAAAATCCATCCGGTGATGAGTACCAGCCAGGAGACCCGTTCCATGGCCTGCAGGGGATGAGCGAAAACGCTCCAAATCAGGGTGTTGGTGGCCACGATGACAACGCGCAAGGGTGAGAGAACTTTCTCGGCTCTGAGTTGCAGATGCCATAACCATAACGATTCGCCCACCGTCGGCCAAGAAGAAGATGATCTGAGTGTGTCTTGATGGTCTGCAGGACATTTTTGTGGTGTCAAAGGCGGTGGTACGGCGGGAAAAGGATTGACGTGAGCCAAGGTTCCGGTATTCCAGTAGCTTGCGGGGGCAGCTTGCCCTAAGGCATATCCTTGGGCCGCTTGAATGGGCCGAGTCGATAATTTCGCAAGCCAGGCCAGATCTTCCACGCCTTCTACGATCACCATGGCTCCCATCGTATTAGCCGATTCAATCCAGGCGTCAACCGGCTCCGATCGTCCCGCCACCCACTCCTTGAACAGCGCTTGATCTACCTTGACATATTGTGGGCGCAGTAAAGCCAGCCGTTCGGCAGTAGCCGCTTTGGCCCCGGCATCATCCAGGGCCAAGGACACCCCTTGCTCTTGCCAATAGATGGCGCCGCGTGCGGCTTTGGCCAAGTTGCCCACCTGAGTTTCGGTAATTTCCAGCACAACCGAATCCAGCGGACGGTACCCCTGGATTTGTCGACGCATTTCTTCCATCGAACCTCCGTCCAATTCCAGATACCTGGCGGAGACATTGAGGAACAGTTTCCCAGGCAGGTCTTTACCGTCTTGCAAGGCGGTCACGATGGATAATCGGTCCAGAGGGTTTTGTAGCTGTTGTTCTTCCGCCCAGCGCCAAACTTCATCGGGAGTCACGGGGGCGGGGAAACGGGCCAACGCTTCAAATCCCAATATGGTACGGCCAGTCAGATCCCAAATAGGCTGAAACTCATGGTGTAAGCCTTCATCGAGAATCATGTGGATCGGATCATTCTCGGATGTAGACCAAGAATCCCCGAACGGCTCCATGAGAAGCTCCTCCTTATAGGTGGGTTAGGAACCTTGATTTATTTCCTCGTGTTGTTGAACCGGGATAGCATCTTGGGCGTCCGATTCTTCGTTCGTCTTCGCGGGAGAGAGACGAATCTGGTAATAGTAAGTTTCTCGTCCGTTTTTTAGGATGTAACGGTGCGTGTTGTTCGGAGCGAGAGAGTAAAAAATCGGGCGCTCGTACTGGTCGGCTAATTTGACCAAATTCTCTATGGAATGGACCTGCACGGCTCCTTTTAAAGAGGGCACGTCTGTGTGCATGACCGGAATCAATAATTCGCCGAAGCGGGCAGCAATGTGATCGGCTTCGCTGTAAGACTTTTCGCGGCGTCTCTGCATTATTCCACCGAATAGGGAGAGGAACATGAGCACCCCAAAACCTACCGTGCTGATCCAGCGCGCGGGGATGACCGGAACCTTAAAAGCGCCCAAACCAAGACGGTTGGGGAGAACCACCGAATAAGGAATACGGCTGGTCACTGAGGAGTGAAGCTGAGCGGTTGGGCTGACGTTGGAGTTTGGGGAGGTGAGTTGCATAACCTCGGGACTGTAGCTGAAGACCAAAGGGGAGGTCAGGAGCTGTCGGAATGGCTGGCCTAAGACCTGTCCGCGGATGACGACATGGGGGGTAATGGTCAAAGTGTAGGTACTATACGGGAGCCCAGTTTGTCGACTGACCTGAGTGATATGGGTATTTAAGGACCTCGTATTCATTGTGCCCTTCAAGGCGAAGTCGGGCCCGACCCACGCGACTTGGGGCGCAAGGATCCAGGAAGAGATCCATCCCGAGTTGCTGGTCATGTTGGCCACGAGTTCGCCCTCGCCGCTGATGACACTTGCCTTGGCGGCAGAACTTTGCCAGTGACCTTGAAAAGTAATATTGACAGCATGAGTGAGGTGGAGGAAGACACTTGAGCCTGGCACTACCGTCCCGCGAGGATACACGGCACCTTTGGGCACGGAGGCCTGGTAGAGAAATTGACTGTGGATCTGATAGGGGATGGTGCGAGTGACCACGTGTCTTACCGGACTTGTCCACGCCCACAGGGCCCCCATCAGAAACAAAGCCGCGAAAATTTCTGCGGTAGCCAAAAGCCAGCGATACACTTTGGGGCTCTTGGATTTTGTTGCTTCCATAGTGCTCGAACTCCTTTCCGTTCCAAATGGAGAATGAAAATGTGTTGGATGCATGCCAGGTGTTCTGTGAATTTTGGGATTGGAACCCACTGAAGCCATGCCCCCCCACAATAAAAGGGCGACGCCAGTCATCAACCACGCCGCATGCCAAGGTTGTCGGAAAAATGCGAGCCAACTGCCAACGTCGGGAATGGCCAAGAAAAGTCGTCCAACAACTTGGGAGGCGAGAGGGTGATAAGCGTCGATAAAGGAATTGTTTAGACCTTTAAACAGGTAGTGCGCTCCGACGCGTCCCACGATTTGGTGAAACAGGATCGTGTGCAGCTGAAGATTGTGGTATGCGGCCAGTTCTCCGACGTGATAGTGGGCAGAGGCTTTCACGATCACCAGATCGTTGGAGTGAAAGCGAGGCAGCATGCTGGTGCCCTGTACGATGAAATAGGTGAGGCGACCGCCGAACTTGACAGGGGCGAAGTTCAACCACGCCACAATGATTGCGAGAATCCCCATGGTGTATTTAAAAAACTTTAACGGGCCCTGCGTATTTTTGTCAGCCATGGGCCTTCCCTCCTCACTTGCCGGTCTTAGGGTGTTGCATTGTCGGACCCGAATTGGGCCTGGAAATGTGGATAATCACCTGTGTGATTCCTGCTCCCGTGGGATTCACATTATTCGCGCCCATCAGCCCCGCCAAAACACTGCCGATAAAGGCGAATAGCACCACGCCTCCTAAAGTGATGACGATCTGTCGCATGATGCTCCTCCCTTTTCCCTGCTTCAGGTGGCAGCCGACGAGGGAAGGGGCATGGCTCCCTTCCCCTGCGGCCTTGTGTTTATTGGGCTGCGGACACGTTCAATGTTTCGGCGGGCTGCACCGACTGGCCAGGGCCAAGGTTATTGCAACTCCAGTTGGTGACCAGGCCGACGCTTCCCGTGAGAGTGCAGGTGTATCCTTGGCCGTGAGGGCCAGGACCAGGACCAGGGCCAGGGCCGGGGCCAGGGCCGGGGCCGGGAGGGCCATTGAACCACGCGTAAGCGCTGGTGGCCGCCCCTGCGCCCGCAAGCATAGGCGTCAAAGAAAAGCTCACATTCTTGATGTGCTGTCCTTGCGGGCCCAAGGTGTAGTGAACGTCGCTGACCTGGTATCCGGAAATGGTGTTCTGTCCTTGGCCGGCTCCCGAAATCGGCACGTTGTTGGTTGCCATGAAGGCGTAGGCGGAGCCGCCTAACATAACCGCGCCTCCGATGGGTAACAAGAATCGGATTAAGCGGGACATCTTCTTTATTCTCATCTCGTGTTCATCCCTTCTCCTGTGATTGGGGCGAATGAGAAATCTTATCCTTGCCGGCCGGTCGCGCTACTCCCTTCCCTCCCGCGATACGCTAAGCGCCCGAATGTCTCGCGAGCATCACCAGGGTCCGTGCAGTCCGCCCCACAGCCAGCGTAGGAGATTTTGTCAATTCAGATAATTGCCCACGGGACGGATTTCTTATCGCCGCCAGTCCATGGGTCTTGAGGACTATCAAATGGGTTTCAACGGGAGGGGATAGGTCTTAGGACCTATTTTCAAAATTTCATTCTGAGATGAGAGGGAAATGCCTGGAATATGTCGAATCATAAGAGCCCCTTGGATGGTTGATGAGGGGGTCTAGGCAAGGTGGCAGCTCTTGTTGAAGCGGAAATGGAGGACAATTCCGTGTCCACGCCACTGTCGTTAGTAATCATCAGCAATTCACCCATTATGCGAATGGGATTGCGGGCAATCTTTAAAGCGGACCCAGAATTCTCGGTTTTTGATTGCAATTCCGGTGAGATGGATGCGATCGACAGTTGCGGTGTACATCCCCGGCTCTTTTTACTTGACGTCGATCTGTGCGATACATTAAAAGATGTGGTGATGCGCATCACCTCATGGTACATAGGCGCCAAAATCGTGGTTTTGATCCCGGCGGAGCATGAAATGTTGCTGATGGAGTCGATCGGCTTGGGTGTAGACGCCATGATTGACAAGGCCAGCCATCCTGACGTGATTTTCAACACGGTGAAGATGTTGTGTGCCGAATCCCCATCCGAGCTTGTCGTGATTTCCCCGGTTTTCTGGTCAAATTGCGTCGTTCCCAAGATCCTAGATGTGGCAAATGCCCAGAAAGTGAGCTTATTGACACGACGGGAACTGGAAATCTTATCGCAGTTGGACAAAGGCTATTCCAACCAGGAAATCGCTACTCAACTCTTCATTTCTCCCCATACCGTCAAGCGTCACATTGAGCACGTGCTTAAAAAATTTGACGCGAAGGACCGTCACGAATGTGTGAGATTGGCGCATGCGGATGGGCTGTTACGTACCGCCAGGCGGCCACAGTCTTCACCGGAGACACTGACGGAGACTTTTGGTCCGGTGCGAGTTCAAGAAGCGCCGCGTCCGATTCTGCCATAAAGTGTTGGACGGGAACCGAGAGCGCAACACATCCGCGATTGCGCGGGTGGTCGAATTCCAATACGCACCCAAATAACCTTCGGTGGGGCACCACGCAACATACTCCGCTGGTAGAAATCGCTGTCCTTTGTCACGATGGCGGAAGTTCTCTACAGACCCAGAGGCATAACGCCAGATTGCCTCATCCGGCCGGCCCGTGTGCCCAAACGTGGAGGTGTGCGGATACCAATCGGCCAGCTGATCGACTAGGCGAAACGAGAGGTTTTCATCGAACCCGAGGGTCATAGCGAACTAAACAGGCGGCGCTCCCGGTCGGCCGCAAAAGCCAGAGCGGCACGAATGTCTTCTTCGTGGAGGTCCGGAAAGTCTGCCACAATGTTAGATGGCGACATACCCCCCGCGAGATAATCATCGGGGCCATTCCCGTGGTTACTGAGATCTGAAGCCTGGCCCACCTCTTAGGGTACTAACGCCTCCGAATCCAGCTCATTCGCGCCGCGAAGTATTTGGTAATCCGATGGCCGGCCATCGGGCCATCTTTCCTCTCGAACCTTCCTCGCCCAGCACACCATCTGTCTATGGTGCCTCCGGCGGATCGGTTACGAGCAGCGATTCGTCACGGACGCTGCCGCCCGGTTCCGGTGGTTTCTGGCCATTGGGTGCAAGGTCCTCGTAGAACCCCAACTGATTCCCCCAAGGATCCTCAAAATCAACGAACGAGACCACGCCTGGCAGCGTTGACACCTGACTGGGTTCGACCTTGAGCGATGTTCGAGCCCAGGCCGTGGCGGCGCGCACGTCGTCGACTTTGAGCCTTGAACGGTTCGTCATCGGGCGAACCTGACCGGGTACCACGACGATTTGCCACCAGACTTCCGCACCCGCAACCACCTGCCACTCAAGAAGTCCTCATGCGGAGAGAAATCCGGTCCACGTCCAAACAGAGTTGCATAAAATCCAGTCCCGCCGCAGGGTGTCCTACGTGAATCTGTAACGTCACGCCACCATATGGCATCGATTTTCAACTCCTCCTATGGGTAACGACCCCGCAATGCCGCAACGGTAGCCATCAGTCTGATAAGACTTCGACGTCGGCCGCTGTGAGTCGCTGACTATCGGACGCGTTTGTTTCGATTAAGTCAAACGCCACCGTTTGGCCTTCCTTGAGAAAGCGATACCGTGTCGGAAATCTTACCGGGTCGGACCGAATCGCGCTGAAGTGAACGAAAACATGGTTGCCATCCTGGCCGTCCAGCATGATGCGCCCATAGCCTTTGTCCTCCTTGTACCACTTCACAATCCCTTCGCGTCTGGACATTGGTCAAACCTCCCATCGGATTGCAGCTCTCGCGGAATTAGCGGCGGGTGCCAGAAGCCCACTTCGATTGCATACCCCGCCGCCAATGCGGTTGTCGCTACCCACCCCTATATATTAGGCAACTCGCACCCGGCTACCGAGGTTGAGGAAGATTCGTCCCCGAATCCCAAAGCCCTCCCGGGAAAGACGAGCTTTGGGAAATCCCGCTGGCTACGAGACGTGCTTGGATGGGCTCGGTTCCGCTTTCCTTCGACCATCATTGCAAGTTACCGACGTTCTCTCCAGGCGCATGCGCCAACGCTCTCCAAAAAGCTTGGCCCCGATGGCCGGCAGCCCAAAGATCGCGGCCCGTTGAGAGTCGGACCTCGCTGCATCCCGTCGGGTCCGCCTTGGCTGTTAGAACAACCCGACGTCCACGGTGGAATTTGAGGATGTAGTCGATACCCCGATCCGCAGGGCAACTGATGGGGCCGGTGGGAAACGGTTTGAGCGCGCGAATGTCCCTGTACAGCGTGTTCACGGTATGTCGGTTGGTAATGTCTCGGGGTTTGAAAGATGTGGTGGTCAAGGCGGCTTTTTGTGCCAGTGCAATATGCACCGACGTGAAACGCTCCGTCTGCGCTGTGGGCATCCCGCCACCCGCGGTTTGAACTTGGCCGCACCCGGCGAGACTTGCCGCAAGTACCAGTGCGCTTAAAGCGCCCCATCCCGCTTTATAGCACTTCATGAGGCCGCCCTCCCCGCACACCGGTTCACCTCTCATAACGGCGTGGCGCACCAGCATGTATCGCTCTCCCGCTCCCGTCCGATAAGATGTCATTTGTGCCGCGGCCGGGGTCTTAATGCGTTCTCGCCCCCGAATCCAGGTTGTTCCCACCATTAAGTATTTTTGGGTGTGCGAACCAAGGACAATCGGTCCGAATGAGGACCGCACACAATGCTCCTTTAGATTAACTCTCTTCATCCGCAAGGATTGGCGCAGGTTGTTCTTGAACCAGCAAGCGGGCGGTATCAAGAGGAAGCCAATACCGTTGGCCCCCTAAATGAATGAAACCATACCGGGTATAAAAGGTCTCGGAGCCATCCAGAGCATCGACCACCAGGGCCACAGTGGCAATCGTTGACGATGACGATACCACGCGGCGAAGGGCATCCATAAGCAAAAATTCCCCAATATGTTGACCTCGGTACGCTACGCCTACCGCCAAGTGCCCTAACCAGGTGACTCCAACATCCGGATAGCGAGCGAGCCCCCGCTGCTGCTGAGCGGGGATATCCGTGAGCTGAAGACCAAATGAGGACAACGTATAGTAGCCCAAAATCGTTTCCGGCGAGGACGGATAAATGGCCACAAACACCGCGGCGGCCCCACGCTTCACATCCTGGCTAGCTCGTTCACGAAGATAGTCCCCAAGCCCGCCTGTGGGACACTCAAATCCCGCGCGGTCGTCACGGCGCGCCAATGCCTCAACACGGATAGACTCCCGCATTACTGGGAACGGTCGACCCGCCCCCAATAGCGCGCCGCAGCGTTACGTAATGCGGCATTAGGCTCCGAGGGATTCAATAATTGGTTAACGAAAGCCTGACTTTCTGCCGCACTCAACTCCCTGACCCTCACACGGGGCAAGCCCCGTGGGTTCTGGGGTGTGCGGCTTCTCCGTATCGTACATGTCCCTCTACAGTAGATAGAGGACACTTTGGAGTACGGCACTGACCGCATCCTCAAAACCATTCAGCGACCAAGCACCCCACCTGGGTACATTGGCGGTCGCCTTCTCCACACCGGAGAGTGTAGAAGGAAGTCGAGTCACTCTCCCTGAGTTCATAGTCTATTATATCATGATGCCGATTCATCCTGACGGCAAGCCGACAGGTTTTCTCGGTGTTTTTCTATAACCTCTCGTTGATGCACCACTTCTCGGGCCCGCGGCGTAACCGTCGCTAACACAAACGCCGACGTGCTCAGCCCGACCGAAGCCGCGGCCTCGTCCAACAACGCTTTAATTTCGGCGGATATTCGCATCTCTAAACGTGCATCGCGGCGCGGCATCACGGTTTTTGAACCCATCCGGCGCCCTCTCCTTCGGCGAACCTGTGTGACCTGAAATGTACGGCATTTGTCCACACGCGTCAATCCTCCTCAACTGCATAGTATGGGCAATACCAAGAAAAGTATTCCAGAACACCCCCTAGACACGCGCGTAGATTCCGAACCCCGTGCCCAGGCAGCCCCGGGCACTCAGTTATTTCACGACGTGAATGATGCACTAAACGGCCCGTTCTCCCTTAAGGATCGCTATCCTCGAATTCGTGTTGCAGCCAGTAACCATCGTACACCAGCCGATGAGAGATCGGTCGCGCGGACTGCCCGTCCGAGCGCGTAGTCAATCGGACGCCGGGGCTGGGTGACCAGCCCGGCGAAAGCTCCGAGGGTCACGTCCCCGCCGCCCGCGAGGGTGGGACTCACCAGGGGGGCAAACAAGGCACCGGGCCGTAGCATGAAGCGAATATTGCCGCGTCGTCACAGGTATCCGACAGAAGTGAGTGTCGGACAAACAAGAGGCCGAGCCCGGCACGGATGGGCGAAGGTTGGTATCCTCGAGGAAGAGACGGGTACATGCACTCGGGGACTCTTGCGGCGTATGGAGAGCGGCACGGGGCTAAGGTAGATGATGCAAAGCTGGGAACGACTCCGCCCCCGCCGGGAGCACCCGTGAACGGCAGGGCCTTGCGTATAAGCGCACAACGTGAAATCGCGTGGTGGGACGGAGCCGGGCAGATCGGGTCGTAGTACCGACGATGCCGAGGACAACAGAACCTCGGCCGAGGAAAGGACCCGTGGACGTCTCATGCCAGGCTGGAGGTCACGGAGAGGGCACTGAACCTCGGCACCCGTGTCACCCTCATGGCCTGTGCCGTATGCTGGAGCAAACTCGACCGGGTTCAGGGGCTGTAGGTGGGTGCCTTTCACCTTGAACCGGACCTCCCGAGTGCCGACCCCACCGCCGGACGCAGAGCCGGACCACGGTGGTCACCAACCGCACACGGGAGCGAGGCAGGCTCCGGGAGGAGTGGACGTTTGAAGCCGTACTGTGGGAACACCCGACGTACGGAATTTTAGAGGGGTTGCTGGAAACCGGGTACGGGGACGTACTGAGGCACCGCCAACCGAAAGGGGCGGTCAACAGAGCGACAGTTCCCCTACACCACGGCGCCAGCTTCCTACTCGGTACGTCGGCCAAATTGGCGACCGCATTCATCACACAATCCAAATTTGCCTCCGCATGACGAAGGCTCTATAGAAGGAGCGGTCAATCATAAAATCCGGATACCCGATTATACAAGCCATCGAGAGTCCCCGCATTTCAGCTCGCGTCATGCGAATTCTCTCTGAATCACGCGGGTGACAATGGGCTCGGCGGTGGCCCGACGACCATTTTAATCCCAAGCCATGGTACTCCTTGCGCCCTGGCTACCGCTCATATGCGTTATCTACAGCTCCGCTCAGCAAGCACGGCGGAAAAAGCTCGTCGGTATCACGTCTTGATTTATAATGGGGGTAGTGAGGACGATCAACAGCGGTCGTCATATTCCTCTCAAAGGCGGTGACGGAACGACCTTGGGTCGCGATGGCAATGGACATATTTGACGAGATGGAACGGCGAGGCCACGAACAGGTTATCTTCAATTACGACCGGGCCTCGGGACTCAAAGCGATAATCGCGATTCACGACACCACCCTGGGACCGGCACTCGGCGGGTGCCGCATGCTGCCCTATGCCACGGAAGAAGCCGCTCTTACTGACGCCTTGCGCCTGTCAGAGGGTATGACCTTTAAGGCCGCAGCGGCGGGGCTCGATTTTGGCGGGGGCAAGGCGGTTATCCTCGGCGATCCGGCCGCGGACAAGTCGGAAGCAATTTTTCGGGCGCTAGGCCGTTTTATCGATACACTGAATGGGCGCTACCGCACCGGTGAGGATGTCGGAACGTCCGAGGACGATTTCGTCCAGTCGCTGAGGGAAACGAACTACCTTGTCGGGTTGCCCAAGGCTTATGGGGGATCCGGAGATACTGGAGACAATACCGCGTTGGGCGTGATGCGGGCCATGCACGCCGGGTTAATGCACCGCTTCGGCAGTCCGTCTCTAAAAGGGCGGCGGGTGGCTGTGCAGGGGTTGGGAAAAGTCGGATATCACGTGGCTCGGCACGCGGTGGAAGAAGGCGCCGAGGTCATTGGCGCGGACATTAATCCCCACGTTGTCGGGCGTGTATCGTCCGAACTCGGGATTGAACCCACGGATCCGTGGGCAGTGGTGGAAACCTCGTGTGACGTGTTTGCTCCCTGTGCGCTGGGCAGTGTGATTAACCACGAAACCGTCGATCACTTGGAATGCCAAGTGATTGCCGGTTCTGCCAACAACCAGTTGGAAGATGACAAACTGGCCGATCGGCTGCGTGAACGCGGCATTTTGTATGCACCGGACTTCATTGCTAACGCCGGCGGCTTGATTCAAGTGGCGGATGAAATTCAGGGCTACAACCCCGAGCGGGTCCGTCACCAAATTGAATCCATTTACGATCTATTGCTCGCAGTTTTCAAAGAAGCGGATGAAACCGGACGGTCGACAATGGCGGTCGCACTGGACCATGTTCGTAAACGGTTAACCTACGTGCACGCCATTCGACGTATTCGGTCGTAGGCTCAGAGTCGGCTTGGTGCCGATATATTACATGAGGGGGTGCCAAATGGCGATCGAAGTGAGAAAGCCGCATCACCAAAGTCAGTCCGACCTGGCCGATCCGTATCAGGGGCAGCGGCAGTACCGGACGTTGTCGGGGATTCCCGTGAACCGGCTGTACACCGAGCACGACCGGCCTGCAGCCGAAGGTATCGGTCTTCCCGGGCAATATCCCTATACTCGAGGTATCCATGAAACGATGTACCGAGGCCGGCTCTGGACGATGCGGCAATTTGCTGGATTCGGTACGGCACGTGAAACCAACCAGCGTTTTCGCTATCTCTTAGACCACGGACAAACCGGGTTGTCAGTGGCATTCGACATGCCCACGTTGATGGGCTATGACTCCGACGATCCGCAAGGCCTGGGCGAAGTTGGCCGTGAAGGGGTGGCCATTGACAGCCTCGGCGACATGGAGCGGCTGTTCCAAGACATCCCGCTCGACCAAGTGTCTACATCTATGACCATCAATGGGCCGGGGCCGATTATCTGGGCCATGTACCTGGTGGCGGCAGAGCGCCAGGGCGTTTCCTGGGATAGGCTGCGCGGTACGCTGCAGGCTGATATTCTGAAAGAATACATCGCGCAAAAGGAATGGCTGTTTCCGCCGCGGCCCTCAATGCGGGTGATTGTGGACATGATGGCCTATGCAACGGAGCACGTGCCGCAGTGGAACTCCATTAGCATTAGCGGGTACCACATCCGGGAAGCCGGGTCCACGGCGGCACAGGAACTGGCCTTTACCCTGGCCGACGGATTCGCCTATGTGGAGGCCGGCATCGCGGCCGGGTTGGATGTCAACAAATTTGCACCACGCCTGTCGTTCTTTTTCAACTCGCACATTGATTTTTTTGAGGAAATCGCTAAGTTTCGGGCGGCACGCCGAATTTGGGCCCGGCACATGAAGGAGAAGTATGGGGCGACCAATCCGAAAGCGTGGATGATGCGATTTCACACGCAAACGGCCGGCTGCTCACTAACCGCGCAACAGCCGGAGAACAATATCGTGCGGACCGCGTTCGAGGGTCTGGCAGCCGTCTTGGGCGGAACCCAGTCGCTGCACACCAATTCGATGGACGAGGTGTTGTCCCTGCCCACCGAAAAGGCGGTGAAAATCGCTCTGCGAACCCAACAGATTATCGCCTACGAAACCGGCGTCACCAACACCGTGGATCCCTTGGCGGGTTCGTACTTTGTCGAGTCACTGACGGACGAGATGGAGCGCCAGGCGGAAGAGTATTTCCAGCGGATCGAGGAGATTGGCGGTGTCCTCAACGGCATCGAAAATGGCTTCTTCCAGCGTGAAATCGCCGAGGCATCATATCGCTACCAAAAGGAACTGGAAAATCACCAGCAGGTGATGGTGGGTGTGAATGCTTTTGTCGAAGAGGAAGAGGAGCGCATCCCCATCTTGAAGATTGCCCCCGAGGTTGAGCGTGCCCAGTGTGAGGAAGTCAAGCGGTGGCGTAACGCGGCCGACCGGGCGTCGGTCGTGCGGGAGCTGGAGAACCTCCGAGCCGCCTGTCGAGACGACGGGGCACCATTGATGCCGGCTATCATAGAATGCGTGCGCGTCGGCGCAACCGAGGGCGAAATTGCCCGGGCCATGAAGGACGTGTTCGGTACCTGGCGTGAACGACCGGTTTTTTAGGCGGATGATGCACCAGGGCACGGTCTCGGGCCGCGCCCTTTTTTTCCCTGTCACGAATAGTTGAACGGCACTCCCATATGGTCATAGAGACGGGAGGGAACGCCATGACCAAGTGGGACGAGGCCAAGGTGCTCGTTACCGGCGGCACCCGCGGCATCGGATATGCGGTGGCGGGACTGATTATCGAATCGGGAGGACAGGCCGCGATTGTGGGCACCGATCAAGGGCGAGCCACCCTAGCGGCGCATCGCCTGGACGGAGGTCAAGGCCGAGCACATGGAATTGGCGCACGCATCGATGGCACCGAGGCGTCGGCTGCCAGGCTGGTGAACGATGCGGTCAGGGCCATGGGGGGTCTGACAGCGGTGGTGAATGCCGCAGGCGGTGCGACGGTGGGACATGCGCTGGAGACACCTTGGAGCACTTGGCAGCATGATTGGAACGTGAAGTTTTGGGGATACTTTGCCGTTATCCGTGCTGCTGTCGCACACTTGCCGGCTGGTTTGGGGGTCGTGGTGAACGTGCTGGGCATTACCGGGAAGGATCCCAATCCCCGGCTAGCAGCCGCAACAACGATCAATGGGGCGCTCAGGGGGCTCACGAAAATTCTTGCCGATGATTTGGCACCCCGTCGAATTCGCGTGCTGGCCGTCAATCCCGGCGCTACCGACACCGATCTATTGCGACTGATGGCCGAGGGCTATGCCGCCTTGCAGAACATCTCCCGCGAACAGGCATTGGCCGGCCTCAAAGCCTCGGGCCCGCTGGGCCGCCTGCCAACGGCGCGCGATATCGCGCAAGCCGTGGTATTTTTGTTGTCAGAGGAGGCCCGAATGATTACGGGAACCAGTATCGATATCGACGGCGGATCCCATCGCGGGCCGGCCTGATGACATGAGGGGGGACGCCCGTGGCAACGTTTTGGGTGGACCTGGCGACAGCAAATCCGCTCGTGACCGTGATTGTGACGGACACCGATGTTAATGGTACTATCCTAGCCGTCGGCGACCAGACGTTGGTCTCGCAGCGCCGGCCTAATGATCGGGTGGAGTCTCTGAGCGGAGGCTTTGTCACCCCCGGTTTTTGGGACAGCCATGTCCATCTTTTGGAATGGGGACGGAGCTTTTCGCGGGTACGCTGCCAAGCGGACGAGGGGCTGGACCAGGTGTTGTCGAAAGTGCGGCAAAGAGCGCGCGATCTGGCTGCGGAACAATGGCTCATCGGGGTGGGCTGGAACCGTCAGGCGCT
The DNA here is from genome assembly GCA_021820965.1 of Bacillota bacterium. Taxonomy (GTDB): domain Bacteria; phylum Bacillota; class Sulfobacillia; order Sulfobacillales; family Sulfobacillaceae; genus Sulfobacillus_B. Next base: position 39,929 of record JAKACZ010000029.1, on the reverse strand, counting down.
TGGACGCGATCCGGATATCGCATCGCTCGATCAGGCAGCCGACTCTCATCCTGCGCTTATGGTAAGCCTCGACTATCACACCGTCTGGCTAAATCACGTTGCGATAGAGCGCTTGCAGCTTCGCGGCGAAGAGGCCAGACGCGCCTCGCAAACGGGCATTCTTCGCGAAGATCGGGCCTTCTGGGCTCAAGATGAGGCTGCCCGTCTGGATGAGGCGGGAACTCAAGCGGCAGTCGACCGGGCGGTCCAATCGGCGGTCCAGGCCGGATTCGTGGGGGTCACGGCTATGGAGGACCGCCAGGGGCTTTTGACCCTGGCGGCATCCGACGCCGTGGAAGGAAAACTTCGGATTCAACTGTTTTTGCGCCACCAGGCTGGTCGCGGCCTCTTGCGTGCGGGGATATCACAGGGATTTGGCTACCACCTTCTCACTATCATGGGCGTCAAACTCTTTGTCGATGGCGCCTTGGGATCGCACACGGCCTGGATGCAGGAGCCCTACCTCGAGGAACCCGGGAACATGGGGATTCGCTCATTGTCCCCACCCGCGTTGCGACGCTGGGCATCGCTTCTTACGGGCGGAGGGTTGTTGGCGTCGGTGCACGCCATTGGTGATCAAGCTGTGCACGAGGCAGTGAAGGCATTGCAGCACCGGCAGGGCCTGAACGGTGCCATGCACCGCATCGAGCACGCCCAGCTACTTGGCGATGTCGATCTCGATGGTTTGACCGGGAGCGCCGTCGGCCTGTCTATGCAGCCCGCCCATTTGCTGGTTGACCGCGATATTGCCGATCGGTACTGGGGTGCCCGAAGCCGCGGGGCCTTTCGATTCGCCGACATTCTGCGCTCCCGCATTCCGTTGGCGTTTGGATCAGATGCTCCCATCGCCCCGCTCGAACCGGTATCAGGACTTTGGGCCGCGGTCCATCGCGCCCGTCCCGGCGACGAACCCTGGTATCCGGACCAGCGGATTACCTCGGACGAGGCTATCTGGTGCTACACGCGAGGCCCGGCCATACTGGACGGGCGCCCTTCCGGGTTGATTGAGCCGGGGTATTGGGGTGATTTGACTGTCTGGCGAGAAGATCCGCGCATCGGCTTGAGCACGGGCGAGCCCGAGCGACTGGCCGTGCAAGCTACCATAGTCGCGGGGCGGCGTGTATTCGCAGTGTGAATGCGGAGAGGTTCGACAGCGAGTGTCGAGCCCTGTGGATATTTTGGGGATAATGGTGTGAAAAAACTGTGGATAAAGTGTGGATACGGGAAGGAATCGCTTGAGCCCGGCGAGAAATTGCAAGGGACAGCCCAAGGAGGGCCCAAGGAGGGATTCCCGTGTTGGATCTTAGATGCCCAACCTGCGGTTCGGAAGATGTGGTCGAAACCGGGCCGCTCACCGTTGAAGGCCAGAGCGCGGTCGTCACCGTAGTGTCCGGCCGGCAGTGCACGCTCTGTGGCAACTTGCAGATGACCATTCCTCAGGCTCTCTTAGTGCAGATCTATCCCCCCGGGGTGCGCTATCTCACTGAACCACGCCGCTGGCGCCTCATGCAGCGCCGCCGGCAACGGGGTCAAAGCGGGTTGTGAGATCCGCCTCATCCGCCGCCGGACGCAGGCGTGTCTTGATTTGTCGGAGGCGAAGGCTCACACTATAACTAGGGCTTTCCCCCCGACATCATTGTGGACACGCTCCATATGTCCGAGGAGGTTTGCGTCATCGCAGAAGGGCTGGCTTGGGCTAAAATACTCCGCGATGGACGGTACTTAGCAACCGACAACATCATGTTGATGCTGGAACTGGCGGTAGAAATGGGTCGGCCGTTGCTTCTGGAGGGACCGTCGGGAAGCGGAAAAACCGCTTTGGCGGAGGCGATCGCTCAGGGCACCGGCAAACCGCTGATTCGTCTCTCGTGTTACGAGGGACTAGGCGCGAGCGAAGCCTTGTATGATTGGAACTACCACGCGCAATGGGCGCATCTGACCCAGAACCAAGCGACTGACCCGTTTTCCGACGAGTTTCTGCTGGCGCGTCCGCTGCTGCAGGCGATTCAGGAACCCGATTCGGTCTTGCTGATCGATGAGGTAGACCGCGCCGACGAAGCGTTTGAAGCCATGCTGTTGGAATATCTGAGTGCGTTTCAAATATCGATACCCGAAAGAGGGACGTTGAAGGCCACCCACGCGCCGATTACGGTGTTGACCTCGAACCGGCAGCGACCGCTCTCGGACGCGCTGCGGCGACGGTGTCTCTATATCTTTTTGGATTGGCCCGACGCTCAGCGTGAAGAAACGGTTGTGCGTTTTCATGTGCCCGAGCTTCAGTCAACCCTGGTAGAACCACTGGTCGGCGCGGTGCGTCGGTTGAGAACCTGGAATTTGTTAAAGGCTCCCGGCTTATCCGAGAGTATCGATTGGGCGCGCGCGGCAGCCATTCAACGGATCTCTCGTTGGGATCGCCGCTGGGTCGAGCAAAGCTTGGGACTGGTGGTTAAAGATGCACTAGATTTGCAGCGCGTGCTGGAACGTCTCGACGAACTGGTGGAACCGGAGACATGAATCCCCCCAGATCGCGCTCTCTCGGGGCCATCGGGATTGGTGCGCTCCCCGTTCCCAAGCCCCCAGGATATGGGAGACGAGAGTAGTGAAGGGAGGCGGCCAGGCCGGATGAAGGCAAGCTGGGCGGAAGGTCATTCCATTACTGGGGGACTGCCCGAGCGCCTGCCGGACTGGTTGCTGGGGGTCAGCCGCAGGTGCCCTCGTTGGGAGCAGGTGGCGCGCCGGGGTGAGCCGCATGGCAGGCCGATACGCGTCGACTGGGGACGGACGCTGAGACGATGGGCCCGGACGGGGCACTCAGACGGTTTCGTGGTGTGGCGTCGGATGCCGCACGGGCCCGGGCGGCTGGTCGTGTTATGGGACGTGTCCGGATCGATGGCCGGGTATGTCGAGTGGTACTTTCCCTGGCTTTACCGTTTGATCCACGAACGTCCCGATGTTTATGTTTTCGGGTTTGGAACGGCCGTGGCGGACTTGTCGGATCCACTGCGCGCGAGCTACACCGAGGCGGTTCGCCGCCTATATGAAGAGCCCAGTCTATGGGGAAGCGGAACCGCCATTGGACACGCGTTTAAGGAGTGGAACCGGCGATTTGGCCGTCGGCTTCTGGGCTCCTCGACCAGGTTAGTCATTATCAGCGATGGCTGGGACGTCGGAAATCCGGATGATTTGGAATCCGCACTCTTAGGCATGGCGCATAGGTCGCGAGAGATTTGGTGGGTGAACCCATTGATGGTGACCGCGGGATTTGAGGCTAAAACGCGGGCACTCAAGATTGCACTGCACTACACGCAGCACATGGAGGCCGGCGCCACCATCGACGGGCTGAGGGCACTCAGCTGGAAGTTCGGGGTTGGCGTCAGATAAAGGGGAGAATGTGGTCAACCACCCCGGCCTGATCCCCTTGCGGGGACGAACGGAGGCCGGAGCTTGCGGTGGTTCACTCCCGAAAGGGAGGGAACCGTGAGCTCCATCGGTTGACCAGCCTTAGTCCCTAAGCAGGGACTCCGTTCCTTTGGTGCAGACCCTGGGGTGCTTACTCCAGCCCCAGGCTCTCTCCCAGGCTTCAAACGAAGTCCCGGGACTCTGGTCCTCCGCTAAACGCCAGCTCGGGGTAGCGCGAGCCGTGCGGAGGGACGATGCGACCCATCGGAACATGGGCGAGGAGAGACTTCGCGTTACGAGCCCCTTACGGGGCTCCGAAAGGAGACGTCTCATGGGTCAACGCTGTCGAACCAACCGATACGGATTTCCGATTCGGCATTTGTCGAGGCAAAAGGCTCACTTTGGGTTTCAAACGGGGGACTTGGTACAAGCCGTCATCCCGCGCGGGAAGTATGCGGGAGCCTATATAGGCCGTGTTTTGGTACGCGCGACGGGCCGCTTCGATATCATCACCGATGGTCACAAAGTAGCTCAGGGGATTTCATACCAATACTGCCGCATTCTCCAACGAGGAGACGGCTGGCAGTATACCAAACGGCCTGTGAGTGCCTAAGAAGGGAGGGAGCGGCGCTCCTCTCCGCCCTGAAGGACGGAGTCTCCGCGCCGCGAATTAGGATGAAACCGGCAGCGTTCCGTTATGTCAAAGCGGCATCCGTCGAAGAAGCGATCGAGACACTGAAAGTCCATCCTAACGCCAAGGTATTGGCCGGTGGGCAAAGCTTGGTGCCGTTAATGAATTTTCGCTTGAATCGGCCTGATGTTGTTGTCGACATCAACGGCATTGGGGAACTGGACCAGGTGATGACAGGAAATGGGGAACTCCGTCTGGGGGCCTTGGTCCGTCATCAGCGGCTGGTCGACGAGGCGGTGGTTGCCCAAACCATTCCGGTGATGGCCCAGGCCGCCCGCCACATTGGACATTGGGGCATTCGCAATCGGGGAACCGTGGGCGGAAGCGTCGCGCATGCAGACCCCGCGGCGGAACTCCCGGCCTTGATGACGGCATTAAACGCCACCATCGTGGCTGAATCCCCGACGGGCGAACAGCGCTATCGGGCCGCTGACTTCTTCTTGGGGTACTATACCACCGCATTAACAGCGGACCAATTAATTGTGCGTTTTCACATTCCGGTGCCGTCCGGCTCCATGGGATTCGCTGAGGTGGTGCGGCGGCCGGGGGACTTTGCCCTGGCCGGTGCGATCGCACACATCACCGTCACGCACGGGGCCATCACCTGGTTTGGACTCGGCGGACGGCCGGAGCGGTACGCGGTTGAAGAATGGCCATCAGATGAGGATGGGCGCCGGGCGCTCTTACGGGACCTCGTAGAGCGCATCGATCTTTCCGGTGAAGAAGAGTACAAGCGTGACATCGCTATAAACGCGGCGCTTCGCGCCCTCAGGCAGGCAGAGGAGGCATAATACCATGGCAAACGTCGAAGAATCGGTCGCGGTAGAGTTAACCGTAAACGGGCGCAGCCACCGGGTAGAGGTGGCGCCGCGGTGGTCACTGGCCGACGTCCTCCGGCACCGCCTGGGCTTGTCGGGAACGCATGTCGGGTGCGAGCAGGGTGCGTGCGGAGCCTGTACGGTGTTGTTAGACGGAGAGCCCATCCGCAGCTGTCTGATGTTTGCGGTACAGGCCGAGGGTCATCAAATCACAACAATTGAAGGGGTGACGCCCGACCAGGGCCTGAGCCCGCTGCAATCGGCCTTTCATGACCACCACGCGCTGCAATGCGGCTTTTGTACGCCGGGCATGGTATTGACGGCGGACGCCTTGTTGGCACGGAAGCCAGAGGCGACGGAAAGTGAGATTCGAGAAGCGCTGAGTGGAAATCTCTGCCGATGCACCGGCTATCAATTTATTGTGGATGCCGTATTAGCGGCCCGCCAAGGAGGGGATGCGTGATGGAGCAGGGACTCAGACCGCAAATGCTGGGGGCCCGCGTATTGCGGGTGGAGGATCCGCGGCTTCTGACCGGACAAGCACGCTATATGGACGATATTCAAATGCCGGGAATGCTGGAAATCGCTTTTGTTCGCTCTCCGCACGCGGCAGCCAAAATCCTGCACATCGACGTGCAGGCGGCACAGGCCACACCAGGGGTCTACGCCGTGTTCACATTCGCCGATTGTCCCATCGTCATGTCGGAGCCGAGCTTTTACCACATTGGGCAGCCGGTGTTGGCTAAGGAAGAAGTGACGTTTGTGGGGCAGCCGGTAGTCGCGGTGGTGGCGGATTCGCGCTACATTGCCGAGGATGCGGCCGAACTGGTACGCATTGACTATGAGCCCATGACCCCCGTTCTCAACATGCGGGATGCCATCGAGGAAAAGCCGCACCGGGTTCACCACGGCGTTGCCAACGTGTTTTTCCACCGAGAACGCGCCACCAAGGGGTTTGACGAGGCGTTTGCAAACGCACCCCATCATCTGTCGGCGACGTTTCGGACCAATCGCCAGACGGCGGTGTCCATCGAGGCCCGCGGTACCGCTGCCATGGTGGATCAGTCCAGCGGACGCCTGATTGTCTATGCGTCCACGCAGTCGCCCCATCGCCTGCGGCAAGATTTCAGTACGCTCTTGGATGTTCCTGAACACCTAATTCGGGTAGTGGTTCCTGAAGTGGGCGGCGGATTTGGAATGAAGGCCAACTGCTATCCCGAAGACGTCGTGGTGGCGAAGGCGGCGTTAATCTTGCGCAAGCCGGTGAAGTGGGTGTCGGATCGGATGGAGTCCCTCTTGAGTGATGTGCACGCACGGGATGATATTCATGATGTTGAGGTAGCATTTGAGCGCGACGGCAAAATCATTGCCATCCGGGATCACTTAATGGCCGATGGCGGTGCCTATCAAGCTTATTACAACGGCGCCATCGGCGAGACCGGACTGGCCGCTCGGGTTCTGACCGGTCCGTATGACATTCCCCACCTGCACACGCTTATTGACTGCACCTATTCTAACAAGATGCCGCTGGGCGCATATCGCGGCGTCTGGGGTCCTGTCGCATCGTTTATTCAAGAGGGCGTGGTGGACCGCGTAGCGCGGTATCTGGAGATGGACCCGGCCGAGGTGCGCCGCCGCAACATGATTCGACGCCAGCAATTTCCCTACCGCAATCCGGCGGGCAAGGTCTATGATGTCGGATCGTATTTGGAGTCCATGGAAGAGGCGCTACAGCTGATCAATTACACCGAATTTCGAAGCCGACAGGCAAAGCTCCGTCGCCAGGGCCGGTTCATTGGGGTTGGTATCTCCTGTTTTATCGAACCGACGGCCATGGCGTCCTCGGAAGCGGGCAGTGTACCTTATGAGTCTTGCACCGTGCGTATTGAACCGTCGGGCCGCGTCACCGCCGCGTTCGGATTGGGTCCGACCGGGCAGGGGCACGAGACTACCATGGCCCAAATTCTGGCCGATCAACTGGGTGTGCCCTTCGAGGATATTGTCGTACTCCATGGCGATACTGACAGCGCGCCATTTGGAGGTGGAACCGGCGGCAGTCGATCTGGGCCCATCGGCGGCGGCGCGGCCTTGGTGGCTGGACGCCAGATGCGCGAGCGACTGGTGAAATATGCGGCCCATATGCTGGAGGCTGGTGAGGACGACATTGAGCTCGGTGACGGTAAGGCGTGGGTAGCCGGGGTGCCGGAACGCTCGGTGGCGATTCGCCGCATTGCCGAGACGGCGTACACCGACGTGGCCAACATTCCAGAAGGGCTGCCGATAGGGCTGGAACTTACCGCCCGTTATTTGCCCAAGCGCAAGGAGTCATTCTCCAATGGAACCCACATCGCCGAGGTTGAGGTGGATATCGAGACTGGTGTGATTAAGGTCACCCGCTATGCGGTGGTGAATGATTGCGGACGGGTGATTAACCCCACCATCGTGGAAGGGCAGATTCATGGCGGCGTGGCTCAAGGGGTTGGGGCAGCGCTGTTGGAATCGCTCACCTACGACCAAGACGGCCAGTTGGTTACGACGTCACTTCTGGATTATCTTCTGCCGGAGAGCACCGACGTACCACGGATAGTCATTAAGCACCTGGAAACTCCGTCAGATGGCGAAGGCGGATTTAAAGGGATGGCCGAGGGATCGCTGATTGCGGCGCCAGCTGCCATTGCCAATGCAATATCGGATGCCTTAGCCCCCTTTGGCGCACTCGTCGATACCTTACCGGTCACCCCCGAGCGGGTGCTGACCCTGGTGCGCGGGTCGAAGGCAAGATGAGGTTGTGCTGCCGGCTTGGCAGCGGCTCTTCTCCCTGTGTGGAATTGACACCCTGAGGATGCGGTAGATTCCGTGTAGTCACCGGGGGCGAGGTCCATTTCATCCATGCCAGCCGTAGTTCTGCTTAAGCCAAGCCAGACTCGACCAGGCGGCAAACCCGCCTAATGCGGATGTGTACCGATACCCCAACGGTAACCAAGCCGGCAGCACCGGCGTTTAGGCCGTCGTCCGATAGTTCTCGGCTGGCGTATCCAAACGGCCGCCTACCATGTGCAGTCCGCCAGGTGTGACGAGAGAAGATTGGGGTCAACACAGTTTCTTGAAAACTTGTCTATTTGCGGCCATACTTGACTTTTTCTGATCAGTTAAGCCGAAAAAGCGTTCGACAAAACCCGCGCGGCGGATTGACTCGTCGAGGGGCCTAATTGTCGCGGAACAGGGCTGGGTTCGGAGTGACACGTCAGATGCTCTATCGGTGGGCGTTCGGGATGCAATATTTTGGGACGTCGACGAATGGCACGAAACGAAGACCGACACGGGCCTCACGGCGATCGTGATCGAATCCGAGGGGTTGAATCCAGCACACTATATGGCCGTCCGCGATAGTGGCTGACAACATTACAAATCGCCTTGACCAAACGACACCCCCGGTATTACTTTACCCAGCGAATCACCGGCATACGGGGGCGAGACTGCATTAAGTTTGCGCCGCCCAGCGGGCCCCGGAAGGGGGCGTCCGCAGATAAGGCCGCCCTTAACTTTTGGACTCGGGACTTGGCGGGAGACATGGTCGGGTCTTGTCTGGATTTACAGACCGGACTAATGTTCCAGAACGGAGGTTTCCATGCATGACAAACCCCCGGTTCCTATCACCGCGCAGCAGTATCAGCTGCTGTCGAGTCCGATGCGGCTGCGTATCCTGCGCGTCCTCGCCGATGAACCCAAGACCGCGAAGCAAGTGGCGGACGAGATGGGCGAGACGCGCGGCAACGTGCATTACCACATCCAGCGCCTGGTGGATGGCGGGATCGTAGAACTGACGGAGACGCGGCAGGCCGGCAGCATTACGGAAAAGTACTATCGCTCGCGCGGCACGCGGGTCGGTTCTCCACGATCACGTGGCTCAGTCTTAGCTTGGAGGAAGCTGAAGACCTCCTGCAGCAAGTCAACTTGGTGTTGCAAGCGTGGGAACAGCGCCGACCAGCGGGTGACGCGGTGCGTCATGACTACCAGGTCGCCTTCCGCCTCATTCCGGCGGCTGAAGCGAGGGATGACGCACTATGAGACTTTTCATAAAGTCCGAGCGCGAAGAAATGCTTCTTGGCGGGTTCCGTCTCTCGACAGTTTGTAACACCAGAAACATCCATGAATGGGATGAGCTGGGTTTCCTGGTTCATCGCTGAACGTGGGGTGTCGTCAGATCAACCCAAACGTGTCACGCAGTGACCTGTCGTCGACGCGTAGGTCGCTGGTTTAAATCTGCCGAAACATCAAAAGATAGCGCAGCCTCATGGGACAGCGATCCACCCACTAACCAAAAGTAAGATGCCACTAAGTGTCATTCGGAGCGAGATTTTATCCCCAGACCTTGTCCATTTCCCCCCTGCCGTATTGGCGGACCTGATCCGTAGCCGCCGCTGTTCAGGGACGATGACCGGTCCATGACAGAGCATGCCCCGGTCCCGCGATGAGGGATGCCCAGCCTTACCTACATGCCCACTGCACCGACCAGGGATGTGCGGCTATGGGTCAGCCAGTACACCCGCATTCCATGATGAGCTTTGGGACATCATTTGCTACGAAATACACAAATGCTACGTGGTTTGGGCAGGTTGTGTACCGTTTGTGTATTTTGTACCGTTTTGGGATACACTCTGTATGGAGGTGTTCGCATATGCCGAACCCATTCAATCCATACCAGCCTGCCGAGGGACGCCTGTTTGCGAATCGCAAGCAGGAACAACTCTGGTTTCAAGGCGATTTTATTCCCAGTGTGGTTCCCGACAATTTTGGAACCTACAACGCGGCAATTTTAGGACCTTGGGGTATTGGTAAATCCAGTCTGGTACGCCAACTCAAATATCTAATTGCTGACAGCATTACAGAGCCCGTAGCCATGACATTCTTCAGTTGCACTACCGGGTTTGGATCGCTGACAGGATTCTGTAGCGCAATCGTCAATGCCCTGCGACAAGAAGCCTTGCGCCTATCGCGCTGGGACCAGTCCTTGGAACAGGAAATGTCCCAATGGTCATGGGAAATTCATCTGCCTGGCGTGACCGCCTCCCGCACGCGAGGGACTGATGCTCAATCCTCGGTGAGCGCTGCCGAATTTCTACGGTCCAGTTTACTCCGTTTGTGGGAACGAGCCTTTCGCGCTCACGGTTATGCTGTGGTGATTGCCTTAGATGATGTGAACTTACTGCAAGCGATTGATCCTCAGGCCTTAATGCTTTTACGAGCCGTCTTTCAGGATCTCCACATGTATCAAGCCCGTTACGCCCTGGTCGTGACTGGCCCCCCCGACCTCTTTAGCGAAATTCGGGACATAGCGGAACCGGTCATTCGCTTCTTTGAGCATTTGACGCTTTCGGCGTTTACCGAGGCAGATGTGGCTGATGCTGTGCGCGAGCCCATCGCCGCAGTGGGTGTGCCTCTCACTGTGGAGGATGATGCGATTAGATGGCTCTGGGAACGGACGCAAGGGCATCCGTATTTTGTGACGTATGTGATGCACTATGTCTTTCAGGCCGCAATCGATGCGGCCTGGTCCACTGTTAGACGCGATCATTTTCAACAACTCTGGCCAGCTATCCTCGCTCGACTCGGCCGAGGGAAGTTCCGGGATGATTGGGATTCGGCCACGCCCGCGGAACAAAACGTTCTTCGGGCTATCGCCCAAAACCGTCTTGACCAGATTAATCGCGGATTGGTGACACGTCTCGTCCGAAAGGGCTTGGTGACGAAAATTGATCGGGGTCAATATGCTCTGTATCATCCCATGTTCTCTGAGTACGTCCAACGCCACGACGGTCACTGAGCGCGCCACCGGATGCCGTGCTCGTCATGATGCCGAAATAGTACCGAACCTGCTGCATACTTCAATCTGCGAACACTCCACAGAAGTGGTGGCAAAATATCACGGTGGCATCATCCTGTCAGTCGACCCGTCATCTGACCTATGGCCATGGTGCCGTCGAGGCCATGCAAGTCTGAGGTGCGATCGTTCGCGGCCATCATTTGAAGGCGGTCGAGCCGGATGAGTCGGCATAGCACCGCGTGTATCCATTATCCTGGAGACACAGGAAATGGCATCTTGTGCTAAGGTGTTCTCTGCGGTATCTAGCCCTTTGGCCATGGAAGTTTTCTAGTACACGATGGCGTTAATGCGTAACCACTGAAAGAAACACAAATTCACTGGACAGCCGGCGCGCCGGGCGTCTCGGTCCCGAGACGCCGTGTGCCCTGATTGTGGGACGATCAGCCAGACGCCCGCGCACGAGTATTTGGACAAGCCCTGGCAAGACAGTCCCCAAGCTGGACGGGCCGTCTGGCATCGGGTGCGACGCCAAATCTATGTCTGTGAGAACCCCGCGTGTCCGCAGCACGATTTTGTCGAGCGATTGCCGGGGTTTGCCGAAGACGACGCCCGTCAAACGCTGCGGTTCCAGCGCGACTGTATCACGCGCGCCTTGGACAGCGGGTGTAAACCGCGGCGGATGCCCTCCGGCGGGCGGGCGCATCGGTGAGCGATGATTCCATCGCCCGCTATGTCAAAGCGGCCGCGGCCCGCCAAGTCGAGGCGAATCTGACCCGGAACAAGGTCCGGGTGCTGGCGGTGGACGACATCTCCCGGCGCAAGGGAGACAAGTCGAGCGGCTGCACGGTGTTTTTAGATGAAGACACGCATCGGGTCTTGATCATCGTGCGGGGCACGACCAAAGCCGTGGTCAAACCCGTCCTCGAGGCCTTTCCGGCCGCGACGTTTTTCAGTCGGGATCGGGCCAGCGCCTCTGCGTCGGCCGCGGCGGAATGCGGGAAAACCCAGATTGGGGATCGCTTTCACTTAATCGAAAACGCGCATCAAGCCGTCGAAGACGCCCTGATGACCATTTTGCCCGCGACGATTTTTCTCCGGAACGGCGACGGATGGGTCCTCGCCGACCCGGGAACGGGTCGGTTACCGGATCGCCCGGTGTTCACGGTGCCGGAAGACCAGGTCGAAGACCGCATCCGCCTCGCCCGCCTGACGCCCAAGCAAGCGCAAAAATACCGCCACACGTTGAAGGTGTTGGAGTTGGGCGATCAGGGCCTGCGGAGTGCCGAGATGGTCCAGACCTTGGGAATCCCCCTCAAAGAAGTTCAACAGTTGCGCCGGACCGCCGTGAACACCTTAGACGCCGTCGAGGCGAAACGTTGCGTTACCGCCGTGTTGGCCCTGTGATGTTGCCCGATAACCACACCCCGCCATCATAAAGATAGTCGCGACGAGATCCCCCGTGGTGATGCGCTCGTGTAAGAACATAGCCGCTAACCCATACCCAAAGACCGGGGTCAGAAACAGCCAGTGGTTCGCCCGCATGACGTCTTGTCTCAACAGGAAAAACCATAACAGCATGGTCCCGATCGAAATCACCAACACCCTCCACGCCAACGACACGATCAACGCTGGGCCCACAGTGAGAGGGCCCGCGTGGCGTTCCATCAGGTAGGTGATGGGGACTAAGAGAATGCCGCCGATGCTGATTTGCCACGTGTGGATGGCGATTGGAGGGCAACTCCCAACGCACCGTGGTAAAGTAGACGCTCCCCATCGCCCCGGACAGCATGCCCACGACTAACACGCCGATGCCGCCCAAGGTGGCGGACGCATGGTCCACGGCGGGGCCGGTCGCGATGAGCAATCCGGTCCCTGCCACGAGCATGCCGATCCACTCACGGCGCACCGTTTTTTGGTACCAAACACCACAGGAGAAAAGGTGTCGGCCTCGACATGTTGTTGGTAAAACCCCCGGCGTTCCATAAAGCGTGCGAGTTCCGCTCCTTGCCGTTGGAAGGCAGGGCAGCCATTTTCCTCAGAGTTTTTCTGTTCGTGCTTCCTTTTTGCCCTCGGTCATCATTGGAATAATCGCTCTACGGTGAGAGGAATACCCGGAAAAACTGGACTGGTGATTGTTGCCCCGGACTCGTAAGGTCCGCTTTCCTGATAATGGCCTGCAGTCAACCGGTAGATTGTGAGTGTCTGGTTCTCGGGATCCACAATCCAATACTCCTCCACACCAAATTGGGCATAGGCATGGGCTTTTACACCGCGATCGCGGTCTTGGGTGCCGGGGGATAAGACTTCGACCACAAGGTCTGGTGCCCCTTCTACATGGGCCTCGGTAATGATGTGGAAGTGTTCGGTACGAATGAACAGCACGTCAGGTTCCACAACGTTATAGTCATCCAATATGACATCAAAAGGCGCAACGTATCCGCGACCATACCCTGCATGTTCCGCCGATTGTAAAAAGGCCATGAGTTGCCATATACAACGTTGGTGTTTTTGATTAGGCGAAGGACTCGCCAACAAGCCTCCTTCTAACAATTCATACCGTTTTCCGTCATCCGGCAACTGATCACGCTCATGACGGGAAATCAGGGGACCAATGGTCGACATGACGGTCACCTCCTATTTCCGACCATTATAACTGAATGCGCCCCATCTCATAAAAACCCGCGGGGACTTTTCAGCTGTGCCGCCGGAATAATCCACTATGTGCCAAATGCCGCTGAACCTTTCCCCTTACTCTATTATGTCTGCGTCTGGCGGGACACTTCTTGGCTTTAAAGCCATATTGTCGTACTATTGTTCCGTTTTGTGTTCCTCTAGAAGAGCCACACCCAATGGCGTTCTAAGGCCCCGACGTTCCGCGGACCTTCGACCCATCGTTGAAACGCAAAGCGCAACATAAAGCCATATGCGCGCATCAGGCGCCGGAGGATCGTGTTGTGTTCGGGCGTGACGTCGAGCAACACGACGAAAATCGTCGTTTTCATGCCGAAACTCATCTAAGGTCGCCATCGCTTGACGCACGGTCGTGCCGATCTTTTGACCCCCGCGTTTGCCATCAATTCGCGCGGAGAACGAGGTCGTGATCGCGATCAAGTCCACCAGTTCTTGTTGATCATCCTTTGTGGTTTGATCCACGACGACCACACGCGCACCGAAGGCAGGCAGATAGGGTTCCAGATAGCCAAAACCAAACCGCGCCAATCGGTCGCGATCTTCCGCCACCACCATACCGGCTTGTCGCTGTCGGACCAGATCCAACAGGTGATGCACGCCCCGGCGCTTTTCGTGCACACCGCTGGCGCCATCCGTCAGCGCCGCCACCACAGTCCATCGCTGCTCCGCAGCGAACGCCGTGAGACGCCCGAGTTGTCGGGCTAAGTTTCCCGCTTCTCGTTGCTTTTTCGTGGAGACTCGAGCATAGCGGATACAATGCGTGTTCAGCGCAGAGCTCTGCTGTCCATCCTCATGCATAAGGGCACGTAAGTCCGCACGATGCCCGGAAACGCATGGGGCGTCCAGTAGACCTCGGGGGGATTATCCTCAGGAATGGCAACGCACCGAATCAGCGCCGTGGCAGGCTGACGGCCACTTGGTTCGCGACTTCACCCCGCGAGCTTAGTCGCGAATATCGATATGGGTCATATGGTCGCCCTGGCGAATGGCATCGAGGACGTCGAAACCTTCAACCACGCGCCCGAATACCGTGTGCACCCCGTCCAGGTGCGGCTGGGGACTATGGCAGATGAAGAACTGGCTGCCGCCAGTGTCGCGTCCCGCGTGCGCCATCGACAAGGAGCCGCGCAGATGCTTATGCGGGTTGCCGTCCGTTTCGCATTTGATGGTGTAGCCTGGTCCGCCCGTGCCGTCACCGCGAGGACAGCCGCCCTGAATCACAAAATTAGGGATGACGCGATGAAACGTTAAGCCATCGTAGAATTTGTCGCGCGCTAGTTTGGCAAAGTTGGCCACCGTGCCGGGGGCTTCCCCCGGGTATAGATCCAGCACCATTTGTCCCCTATCCGTGTGAATAACCGCTTGCATAGTTGTTATCGTCCTCCTTCTCTTTCGATAGGTGCGGCCACGTGCAGCTCGCGCTCCTGCATCAGTTGTTGGGCCAGCTGAATCTCCTCCTCGGACAGCGGCTCTTGCTTCAGGCGATAATGGCCGGCAAAGCCTTGTTTGAGCGCAGACTCGACCGCCTCAACGGTCAGGTCGTGCATGCCCGGGAGGCGCATCAAAGCGGTAACCGCTTCGGGATCTAGCACTAAATCGCTGCCTGCACGGATATAGAACTGTTGCAGCAATTGCGTGGTCTTTTGAGGGTCCTGGCGGATCAACAGCATCCCGCTGACTAAGGCGAAGCCGCCGCGGATGGCTTGGGCGATGCCAGCAATTTTTCGCCCATTGGCGACCAAATCATACGGACCCTCGCAATAGGAGCCTACCGCCCGTCCAAACCCGGCATCAATGTCGATGTTTCTGAGTCCGTCAATGACTCCCTGGGCCATCGATCGGAAGTTCGCTTCCCAGACGGTGAAGTCGCGGCAGGGCTGGCTCACCGCAAAACTGAGGCAGTCCTCGTCCAATAGCACCGCGGACCCGCCGCCGATGCGCATAAACACCGGATAACCGAGCTCGTTAAGCCAGGCCACAGCACTATCAAGTTTGGGCAGGCGCCGATCCTTGGGCCCCAAGAGAATATAGGGTTTTTGGTGGCGAATGACAACGGCTGAAGATTGGCGATCCGCACTCCAACGGGCCACCGTTTCCGCCAGCACGGGAGACAAACGCAGATGCTCCAAAGGCGCGTATTGGGACAAGTGCACGAACCGTGCGTCAGGCAACATTGATGACACATCCTTCACCGGCGCAGCCGACGCCAACTTTTGCTCACGGCTCGCTGATCTGTCTTATACGTTGTACTCCTAACTGTGAATCGGGGTCAAGAGAGCGACGGCCCATTGGCGATGTGGTGCCGGCAGGCGTTGAACATTGGTTCCTGGCACGGCCGTTTCGCGGCACAGCGCAGTACACCCTGACATTTGACCGATGAGGGCGACTATCGATGAGCCAGCATCCGGGAGCCTTTCATCGCAACCGCGGTCAACGCCCGGCGAGGGATGAACGGGCCTGGCAAAGCCAGGACTTGCCGACGTGCGGAACGATGGGTTACCAGCTGATAGGGGTTTCGCGACCGGAAGGAGCCACATGGGGAACGGGTCATCATCATCCTACCAGCCGACTTGTTGGGCATCCCATATCACGGGGCTTTTTTTGAAGTCGGGAATCCTTGGAGAGCACAATGGGGTCGCCCACCGTGCTATGAATTGTGGACATTGCCGTGTCGCGCGCCCGGTATTGGGAAGGGATGGCCTTGCCATGCACTACCTCTACTCTGGCGTACAATCAGCATCCTCACGGGACTGTCAATCCAAATCCCGGGCACCGCAAATTTGGATTTGGTCGTTGCAAAATTAGCAAAGATCGTTGAGAATATTGCTGTGAATGGAAGGGATGATGTGACTTTGGATGACACGTCGATCCGAACGCAAGTCGCTACTAAGTTGCGGTCCTTGCGCAAGGAACGCGGCGCGACCCTCAGCGAGGTTGCCGAGAAGCTCGGTATCTCCTCCAGTCAATTGAGCCGCATCGAAAATGGCAATCAAGACATCTCGGTTGTGGAAATGATGCGGTTTGCCGAGTTATATGGTGTCAATGTGGTCGAATTTTTCCTGGGCGCCGAGGACGAAGAGGTTATCGTGACGCGTCGCAAGCGGCGACCTCGTGTGGTACGAAACGTGTCCGCCCATGGGCCGATTGTTCAGGAGATATTGACCCACGTCGGCAGTGTGGCGATGGAACCGTCGCTAATTCTGATTCCCCCTCTGGGCGACAGTGGCGAACCTCTGGTGCATGCGGGAGAGGAGTTCATTACGGTTCTCGACGGCAGCATTCGCATCTGGGTCGGCTCGCGAGTCGAGGATTTGGATGTCGGCGACACGGTCTATTATCCCTGCACAATCCCTCACCATTGGGTCAATCTGGAGAACCGGCCCGCATCGTTGTTGGCCGTCTCCACGCCCCCGTCGTATTAGGAAGAAAGGAGCGGAGCTTTTGAGTATGTCTGAACACCTGTTGGGGCCGGTAAAGCAGGTCTACCGATGGATTGAAGCGAGCGAGCGTTGGGTTGACCGGGAGGCGATCAATCTATACGCCGGAACAAACCGGCAAAGTTCCGCTGTCAGACGAGCAATGCAAACGACGCTCAACGCGCGGCCTAGTTTAGGAGATCCGGGCGATAAGTATGAAACCGGGCTGGAATACAGTGATCGAATTGAGACGTGGACGTGCGACCGCATTCGCACCGTATTTAGTGCGCGGTGGGTCGAGCATCGCGTGCTTAGTGGTTCAATGGCCAACTTGTACGCCTTGATGGCGACCACAAAGCCGGGCGATACGGTGTATGCAATGCCGTCGGCTGCGGCCGGACACGCCACCCATCATCAAGAGGGGGCGGCAGGCTTGTATGGATTGCACGTCGAGAACATTCCGCTGGTGCCCGGCACTCACCTGATTAACTGGCCGCAGTGGCAAGAGGAAGTGGCCCAACTGCACCCGCGTTTGATCATTCTGGGAAGTAGTTTGCCACTGCTGCCGGTGGATGTGGCCAAGGCCCGGGAGATCGCCGACGCGGTGAAGGCGTACCTGATGTATGACGCGGCACATGTAGCGGGGCTAGTAGCTGCTGGTCGGTTTCAACAGCCGTTGCAACAGGGAGCCCATCTCATGACGATGTCTACCTACAAGACGCTGGGTGGACCGGCGGGGGGACTGGTGGTGACCAATGATGGAGACCTTGCCCAGCGAATTCATGCGATTGCCTACCCCGGCTTGACAGCCAACTTTGATATGGCGCGCGTGGCGGGATTGGGCATCGCCTGTCACGAATTAGAGGTGTTCGGCCAAGCGTATGCAGACCAATGCCTTAGAAACGCTGCGCGGCTGGCCGAAGAACTTGTGGCTCGGAATATTCCGGTATGGCGACCTGATGGCGAGCACAGCGAGCAGATCACCGAGAGTCATCTTGTGGCAATTGACGCTTCTAATTACGGGGGAGGCACCCGGGCAGCCCGGCGTGCTGAGGCGAGTTACGTGCTATTCAGCGGTATCCCCCTTCCCATACCTGAGGTTGCGCAAGATTACAACGGAATCCGGTTGGGTGTACAGGAAATCACTCGATTGGGGATGCATGAGGCGGAGATGGCACAGGTGGCAGACTTCATTGACAAAGCTTTGAACGCACCAGAGCGCGCTGAAAAGACGCGCCGAGAGGTTCGTGAGTTCCGCCGGGAATTTCAAACGGTGCAGTTTGGTTTTCACGTGGATGAAGACTAGGAGGCAAATAGTAATGGCGAGCGAAACAGGTTACAAACGAGAGCTCTCGACCTTCGATCTTGTCGCTATAGGTGTGGGGACAGTGCTTGGATCGGGTTGGCTGTTTCTCCCGGCCGTGGTGCTGTCGACGTCGGGTCCGTCGAGTATTTTGGCTTGGCTCTTCGGTGCCGCCGCCATGTTCCTCATGGCTGTGGTATTTGCCGAGCTCTCAGGCGCATGGCCTGAGGCTGGTGGCGTGGCTCGGTTTCCGTACTTTTCGCACGGAACGTTTACTGGGCACATGGCCGGATGGGGCGCGTATCTGACATACTGCATGATTCCGCCTGTTGAGGCCAATGCAGTCGTCCGCTATATTGGGTACTTCGATCATCGGCTTGTTGCCCCGTCTACGGCGTTGACAGCGTCCGGGTTAGCCATAGCTGCTGCGATTTTATTGGCGCTAAATTATCTGAATTACCTCGGAGTTCATTATGTTGGGCGATTCATGAGATGGGTCATGATTCTGAAGCTTATTCCCATGGCGTTATTTATCGTCTTGATGTTCCTCAATTTCCACATGAGAAATATCACGGGAACGAGCTTTATGCCCTTTGGCGGTTCGGGTTTTATGCTCGGTATCGCTGCCACCATCTTTGCATTTACCAGTTTCCGGCAGCCCATTGACTATGCCGCCGAGGCAAAGAACGCGAAAGTGATGATTCCACGGGCGCTGATAACCAGTCAAATCATCATTACAATCGCCCTAGTGGTGTTAAGTATTGCCTTCATTGGTGGAATACATTGGACGTTACTGAGCCGTTTTGGGGTGCACGGCTTCGGAGACTGGAGTGCGTTGGCCAAGCTGCCCGCGCCTTTGGCGGATCTGGCAACTGCGGCGGGGGTCGCCTTTATCGGCTATTTGGTCTTGGCCGATGGTATCTTCTCTCCCAACGGACCCAATGCGACGAACATCGGAAGCGCGGCACGGGTCGCGTATGCGCTGGGAAGAAACGGGTCGCTGCCTAAGGCGTTGACCCAGATCAACTCGAAAGGCATTCCGCTAGCGGGTCTGTGGGTCAGCGCCATTATCGAAATCATATTTCTGGTGGCGTTACCCACATGGTCCCAGCTGGTCGCGGTAGTCGTTACGGCAATTCTTGCCTCGTATGCAATTGGTCCTGTCGCCCTGGCGTCGCTTCGACGGACACAACCAAACGTCGAGAGGCCATTTAACCTTCATGGGTACAAATTCTGGGCGCCGGTAGCTTTTGTGGTTTCTTCGCTGCTAATCTACTGGTCAGCATGGCCGGCCACCGGCCTCAGTTTGGGCGTGATTTTATTGGGAGTGGTTGTCTATGCCTTTTACGGTGGCCCATCTAGTGGGTGGGGTTCCGTGAAACACGGGGTGTGGCTGATGGTATATTTGGTGGTCATGGCCTTACTCAGCTGGCTCGGTAATCATTCCTTCGGAGGTTTGGGTGTTCTCCCCACGCCATGGGACCTCATTGCGGTCGCGGTCGTGTCTCTCGCTTGCTACTATTGGGGTGTCGCTGCGGCGCAGCCGGCGGTTCTAATCGAGGAAGCTAACACCAAAATCGGTTAGAACCAACGCTTTCGTTCGGCCTGCGAAGAAGTCGAGTGGACCACGCTTCCGCCCCTTGGCCAGGTGGAAGCTGGTCCGTCCCAACTGAAGAATCATTGCAAGCGGACACAGCCCGCACGTAATGTGGCGGCTAATCGAGACTCAGTCCGGTTTTTGTGGAGAGTGGAGGAGCCAGTCCTCGCTATTGGATCGGTGGCGGGCGAGCAGGACGTACCACCACGTCGTAACCGCTTAAGCGGATCTCAACGTGGCGTGGACGCCGAGGTGAAAGCGCCGTTCACCTCTTTTTCTGGGGGATTCGCCAGTACGCCCTCTCGGATGACAGTTGACGAATTGGCGCAGAGCTAAGGCCGCAATGGTTTCCCGAAATATCCCATTTCCACTGGACTGGCGGTGGCCCTTTTTGTCGAGTGTCGAGTCAAAGGGGACGAAGTCCGGGCGGGTTTCGCGACGCCCGAAAAGCAGGCTATTGACTGTTGTAGGGTTTTCCGAGCACCCCTACCGGACGATTGCTGAGGGTAAGATAAATCACTATCGGGATTATGTGAGGGATCCCATCGGAGAGTCATAGGCCGAGAAACCGACGGTCTAGTCGGAAGTCGCATGCGAGGATTTTTCTTACCTTTACTCCGGTGAACGTAATGACCATTTATCGATGTGCTCTAGAATCGGAACTCTTAATGCGCTACCGGATAGAATAGATAGTTCTCAAAGAAATTGCACATCCTTATGCCTACATTTGTAACTACGGATAGGACATAATGAGGTATGGATTTTGAATGGGATGAGGCGAAGAGGAGTCAGAACTGGGAAAAGCATCGGATCGACTTCGCTGACGCCGACGAGTGTTTCTCAAGTTCTCGGTTTGAGTGGCGTGACGAACGCCGAGACTATGGTGAAGAGGGGCATGTGGCGATTGGCGTGATTGCGGGCGTGTTTGTGTGTGTGTCTACACCATCCGCGGCTCACCGACCGCATTATTTGCTTAAGGAGGGCGAATTCGCGCGAGCAAACACGATACTGGCGAAAAGTCCAAGACCAACTGGGACGACGTCGATAGACTTGAGGAATCGGATCTGGTTGACGTAGACTCACCCGAATTGGATGAGACGTTCTGGCAAGGGGCGGTCTTTGTGCCGAGACCCAAACGTCAAATTACGCTCAGGATCGATGCCGATGTGCTGGGTTTTTTTCGGTCCCAAGGGCCCGGCTATCAACGACGTATGAACGCGGTTTTGCGTCGATATATGGAAGCGCAACGGCATCGTACCTCGTAAATCCGGGGTTGTCGTCGCCACCCATCGGTACGACCCGCTCGTTCTCCAACAGGAGGCGTTGGGCCAGCGTCTGAGCGGCTTTTGTCAGTACTTCGGGGACGGCACGTGCCTGCCCGCCCTATCGCGGGTTCGATGGGCCGTCCATCGGGCCATGGTGGCAAGCGTTGCGTCGATGGAGTCAGCGTAGCTTCCGCAGCTGGAACGCGGCGATGAACCTGCCCAGGTTTCGGATGCCTTCTTCGCACATGACACAGCCCCGGGATGTCTCGCGCATGTGAGTGTTTTAGGGGAGCCGGATGCGTTAATCGCGTACGTTCGGTTCTGCAGGGGTTTGCGGCCCAAGAGAAACTCGCCATGACAGCCAAGCCTCGAGGCCGCGTTGTACCTACCCCATACCCGTTTGTCAAGCAGCCTGATGCGTCGGCAGTTGAAGCTAAAGCGAGACGGCTTCACCGCTTTCTCGAGTGCGGCGGAGTTCAGAACCAAGCTCCGGCCATTAGGTCGGGGTCTTAGGACTCTTACGCGTCGATGAGCATACGAGCGGAAGAACTCGTGGTGTTCTTGGACGGACCTTGCCGATGAACGTGATCAACCAACCATGACCGCTGAATCCCGAGGGTCGAACCCTGACCACAGTCGGCACTGATATCGGTCGATGCGTCAGACCCAAGACCCGCGTTTTGTCTTGGCGTCAGGGAACTTAAGGCTGGCGTGTTCTGATCAATTTCCCGATAACCCGGCATAGGGGAGGCGGATAAGCCTCCCCTGAACGGCGGTCTTTACACAATCTCAACCCGGTACTCCTTGAGCCAGGCATTGGCCTGGATTAAAAAGGCAAAGAGCTGAGCATTTCCCATGAGCTGTCCGAACCAGGGGATTTGGTCGGCTTGCGGGCCAGCCTCGACAACTTCTTTGACGTAGTCGGAGTCGATCAGCGGCTTGAGCGGCGATCCGGGATCGGACAAGACTTCCCGAATTCCCGCCGCCATGGCGGCAAAATAGCTGGGGTTCACTGTTGACGGATAGGGTGACTTACGCCGGGTCAACACGTCTTCCGGGAGCCAGCCGGCGGCGGCCAGGCGCAGGATGCCTTTGGACAAACCGCCCTCGTTCTTCATGGCCCAAGGGATATTGAAGACATACTCCACCAAGCGGTGGTCGCAAAACGGCACCCGTACTTCCAGGCTGTGTGCCATCGTCATGCGGTCCTTGCGATCCAAAAGCGTCGGCAGAAAGCGGGTGATACTGAGATACGAAATCTCGCGGATGCGCCGTTCCTCCAGGGTTTCTGCCGGGTGATGGGGTACTTCCGCCAGCGCTTCCCGATAGCGGGCGGACACATACTCAATCGGTTGGATGTGCCGGATAAAGTCTCGATTCAGCACGCGAATGCGATCATTCAGTCTTAGCGACCAGGGAAAGGTGTTGGCTTTTAAGGCGTCGGCCCGATGAAACCACGGATAGCCGCCGAAAATCTCGTCGGCCGCCTCGCCCGACAGCCCCACCGTGGCCTGTTGCTTAATCTGACCTGCGAAAAGGAGGAGTGAGGTGTCTACATCGGCGTGACCGGGCAAATCGCGGGCGCGCATAGCTGGCACGAGCGATTCCTCCAGGTCCGGGGTATCCAGTTCGACCCGGGTGTGTTCGGTTCCCAGAAACTCGGATACCTTTTCCACCCAGGGCGCGTCCAAATTGGTCTGAAATCCGTTGTCTTTGAAGTAGCGAGCCATGTCTTTAAAGTCAATCGAGAATGTCTTTAGGGGGCCGCGGCTTTCGCGTTTGAAGGTATCCTGCGCCAAGGAGGTTACAATGCTTGAATCTAACCCGCCCGACAGCAGTGTCACGACCGGAACATCGGCCACGAGCTGACGGGTGACAGTGTCTTGGAGCAGTTCGCGGATCACGCCAGCGGTGGTCTTGGCGTCATCCTGATGAGGCGCCGCCTCCAATTGCCAATACGGACGAGCACGTGTGCCGCGGCGATCGTGGTGCAGGTGCCAGCCTGCGCGAAGTTCACGGATGTCCTCAAACACGCCGTGCCCGGGGGTACGGGACGGACCCAGCGCAAACACCTCGGCCAAACCCTCGGCATTGACTCGGTGCGATACGGTTGGATGCGCCAACAGCCCTTTCATTTCCGAGGCAAAGAGGAAGCCCGACCCTATCTCGGCAAAGAACAACGGCTTCACCCCGAGGCGGTCGCGGGCCAGGTAGAGCGTCTCGGTCCGGCTGTTCCACACGGCAAACGCGAAGATGCCGTTGAGCCGGTTGACGGCGTCATCGCCCCAGGCAATGTATGCGGTAAGCAGCACCTCCGTATCCGAGCGGGTTTGGAAGGTGTAACCGAGCGACTGAAGTTCCTCGCGCAGTTCACGAAAGTTATAGATTTCACCATTGTAGACAACACTGTACACCGTGCCGCCAAAGCGTCGAGACATTGGCTGCATTCCGCCTACCGGATCGATCACGGCCAAGCGGCGATGGGCCAACCCTGCTCGGGCAGAAATCCAGGAGCCACTGCCGTCCGGACCGCGGCAGGTCATGGTTTGGGACATGGCATCCAAATATCTCTGCTGCCGTTCCACCCGGCCTTGATAGTCGATCCACCCGGCAATGCCACACATACGAAGGCCTCCTTAACATGTGAAGTTGGTTTGCTCGGCAAAATACTCTATGCTTATGGGAGAATCGGCGCTTGCCGCGGGGTCAGGGGATTGCTGGCCGAATGCGAAACATTTTCCAACGGCGAGAGAAAACGAGGGAGGGTTACCGGTGATCGCTGTCGCCATGGGCAGCCAGTCCGACTGGGACACGCTGCGCCATGCCACAGATGTCTTAGCCCAACTGGGAATCGGGTATGAGGTGCATGTGCTGTCTGCCCACCGCACACCGGACCGGATGCTGCACTTTGCCCAAACAGCAGAGCGACAGGGCTATCGGCTGATTATTGCCGGCGCCGGGGGAGCGGCCCATCTGCCCGGCATGCTAGCCAGCGCGACCTTGCTGCCAGTGATCGGAGTACCTATCCAAAGTCACGCCCTGGGAGGAATGGATTCGCTCTTGTCCATCGTTCAGATGCCCGGCGGCGTTCCCGTCGGTACCATGGCCATCGGCCGGGCGGGAGCGGTCAATGCGGCGCTGTACGCGGCTCGGATATTAGCCGGGTCCGATCCCGCATTAATGGCT
Source organism: Bacillota bacterium (assembly GCA_021820965.1). Lineage (GTDB taxonomy): Bacteria > Bacillota > Sulfobacillia > Sulfobacillales > Sulfobacillaceae > Sulfobacillus_B. The sequence continues at coordinate 15,700 of JAKACZ010000029.1, read as the reverse complement.
AGATTGACCGAATATCAGGGGCAAATGCGCACTTCGGTATTGGAGCAAGACCGCACGGTGAAATCATGGGCCAAAGACTAGTGCCGGGTGACGGCACCATCGGCATCTTAGGCGGCGGCCAATTGGGCCGTATGATGGCCTTGGCCGCACGAGCCCTGGGTCTATCGACCGTGATATGGGAACCGGGCGGGGCAGGCCCGGCCTCCGAGGCGGCCGACGATCTCATCGCCGAACCCTTCGACAGCCCATTAGGGCTTGAAATATTCGCTAAGAGAGTACAGTGTGTCACCTATGAATTTGAAAATGTCTCCGTTGAGGCGGCAGAGGCGCTGCAAAAATGGATCCCCGTGTTCCCACCGCCTGAGCTTTTATCTGTAAGCCAGCATCGATTGCGAGAAAAAGACCGGGCGCGGGAGTTGGGACTGAAGACTACCGCATATCGGGGGGTGACGTCTCCTGAAGAGGCGCAAACCGCTGCGGAGCGTCTTGGCGTTCCCGGTATTCTTAAGACCGTCAGCGGTGGCTATGACGGAAAAGGTCAGCAACGAGTCAGTCGGTCTGAAGAAGCCGGGGCTGCATACCTGAGACTGGCTCCGACCGGTGCGACCTTGATTTACGAGCGGCTGGTTTCGTTTTCTCAGGAAATCTCGGTGGTGGTGGCCCGCGATCAGTCGGGTACGATTGAGCCCTATCCCGTGGCGGAAAACCATCACCATCAAGGAATACTCGACTACAGCATCGTTCCGGCGCGGGTTTCCGACACCGTGGCCGCACAGGCTCTTCACCAAGCGCGCGTCATGGCCGAAGGGCTTGGATTGGTTGGCGTGATGGCACTGGAGTATTTTGTCACACCCGATGATCAGGTGCTGTTTAATGAAATGGCGCCCCGGCCGCACAACTCTGGGCACTGGACCATTGAGGCGGCCGCGCCTTCACAGTTTAGCCAGCACATGCGAGCGGTTGCGGGTTGGCCGATTGCTCCCGTGCGACTCTTGAGTCCGGTGGTCATGGTCAACTTGTTGGGCGATTTATTCCCGGCCGGCACGCTCAATCTCCCCGATGTCTTATCCGTGGAGGGCGTGCAGTTACATTGGTACGGAAAAAAGGACATGCGGCCAGGCCGTAAGGTCGGGCATCTGACGGTACTGGGCAGCTCTGTTGGGGAGGCGTTGGTCCGAGCCCGGGAGGCGAAGGCACGGCTGGGCGGAGTGTGGCACGATGGCGCGTAAGAGCCGTAAGGCCATCATTATTCAAGCAGCGGCGGAACTGTTTGCCGAAAAAGGGTTTCGGGCCACGACCGTGCGAGACATAGCTGAAGTGGCCGGGATATTGTCGGGGAGCCTATACGCGCATATCGCCACCAAGGAAGATCTCTATTTGGAAATCGTTCGGCGAGCCGCTCAAGATTTCACGTCGGCGGTCGCCCCCATTGTTGAGGGTGCCGACAGCCCGGAGATCAAGCTCGAGCGCATGATCGCCGCACACTTATCCGTCATTGACCGGTCGAGAGCCTGGGCACGCGTCTACATGGACGACGACAATCAGCTGAGCGACAGGACACGGGGTAGAGCCCGACAGCTGAGACGGGCGTATGAGCGACTCTGGGACAAGGTGCTTCAAGACGGCATGTCGAGCGGTGTTTTTTCGGTGGACGATGAAAGCCTGGCCCGCCTGTTTATTCTGTCGGCATTGAACGGGGTCATTCGCTGGTACCGTCCGGGCGGACGGCTTGCCTCCACCGATGTTGCCCAGGCCTTTTCGCCCTTGGTGCTGCGGGTGTTGGGCGTCAGCACCCCATAGTCCCAATTTTGGTCAGAGGCCGTCCCCGAGGTCGGGGCGAGGCGATGGTTTTGCCGGATGAATCTTTGGGGATTTAAGCGTCTTCGTCCGTGGCCTTGGCGTGAAAAGCTTCCAGGCCCTGGATAGCCACCGTAAGCGAATCCATTATGTGGATTCGCGCACTCTGTTGCGCCGCGGCTCCGTCGCGGTTTTTCACGCAGACGAGAATCCTTCGGTGCTGTTCCGAGGTGCGTGCGGGCCGCGCTTTTTGCACAGACCAAGATAAATGGCGGTAGAGGTCAATCCCGGCGCGGAGCCGGTGGAGGGAGTTCACCAGTTCCTGGTTTCCGGTGCAGGCGGCCAGCGTGTGATGAAAGGCGTCGTTATTCTCAGCCATTGCGGTCGCGTCGCGGTCTTTCAATCCCGCCTCAGCGGCGTCTAAGAAACGGCGCAACTGCTCGATATCGTCATCGCTGGCCCGCTCGGCGGCCAGTCGTGCGGCCATGCCTTCGAGTTCCGCGCGAAGCTCATAAAAGTCCCGCAGCTCCTTTGCGGTGGGGATGGGGATGCGAAAGCCGCGGTGGGGGATAGAGATGACCAATCGCTCGCGCTCCAGCATGCGCAGCGCTTCACGAACCGGGGTGCGGCTAATGCCCAGCATGTCGGTCAGTTCCCGTTCCTTGATCCACTGGCCGGGAAGGAACTCGCCCGCCAAAATCATGCGGTAAAGACGGTCATAGGCTACACGCGATATCGTCTGCACCTCGACTCGAACGTCCATGGAAATCCCCCTTCGAATTTTTTTCTATTGATGCAGGAGTTTTCGGGAATGACATCGTATAGAATATTTTGTATACAATTATCGTGATTCTATTTGATTATACACCATGGCCCTACGTTACGGTATGACAGCAAAAGTTGCTAGCTCTGGCCTAGATTTAGGAGGATTAAGATGCCAACGTACATTGACCTGACGGTTCCGTGGGGCCCCGAAATTCAACCGCTAGACGGGCATCCCCGCGTGAGTTTTGAGCCGATTACCACTCACGAAGTCGAGAACCGGTCAAATACCCGCGTGACCTTCAGCATTCACACCGGAACCCACATCGACTCCCCTTACCACTTCTATCCCGAGGCGCCCGGCATTGACCAAATGCCGCTTGATATGTTTATCGGACCCGCACGAGTGGTAGATCTGACGTCGACGGCGCGCCCCGGCCAACCCATCTCCGTGGATGACCTGAAGGGGGCAGTGGCCGATCCAAGGAGCCTCGCCAAAAAACGGGTGTTGCTTCGCACCGACTGGGCCACGCATCACTGGAACCAACCGGATTTGTACGCCCACAACCCGTATCTTTCGGAGGACGCCGCGCGATGGCTTCAATCCCAGGGGATCCGCGCGTTGGGCTTAGACTTCGCCGTAGACAAAGCGTTCCCGTATCCCAACCATTACATTTTTTTGGGCAACTCAATTCTCTTGATGGAAAACTTGATTCACTTGGGTGACATTCCGTCCCAGGAATTTACCCTGATCGCGCTGCCCCTCAAGGTGGTGCACGGCGACGGCGGTCCCGCCCGCGTCGTGGCGATGGTGGAATAATCATCCGAGGAGGAATTTCGATGGATTTAGGTCTCAGTGCTCAAGTGGCACTCATTACGGGCGGTAGCAAGGGGATTGGACGAGAGACTGCCCTTGGGTTCGCGCGGGAAGGGGCGGCTTGTGCCATCGTTGCACGCGACCCCTCGGGGCTTAAGAACGCTGTTCAATGGATTAAAGAGCAGGTGCCAGAGGCGCAGTTGCACGCGATTTCCGCGGACTTGTCGGCCGAAGCCAACGCCAAAGCCGCGGTCGAGGACGCCATCAATTATTTTGGCCATGTCGACATTTTAGTGAACTGTGCCGGCGCGGCCCCGGGCCGAGTGCTGATGGACATTGACGACCATCTGTGGAACCTGGCGCTGGGGGTTAAGTTCCTCGGGTACGTGCGTATGACTAAATCTGTCATTCCCCATTTTCTTGAGCGGGGTCAAGGAGTCATCGTCAATGTGGTGGGCAACGACGGTATCAAGCCGTCGTACTGGGAGCTGACCGGCACGGCCGCCAATGCCGCGGACCTGGCGGTAATGCAGGCGTTGGCCGATCAGTACGGAAGGTACAACATTCGGATTAACAGCGTGAATCCTGGACCCGTTGATACAGGACGCTGGGAGCAGCTCACCGAAGCCTTTGCCCGCGACCTGGCTTTTGACGTCCCTACCGCGGACATTCGTGCCAAACGTTCTATGACGCCCCACCGGATTGCGCGTCCGGAGGAGGTTGCCAATGTGGTCGTGTTTTTGGCTTCCCCCCGGGCCAGCTTTATCCACGGGGCGCAACTCACTGTTGACGGCAACCAACGCAAGGCGCTCATGGACCGCACGGACGACGGTACGCTGTGAAAATGGGACTGGTCCAACTTGAAGTGTCGCCCTACGCATCGTTGGAAAAAAATCGCGAGGCCCAGCAGAGTCTGGTCAGGCAAGTTTTTGCCGCGGGCGCAAATTTGGTGGTTCTGCCGGAGTGCGCCTCCCACAAGTACGCAATGCGCACGTTACAAGAGGTCGAAGATTGGGTAGAACCGATCGACGGGCCAACCGTGCGCCTATGGGAGAGTTGGGCCCGGGAGCATCAGGGATACATTGTCGGCGGGATACTGGAGCGTGCTCCCGAGGGACTCTTCAACACCGCGGTGATGGTTGGTCCAAATGGATACGCGGGACGTTATCGCAAAATGCATCGATTTGGCTGGGAGCGCGAGTGGCTTGATGTCGGTGACGGTTTGACCGTCTGGCGCATCCGTTCGCTGAACCTCACACTCGGTGTGCTGATTTGCTATGACCTAAGGTTCGGTTATACCGTCAGTGCTTTGGCGGACGCGGGGGCGGAGGTGGTGGCCGTGCCCACCACCTGGACATCCGTTGGCAAACACCTTTTGTGGGACGGTTCGGGATATGCGCCACAAAACCATCTGGTTCTGGGGCACGCCTATGCTCACCGGGTGTACATGGTATGCGCGGATCGGGTCGGCCGGGAAGAGGATATCACCTATCTCGGTGCCAGCATTGGCGCCGGCCCCGAGGGCGAAGCGCTGCTGGGACCCTTGTCGGGCTCCCGCCCCGGTTACGGGGTTATCGATATCGATGTGGAGCGGGCGCGGCAAAAGCGAGTGGGTCAGAGCGATCTTCGCCGCGACCGCCGATGGAGCGCAGACATTCCGGTAACGGAGCTGACAGTGGAATAGAGGAGGGTAGACGGCGATGCCTGCCAAAATGCTGGATCACATTGGAATGGTGGTAGCCGACATTCAGGCCACCGCGCAGCGCATTGAAAGCGCTTTGGGTCTTAAGGTAGTGGCCGAAGAGGACTACGGTGACGGATTGATTGCGATTGCTTTCATCCCCGTTGGACAGGGCTTGAATGGGCCGAAAATTGAGCTTTTAGAGCCGCATCGGCCGGGCTCCAGTGCATGGAACTTTCTTCAGGCTCACGGCGATGGTGTCGAGCATGTGGCGTTTCTGGTTGACGATGTAGACCAAACGCTGGATGGCATCCGTGGTATGGTGCCGCTGGCCGATCAGTACGGCCGGCCCGGCGCGGGCAAGATGACAATTGCGTTTTTAGACGGCCGGGCCATTCCCGGATTGCTGGCCGAGCTGGTGTCGCCGGCGCGTAAGGAGTATTCGTGATGAAGCCTCTCACCGGGGTGCGCGTCATTGATCTGACACAAATTCTTTCGGGTCCCTTTGCAACCCAAATTTTGGCTGACTTGGGAGCCGAGGTGATCAAAATCGAGCCGCTCTGGGGGGACAAAGCACGCCAAAACGGTCCCGAGAAAGTGGGGCGCAGCACCTACTTCGCTAGTCTTAACCGCGGCAAGAAAAGTGTCGCCGTGGATTTGAAAAACCCTCGTGGGCGTGAGATTGTTAGTGGCTTGGCATCTGCTGCCGATGTGCTGGTGGAGAATTTTCGCCCCGGCGTGATGGATCGGCTCGGCCTTGGATACAGCACGCTGCGCAATCAGCACCCGCGGCTCATTTACGCGGCCTGCTCCGGTTTTGGGCGCGGCAATGGTTACAGTGGAAGGCCCGCCTTGGACATTGTGATACAAGCCATGGCCGGAACGATGTCGGTCACAGGCACGTCCGACGGCGAGCCGGTCAAAGTAGGATTTTCGGTCGGGGACGTTGGTGCCGGGCTTTATTTGGCCTTGGGCATCATGGCCGCCCTACAAGGGCGTCATGTGACCGGCCAGGGATGTCTGGTGGACATCAGCATGCTGGAAAGCCAGGCCGCACTCTTGGAAAACGCGTTTGCCCGCTATTTCGCCACCGCTGAAGTGCCGGGACCCCTGGGCAGCCGCCACGCGGTCATGGCTCCTTTTCAAGCGTTTCGTACCTTAGACGGATACCTGGTTGTGGCCGTGAGTACCCAAGCCCACTGGCAAAAGCTGTGTCACGTGCTGGATCTGCCCGAACTGGCGGCGGATCAAAACCTCGCGACCAGCGAAGGACGTGTCATGAATCGCACACAGTGGGAGCCCGTGCTGAACGTCCGCTTTCGGGAGCAACCGACCCAAGTGTGGCTAGAGCGTCTGTCCCAAGCTAACATTCCCGCCGGGCCAATCAATACGGTGGCACAAGCCAGCCGGGAACCGGCCCTAGCCGAGCGGGACCTGTTTATTGATGTGAATTACGCGGGGGTGCCTTTTCGCGTGGTCGGCACGCCAATGATTTTCGACCAGGCACGCCCGGTGGCTGATGGCCAGGTGCCCGATCTCGGGGAGCACACCAAAGAGGTGCTGCGTGCCGTGCTCAACCTAGGACCCGAGGACATCGCGGCCCTTTATGAGGTGGGGGCGATTCGATGACGGGACACATTTTATCGAGCGTTGAAAATCAGGTCGGATACCTTCAGATCGCCCGGCCCGAGAAGCGAAATGCCATCACTCTAGAAATGTGGATGGAGCTTACCGACCAACTGCAGCGCCTCATGGCGGCTTCAGTGCGCGCAATTGTGATCGCCGGCGTTCCTGGGAATTTTGTCTCGGGGGCCGACATTTTAGAGTTTGACCACACCAAGTCCAGCCCTGAAGCGGCTCGCCGGTCCTTTTTGGCGGTGGATGAGTTCTGCCGTGCCTTGTACGAAGCGCCGGTTTTGGTTTTGGCCGCCATTGACGGATTTGCCATAGGCGCGGGGCTAGAACTCGCCGTATCCTGTGACATTCGTCTGGCGACCCGTTCTTCGAAACTCGGGATTACGTCGGCGAAACTGGGGATTACCATTGGGCGCGCCCACATCCGGCGGCTAATGGCCGTTGTGGGGGCTGCTCACGCACTTGACTTGCTCACTACGGGTCGCCTTATCACGGCCGATGAATCGTACCACATGGGACTGGTGACGGAAGTGGTGCCAGACGGCAAGCTGGCCGAACGGGTGGATGCCTGGGTGGACCGCTATCGCCGCCGCGCCCCGCTCTCGCTCGCTTGGGCTAAGGAGGCGGTGCATCGCATTAGCGCCGATCCCAGTTTGGGTTGGGTTCGCGATGATGCAGGAGAGTCCATCGCCTGTTTTGAGACCGACGATTTTCGTGAGGCGGTTCGTGCGTTCCGCCAACACCGTACGCCAACTTTTCACGGGAATCAAGGAGGGAAAGATCGGTGAAGCCTGCACTGTTTGACTATATTGTGCCTGCTACCCTGGCAGAAGCATTGGGTCTGCTCCATGACTTGGAGCAAGACGGCGTTGACGTCAAGGTTATGGCGGGCGGCCAAAGCTTGATGCCGCTGATGAATATGCGCCTGGCGATGCCAGCCGCGGTGATTGATCTCAACGGCCTCGAAGGGGAGCTCGGATATCTTTATCGAGAGGGAGACACCCTCCGCATTGGGGCGCTGACGCGGCACTACCAACTGGAAGACTCGCCGGTCATCGCCCAAGACTGTCCCGTGATTGGGGAGGCGGAGTCTCTTATCGGCCACCCGCAGATACGGAGTCGCGGCACGATCGGCGGTAGCTTGTGCCACGCGGACCCGTCGGCCGAACTACCCCTCATTTTCACCCTGCTTGACGGGCGAGTCACCCTGAACTCGGTGGACGGGGAGCGCGTCGTAGGCCCAGCCGACTTTTTCCTATCCTACCTGATGACGCAGGTCTCTGCTACTGAAATCGCGACTGAAGTGCGGTTGCCCGCCCTGCCGGCCGGTGCGGGGCAGGCTATCGAGGAATTTTCACCCCGCCATGGCGATTTCGCCATTGCAGCTGTAGCTTGTCAGGTCGCACTGGACGCTCAGGGGCGGCTGGCCGCCGCACGCCTAGCGGTAGGGGGCGCTTCGTCAACGCCTAAAGATGTGAGTGATGTGCTGAACGCGCATCAGGGGGAACGGTTGACCGACGATTTGGCCAAGTCCGTGTTAGATAAGGTGACGAGCCTCATTGATCCCCTCGATGATTTACACGCGACGGCGCAGTACCGACTGGACTTGGTCAGGGCACTGGGTCGTAGTGCCATTGCGAAAGCGAGCCAGCGCGCACGGGGACAGGTTCCCGGTAAAAGGAGATGAAAAGCATGGCCGAAATGAATACCGAGTCGATGTCCTATACGCTCACCGTGAATGGGCATGCGTATAGCGTCTACGATGTCGAGCCTCGCATGCTGCTGGCCGACGTGCTCCGCGACGTTCTGAGGTTAACGGGGACCCATCTCGGGTGTGAGCATGGCGTGTGCGGGGCTTGCACCGTGCTTGTGGACGGGCGCCCGGTCCGCTCCTGCCTGATGCTGGGGGCTCAGGCGCGGGGGAGGTCTATCGAAACCATTGAGGGTCTGGCCGAAGCGGATGGCACGTTGTCGCCGCTGCAAGCGGCATTTTGGACTCATCATGCACTACAATGTGGTTTTTGCACCCCGGGCGTGCTGATGACCGCTAAACACTTTCTCGCCACGCATGAAACGGCTACGCGCCAGGAAATTCGTGATGCGCTGTCGGGCAACCTCTGCCGTTGCACCGGGTACCAGACGATTGTGGATGCCATCGAGTCGCTGATGGCAAGACCGGGGGCGTCAAACTCATGAACCCGCGTCGTCTCGAAGATCCGCGCTTTTTGACCGGTCAGGGCTGGTTTGTGGGCGATGTCGTCTTTGCGGGAATGGTGGAGGCGGCCATCGTGCGCAGCCCCTATGCCCATGCGCGGTTGGTGTCGTGCGATGTGGACGAGGCTCGGCACCGTCCCGGCGTGATGGCCGTGCTGACAGCTCGGGACTTGCCCAGGCCGGTTCCGGTCATTCCGGTTCGCTTGTCGCCTGCCCCCGAACTGGAACAAGCACTGCAGCCAGTGCTGGCTTTTGATCGGGTGCGTTATGTGGGCGAACCGGTGGCTGTGGTGATTGCCAAGAACCGCTATCTGGCTGAAGATGCCTTGGATGCGGTCCGGGTGCGTTACCAACCCTGTCCGGCGGTAACCCGCGCTGCGGGATTGGTGGAACAGCCGCTTTTGCACGACGGGGTGCCCGGGAATCGGGTATACCAACGCCGAACGTCTAAGGGGGATCCCAAAGCGGCGATGGCAGCTGCTCCCCACCGCCTCTCGCTCTCGTTTTCCATTCAGCGGCACAGCGGGGTGCCGCTCGAGACACGGGGCTTGGTGGCTCGCCCCGTTGCCAGACGACTTGAAGTGTACGGTCCGACCAAAGTGGTCCATTTCAACCGGCGCATTCTGGCGTCCCTGCTCGGCGTGCCCATCGAGGAACTGCGTTTCGTGGAGCCTGATGTAGGTGGCGGCTTTGGCATTCGCGGCGAATTTTATCCCGAGGATTTTCTTATCCCTTACGCGGCGCGCCTTTTACAACGGCCGGTAAAGTGGATTGAGGATCGCGGCGAACATCTTAAGGCGGCCAATCATTCCCGGCAGCAGCATCATCAAGTCGAAATTGGGTTCGATGACGAGGGCCGGCTTCTGGCTCTCCGGGACACCATCTGGGTTGATTCTGGAGCCTATATCCGCACGCACGGGGTCACTGTGCCGGAGTTGACTCAGGCGATGCTGCCCGGACCGTACGTTTGGCCCGCGCTGGAGATAGACCTCAATGTCGCTTTGACCAACAAGACACCTACCGGCACCTACCGGGGGCCGGGCCGTTTTGAAGGGACGTTCGTCCGGGAGCGTGCCATTGACGCCGTGGCCCAGGTGCTAAAGCGCGACCCGGCCGATGTGCGCCGCCGCAACCTCATTCCAACATCCGCCATGCCCTACAGCAACAGCATTGCGGCGCTGGGTCAAGAAGTGGTGTTTGATACGGGAGACTATGCCAAGGCGCTGGACCGGGCGCTCGCCCTCATGGACTATGCCTGGTTTGAGGCCAGGCGCATGGCGAGTGCCCAGAACGGCAGGCTGCGTGGGTTCGGCATGGCCTTTTTCGTCGAAAAGTCTGGACTAGGCCCTTGGGAGATGGCACGAGTGAGGATGACACCGGAGGGGGCATTCGAGTGTTTTAGCGGACTTGCCGCGCTTGGGCAGGGAACCGGCACCATGCTGGCCCAAGTCGTGTCCTCGGTGCTTGGCGTCGACTTGGAGCAGATCCGGGTGATACACGGAGATACCGACGCTGTGCCCGAAGGCAATGGATCCTTTGCCAGTCGCGGCACGGTAGTGGGCGGCGCGGCGGCTCATGTCTCGGCCACTGTCCTCAGCACCCGGATCCGGGAAGCGGCGGCCCATCTGTTGGAGGCGTCGGGGGAGGATATGGTATTGGATTCCCACGGCGCTTTTGTTCAGGGAGTGCCGACGCGGTCGGTGACCTATGCCGCCATCTATCAGGAGGCTTTGGCGGCAAACATCGCACTCGACGTAGAGGAGCGCTATGAGGCCAACCATATGACATATCCCTACGGGGTACACTGCGCCGAAGTTGAGGTGGATCCGGCGACCGGTGCCGTGCGGATCGTTCGCTACGGCATCGTTTATGACATCGGCAAAGCGATCCTCCCCAAGCTGGTGGAAGGCCAAATCGTCGGCGGCATTGCCCAAGGGTTGGGTGGCGCGGTGTTGGAGGAACTCGCCTATGACGTGGATGGTCAGCTGCTGTCGGCGAGTTTTATGGACTACATGCTCCCCGGCGCTCCTGAAGTGCCCGACATCACGGTGTTAATCACGGAGGATGCCCCGGCTTTGACTAATCCCCTGGGAGCGAAAGGGAGTGGCGAAGGGGGCGTGGTCGGCGTTGCTCCGGCACTGGCCAATGCGGTGGCACGGGCGGTCGGTGCTCCGCCTGAAGCGTTTTCCGAACTGCCCCTGACGCCGCAGCGTGTTCTTGGATGGATTAAGCGAACGGAGGGAGGTTCTTTATGAGTGCGATCGGACAGCCGTTAAAGCGTTTTGTCGATCCCCGTCTGTTGCGCGGCCAAGGCCTCTATGTGGCCGACATTCAACGGCCGCAGATGCTTCATGCCGCCTTCGTGCGCAGTGTTTATGCACACGCGGAGATTGTTGATGTCGATGTATCTCGGGCGCGCGCTTTGCCGGGAGTGGTAGCCGTATGGACACCGGCGGACGTGACTTTCGCCCCGCTACCTTTGCTATTTCCACACGCTAGGCTGGACCCCGTTACACAAACGCCGTTGGGAAAGACGGTTCATCATGTGGGAGAGCCGGTGGCGCTGGTTATAGCCGAGAGTCGCTATCGGGCGGAGGATGCTGCCAGCGCCATCCGCATCCAATATCAGAGCCTCGCTTCCGTGGCGCACCTGAAGGACGCTCTGGCAAAAGCAGCGCCGATGGTTCACAGCCACCGCGACACCAACCTGGCGGCTAAGTTTGATCAGGTTGTGGGACACGCCGAAGCCGCGCTGAAAGAATCCCCGATCGTGGTGCACGACAGCTTTGAGGTGGGACGAATAAGCTGTATGCCGATCGAAACGCGGGGATTGGTGGCGGAATGGGACGAACGTGGCGCCGAAGAACGGCTCATCGTCCACGCAACAACGCAAACTCCCCACATGATGCGGCGCGTCTATAGCCAATACTTCGGAGTGGCGGAGCGCAACATCCGTGTGGTGGCTCCCGACGTCGGCGGGGCGTTCGGCGCCAAAGAACCGTTTTACGTGGAGGATTTACTCGTCGCCTGGGCTAGCCGGGAGCTTCAGCGGCCCGTGTCTTGGATTGAAGACCGCATGGAGCATTTGGCGGCGGCCGTCCACGAACGGGAGCAAATTCATCAGTCAGTCATGGGTCTATCCCGCGAAGGTCGCATTATCGCCCTACAGGACGATTTTTTGGCCAGCACCGGAGCTTATGTGCCATGGGGTGTGATTGTTCCCATCATTACCTCGACCTTAATCCCCGGGGCGTTTCAAGTTCCCAACTATCTCTGCCGCGCCACGGTCGCCTACACCAACACGACGCCCTTAGCACCGTACCGCGGAGCAGGCCGGCCGCAGGCGGCCATGGTGATGAATCGCCTCTTGGATGCGGCTGCGCACGAGTTGAGAATGGATCCGGCGGAAATAAGGCGGATTAACTTCATTCCGGCCAATGCCTTTCCATACGAGACCGGGTTGGTGTCACGCGAGGGGAGTCCCATGGTCATTGACAGTGGGAATTATCCGGCGCTCTGGAATGCACTCTTGGAAGCGGGTGAATACGACACTTGGCGGCAACGTCAGCGGGAATCCAAAGACCCGGATCGGCGTATCGGTGTAGGGTTGGCCATCGCTCTGGAAAATACCGGAATGGGTCCGTTTGAAGGGGCAACTGTGGCGGTTGAAGAGAATGGCTCGATTACTGTGTCAACCGGCGCGGCGTCCCAGGGCCAGGGCCACGAGACCAGCCTGGCACAAATTGCCGCAGATGTTCTGGGGGTTGAACCAGAGAGCGTTCGGGTGTTAGAGGGTGATACCGACGTGGTATCTTTGGGCACCGGTACCTTTGCCAGCCGCACTGCGGCTGTGGCGGGCAACGCCGTCTACGAGTCGGCGGTTGAAGTGAAAAAGAAAATATTAGCCATCGCCGAGACGCTGTGGGAAGCGTCGCAGGATGATATGGAGTTGTCGGCCGGCCGCGTTTTCGTAAAGGGTGTGCCCGAAAAGTCTATGGACCTCGGTTCTCTTGCCTTTCTTGCCAGCGGACCCTTCCCGGGCAGCACCTTTTCCTACCCGGTCGAGCCGGGATTGGCAGCCACTCGTTACTTTGTGCCCAAAGGCGCTGTTTACTCAGCAAGCGCGCATCTGGTAGTTGCGGAGGTGGAGCGGCAAACCGGAGGGGTTCGGCTTTTGCATTATGTATCGGCCCATGACTGCGGTACCGAAATCAATCCGCTGATCGTGAAGGGCCAGATTATCGGCGGCGTGGTGGGAGGGATTGGCACCGCGCTTTATGAAGAGGTGGTGTATGACGCCGATGGTCAATTGATGACCAGCACGCTCATGGACTACCTGCTTCCGGGCGCGGCGGAGATGCCGGACATCCTATCGGTGTCACGCAGCACGCCCACACCGCTCAACCCGCTGGGCATAAAAGGAGTAGGTGAGAGTGGGGCCATCCCTGCGCCTGCTGCGGTCTCGGCCGCTGTCCAGGACGCTGTGCGCGTTTGGGGAGGCAAAATTGCGCGGGTACCTGTTCGACCGGTTGATGTGCGCCGAGAGATTGCGGGGGTCTGAAAGGAGGTGGGGGCGGCACTCTGGAGGCTATGGCCAGTTGATTAGAAAAGCGTACAACGACGACGGATTAGAGACGAAGGAGGGAAATGTTCATGGCGAATCCGACACCCGAATATGGCGACGCCATTCTAAAAGTTGAAACCTACGGGATTGAACGGATTGCGATGCAAGAGAGACACGGCACATCGCGGAGCCAGTTTACGTTATGGCTGGGTGCCAACCTAACTATCGCGGATTTTGCGCTGGGGTTCCTGCCTATTAGCATGGGACTCTCCTGGTGGTGGTCTATCGGGGCGCTCTTGGTAGGCAATCTGCTCGGTGCTATCGCGATTGGCCTGTGTGCGGCGATGGGCCCATCATATGGCCTTCCACAACTGATGATTAGCCGGTTTTCCTTTGGGCGGCGTGGCGGCTACGCACCGTCCTTTCTTAACTACTTAACCACCTTAGGGTGGTTTACGGTGAATAACATTCTCGGGGCTTTTGGTATTCAGATACTCTTTCATGGGCTGTCGTTTTGGGAAGCGGCGGCCATCATGGTCATTTTAGAGGCGGTATTGGCTGTCTACGGGCATAATCTTATTCACTCCTTTGAAAAGTTGATGGCCGCTGTCTTAAGCGCTGTGTTCATCGTGGTGACGATAATCGCGCTGACCCATAGCCACACGCTGGCTTCATATGCTCCGCATGTCAAGAACCCGTTGGTAATCGCGGGGATCATTTTGGGGGCGTCCTTTTCGTACCTGGCCAGCTGGGGAGCGTATGCATCCGATTACAGCCGGTATTTGGCCCCTAAAACATCAAAGATATCCATTGGTTCGTGGGCGTTCTTAGGGGCATTCATCGCGACATTCTGGCTGGAGATTGTCGGGATGCTGGTAGGCATTCTGTCCGCGCCGCACAACAGCAATCCCATTGCCGCGTTAAACACCGTAATGGGTGGGTTTGGCGCCGTTGCCATTATTGCCATTATTTTAGGTGGCATTGCGGCCAATGTGTTAAACATCTACTCCAACGCGCTGTGCGCCGGTGCGCTCGATCTCAGGTTGCCGCGGTGGCGCCTGGCCATTGTCGCCGGCCTATTGGGTTTCATCTTCAGTGTTATCGGCTCGGGCAACTTTGACGCTAACTACGAAAATTACCTCTACCTCATCGGCTACTGGGTGACACCCTGGCTCGGCATTTTGGTAGCGGACTTTTATATCAAACACCATGGCCGCCTGGCCGCAACTGACGTCCGTGACCGGAAAAGCGTCAATGCGGCGGGACTCATCACCTGGATGATAGGGGTGTTGGTGATGTTTCCCTTCATGAACAGTCCGTTTTTCGAGGGTTTCATTGCCAAGGCGCTTTCCGGAGTTGATATTAGCTACTACGTAGGCTTTGTCGTGGCCGGAGGCCTCTATCTGGTCGTGGCACGAAACCTCAATCAGTCGGGGCATGCATCTCCCGTCACGGCAGAGGTGTCCTCTTAGAAGAGATCATGCACAGGGGGGCCTAATCAGCCCCCCTTTTTTGAACTTGAACTTTCTCGCCCTAAAGGGCAGAGATTCTGGAGGAACTACCGTCGCTGCGTCGCGCGTCGTGATCTTGTCGTCTTGCATTCCTCCGAGCAAAAGGTTGCGCTAATCAGCGCCAAGGGCGGAAAGGGAAAGAATCTCACCGCGTATCTAGATTGGGCGCCATCCTTGGTCGGCCCATTGCTACATATCAAAAGCTTACATACTTAGGCATCTGAACCTGAGTTTCGCCATTGTCATTTTATGGATCCCTAAAACCCGCATAAATACAGGCTTTTGGCGTCATCTGAGTGTTCCCGCGTACCAACGCCGGAGTTTTTTGTGCTCGTGCCGAATTTTTCAGGTGCGGGGAGATCGAGCACTTCTTTAAGTATTGGTGTACCCTTACACTTATTCAAGCCTCTAATCCAACGACCAGCAACGGTTTCCGGGTTTTCCTGCCAGCTAATCTCAAGCTAAACAGTGACAAATCTCGGAGGTAACCTCGGCCCCATCTGTTCCCAATTCAACGTGTTCAAACGTGTTCAACATGTCCTCATCTTTGGGTTGTCATTCCTGTATATTCAAAAGTTCAGTCCAACTCAACCTAGCGGTACTTTCACAGTTAGTAGGCAGCGTTTTTGGGACACGAAGTCTCATGCGGGTTTCGCGACGGCCGACTGTAGTACCTATTGGGTGAGGGCCGTGTGGTAGCGCGCTAAGTCAAAATGCTG